>NZ_JAOWFX010000012.1:0-407 GCF_030333435.1 Citrobacter sp. CK191 | reverse complement strand
AATCTCCTGCCCTGCTGGGCTATTGTGAGAGGGGCCATTCCCCTTTCGATGAAACAATAATACGACTTTTAAGTCGTATTCGCAAGTTTTCTCCCGTTTTTTTACTCGATAAGTGATTGTTATCACGTTTTTTAATCCGCGTAAGCGGATGGAAGGGGCGAACGAAAATACCAGGGCAGCACAGGAGCCACATCGCCCCGAAGCGCGGCGCAGCCGCTGACGAACGTACCAGGGTGCACAGGCCATCCCTTCACCCTGCAAAGCCCAACTGACCAGCAGGCCATGATTATGCTGATTTGCGCCGCAGAATGCCGCAGTTAGCGCGAGCGCAAGCGAGTTTACCCCGCCCAGGTGCATTGCAGCATGGCGGGGCGCTGTACTGCGCGTGTGAGCGTCAGCGAGCTACG
>NZ_JAOWFX010000011.1:0-228516 GCF_030333435.1 Citrobacter sp. CK191 | reverse complement strand
CGCATTATAGGGAGTTATTCCGGCCTGACAAGGGGAAATTTAAAATTATTTTCCGACTGCTTTCTTTTTAAGCAAAACCACTATTAACATGCCATAAAATAAGCAATTTGCCGTTTTTACAACCTTAATCACACTTCCTGATGGCATACTAATGAATAAGAAAAGAGAAAGGACAAACATTTATGCCTTTAAGCGCACAACAGTTAGCTGCACAGAAAAATCTTTCCTACGTTCTGGCTGAGAAGCTGGCGCAGCGAATCTTAAAGGGTGAATACGCGCCCGGCACCATTCTTCCCGGAGAAATCGAACTGGGCGAGCAATTTGGCGTGAGTCGCACGGCGGTACGTGAGGCAGTGAAGACGCTAACAGCAAAAGGCATGGTGTTGCCCCGTCCTCGTATTGGTACGCGGGTTATGCCGCAGGCAAACTGGAACTTCCTCGATCAGGAACTGCTCACCTGGTGGATGACAGAAGAAAACTTCCATCAGGTTATTAATCATTTTCTGGTGATGCGTATCAGTCTCGAACCGCAGGCATGTTCACTGGCGGCGACGATCGGGTCAGCGGAACAGAAAGCGCATCTGAATACCTTAATGGAAGAGATGGTGGCGTTGAAGAAGAACTTCAGACGCGAACGCTGGATTGAAGTCGATATGGCGTGGCATGAGCATATTTATGAAATGAGCGCGAATCCGTTCTTAATCTCTTTTGCCTCGCTGTTCCATTCGGTCTATCACACCTACTTCACCTCTATTACCTATAACGATGTGGTGAAGCTGGATTTACACCAGGCTATTGTAGATGCCATAGCTGACAGTGATGGCGATCGCGCCTTTAAAGCGTGCCAGGCATTGTTGATAGCGCCGAACGAACAACCGGACAAGTAACGGGATACCGAATGTCAGAGAAAAAAGCGCGCAGTATGGCCGGGTTGCCGTGGATAGCGGCCATGGCTTTTTTTATGCAAGCGCTGGATGCCACCATTCTTAATACCGCTCTACCCGCTATCGCGCACAGCCTCAACCGTTCTCCTCTTGCCATGCAGTCCGCTATTATCAGTTATACCCTGACGGTCGCGATGCTGATTCCGGTAAGCGGATGGCTGGCCGATCACTTTGGCACCCGTCGCGTCTTTATTATTGCCGTCAGTCTGTTTACGCTCGGCTCGCTGGCATGCGCGCTTTCTGGCTCATTAGCTGAATTGGTTGTATTCCGCGTGGTGCAGGGGATCGGCGGCGCAATGATGATGCCGGTCGCCCGTCTGGCATTATTACGCGCTTACCCCCGAAGTGAACTGCTTCCGGTTCTGAATTTTGTGACGATGCCAGGCCTGGTCGGCCCCATCCTCGGCCCGGTATTGGGGGGCATACTGGTGACATGGGCAAGCTGGCACTGGATCTTCCTGATTAATATTCCCATTGGCATTGTCGGTATCCTGTATGCCCGTAAGTACATGCCAAACTTCACCACGCCGCGACGCCGTTTCGACATGACCGGCTTCTTCCTCTTTGGTTTGAGTCTGGTGCTGTTCTCCAGCGGAATGGAGCTTTTCGGCGAGAAGATCGTCGCAACCTGGATAGCATTAACCATTATTCTGAGCAGTATCGTGCTGCTGCTGGCCTATATTCGCCATGCGCGTCGACACCCAACGCCGTTGATTTCACTTTCGCTGTTCAGAACGCGCACGTTCTCCGTTGGGATAGCAGGAAACCTCGCCACGCGTCTGGGAACGGGATGCGTTCCCTTCCTGATGCCGCTGATGATACAGGTAGGATTTGGATACCCGGCGCTGATAGCCGGCTGCATGATGGCCCCGACGGCGCTGGGTTCTATTCTGGCGAAATCAGCGGTCACTCAGGTGCTGCGCAAACTGGGGTACAAGACGACGCTGGTCGGCATTACGGTATTTATTGGCCTGATGATTGCGCAGTTCTCTTTGCAATCCCCCGCCATGCCGGTATGGATGTTGATTCTGCCGCTGTTTGTTCTGGGTATGGCGATGTCCACGCAGTTTACCGCCATGAACACCATCACCCTTGCGGACCTAACCGATGATAACGCCAGCAGCGGCAACAGTCTGCTGGCCGTCACGCAGCAGCTTTCCATCAGTTTAGGGGTAGCGATCAGCGCTGCCGTATTGCGTCTCTATGAAGGGATTGAGGGAACCAATACGGTTGAACAGTTCCACTATACCTTTATTACGATGGGCGCTATTACGGTGGTATCCGCGCTGATGTTCATGTTGCTGAAAGCCAAAGATGGCCGCAATCTGATCAAAGAACGGCACAAACCTAAACCGACCCCCGCGCCATCAGAACAGGAGTAAGTTGCAGACGCTGCTGTTGTAACGTGGGTTGTGCCATACGGTGAATCAACACGTCAATGGCCAACTCACCCAGTTCATCTTTCGGTTGATGAATCGTCGTCAGCGGCGGCGTCATGTAGCGCGCCAGTTCAATATCATCATAGCCAATCACCGCCATATCCTGCGGGATGCGCAGCCCTGCCTGATAAAGCGCCTGATACGCGCCAACGGCCATTGCATCATTGCCGGCAAATACCGCCTGTGGGCGTTGTTTATGGGACAGCAGCATTTGCATGGTTTCAAATCCGCCGCCAAACTCGAAATCTCCTGTGATCTCATACCCTTCAGGAATTTCCAGCCCCGCGCGTTTCATCGCCTCCCGATACCCTTCCAGCCGCAAACGCGCGGGCGTTTTGTCCAGCGGGCCGGTAATGCAGGCTATTCGGGTAAAACCTTTATCAATCAGGTATTGCGTCGCTAAATCGCCGCCCAGAAGGGAGTTGTCCTGGATCAGATCGCAATCCCCTTCGTCATCAAAGGGCGACCAGTCCATCATCACGGTAGGAATAGAGGGATAACGCTGCATGATCTCCCGGGAGGGTTGATGCGTCTCCGTACAGAGCAGCAATAAGCCATCGACCCGCTTTTGCATCAGCGTTTCCAGATTGCGGTTCATTCGCTGCTCATCGCCTTCGGTATTACACAATACCAGGCTATAGCCCCGCTCAAAGCAGCTACGTTCAACGCCGCGCACCAGTTCTGAATAAAAAGGATTGGTACTGGCGGTGATCAGCATGCCGATTGTGCGGGTCTGATTTAATTTCAGGCTACGCGCCAACGCTGAAGGCGCGTAGTTTAACTCTTTAATCGCCGCTTCCACTTTCCCGGTGATAGCTTCACTGACAAAGCGATCTTTATTAATAACGTGCGAAACAGTTGAAGTGGAAACGCCCGCCAGACGGGCAACATCCTTCATTGTAGCCAAACGTTACCTCTGCTGACCTAAAAACGCCTCTATCTCTTCACGCCACGGAACAGAAGGTTGCGCACCTTTGCGTGTCACCGCAATCGCAGCAGCGGCATGGGCAAAGCGAATGGCCTCCGGCAGCGGCGTCTCTTCCAGTAAGGCGGTAACTAACGCACCATTAAAAGTATCTCCGGCGGCTATCGTATCAACGGCGTTCACTTTAAACCCCGGCACACGACGGCCTTCGCCCTTCACGCTGGCCCACACGCCGCGGCTGCCTAACGTAATCAGTACGGTATGAATGCCTTTATCATGCAGCACCTGCGCTGCTTTAGCGGCATCTTCATCACTTTCGACGCGAATCCCCGTGAGCTTTTCCGCTTCGGTTTCATTTGGCGTAATGATGTCCACCAGCGCCAGCAGCTCATCAGACAGTTCACGCGCCGGAGCCGGGTTAAGCGCAACGGTAGTGTTGTTCTGATGCGCAATTTTTGCCGCCGCCAGAACGCTTTCAATCGGCGACTCGAGCTGCATCAATAGCGCAGAAGCCCCGGCGATACGCTCGCGTTGCGCTTCCACCAGCGCAGGCGACAATGCGGCATTGGCGCCAGCATGAATGCCGATGACATTTTCCCCTTCGCCATTAACAAAAATCAGCGCGACTCCGGTAGATTCCCCGTTAATCACGCTGACCGGAACAATATCAATGTTATCGCTGGCTAACTGTTTACGCACGCTCTCGCCAATATCGTCATCGCCAGTACAGGCAATAAACGCGATATTTGCGCCGCTGCGCCCTGCGGCCACCGCCTGATTCGCGCCTTTACCGCCGAATGCCACCTGATATTGGGTGCCCGTTACGGTTTCGCCTGGCGCAGGAAAAGATTCGAGGTTGAGGATGTGATCGGCATTAATACTGCCAAGGACGACAAGGTTGCCTGCGGTTTTCATGTTCGGGATGTCCAGTAAAGTGCGCCACCGGGTTAGGGTGGCGCGTGCCCTGCTTTTCTTTTTACGCTTTCATCTTCAAACAACTCTCTGAGGATGGCGTATTTATGTCGCCATCAGACCGCGAACGGCCTGAGCCGTTATTACTGCTTGATGACAAGTTTCAGGTCAACCGGATATTTGGCCTGAACTTTCTCGCCTTTCAGTACTTTATCAGCGGTTTCAACGCCTTTAGCGCCAATCTGATCCGGCAACTGAGCGATAGTCGCAGCCAGTTTGCCATCATTTACCGCCTTCTCGCCATCCGGCGTACCATCAAATCCAACCACCATCACATCAGATTTACCTGCGGTTTGCAGAGCGCGCAGCGCACCCAGCGCCATTTCGTCGTTCTGTGCGAATACCGCCTGCACATCAGGATGCGCAGTCAGCAGGTTCTGCATGACGTTCAGACCTTTGGTGCGGTCAAAGTCAGCAGGCTGGCTGGCCAGTACATTAAATTTGTGTACCGCAACGGCCTGCTGGAAGCCTTCGCCACGCTCACGCGCTGCGGATGTTCCGGCGATGCCTTGCAGTTCAATCACTTTCGCGCCTTCACCTGCTTTCTTCGCGATGTAATCACCGGCGATTTTGCCGCCCAGCACGTTATCGGAAGCAATGTGGCTAACAACGTCGCCTTTGGTTGCCTGGCGATCAAGGGTGATAACCGGAATATTCGCCTGGTTAGCCATCTTAACCGCGTTGCCTACCGCGTCGGAATCGGTTGGGTTGATCAGCAGAATTTTAGTGCCGCGAACGGTTAAATCCTGAACGTTAGCCAGCTCTTTCGCCGGGTTGTTCTGGGAGTCCAGCACGACCAGGTTATAGCCCAGTTTATCCGCTTCTTTCTGCGCCCCCTCTTTCAGGGTGACAAAGAACGGGTTGTTGAGCGTGGAGATCACCAGAGCAATGGTGTCTTTCGCCATCGCATTCGCGCTCACGGTGGCGCTCAGCGCAACAGCAGAAACCAGGGTAGCCAGTTTTTTCATGTTCATATTTAAGATGTCCTGTAGTCGTTGTTACTGCTTTTTGTTGTCTACCAGTACCGCCAGCAAAATCACCACCGCTTTGACGATCATCTGGTAATAGGAGGAAACACCTAACAAATTCAAACCATTATTAAGGAAACCGAGAATCAATGCGCCGATCAATGTCCCAACAATGCGCCCTTTACCGCCCGCCAGGCTGGTGCCGCCTAACACGACCGCTGCGATGGCATCCAGCTCATAACCCGTACCCGCCGTTGGCTGCGCGGAGGAGAGACGAGCCACTTCGATGATGCCCGCCAGCGAGGCCAGCAGACCACAAAGCGAATAGACGATGATTTTGACTTTACTGACGCTGATACCCGACAGACGCGTTGCCGCTTCGTTGCCGCCCAGCGCATAGATATAGCGACCCAGGCGAGTATGATGCAGCATGTACCACGCCGCCAGGAAGACGATGCCCATAATCCAGACCGGCGTCGGAACGCCCAGCGGGCGGCCAATCCCGAACCAGCCGAAGAGATCGGCGTTATCCGTAAAGCCGGTATTCACCGGGCTTCCGTTGGTGTACACCATCGTGACGCCGCGCAGCAGAAGCATCATTACCAGCGTGGCGATAAACGCCTGCACGCGACCTTTCGCCACGATCACGCCGGTCACTGCGCCAATGGCGGCGCCTAACGCCAGCGCCGCCGCAACGGCCACCAGCGCATTCACTTCAATCCCTACAATTGAAGCGGCAACCGCGCCGGTAAGCGCCAGCAGGGAACCAACGGACAGATCGATGCCTGACGTCAGGATAACCAGCGTCATCCCGACGGCCATGATAGCGTTGACGGACGTTTGCTGGAGAATGTTAAACAGGTTATTAACGGTAAAAAAGTTGGGACTCATTGTAGAAACAATCGCGATCAGCACCAGCAGAGCGATGAGCGATTTCTGCTCCATCAGCCACGCTTTAGTGAAATAACGGCGACCAGAAACAGCCTGGATAGTCATCTTTTTTACTCCTGATTCACGCGATTAAGCTTGCCCACAGCGGCAGCCATTAACACTTCCTGGGTGGCCTGCTCGCGAGTGAATTCACCGCCGAGATGCCCTTCATGCATGACGATAATGCGATCGCTCATACCCAATACTTCTGGCATCTCAGATGAGACCAGAATGATACTCAGGCCATCGGCCTTAAACTGGTTGATAAGCTGATAAATTTCTTTTTTCGCGCCAACGTCCACACCGCGGGTTGGCTCATCGAGGATCAGCACTTTGGGGCGGGTCATCAGTCCACGCGCAATGGCGACTTTCTGCTGATTGCCGCCAGAGAGCAACCCGATAGCCTGCTCCATCGACGGCGTTTTCACATTGAACAGACGGATAAAGTCACTCACCGCCTGCTGTTCATCTTTATGTTTCAGGTTGCCGCCAGCGCGGCTGAAATAACGCAGCGCGGTGAGCGACATATTCTCTTTTACCGACATGCCGAGCACTAAGCCGTCACGTTTACGGTCTTCAGAGATATAAACAATACCGTTAGCCAGGCCATCCTGCGGTGAACGGGTAATCACTTCATGCCCGTCGAGCGTGACGTAACCGCTGGTGCGCGGCAGCGCGCCGTACAGCACTTTCATCAGTTCTGTACGCCCGGCGCCCATCAAACCGGAGATCCCCAGAATTTCCCCTTTGCGCAGAGTAAAGGAGACATTATTAACGCCGGGACCGCACAGGTTATCGACTTTCAGGCGTACCTCGCCTGGCGCTTTATCCAGACGCGGGTACTGATCTTCAAGCTTACGTCCGACCATCATTTCAATCAGCGAATCTTCGGTCAGCGATGCCACTTCACGCTCGGCAATAAATTGCCCGTCGCGGAAAACCGTCACGTCATCGCAAATCTCGAAGATCTCTTTCATGCGGTGGGAGATATAGACAATGCCGCGCCCCTGCGATTTCAACTCGCGGATGACGCGGAACAGCGATTCCGTTTCGGTATCAGTGAGCGCATCCGTGGGTTCATCCATAATGATGACTCGGGATTCGAAGCTCAGTACCTTGGCGATTTCGACCATCTGCTGATCGCCGATAGAGAGTTCGCCCACCAACCTGTCGCTTTTGAAGCGCAGATTGAGTCTGGCAAGCAGAACATCCGCTTCGGCATACATCTTTTTCCAGTCGATTTTGCCAAAGCGATTTACAAACTCACGCCCCAGAAAGATATTCTCGGCAATCGTGAGCTGCGGGATCAGGTTCAGTTCCTGGTGAATGATGCCGATCCCGGCTTCCTGCGAGGATTTTGGGCCATTGAAGGTCGTTTCTTTACCCAGCCACAATAACGATCCCGCATCACGGGTATAGATACCGGTCAGGACTTTCATCATGGTGGATTTGCCCGCGCCATTTTCGCCCACCAGCGCCATTACGCGGCCTGGATAGACATTTAACGCGGCGCCAGATAGCGCTTTCACGCCCGGGAACGCTTTATCGATCCCTTTGAGTTGCAGTAATGCGTCCATGATGGCCTCAGAACGTGACGCCGGCACAGAGAATAATATTCGCATACGGGGAGCACTCCCCGCTGCGAATCACCGCCTGACTGTCTGCGGTTAGTTTTTTAAAATGTTCATGCGTGGTGTAACGAATTTCTATGGTGTTTCCCTGGTGTTGTTGCAGTTGCTCAATATGGCTGAGCAACGTTTCGTGGAGTTGCGGATTATGTTCTTTGATTTCCGTCGCGAGAATAGCCGCCTCAACCTGCATTTCATGGGTAACGACATCCAGTACCTGCATAAAAGAAGGTACGCCCTGGGTTAACGCCATATCGATACGCGTTGTACTGGATGGAACAGGTAAACCTGCGTCACACACTACCAGCGTATCAGTATGCCCCAGACGGGAGATGACCGATGAAATATCAGAATTAAGTACCGCGCCTTTCTTCATTTTCTTTCCCCACTAGCGAAACGTTTCGCTGGTAATAAGTTTACTCCCGGAAGTGAGCAGAAAACCATCATGACGTAACGGAATTGTGATCGGGGTCGAAACGTTTCGCTAAGTGAAATGCGGCGGGGGATAATTGCCGGGCGGCGCTACGCCGCCCGGCATTTTAAAAGGCTTAAATCTCGACCTGCGTTCCCAGTTCGATAACCCGGTTTGGCGGGATTTCAAACTGATCCGGCGCACGCAGCGCATTACGCTGCAACAGCAGATAGAGCTTGCCGCGTAAACGCAAATACCACGGACGTTTGCCGAGGATCAGCGATTCATGCGACATAAAGAAAGAGGTTTCCATCATCCGGCAGCTCAGCCCTTCCAGACCGCATCGATGGAACACTTCCTCAACGTTCGGCGTTTCGCGCCAGCCGTAGCTGGCCACCACACGCCAGAAGGTTGGCGACAGTTGCTCAATCTGCACCCGGCGAACATTGTGTACGTATGGCGCGTCTTCCGTGCGTAGCGTCAGCAGAATCACGCGTTCATGCAGCACCTTGTTATGCTTGAGGTTATGCAGCAACGCAAACGGAATGACGTTCAGCGCGCGGGACATATACACCGCCGTACCGGGGACGCGTACCGGAGGCGATTTCTCCAGCGAGGCGATCAGGGCTTCCAGGGAGTTACCGTGCTCATGCATACGACGCAGCAGACGGAAACGCTCGCTCTTCCAGGTCGTCATAATGATGAACATCACGATCCCCAGCGTCAGCGGCAACCAGCCGCCCGACAGCAGCTTGTCGAGGTTTGCCGAGAACAGCGGAACATCAACGCACAGGAACGCCACCAGAATCAGCGCGACAAAATACTTATTCCAGTGCCAGTTTTTACGCGCCACGGTGGTAGAAAGAATCGAGGTCAGCACCATCGTACCGGTAACGGCAATACCGTATGCCGCCGCCAGGTTGCTGGAACGCTCAAAGCTGACAATAACAATAACCACCGCAAAATAGAGCATCCAGTTCACGAACGGAATATAGATCTGCCCGGACTCCATTTCGGAGGTGTGGATAATGCGCATGGGCGACAAATATCCCAGCCGCACCGCCTGGCGCGTCAGCGAGAAGACACCGGAAATCACCGCCTGAGAGGCGATAACCGTCGCCAGCGCGGCAAGAATCAGCAGCGGGATCAGCGCCCACTCTGGCGCCAACAGGAAGAACGGGTTCTTAATCGCTTCCGGGTGTTTGAGCAGCAATGCGCCCTGACCAAAGTAGTTTAACGTTAATGAAGGAAGAACAACCGAGAACCAGGCCAGACGAATCGGCAGCTTGCCGAAATGCCCCATATCCGCATACAGCGCCTCAACCCCGGTAATCGAAAGCACCACGGCGCCCAGCGCAATAAACGACACCGTTTTGTACTCAAGGAAGAACTTCGCCGCCCACATGGGATTGAGGGCATGAAGCACATCCGGGTTAGCGATGATACTGCGCAGGCCGAGTCCGGCCAGAATCAAAAACCACGTCAGCATAATCGGCGCAAACAGCTTACCGACCATCCCCGTCCCGTGTTTCTGAATCATAAACAGCAGAGTAAGCACAATAATAGAAAGCGGGACGACCCAGGTATCCAGTTCCGGCGCCACAATTTCCAGACCTTCAATGGCCGACATGACTGAGATCGCGGGTGTAATTACCACTTCGCCGTAGAAGAAGCTACCGCCAATTAACCCCATAATGACCAGCGTGGACGTCATTCTCGCCGACGTATTACGCCCGGCTAGCGACATTAAGGTCAGAATCCCGCCCTCGCCGGCGTTATCTGCGCGCATGACAAAAGTCAGATACTTGATGGAAACAACAAAGATCAGCAGCCAGAAAATCAGCGACAAAAAGCCAAATACGGCATCACGTTCAACACCAAAACCAAACTGACCGGACAAGCATTCACGAAGTGTATAAAGTGGGCTGGTACCAATATCACCATAGACAACCCCAATCGCTGCGAGAGTGATCGCAGACAATGATTGTTTATTATCAGTGCTCATAGACTCGTCTTTCGTTTATACATGGCATCTTTCAAACGACAAGGCTCCCGGGGATCCACTCCTTTGCCACCTTGATGCAGTTTGAATGATTTAGTGTATATATATGAAATGTGTGCGTAGTCCCTTGGCCCACAAAAAAGGCGCACAGTATGCACGATTAATCGCAAAATCGTACCCCTAATCGACGTCAGATTAACCTGGCGCAAAGAAAAAGAAACGATGCTTCAGTCTATTATTGCTTCGTGGCGAAACGTCTATACTCGCTGTTAACATGATACATCTGGCGGAAGGACGCCACCTTATTATGGCTCACCCACATTTATTAGCGGAAAGAATTTCCCGTCTGAGCAGCGCCCTGGAAAAGGGACTTTATGAACGTAGCCACGCCATTCGCCTTTGCCTGCTGGCAGCGTTGAGCGGTGAGAGCGTCTTTTTACTTGGCCCGCCAGGCATTGCCAAAAGCCTGATAGCCCGTCGTCTGAAGTTCGCCTTTCAGCACGCCCGCGCCTTTGAGTATCTGATGACGCGTTTCTCCACGCCCGAGGAGGTTTTTGGTCCTCTCTCCATTCAGGCGCTAAAAGATGAAGGTCGCTATGAGCGTCTGACCACGGGTTATCTTCCTGAAGCGGAAATCGTCTTTCTGGATGAGATCTGGAAAGCGGGCCCGGCAATCCTGAACACTCTGCTGACCGCCATTAACGAACGCCATTTCCGTAACGGCGCGCACGAAGAAAAAATTCCGATGCGCCTGCTGGTGGCGGCCTCAAACGAGCTTCCCGAAGCAGACAGCAGTCTGGAGGCGTTATACGACCGTATGCTCATTCGTCTGTGGCTGGATAAAGTACAGGATAAGGCGAATTTCCGCTCCATGCTGGTAAGCCAGCAGGACGAAAGCGATAACCCGGTGCCGGCCTCATTACAGGTGACTGATGAAGAGTATTATCAGTGGCAGAAGGATATTTCCGCCATTACGCTGCCCGATCATGTATTTGAACTGATTTTCACGCTGCGCCAGCAGCTTGATGCGCTGCCAGACGCCCCCTATGTCTCCGACCGTCGCTGGAAAAAAGCCATTCGTCTGTTACAGGCCAGCGCGTTCTTTAGCGGACGCGACGCCGTTGCGCCAATCGATCTTATCCTGCTGAAAGATTGCCTGTGGTATGACGCGCAAAGCCTGAATCTGATGCAGCAACAGCTTGAAATATTGATGACCGGGCACGCCTGGCAGCAACAGGCAATGCTGACGCGCCTCGGCGGCATTGTGCAACGTCGCCTCCAGTTGCAACAGCAGCAAAGCGATAAAACAGCCTTTACCGTTGTTCGTCAGGGAGGAATGTTCAGCCGCCGTCCCCATTACGATCTGCCGCCAGAGGCGAGCGCGCCAGTGCTAACCTTGCTTTTGCAACAACCGCTTAAACTGCATGATATGGAAGTCATTCATATCGCTTTTGAACGCAGCGCCCTTGAGCAGTGGCTGGCAAAAGGCGGAGAGATCCGCGGCAAACTCAACGGGATCGGTTTTGCCCAGACGCTGAATATGGAAGTTGATAGCGCTCAGCATCTGGTGGTGCGCGACGTCAGCCTACAGGGCAGCCGTCTGGCGCTACCGGGCAGTTCAGAAGAGGGAATGCCCGGCGAAATCAAACAGCAGCTTGAGGCGCTGGACAGCGAATGGCACCAGCAACACAGCCGGTTCAGCGAACAGCAAAAATGTCTGTTTATCCATAGCGACTGGTTAGGTCGTATTGAAGCCAGCCTACAGGATGTTGGTGCGCAGATCCGCCAGGCGCAGCAATGCTGACACTGGACACGCTGAATGTCATGCTGGCGGTCAGTGAAGAGGGGATTATCGAAGAGATTATCCTCACTTTGCTGGCCTCCCCGCAGCTGGCTATCTTCTTCGAGAAATTCCCCCGATTAAAGAGAACCATTTCCGACGATCTTCCCCGCTGGCGCGAAGCGCTGCGCAGCCGTCTTAAAGACGCGCGCGTGCCGCCGGAACTCACGGAAGAGGTGATGTGCTATCAACAAAGCCAGCTTCTCGGAACAACGCAGTTTATTGTGCAATTGCCGCAGATATTAGCGTTGCTGCACCGACTACATTCGCCCTATGCCGGGCAAGCCCAGCAACTGGTGGACAGTAACGCCACTTTTACGCCAGCGCTGCACACGCTTTTTCTGCAACGCTGGCGTTTAAGCCTGATCGTGCAAACCACGGCCTTAAATCACCAGTTGCTGGAAGAGGAGCGCGAGCAGTTGCTGAGTGAAGTGCAGGAACGCATGACGCTCAGCGGGCAACTGGAGCCGGTCCTGGCGGAAAATGACCATGCAGCCGGCCGCCTGTGGGACATGAGCGCAGGGCAACTCAAACGCGGCGATTATCAGCTGATCGTAAAATATGGCGACTTCCTGGCAGAACAACCCGAACTGAAACGCCTGGCGGAACAGTTAGGCCGCTCCAGGGAAGCCAAATCGGTGCCGCGCAAAGATGCGCCGATGGAGACGTTTCGTACGCTGGTGCGCGAACCGGCGACCGTTCCAGAACAGGTTGACGGCATTCAGCAAAGCGACGACATTCTGCGCCTGCTGCCGCCTGAGCTGGCAACGCTCGGCATTACCGAACTGGAATATGAATTCTACCGACGGCTGGTGGAAAAACAGCTGCTCACGTACCGTCTGCACGGCGAAGCGTGGCGTGAGAAAGTGACTGAGCGCCCGGTCGTTCATCAGGATTTTGACGAACAGCCGCGCGGGCCATTCATTGTTTGCGTGGACACCTCCGGCTCAATGGGCGGATTTAACGAGCAGTGCGCGAAAGCCTTTTGCCTGGCGCTGATGCGCGTCGCGCTGGCGGATAACCGTCGCTGCTTCATCATGCTGTTTTCCACAGAGGTCGTGCGCTATGAACTGTCTGGCCCAGAAGGCATCGAGCAGGCCATCCGCTTTTTGAGCCAGCGCTTTCGCGGCGGCACGGATATCGCCAGCTGTTTTCGCGCCATCATTGAGCGGATGCAGGGGCGAGAATGGTTTGATGCGGATGCGGTAGTCATTTCAGATTTTATCGCCCAGCGCTTACCTGACGATGTTGTGAATAAAGTAGGGGAGTTACAGCGGGTACACCAGCACCGTTTTCATGCGGTGGCGATGTCGGCACATGGCAAACCCGGCATCATGCGCATTTTCGACCATATCTGGCGCTTTGATACCGGGATGCGAAGCCGCCTGCTACGACGCTGGCGGCGTTAAAGAATTACAGCAGGGAAGCGACGCTTTCACGAACCTGCGCAGGCCACACGCCACACTGAACCTGACCAATGTGCGGCAGTTGCAGTAGCAGCATCGTCAGGCGAGACTGACCAATACCGCCGCCGATCGTTTGCGGCATCTCGCCGCGCAGCAGCGCCTGGTGCCACTCCAGACTCAGGCGATCTTCATCTCCGGTCAGAGCAAGCTGGCGTTTCAGCGCATCGGCGTCGACACGGATCCCCATTGAGGAAAGCTCAAACGCATCTTCCAGTACCGGGTTCCAGACCAGGATATCGCCGTTCAGACCAGCATGACCCAGATCAGAAGCAGAACTCCAGTCATCATAATCCGGCGCACGCACGTCGTGGCGTTTACCGTCACTCAGCTTCCCGCCGATACCGACCAGGAAAACGGCGCCAAGCTCTTTCGCGATCGCGCGTTCGCGCCCTTTCGCATCCAGATCCGGGTAACGCGCCAGCAGCTCCTGGCTGTGAACAAAGTGGATCTGCTCCGGCAGGAACGGTGCCAGACCAAATTCTTTGCTTACCGCGGCTTCGGTTGCCTTAATGCCTTCCCAGATAGCCTCTACCGTGCTTTTCAGGGTGGCGAATTGACGCTCACCGTCGCCCATAACGCGTTCCCAGTCCCACTGGTCGACATAGACGGAGTGGAGCGGGGAGAGGCGGTCTTCGTCAGGGCGAAGGGCTTTCATGTGCGTGTACAGCCCTTCACCCGCGCTGAAGTCGTGTTGTCCCAGCGTCTGGCGTTTCCACTTTGCCAGTGAATGCACCACTTCAAACTGGGCATCCGGCAACGCTTTCACTTTTACCTGTACCGCTTTTTCACAGCCCGACAAGTTATCCTGCGTGCCATCTCCTACGCGGCTAAGGATCGGCGCCTGAACTTCAATCAGACCCAGACGCTCCTCCAGTTGACGAGAGAAGTGAGATTTCACGAAGCTAATTTGACGTTGTTTGGCGATGTAAGCGGTTTTCATTTTGTATACTCCTGCGTCCTGTTGCCTATGATTAAGCAACAGATTGAGGGTGATATTCAATAATCCACAAACAAAAAGCCGACTTCACTTTTGATTCGATAAAATAAGACGCTAAAATAGAGTGAATCACTAATCTACATAAGAAAAACCTATGGAAAATTATCAGATCGACAATCTGGATCGCGGCATCCTGGAAGCGTTAATGGCAAATGCGCGTACGGCATACGCTGAACTGGCCAAACAATTTAGCGTCAGCCCGGGGACGATTCACGTTCGCGTAGAAAAAATGAAGCAGGCGGGGATCATTACCGGCGCGCGGATTGACGTCAGTCCAAAACAGCTCGGATACGACGTCTGCTGCTTTATCGGCATTATTTTAAAAAGCGCGAAAGACTACCCATCCGCGCTGGCGAAGCTCGAAAGCCTGGACGAAGTGACCGAAGCGTATTATACCACCGGCCACTACAGCATCTTTATTAAGGTTATGTGCCGATCCATCGACGCCCTGCAACAGGTACTTATCAACAAGATCCAAACAATTGATGAAATTCAGTCCACCGAGACATTGATCTCCCTGCAAAACCCGATCATGCGTACTATCCGGCCGTGATCGGCTTTTTTAATCCCACATTTTTCCACAGGTAGATCCCAGCTCGCTCACAGCGTACAATAGCCCCTCTTTATAAGGATGGGCTCGTATGGCAGACATTACTCTTATCAGCGGCAGCACCCTTGGCGGTGCCGAATATGTTGCAGAACATCTGGCTGAAAAGCTGGAAGATGCAGGTTTTTCAACCGAAACCTTGCACGGTCCGCTATTAGAGGATCTGTCAGCGTCAGGAACCTGGCTGGTTATCAGTTCCACGCATGGCGCGGGCGATATCCCGGATAACCTTGCTCCTTTCTATGAAGCGCTTCAGTCGCAGAACCCCGATCTTTCTCAGGTTCGTTTCGGCGCCATCGGCATCGGAAGTCGTGAATATGACACATTCTGCGGCGCCATCGATAAAATAGAGGCCGCGCTCAAGACATCAGGCGCAAAACCGATCGGGGAAACCCTCAAGATCAACATCCTTGAACACGATATTCCTGAAGATCCGGCAGAGGTTTGGCTGGGATCCTGGATTAATTTACTCAAAATAGTGTAAAGATCGTGCGATCGAGTGTGGATAACTCTGGTAAGAAGCTTGGATCAACCAGTAGTTATCCAAAGAACAACCGGTGTTCAGTTTTTGAGTTGTGCATAACCCTTCATTCTGATCCCAGCTTATACGGGCCAGGATCACCGATCATTCACAGCTAATGATCCTCAACAACTTGTTGATCTTATTCAGCGGATCCTGGTTATCCACAGACAATCGCGATCCTAATAAGAGATCACAATAAAACAGATCTCTAAATAAAAAGATCTTCTTTTTAATACCCAGGATCCCGGGACTTTCTCCAGCGGCTAAAGTTGAGTAGAATCCACGACCCGGGCTTCAATCCACTTTCACACCGCCGTATGCGAGGCAATTACCATGTTTTATCCGGATCCTTTTGACGTCATCATCATTGGCGGGGGTCATGCAGGCACTGAGGCCGCAATGGCCGCAGCGCGTATGGGACAACAGACCCTGCTTTTGACACACAATATCGACACGCTGGGGCAAATGAGCTGCAACCCGGCCATTGGCGGTATTGGGAAGGGACACCTGGTAAAAGAAGTGGATGCGCTCGGCGGGCTGATGGCGAAAGCGATCGACCAGGCGGGTATCCAGTTTAGGATACTAAACGCAAGCAAAGGTCCGGCCGTTCGTGCGACTCGCGCACAGGCGGATCGCGTGCTATATCGCCAGGCTGTGCGTACTGCGCTGGAGAATCAGCCCAATCTGATGATCTTCCAGCAGGCGGTTGAAGATCTGATTGTTGAAAACGATCGCGTCGTGGGCGCTGTTACCCAGATGGGCCTGAAATTCCGGGCTAAAGCGGTGGTTCTCACCGTCGGGACTTTCCTTGACGGCAAAATTCATATTGGTCTGGATAACTACAGCGGCGGCCGTGCTGGCGATCCGCCATCCATTCCACTGTCTCGTCGCCTGCGTGAACTTCCGCTGCGCGTCAGCCGCCTGAAAACCGGTACGCCGCCGCGTATTGATGCGCGCACCATTGATTTCAGCGTACTGGCGCAGCAGCACGGCGATAACCCGATGCCTGTGTTCTCGTTCATGGGCAACGCGTCCCAGCATCCGCAGCAGGTGCCGTGCTACATCACGCATACCAACGAAAAAACCCATGATGTGATCCGCAACAACCTCGATCGCAGCCCAATGTATGCCGGTGTGATCGAAGGGATCGGCCCGCGTTACTGCCCGTCGATCGAAGATAAAGTCATGCGCTTTGCCGATCGCAACCAACATCAGATCTTCCTGGAACCGGAAGGACTGACCTCTAACGAAATTTACCCGAACGGTATCTCCACCAGCCTGCCGTTCGATGTGCAGATGCAGATCGTCCGCTCAATGCAGGGGATGGAAAACGCGAAAATCGTGCGTCCTGGTTATGCCATTGAGTACGATTTCTTCGATCCGCGCGACCTGAAACCAACGCTGGAGAGCAAATTTATCCAGGGATTGTTCTTCGCCGGGCAAATCAACGGGACGACAGGTTACGAAGAAGCGGCCGCGCAAGGTTTGCTCGCCGGTCTGAACGCCGCCCGTCTGTCTGCGGACAAAGAAGGCTGGGCGCCTGCGCGTTCTCAGGCTTACCTCGGCGTGCTGGTGGACGATCTTTGCACGCTGGGCACCAAAGAACCGTACCGTATGTTTACCTCCCGCGCGGAATACCGCCTGATGTTGCGTGAAGATAACGCCGACCTGCGTCTGACGGAAATGGGCCGCGAGCTGGGTCTGGTGGATGATGAGCGCTGGGCGCGCTTCAACGAGAAGCTGGAGAATATCGAACGCGAACGTCAGCGTCTGAAATCCACCTGGGTAACGCCGTCGGCGGAATCGGCCGGCGAAGTGAATGCTCACCTGACTGCGCCGCTGTCGCGTGAAGCCAGCGGCGAAGATCTGCTGCGTCGCCCGGAAATGACCTACGCGCAGCTGACTTCGCTGACGCCGTTCGCTCCGGGTCTTGATGATGCGCAGGCCGCTGAGCAGGTTGAGATTCAGGTAAAATACGAAGGCTATATCGCCCGTCAGCAGGATGAGATCGAAAAACAGCTGCGTAACGAGAACACATTGCTGCCTGCAACGCTGGATTATCGCCAGGTTTCTGGTCTGTCGAATGAAGTTATCGCTAAGCTGAACGATCACAAACCGGTCTCTATCGGTCAGGCGTCGCGCATTTCCGGCGTTACGCCCGCGGCGATTTCAATTTTGCTGGTGTGGCTGAAGAAACAGGGAATGCTGCGTCGCAGCGCTTGATAACACTAATTTGGCGGGGGCGCTTCGCTTGCCCGCCCTACAAATTTGTAGGCCCGATAAGCGAAAGCGCATCGGGCATTTGATTATTAACAGGTAACGACCGTGCTTAACAAACTCTCCCGTCTGCTGGATGAAGCAGGCATTTCGCTTACCGATCACCAGAAAAATCAGCTGATTGCGTATGTCGATATGCTGCACAAATGGAACAAAGCCTACAACCTGACGTCAGTGCGGGATCCTAACGAGATGCTGGTACGCCATATTCTGGACAGCATCGTTGTAGCGCCGCACCTGCAAGGGGAGCGTTTTATTGACGTCGGTACGGGACCGGGGCTGCCGGGGATCCCGCTCTCCATTGTCCGTCCTGAATCGCATTTCACGCTGCTGGATAGCCTGGGCAAGCGGGTACGCTTTCTGCGCCAGGTTCAGCACGAACTCAAGCTGGAAAATATTACGCCAGTGCAGAGTCGCGTCGAAGAGTTCCCTTCTGAGCCGCCGTTTGATGGCGTGATCAGCCGTGCATTCGCCTCTCTCGATGACATGTTGAGCTGGTGTCGCCACCTGCCGGGGGAAAATGGCCGCTTTTATGCGTTAAAAGGTCAACTGCCGGAAGAGGAAATCGCCTCGCTGCCTGCGGCGTTCAGCGTCGAGTCCGTGGTTAAACTGCGTGTCCCGCAGCTGGAAGGCGAACGTCATTTGGTGGTCATTAAGCCAAACAAAATTTAATTTTTATCAAAAAAAATAGAAAAAAAACGGGCGCTCGCGTGTTAACAATCACGAGGTAACGAATAGTTATACCTTGTTACTGTTAACCATGAGTTCACCGTTTTGTATCATTGCTACAACGTAGCTCTTTTTATTAAAAAATGAATTAATCAACATTGAAAATATCAGGTTGCTAAAAATTGAACCTAAGAATCACTCAGGTATGTTGAATTTTTATTATAAATGTCAATGAATGGTTTTTAGGTTGTAACCGGGTGTTTTTTAAATAGTGAGTGATTTTAGGCTTAAATATCAGAAAGATGAAAAGGCATCATTTGCCAAGTAAATAAATACTGCCGGGGCGAATATGCTCAATATGTGATCCGAAGCACGCTTTATCACCAGTATTTACGCGCCATTTGCAGTTTTGCATGATCGTTCACAGTTTGATGAAAAGTGATAAATGTGCACCAGGGAAAAATATTTAAACATTTATTCACCTTTTAGCTACTTATTGTTTGAAATCACGAGGGCGCACCGTATAATTTGACCGCTTTTTGATGCTTGACTCTAAGCCTTAAAGAACGTTTTATACGACACGCGGCATACCTCGAAGGGAGCAGGAGTAAAAACGTGATGTCTGTGTCGCTCTTGAGTCGAAACGTTGCTCGTAAGCTTCTGTTCATTCAGCTTCTGGCGGTAATAGCAAGTGGATTGCTGTTTAGCCTCAAAGACCCCTTCTGGGGCGCTTCCGCCTTATGCGGAGGCCTGGCAGTGTTGCTGCCTAACATGTTGTTTATGATATTTGCCTGGCGTCACCAGGCGCATACACCTGCGAAAGGCCGCGTGGCCTGGTCATTCGCCTTCGGCGAAGCCTTCAAGGTGTTAGCGATGCTGGTTCTACTGGTGGTGGCGTTGGCGGTTTTTAAGGCGGTATTTTTGCCGCTGATCGTTACGTGGGTTTTGGTGCTGGTGGTTCAGATACTGGCGCCGGCTGTAATTAACAACAAAGGGTAAAAGGCATCATGGCTTCAGAAAATATGACGCCGCAGGATTACATAGGACACCATCTGAACAACCTTCAGCTGGACCTGCGTACATTCTCGCTGGTGGATCCGCATAACCCCCCAGCCACCTTCTGGACGCTCAATATTGACTCCATGTTCTTCTCGGTGGTGCTGGGTCTGTTGTTCCTGCTTATGTTCCGCAGCGTAGCCAAAAAGGCGACCAGCGGCGTACCAGGTAAATTTCAGACCGCGATTGAGCTGGTCATCGGCTTTGTGCATGGTAGCGTGAAAGACATGTACCATGGCAAAAGCAAGCTGATTGCGCCGCTGGCCCTGACGATCTTCGTCTGGGTATTCCTGATGAACCTGATGGACTTACTGCCTATCGATCTGCTGCCGTATATCGGCGAGCATATCTTCGGTCTGCCGGCACTGCGTGTCGTTCCGTCCGCTGACGTGAACATCACCCTGTCGATGGCGCTGGGCGTATTTATCCTCATTCTGTTCTACAGCATCAAAATGAAAGGCATCGGCGGCTTCACGAAAGAGTTGACGCTACAGCCGTTCAATCACTGGGCGTTCATCCCTGTCAACTTAATCCTTGAAGGGGTAAGTCTGCTGTCCAAACCGGTATCACTCGGTCTGCGACTGTTCGGCAACATGTATGCCGGTGAGCTGATTTTCATTCTGATTGCTGGTCTGTTGCCGTGGTGGTCACAGTGGATTCTGAATGTGCCGTGGGCCATTTTCCACATCCTGATCATTACGCTGCAAGCCTTCATCTTCATGGTTCTGACGATTGTCTATCTGTCGATGGCGTCTGAAGAGCATTAATTTTACCAACACTACTACGTTTTAACTGAAACAAACTGGAGACTGTCATGGAAAACCTGAATATGGATCTGCTGTACATGGCTGCCGCTGTGATGATGGGTCTGGCGGCAATCGGTGCTGCGATCGGTATCGGCATCCTCGGGGGTAAATTCCTGGAAGGCGCAGCGCGTCAACCTGATCTGATTCCTCTGCTGCGTACTCAGTTCTTTATCGTTATGGGTCTGGTGGATGCTATCCCGATGATCGCTGTAGGTCTGGGTCTGTACGTGATGTTCGCTGTCGCGTAGTAAGCGTTGCTTGAATTAAGAGCAATATCAGAACGTTAACTAGATAGAGGCATTGTGCTGTGAATCTTAACGCAACAATCCTCGGCCAGGCCATCGCGTTTGTCCTGTTCGTTCTGTTCTGCATGAAGTACGTATGGCCGCCGTTAATGGCTGCCATCGAAAAACGTCAAAAAGAAATTGCTGACGGTCTTGCTTCCGCAGAACGAGCACATAAGGACCTTGACCTTGCAAAGGCCAGCGCGACCGACCAGCTGAAAAAAGCGAAGGCGGAAGCTCAGGTAATCATTGAGCAGGCGAACAAACGTCGCGCTCAGATCCTGGATGAAGCCAAAACTGAAGCAGAGCAGGAACGTACTAAAATCGTGGCCCAGGCGCAGGCGGAAATTGACGCCGAGCGTAAACGTGCCCGTGAAGAGCTGCGTAAGCAAGTTGCTATCCTGGCTGTTGCTGGCGCCGAGAAGATCATCGAACGTTCCGTGGATGAAGCTGCTAACAGCGACATCGTGGACAAACTTGTCGCTGAACTGTAAGGAGGGAGGGGCTGATGTCTGAATTTGTTACGGTAGCTCGCCCCTACGCCAAAGCAGCTTTTGACTTTGCCGTCGAACACCAAAGTGTAGAGCGCTGGCAGGACATGCTGGCGTTTGCCGCCGAGGTAACCAAGAACGAACAAATGGCAGAGCTTCTCTCTGGCGCGCTGGCGCCGGAAACGCTCGCTGAGTCGTTTATCGCAGTCTGCGGTGAGCAGCTGGACGAAAACGGTCAGAACCTGATTCGGGTGATGGCTGAAAATAATCGTCTGAACGCGCTCCCGGATGTTCTGGAGCAGTTTATTCACCTGCGCGCCGCGAGTGAGTCCACCTCTGAAGTTGAGGTAACTTCCGCCACCGCATTGAGTGAAGAACAGCTTGCGAAAATTAGCGCTGCGATGGAAAAACGTCTGTCACGCAAAGTTAAGCTGAATTGCAAAATCGATAAGTCTGTAATGGCAGGCGTTATCATCCGAGCGGGTGATATGGTCATTGATGGCAGCGTACGCGGCCGTCTTGAACGCCTTGCAGACGTCTTGCAGTCTTAAGGGGACTGGAGCATGCAACTGAATTCCACCGAAATCAGCGAACTGATCAAGCAGCGCATTGCTCAGTTCAATGTTGTGAGTGAAGCTCACAACGAAGGTACTATTGTTTCTGTAAGTGACGGTGTTATCCGCATTCACGGCCTGGCCGATTGTATGCAGGGTGAAATGATCTCCCTGCCGGGTAACCGTTACGCTATCGCACTGAACCTGGAGCGCGACTCTGTAGGTGCGGTTGTGATGGGTCCGTACGCTGACCTTGCCGAAGGCATGAAGGTTAAATGTACTGGCCGTATCCTGGAAGTTCCGGTTGGCCGTGGCCTGCTGGGCCGTGTGGTTAACACCCTGGGCGCGCCAATCGACGGTAAAGGTCCGGTTGAGCACGACGGCTTCTCTGCTGTTGAAGCTATCGCGCCGGGCGTAATCGAACGTCAGTCCGTTGATCAGCCTGTTCAGACGGGTTATAAAGCCGTTGACTCCATGATCCCAATCGGTCGTGGTCAGCGTGAATTGATCATCGGTGACCGTCAGACCGGTAAAACCGCTCTGGCAATCGACGCCATCATCAACCAGCGTGATTCCGGCATCAAGTGCGTCTACGTGGCTATTGGCCAGAAAGCGTCCACCATCTCTAACGTGGTTCGTAAGTTGGAAGAACACGGCGCGCTGCAAAATACCATCGTTGTGGTTGCAACCGCATCTGAATCTGCCGCACTGCAATACCTGGCTCCGTATGCCGGTTGCGCAATGGGCGAATACTTCCGCGACCGCGGCGAAGATGCGCTGATCATCTACGATGACCTGTCCAAACAGGCTGTTGCTTATCGTCAGATCTCCCTGCTGCTGCGTCGTCCGCCAGGACGTGAAGCATTCCCGGGCGACGTATTCTACCTCCACTCTCGTCTGCTGGAGCGTGCTGCGCGTGTTAACGTTGAATACGTTGAAGCCTTCACGAAAGGTGAAGTGAAAGGGAAAACCGGTTCTCTGACTGCGCTGCCGATTATCGAAACCCAGGCGGGTGACGTTTCTGCGTTCGTTCCGACCAACGTAATTTCTATTACCGATGGTCAGATCTTCCTGGAAACCAACCTGTTTAACTCTGGTATTCGTCCTGCGGTTAACCCGGGTATCTCCGTATCCCGTGTTGGTGGTGCAGCGCAGACCAAGATCATGAAGAAACTGTCCGGTGGTATCCGTACCGCGCTGGCGCAGTATCGTGAACTGGCGGCGTTCTCCCAGTTTGCATCTGACCTTGACGATGCAACCCGTAAACAGCTTGACCACGGTCAGAAAGTGACTGAACTGCTAAAACAGAAACAGTATGCGCCGATGTCCGTTGCGCAGCAGTCTCTGGTTCTGTTCGCGGCAGAACGTGGTTATCTGGCGGATGTAGAACTGGCGAAAATCGGTAGCTTCGAAGCCGCTCTGCTGGCTTACGTCGACCGTGATCACGCTCCGTTGATGCAAGAGATCAACCAGTCCGGTGGCTATAACGACGAAATCGAAGGCAAGCTGAAAGGCATCCTCGATTCCTTCAAAGCAACCCAGTCCTGGTAACGTCTGGTGGCCTGCCTTAAGGCAGGCCGCAAGGCATTGAGGAGAAGCTCATGGCCGGCGCAAAAGAGATACGTAGTAAGATCGCAAGCGTCCAGAACACGCAAAAGATCACTAAAGCGATGGAGATGGTCGCCGCTTCCAAAATGCGTAAATCGCAGGATCGCATGGCGGCCAGCCGTCCTTATGCAGATACCATGCGCAAAGTGATTGGTCACCTTGCGAACGGTAATCTGGAATATAAGCACCCCTATCTGGAAGAACGCGACGTTAAGCGCGTGGGCTACCTGGTGGTGTCGACCGACCGTGGTCTGTGCGGTGGCTTGAATATTAACCTGTTCAAGAAACTGCTGGCGGATATGAAAGCATGGTCCGATAAAGGCGTTCAGTGCGACCTCGCAATGATCGGCTCTAAAGGCGTGTCTTTCTTTAGTTCCGTAGGTGGCAATGTTGTCGCCCAGGTGACGGGTATGGGGGATAACCCATCCCTGTCCGAACTGATCGGCCCGGTTAAAGTGATGTTGCAGGCCTATGATGAAGGCCGTCTGGACAAGCTTTACATTGTCAGCAACAAATTTATTAACACCATGTCTCAGGTTCCGACTATCACTCAGCTGCTGCCGTTACCGGCTTCAGAAGATGATGAACTGAAACGTAAAACCTGGGATTACCTGTACGAACCCGATCCGAAAGCGCTGCTGGATACCCTCCTGCGTCGCTATGTGGAATCTCAGGTTTATCAGGGCGTGGTAGAAAACCTGGCCAGCGAGCAGGCCGCACGTATGGTGGCGATGAAAGCCGCGACCGACAATGGCGGCAGCCTGATTAAAGAGTTGCAGTTGGTATACAACAAAGCTCGTCAGGCCAGCATTACTCAGGAACTCACCGAAATCGTCGGTGGTGCATCCGCGGTATAACCAGGTTAATTCGTAGAGGATTCAAGATGGCTACTGGAAAAATTGTCCAGGTAATCGGCGCCGTAGTTGACGTCGAGTTCCCTCAGGATGCCGTACCGCGCGTGTACGACGCCCTTGAGGTGCAGAATGGTAATGAACATCTGGTGCTGGAAGTTCAGCAGCAGCTCGGTGGCGGTATCGTACGTACCATCGCCATGGGTTCTTCCGACGGCCTGCGTCGTGGTCTGGATGTGAAAGACCTTGAGCACCCGATCGAAGTCCCGGTAGGTAAAGCAACGCTGGGTCGTATCATGAACGTACTGGGCGAACCAGTAGACATGAAAGGCGAGATCGGTGAAGAAGAGCGTTGGGCTATCCACCGTGCGGCACCGTCCTACGAAGAGTTGTCAAACTCTCAGGAACTGTTGGAAACCGGTATCAAAGTTATCGACCTGATGTGTCCGTTCGCGAAGGGCGGTAAAGTGGGTCTGTTCGGTGGTGCGGGTGTAGGTAAAACCGTAAACATGATGGAGCTGATCCGTAACATCGCGATCGAACACTCCGGTTACTCCGTGTTTGCGGGCGTAGGTGAACGTACTCGTGAGGGTAACGACTTCTACCACGAAATGACCGACTCCAACGTTATCGACAAAGTATCCTTGGTTTACGGCCAGATGAACGAGCCGCCGGGAAACCGTCTGCGCGTTGCGCTGACCGGCCTGACCATGGCGGAGAAATTCCGTGACGAAGGTCGTGACGTTCTGCTGTTCGTCGACAACATCTACCGTTACACCCTGGCCGGTACGGAAGTATCCGCACTGCTGGGTCGTATGCCTTCAGCGGTAGGTTACCAGCCGACCCTGGCGGAAGAGATGGGTGTTTTGCAGGAACGTATCACCTCCACCAAAACCGGTTCTATCACCTCCGTACAGGCGGTATACGTACCTGCGGATGACTTGACTGACCCGTCTCCAGCCACCACCTTTGCGCACCTTGACGCAACCGTGGTACTGAGCCGTCAGATTGCGTCTCTGGGTATCTACCCGGCCGTTGACCCGCTGGATTCCACCAGCCGTCAGCTGGACCCGCTGGTTGTTGGTCAGGAGCACTACGACACCGCGCGTGGCGTACAGTCTATCCTGCAACGTTACCAGGAACTGAAAGACATCATCGCCATCCTGGGTATGGATGAACTGTCTGAAGAAGACAAACTGGTGGTAGCTCGCGCACGTAAGATCCAGCGCTTCCTGTCCCAGCCGTTCTTCGTGGCAGAAGTATTTACCGGTTCTCCGGGTAAATACGTCTCCCTGAAAGACACCATCCGTGGCTTTAAAGGCATCATGGAAGGCGAATACGATCACCTGCCGGAGCAGGCGTTCTATATGGTCGGTTCCATCGACGAAGCCGTGGAAAAAGCCAAAAAACTTTAACGCCTTAATCGGAGGGTGATATGGCAATGACTTACCACCTGGACGTCGTCAGCGCAGAGCAACAAATGTTCTCTGGTCTGGTCGAAAAAATCCAGGTAACGGGTAGTGAAGGTGAACTGGGTATTTACCCGGGCCACGCGCCGCTGCTCACCGCCATTAAGCCTGGTATGATCCGCATCGTTAAACAGTTCGGTCATGAAGAGTTTATCTACCTGTCTGGCGGCATTCTTGAAGTGCAGCCTGGCAGCGTGACCGTACTGGCTGATACCGCGATTCGCGGCCAGGATCTCGACGAAGCGCGAGCTCTGGAAGCGAAACGTAAGGCTGAAGAGCGCATTAAGAGCTCTCATGGTGACGTGGATTACGCTCAGGCATCTGCGGAACTGGCCAAAGCGATCGCCAAACTGCGCGTTATCGAGTTGACCAAAAAAGCGATGTAACACCGGCTTGAAAGCATAAAAACCAGTCTGAAATCAGGCTGGTTTTTTTTTGCCTGAATGTTATTCCGTGCTCTTTCATCTTTATTCATGGGTCAAAAAAATAGCAAAAACATTAACCTAAGCCTTTAATGAAAGGTAAGTCTGACTTTTCTGAAGACAAAAGGCAGGGCGATGAACGAAAATATCCCATTAACAAGCGGTGAAAACCCCGCATTGAGCGTTTTCTCTTCTGCCCATTTCACGATGAAAAAAATGTAGTATTTTCAATGTGAAACGGTATAAATTCGTTCTCAAATTACAGTCAGGACGCGTATGTTGAATAGTGCTATGAGCGTAGTGATCCTTGCCGCAGGCAAAGGCACGCGTATGTATTCCGATCTTCCTAAAGTGCTGCATACCCTTGCGGGAAAAGCGATGGTTCAGCATGTCATTGATGCCGCTAATGAATTAGGCGCATCTCAGGTGCATCTGGTCTATGGTCACGGCGGCGATCTGCTTAAAAACACCCTTAAAAATGACAACCTGAACTGGGTTTTGCAGGCAGAGCAGCTGGGGACGGGTCATGCGATGCAGCAGGCGGCGCCGTTCTTTAGCGATGACGAAGACATTTTAATGCTCTATGGCGATGTGCCGCTGATCTCTGTGGAAACCTTACAGCGTCTGCGTGACGCCAAACCGCAGGGCGGCATTGGTTTGTTAACCGTGAAGCTGGACGATCCGAGCGGTTACGGTCGTATTACGCGTGAGAACGGTAAAGTGACCGGCATCGTTGAGCATAAAGATGCCACCGACGAACAGCGTCAGATCCAGGAAATCAATACCGGTATCTTGATCGCTAATGGTGCGGACATGAAGCGCTGGCTGGCGAAACTGACCAACAATAATGCTCAGGGTGAATATTACATTACCGACATCATTGCGCTGGCATATCAGGAAGGCCGCGAAATCGCTGCTGTACACCCGGATCGTTTAAGCGAAGTGGAAGGCGTAAACAACCGTCTGCAACTCTCTCGTCTGGAACGCGTTTATCAGTCCGAGCAGGCCGAAAAGCTGCTGCTGGCCGGTGTGATGCTGCGCGATCCCGCGCGTTTTGACCTGCGCGGCGCTCTCACCCACGGGCGCGATGTTGAAATTGATACTAACGTTATCATCGAAGGCAACGTCACGCTGGGTCACCGCGTGAAGATTGGCGCGGGTTGCGTTATTAAAAACAGCGTAATTGGCGATGACTGTGAAATCAGCCCGTACAGCGTGGTGGAAGATGCGCACCTGGAAGCGGCCTGTACTATTGGTCCGTTTGCCCGTCTGCGCCCCGGCGCGGAACTGCGGGAAGGCGCTCATGTCGGCAACTTCGTTGAAATGAAAAAAGCGCGTCTGGGGAAAGGTTCGAAAGCGGGCCACCTGAGCTATCTGGGTGATGCGGAAATTGGCGACAACGTGAATATCGGCGCGGGCACCATTACCTGCAACTACGATGGCGCAAATAAATTCAAAACGATTATTGGCGATGATGTGTTTGTCGGTTCTGATACTCAGTTGGTGGCGCCGGTCACCGTGGGGAAAGGTGCGACCATCGCCGCCGGCACAACCGTTACCCGTGATGTTGCGGATAACGAACTGGTGTTAAGCCGCGTGCCGCAGGTGCATAAGCAGGGCTGGCAGCGTCCGGTGAAGAAGAAGTAAGTCTTTTTGCCGGATGGCGGCTTTGTCTTATCCGGCCTACGTTCGATGACGTTCTGTAGGCCGGATAAGCATAAGCGCCATCCGGCAGATGAGGGATGAGGCGATAAAGATATATCGCTCGCCCAAAAGCAGTACCTATAAAAATAACCCCACTCTCTACAAGGCTCGGGGCGCCCGGAATACGGGTATTAACAGGTCAGCGACAACGACAGGCTTAATGCCAAAATCGGAATTAAATACTATGTGTGGAATTGTTGGCGCTATCGCGCAACGTGATGTAGCTGAAATCCTTCTCGAAGGTTTACGTCGTCTGGAATACCGTGGTTATGACTCTGCCGGTCTGGCCGTGGTTGATGCGGAAGGTCACATGACCCGTCTGCGTCGCCTTGGTAAAGTACAGATGCTGGCCCAGGCAGCGGAAGACCATCCTCTGTCTGGTGGCACCGGGATTGCTCACACCCGCTGGGCGACCCACGGCGAACCTTCGGAAGCAAACGCGCATCCGCATGTTTCTGACCACATTGTGGTGGTGCATAACGGCATCATCGAAAACCATGAACCACTGCGTGAAGAACTGAAAGCGCGTGGTTATACCTTCGTTTCTGAGACCGACACCGAAGTGATTGCTCACTTAGTGCACTGGGAGCTGGAACAGGGCGGTACGCTGCGTGAAGCGGTTATGCGTGCGATTCCGCAACTGCGCGGCGCGTACGGCACGGTAATCATGGATACCCGTCACCCGGATACGCTGCTGGCGGCGCGCTCTGGCAGCCCGCTGGTTATCGGTCTGGGTATGGGCGAAAACTTTATCGCTTCCGACCAGCTGGCGCTGCTGCCGGTAACCCGTCGCTTCATCTTCCTGGAAGAAGGCGATATTGCGGAAGTGACCCGTCGTTCGGTCTCCATTTTCGATAAATCCGGCGCGGAAGTGAAACGTCAGGATATCGAATCTAGTCTGCAATATGATGCGGGCGATAAAGGTATTTACCGCCACTACATGCAGAAAGAGATCTACGAACAGCCGAATGCGATTAAAAATACGCTGACCGGGCGTATCAGCCACGGTGAAGTGGATTTAAGCGAGCTGGGGCCAAAAGCGAACGAACTACTGTCTCAGGTTGAACATATTCAGATTATCGCCTGCGGCACGTCGTATAACTCCGGTATGGTCTCTCGCTACTGGTTTGAATCGCTGGCCGGTATTCCGTGCGACGTCGAAATCGCCTCTGAATTCCGCTATCGCAAATCCGCCGTGCGTCGTAACAGCCTGATGATCACTCTGTCTCAGTCTGGCGAAACGGCGGATACCCTTGCCGGTCTGCGCCTGTCGAAAGAGCTGGGCTATCTGGGTTCTCTCGCCATCTGTAACGTTCCGGGTTCTTCCCTGGTGCGTGAATCCGATCTGGCGATGATGACCAACGCCGGGACGGAAATCGGCGTGGCCTCCACCAAAGCGTTTACCACTCAGCTGACCGTTCTGCTGATGCTGGTGGCGAAGCTGGCGCGTCTGAAAGGTCTGGATGCGTCTATCGAGCACGATATTGTTCACGGTTTGCAGGCGCTGCCGAGCCGTATCGAACAGATGCTGTCTCAGGACAAGCGTATCGAAGCGCTGGCGGAAGATTTCTCTGACAAACACCATGCCCTGTTCCTGGGCCGTGGCGATCAGTATCCGATCGCGCTGGAAGGCGCGCTGAAGCTGAAAGAGATCTCTTATATTCACGCAGAAGCGTATGCGGCAGGTGAGCTGAAACACGGCCCGCTGGCGCTGATCGACGCAGATATGCCGGTTATCGTGGTGGCGCCGAACAACGAACTGCTGGAAAAACTGAAATCCAACATCGAAGAAGTCCGCGCCCGTGGCGGCCAGCTGTACGTCTTCGCCGACCAGGATGCCGGTTTTGTCAGCAGCGACAACATGCACATCATTGAGATGCCGCATGTGGAAGAGGTGATTGCACCGATCTTCTACACCGTTCCGCTGCAACTGCTGGCGTATCACGTTGCGCTGATCAAAGGCACCGACGTGGACCAGCCGCGTAACCTGGCGAAATCAGTTACCGTTGAGTAATCGTGACGATGCCCTGCGAAAGCGGGGCATTTTTTTCTGCGCTGTTCTGTTTTTAATCAATTCTCCCGTCGTTTTAATGTGACAAATCGTCATCTTCAGCTACTGTTTTCAGTGTCATAAAAAGAAAATTTTCATGAAATCGCATTGTCATGAAGTGAATTAACTGATTGTTTATAAATTGTTTTTTCTGTAATTTATTTCATCAGTTTCCGTTGTCATAAAACTGTCATATTTCGTACATTTAACTGTCACCTGTTTGTCCTATTTTGCTCATCGTAGCCACTTAACAATGATTTACGAAAATCTTGCAGGAGACATTATGAAAGTCATGCGTACCACTGTCGCAACTGTTGTCGCCGCGACCTTATCCATGAGCGCGTTCTCTGCTTTCGCAGCAGCGAGCCTGACAGGTGCAGGTGCAACTTTCCCTGCGCCGGTGTATGCCAAATGGGCTGATACCTATCAGAAAGAGACCGGTAGCAAAGTAAACTACCAGGGTATCGGCTCCTCCGGTGGTGTAAAACAAATTACGGCTAACACCGTTGATTTCGGTGCATCCGACGCTCCGCTGTCTGACGAAAAACTGGAGCAGGAAGGTTTGTTCCAGTTCCCGACCGTCATTGGCGGCGTAGTGCTGGCGGTGAATATCCCGGGTCTGAAGTCTGGCGAACTGGTGCTGGATGGGAAAACCCTGGGTGACATCTATCTGGGTAAAATTAAGAAGTGGGATGATGAAGCCATCACCAAACTGAACCCGGGTCTGAAACTGCCTTCTCAGAACATCGCCGTTGTGCGTCGTGCAGATGGTTCCGGCACCTCCTTCGTTTTCACCAGCTACCTGGCGAAAGTGAACGAAGAGTGGAAATCTAAAGTCGGCGCTGGCTCTACCGTTAACTGGCCGACCGGTCTGGGCGGTAAAGGTAACGACGGTATCGCCGCATTCGTACAGCGTCTGCCGGGCTCTATCGGCTATGTTGAATACGCTTATGCGAAGCAGAACAACCTGGCTTACACCAAACTGATTTCAGCGGATGGTAAACCAGTAAGCCCGACCGAAGAGAGCTTTGCTAACGCCGCGAAAGGCGCTGACTGGAGCACCTCTTTCGCTCAGGATCTGACGAACCAGCAAGGTGACGATGCGTGGCCAATCACTTCCACCACCTTCATCCTGGTCCACAAAGAGCAGAAGAAACCTGAGCAGGGCGCTGAAGTGCTGAAGTTCTTCGACTGGGCATACAAAAATGGCGGCAAACAGGCGAATGACCTGGATTACGCCAGCCTGCCGGACAGCGTTGTTGAGCAGGTTCGTGCAGCATGGAAGACCAATGTGAAGGACAGCAGCGGTAAAGCGCTGTACTAATAGAATATCTTTAACGAACTGGCGGATGGCGCTACGCTTATCCGCCCTACAGTTCCGACTGTAGGCCCGATTTGTAGGCCGGATAAGCGTAGCGCCATCCGGCATGGGCAACTTCGTAAACGCGTTTAATGGAAAGAGTAATTTATGGCTGCAACCAAGCCTGCTTTTAACCCGCCGGGTAAAAAGGGTGACATGATATTCAGCGCGCTGGTAAAACTGGCTGCGCTGATTGTGCTATTGATGTTGGGTGGCATTATTGTCTCGCTGATTATCTCCTCCTGGCCAAGCATTGAGAAGTTTGGCTTCTCGTTCCTGTGGACTAAAGAGTGGGATGCGCCAAACGATATCTACGGCGCGCTGGTTCCCATTTATGGCACGCTGGTTACCTCGTTTATCGCTCTGCTGATCGCCGTTCCGGTGAGCTTCGGTATTGCCCTGTTTCTGACGGAACTGGCGCCGGGCTGGCTGCGTCGCCCGCTGGGCATCGCCATCGAACTGCTGGCGGCTATCCCCAGTATCGTCTACGGCATGTGGGGTCTGTTTATCTTCGCGCCGCTGTTTGCCACCTGGTTCCAGGAACCGGTCGGGAATATTCTTTCCAACATTCCGTTTGTTGGCGCACTGTTCTCTGGCCCGGCATTTGGTATCGGTATTCTGGCGGCGGGCGTTATTCTCGCCATTATGATCATTCCTTACATCGCGGCAGTTATGCGCGATGTCTTCGAACAAACCCCGGTGATGATGAAAGAGTCGGCCTACGGCATCGGTTGCACCACCTGGGAAGTTATCTGGCGTATCGTCCTTCCGTTCACCAAAAATGGGGTGATTGGCGGCGTTATGCTGGGACTGGGTCGTGCGCTAGGAGAAACCATGGCGGTGACCTTTATCATCGGTAACACCTACCAGCTCGACAGCGTTTCGCTGTACATGCCGGGCAACAGTATTACCTCTGCGCTGGCGAACGAATTTGCCGAAGCGGAGTCTGGTCTGCACGTTGCCGCGTTGATGGAACTGGGTCTGATTCTGTTTGTGATTACCTTCATTGTGCTGGCGATTTCTAAGCTGATGATTATGCGTCTGGCGAAGAATGAGGGGGCACGCTAATGGCTACGCTTGAAATGCAAACGACCGCAGAACTGGCGGAATCCCGCCGTAAAATGCAGGCTAAGCGCCGCACGAGAAACCGCATCGCATTGACGCTCTCAATGGCGACGATGGCGTTTGGGCTGTTCTGGCTCATCTGGATCCTGATGTCCACCATTACGCGTGGTTTCGACGGCATGTCGCTGGCGCTGTTTACTGAAATGACGCCGCCGCCGAATACCGCTGGCGGTGGTCTGGCGAACGCCCTGGCGGGGAGCGGACTGTTAATTTTGTGGGCGACGGTATTTGGTACGCCGCTTGGCATCATGGCGGGGATCTACCTGGCGGAATATGGCCGTAAATCCTGGCTTGCGGAAGTGATCCGTTTCATTAACGACATCCTGCTTTCCGCGCCGTCTATCGTGGTCGGTCTGTTTGTTTACACCATCGTGGTGGCGCAAATGGAGCACTTCTCCGGTTGGGCGGGCGTGATTGCGCTGGCGCTGCTACAGGTGCCTATCGTCATTCGTACCACAGAGAACATGCTGAAACTGGTGCCGGATAGCCTGCGTGAAGCGGCCTATGCGCTGGGGACGCCGAAATGGAAAATGATCTCGGCGATTACCCTGAAAGCCTCGATTTCCGGGATCATCACCGGCGTACTGCTGGCGGTTGCCCGTATTGCGGGTGAAACCGCGCCGCTGCTCTTTACTGCGCTTTCCAACCAGTTCTGGAGCACCGACATGATGCAGCCTATCGCTAACCTGCCGGTCACTATCTTTAAATTTGCGATGAGTCCGTTTGCGGAGTGGCAGCAACTGGCCTGGGCTGGGGTGTTGATCATTACCCTGTGCGTATTGTTGCTGAATATTCTGGCGCGCATCATTTTTGCGAAGAGTAAACACGGTTGATTTCAGGTGCCGGATGGCGGCGTAAACGTCTTATCTGGCCTACAGATGTGAACAGCGGTTAATTTTTTACGGCGCGGCCAACGGCGACGCCGAATGAGGAAGAGATTGAAATGAGTATGGTTGATACTGCTCCGGGTAAGATTCAGGTTCGTGATTTGAACTTCTACTACGGCAAATTCCATGCCCTGAAGGATATCAACCTGGATATCGCGAAGAACCAGGTCACGGCGTTTATTGGGCCGTCTGGCTGTGGTAAATCCACACTGCTGCGTACCTTTAACAAAATGTATTCGTTGTATCCAGAGCAGCGCGCGGAAGGTGAGATCCTGTTGGATGGCGATAATATCCTCACCAACACCCAGGATATCGCTCTGCTGCGTGCCAAAGTGGGGATGGTGTTCCAGAAGCCGACGCCGTTCCCGATGTCTATCTATGACAACATTGCTTTTGGCGTGCGCCTGTTTGAGAAACTGTCTCGCGCCGATATGGACGAACGCGTTCAGTGGGCGTTGACCAAAGCCGCATTATGGAACGAAACCAAAGATAAATTGCACCAGAGCGGGTACTCTCTCTCGGGTGGTCAGCAGCAGCGTCTGTGCATTGCGCGTGGTATCGCCATTCGCCCGGAAGTTCTGCTGTTGGATGAGCCGTGTTCAGCGCTGGACCCGATTTCCACCGGGCGTATTGAAGAGCTGATCACTGAGCTGAAGCAGGACTACACCGTGGTGATCGTGACGCACAACATGCAGCAGGCTGCGCGTTGTTCCGATCACACGGCGTTTATGTATCTGGGCGAGTTGATTGAGTTCAGCAACACGGACGATCTGTTCACTAAGCCCGCGAAGAAACAAACCGAAGATTATATTACTGGCCGCTACGGTTGATTTGGAGCTAACCATGGACAACCTAAACCTTAACAAACACATTTCCGGCCAGTTCAACGCAGAACTGGAAAGCATCCGCACCCAGGTGATGACTATGGGCGGTATGGTGGAGCAACAGCTTTCTGATGCGATCACCGCGATGCATAATCAGGATAGCGAACTGGCGAAGCGCGTTATTGACGGTGATAAGCACGTCAACATGATGGAAGTGGCGATCGATGAAGCGTGCGTGCGCATCATTGCCAAACGCCAGCCGACAGCGAGCGACCTGCGCCTGGTGATGGCGATCATCAAAACCATCGCTGAACTGGAGCGCATTGGCGACGTGGCGGACAAAATTTGTCGCACCGCGCTGGAGAAATTCTCCCACCAGCACCAGCCGTTGCTGGTGAGCCTGGAGTCGCTGGGGCGTCACACCGTACAGATGCTGCATGACGTGCTGGACGCGTTCGCGCGAATGGATATTGACGAAGCGGTGCGTATCTACCGTGAAGATAAGAAAGTTGACCAGGAATACGAAGGTATCGTGCGTCAGCTGATGACCTACATGATGGAAGATTCGCGCACCATTCCAAGCGTGCTGACTGCGCTGTTCTGTGCACGCTCCATTGAGCGCATTGGCGACCGTTGCCAGAATATCTGCGAGTACATCTTCTACTTCGTGAAAGGACAGGATTTCCGCCACGTCGGCGGTGACGAGCTGGATAAACTGCTGGCGGGCAAAGATCCGAAGGAATAAGCGGCTTGTTGCGTTCGCCGGGATCCCCCGGCGTCGCTATTGTAGGCCGGATAAGGCGTTACGCCGCATCCGGCATTCTGCGCCATTCGCCTGATGGCGCTTTGCTTATCAGGCCTACGGTTTAATCGACGATATTCCAACCCCGCGCCTTCCACAATCCCGGCAACTGTGCCAGATCGGTAAACGTCGTTACTTTTGGATGATCGATCGGTTTGTTGTGTGGATCGGCGCAGAAGTAGAACACCTCCATTCCCGCATCGATTCCCGACCGGGCGCCGGCACTGGAATCATCCACCAGAATGCAATTCTCCACGTTAACATTCATGGCTTTTGCCGCGTGGAACATCAGAGCCGGATCGGGCTTCCAGCGTTGAATGTCATAGCCGCTGAACAATTTTTCTGGAAAATGATGCAACATGCCCAGCTTGCCCAGTGAATGCTGCATTTTGCTGACCGGGCCGTTAGAGACAACGCACATCGGCACCGTCATGCTGTCCAGCAGCGCATTTGCCCCTGCGATCACCTCCAGTTCTGAGTCGAACAGGCGTGCGACCTCGGCGCGGTAAACGGGTTCTAAATCCGCTTTTGCTAACGACACACCCTGCTCCTCGTTAATGATATCGATGATTTCGTAGAGTTTTACGCCTTTAAAGCGTTTGAACACCTCTTCGAGATCGAGCGTGATGCCGAATTCCTGGAACATCGCGACATACGCGCGGGAGCAAATGACTTCACTGTCGACCAGCGTACCGTCGCAGTCGAAAAATACCGCTTGAATCTGGGACATGCTTTCTTTTCTCGCTAGTTTAACGTTTTCGTAATGCCTTATTGTGCGACGCAATCGTTGCCGTATAAGCAAATTCAATGAAAAAAGTGTCTCACAACTGCCCTTATTGTCGCATTTTGGTATAGGATAGCGACGAATTTTCCCTCCTTGTTCGGAAATAGATAATGAGTCAACAACACACCACCCAGACTTCTGGTCAGGGTATGCTGGAACGCGTGTTTAAACTGCGCGAACATGGCACGACGGCACGAACCGAAGTGATCGCCGGTTTTACCACCTTCCTGACGATGGTTTACATCGTTTTTGTTAACCCGCAGATTCTTGGCGTTGCTGGCATGGACACCAGCGCCGTCTTCGTTACTACCTGTCTTATCGCGGCGTTCGGCAGCATTCTGATGGGGCTGTTTGCTAATTTACCGGTCGCGCTGGCGCCGGCTATGGGTCTGAACGCGTTTTTCGCCTTCGTGGTCGTTGGCGCGATGGGGCTGTCCTGGCAGGTTGGTATGGGCGCAATCTTCTGGGGAGCGATCGGCCTGCTGCTGCTGACCATCTTCCGCGTGCGTTACTGGATGATTGCTAACATTCCGGTCAGTCTGCGCGTGGGCATCACCAGCGGTATCGGCCTGTTTATCGGCATGATGGGGCTGAAAAACGCAGGCGTTATCGTCGCGAACCCGGAAACCCTGGTGAGCATCGGTAATCTGACCTCTCACAGCGTACTGCTCGGCGTGCTGGGCTTCTTCATCATCGCTATTCTGGCATCACGTAACATTCATGCCGCCGTGCTGGTCTCTATTATTGTAACGACGCTGCTCGGCTGGATGATGGGTGATGTGCATTACAACGGCATTGTCTCTGCGCCGCCAAGCGTTAGCTCTGTGATCGGGCATGTGGATCTGGCGGGCTCGTTTAACATTGGTCTGGCTGGCGTGATTTTCTCCTTCATGCTGGTGAACCTGTTCGACTCCTCCGGCACGCTGATTGGCGTTACCGACAAAGCCGGTCTGGCTGATGAGAAAGGTAAATTCCCGCGGATGAAGCAGGCGCTGTTCGTCGATAGCGTCTCTTCTGTGACCGGGGCGTTTATTGGAACCTCGTCGGTTACCGCCTATATCGAGTCCTCATCCGGCGTATCCGTCGGCGGGCGCACGGGCCTGACCGCCGTTGTTGTCGGTCTGCTGTTCCTGCTGGTTATCTTCCTGTCGCCGCTGGCGGGAATGGTGCCGGGTTATGCCGCTGCCGGGGCGCTGATCTATGTTGGCGTACTGATGACTTCCAGTCTGGCGCGCGTTAAATGGCAAGACCTTACCGAGTCTGTTCCGGCGTTTATTACTGCCGTGATGATGCCGTTCAGCTTCTCGATTACCGAAGGTATCGCGCTGGGCTTTATCTCTTACTGTGTGATGAAAATCGGCACCGGACGTCTGCGTGAGCTGAGCCCTTGCGTGGTGGTTGTGGCGTTGTTGTTTGTGCTGAAGATTGTGTTTATCGACGCGCACTAATTGCCGCTGATACGGCGCTGCGCGAGGTGTCCTGGCCTGATAAGCGTAGCGCCATCAGGCAAATTTGATAGCCGGATGGCGGCCAAACGCCTTATCCGGCCTGCGGCCCTACGCGCGCGCTGTTATCACGCTTTAACGCGCTGAATGTAATCGCCAAACGCGGTTAGCTGGCCGGTAAGATGATCAATCGTGCTTTGATCAACCACTTCCCCGGTTTGCGGGTCAACTTTGTTCTGAATCACGCCGCCCATAAACTCCGGTTTGTTCATTACCATCGCATCAAGGAATACCAGAATCTGGCGCAGATGATACTGACAGCGAGCGCCGCCGATTGCCCCCATTGAGCTGGTCTGGATCAGCACCGGTTTCCCGGCTAACGGCTGTTCTGGCAGGCGGGACAGCCAGTCGATCGCGTTTTTCAGTCCGCCAGGCACCGAGTAGTTGTATTCCGGTGTGACGATGACGACGCCGTCCGCTTTACGGATTTGCTCTGCCAGCGCTTCAACGCTCGCCGGGAACCCCTCTTCCTGCTGCACATCAGCGTCATACAGCGGAATATCGCCAATCGAAGGTAATGCGCTGACCTCCATGCCTGCCGGGGCAATTTTCGGCAGCGTGCGGGCGACCATACCGTTAAATGAACCTTTGCGCAGGCTCCCCAGTAACGTAACAACATTCAACGTTTCGGACATGATTACTCCTTTTCATCATGGCGGCCGGGACAGGGCCGAATCAGCTAAGTGTATAAGATGACTTTGCTGTGGATAATTGAGCGAATCGCATCAGGCGACCGGTGGGTTCATTCGCCCGGGTCTGGATATCGGCCAGGCTTTTCCATCCTTGCTTACTATCAAACTCCCAAACATTCAGTTTTTCAATGGCTGGCGTAACCGCCACCGACCAGACCAGAATATCTTCCGCGTCGCATATTGCCTCCACCTGCGTAACGTGGGCGCATTTCAGGCGGCCTGCGCCGGGAAGGAGCTGGAGTTCACGCGGATCGTCATTCAGTACGTCACCGGTTAGCTTTAGCACGCTCTGGCGTAAGGTGATCAGTTGCGCGCGCGCTTCGTTGGGATCGCTCTGATTGTTGATCCACAGATTTTCGTTGCTGGAGAACGCCGGGCTCTCGGCTGAGAGTGGGCTATGGAAGCCTCGCATGGCTCGCTGTAATTCCATATCCAGACCGCATTCCCCCTCCGTTGTCAGCGCCACGCCCACCATATTCCCGGCATATGAGATGGAGAACGCGGGCAGATTTTTATCGCGAAAGACAGGCTTCCCTTTGGCCTGAATAGCTATTTCCGGCAGCTCGCTGGTTCCGTAGAGCATAAACATCAGTTCAGCGAGTAAGCCGCGTGAAGCCAAAAAACGTGTCCGGCGGTGAGCGGGAAGGTTTCTGGCTTCGATGTGGCATGGAGAAGGCAGACGGACTGAAATCAGGTGTCCCTCCGTAAGAATCCCTCTGGCAAAATGTGTCGCCATTTTTCGCTCCGTGATTAATGGTCCGTGATTATTACGAGAGTAACATTTACGTAGATTATGGACAGGTTTTACTGGTCAAAAGTTCGACAAAAACAGCGGCGCTTACGCGACTTTTACATTTCTGACGCGGTCGTGGTTAATTTACCGTCAGGAGAGGTGGCTATAGAGCGTTTTAATGGTCTCTTTTAACCAGATAATTTTAGGGTTATGGCTGTTACGTTTATGCCAAAGGAGGGTAAAAGGCACCATCAGCTTTTCTCGCTGGGCGGCGTCAAAAGGGAGAGGACGCGCGACCAACGGGAGCTGGTGGAGCTGGTTATAACGCTGGCAGTAGAGAGGCGCGGTCGCCAGCAGCGAGTGGTTCGGCTGGGCGGCCATAAACAGCGATTGTTCAAACCCCGGTAAACTTAAGGCGATGTTGCGTTTGCGGCCCATCTCCTGCAATACATCATCCAGCGCCCAGGTGTCGCTTTGCTCCCAGCAAATGCTGATATGCGGATAGCGTAAAAATGTTTCCAGATTCCACTCTTCTTGTAGCGCCGGGTGATCTTCCCGCAGCCAGACCCAGGGGAGGTCGCTGAACAGGACTTCAAAATCGATAGACAGCGGCAGCAGGCTGAGAAGCTCCCGCGAACGGGGATGGCTCTCCCTTCCGGTAAAGCCGAGATCCACCTCGCCGCGTGTAATGGCATCCAGCGAGTCGTAATCCCAGTTACGCACCTTGATTGTGGCCTGCGGATAGCGCTGATAAATCTGCTGCGACAGAGAATTGAACATGATCATTACCAGCGGCGACTCTGCCGCCAGTTCAAATTTCAGGCCGCGTGGCGATTCGTGATGCGGTTTATCAAGCAGCTGATTGCTCATCTGCATCCAGTCCGCCAGGCTTTGTTCCATATTGACCATCAGCGGCGTCGGCGTCAGCCCCAGCGGCGTGTTCACAAACAGCGGGTCATCAAACCATGTTCGCAGCTTTGACAGCGACTTACTCACCGCCGAGGGCGTGACGTTCATCCGCTTCGCCGCTTTGGTGACGCTGCGCTCCTGCATCAGAAGCTGCAAACATAACAACAGATTAAGATCGAGACTGGTGATGGATTTTTTCATAATGCGCTGCGGGCTGTATGGTCATCAGTAACAGGATACAGACCATGCTACAGCCAATCAGAATCCCGATCAGCATATTCAGGGCGTTAAAGCCAATGACTGCCGCCAGCCATATCCACAGCGATGACCCGCAGACCTGTGCAATGCCGAGTACAGAGCTTGCGACGCCAGCACGCAGTGAGAATGGGCCTAATGCCTGGCTCATCGCCACGCCAAAGCCAACTGAAAAACCCGCGCAGATGAGCGTCAGGCCAAAGAGCGTGACGGCGTGAGAGGATGAGAGGCTGAGTACGATGCCCGCAGCCAGAAACAGCCCTTGCGACGTGAGCATCAGCGTGCGCGGTTTAAATACGCTCAGCGCAAAGGGCGTTGAGAACGACACCGCCATGCTGATGCCTGCCGTCAGCGCCATTGTGGTGGCGTATTCACCGCGATCAAAGCCCATCATTTCCATGAGCAACACCGGCGAGGTGTTTACAAATGTGAGGATCACCGACACGCTCAACGTGGTGATCGCCAGACGGCTGAGGAAAAAGCGGTTGAGCAGCGACTCTGCATTTTGCTGAGGGCGCGAGGTCGATGAGCATGTTGCCGGGCGCGTTTCTTTCAGGATAAACACCGAGAGCAGGCATACCGCGATACCCATCGCTATCATCGTGTAAAACAGACTTTGCCACGGGAATTTAAGCATAATCAAATGCCCTAACACTGGCGCTAATACCGGCACAATGCAGGTAATTCCGTTTAATAGCGATAACACTTTCGCCCGGCGGCGATCGTCCAGCGTGTCGCGCAAAATCGCAAACGCCACCACATAACAGCACCCCGCCCCGATGCCCTGAATAAAGCGCCCGGTCAGGAACAGCGACCCATCCGTTGCTCGTGAGCAAAGCATGGAGGCGATGATGAATATCACCGCGCCCGCTATCGCCACCGGTTTGCGCCCTGACTGGTCTGCAACTTTACCCGCAAACAGCATTGCGGTGGCCATCCCGGCCAGGTATACCGAAAACGCGATGTGCAGCTGCGCCTCGCTGGCGTTCAGATCGGCGGCAATACGGGGTAAACCGACCAGATACATGTCGATGCCAGCTGGGTAGAGTAAAACAAGGGCAAAACTACAGATTAGAAAGCGGGTCATAGCGTCCTCACAATAAGCGTGGCGCTAAGAATACGGGGAGCTTTTCTGTGACGCGAGTTGCCATTTGGATAACGGTGATTTCCTGTGAGGAAATTTATTATTGCCGGATGGCGGCTTTGCCTTATCCGGCCTACAGATTTAGTCGGCCCGGTAAACGTAGTGCCACCGGGCAAAACAACATCACTTACCAATACAGAAGCTGGAGAAAATACGGCCCAGCAGATCGTCGGAGGTAAACTCGCCGGTGATCTCACTCAGCGCCTGCTGTGCCAGACGCAGCTCCTCCGCCAGCAGTTCGCCAGCCCAGGCGCCAAGCAGCTGTGATTTGCCCTGCTGGAGATGTTCTGCGGCTTCTGCCAGCGCCTGAAGATGGCGACGGCGGGCAAGGAAGCCGCCTTCCATATTGGTGTCAAAGCCCATGCTTTGTTTGAGATGGTTACGCAATACGTCCACGCCTTCGCCGGTACGGGCGGAAAGACGGACAAGTGAGTGACCATTCACCTCGCTGATACCCAGCGTCTCGCCAGTGATGTCAGCTTTGTTGCGCACAACGGTGATCGGCAGTTTCGCCGGTAAACGGGCGATAAAGTCCGGCCAGATTTCCGCCGGATCAACGGCATCGGTGGTTGTGCCATCCACCATAAACAGCACGCGGTCGGCCTGTTCTATCTCCTGCCAGGCGCGCTCAATCCCAATACGTTCCACTTCATCGCTGGCATCGCGCAGACCGGCGGTATCGATGATGTGCAGCGGCATTCCGTCGATGTGAATATGCTCGCGCAGCACGTCGCGGGTGGTGCCAGCGATATCGGTGACAATGGCGGCCTCACGGCCCGCCAGGGCGTTCAGCAGGCTCGATTTCCCGGCGTTAGGGCGTCCGGCAATGACCACCTTCATCCCTTCACGCAGCAGGCTGCCCTGACGCGCTTCGGCGCGTACCGCATCGAGATCGGCGATCACGCCGTTGAGCTGGGCTTCAATTTTGCCGTCGGAGAGAAAGTCGATCTCCTCGTCCGGGAAGTCAATGGCCGCTTCCACATAGATGCGCAGGTGAGTGAGTGCTTCCACAAGATGATTCACACGCGCGGAAAATGCCCCCTGTAGCGAGTTCAGCGCCGAGCGTGCCGCCTGCTCGGAACTGGCGTCGATCAGGTCGGCAATCGCTTCTGCCTGGGCTAAGTCGAGCTTGTCATTGAGGAACGCGCGCTCGGAGAACTCGCCCGGTCTGGCAATGCGCAGGCCGGGGAGCGTCAGAATACGTTTTAACAGCAGGTCGAGAATGACCGGGCCGCCATGCCCTTGCAGTTCCAGTACGTCTTCACCAGTGAACGAGTTTGGGCCGGGAAACCACAGCGCGATCCCCTGATCCAGCGCCGTGCCATCGGCATCTTTAAACGGCAGGTAATCGGCGTAACGCGGTTTTGGTAGCTTGCCCAATACGGCTTCGGCCACCTCGCGCGCCTTGAGACCGGAAATACGCAGGATACCGACGCCACCGCGTCCCGGTGGGGTAGCCTGGGCGACGATAGTGTCGTTATGGCTCATGATCTTCTCTTTTTTGCTAATAAAAAAGGCGGTCAATTGACCGCCCTGTCATCGCTGTTCTGATTGCCGGGTGGCGCTACGCTTACCCGGCTTACATGGAATCAGGAGCTTTTCTTCTCGCGGCTATGCAGGCCACGTTTCTCCAGACCACGGTAAATCAGCTGCTGCTGGATGATGGTTACCAGGTTGCTGACGATATAGTACAGCACCAGACCTGACGGGAACCACAGGAAGAATACCGTGAAGATGACCGGCATAAAGGTCATGATCTTCTGCTGCATCGGGTCGGTCACGGTGGTCGGAGACATCTTCTGGATGAAGAACATCGTCACGCCCATCAGGATCGGCAGGATGTAGTACGGGTCCTGTGCGGACAAGTCATGGATCCACAGTGCGAACGGCGCATGACGCAGTTCAATGGAGCCCATCAGCATGTAGTACAACGCCAGGAAGATAGGCATCTGGATGATCAGCGGGAAGCAGCCGCCCAGCGGGTTAACCTTCTCAGCTTTGTACAGGGCCATCATTTCCTGGCTCTGACGCTGTTTGTCATCGCCCAGACGCTCGCGCATAGCCTGAATCTTCGGCTGTAGCATACGCATCTTCGCCATGGAGGTGTACTGCGCTTTTGTCAGCGGGTACATGATGCCACGAACGATAAAGGTGATAACGATGATGGAGAAGCCCCAGTTACCCAGGAAGCTATGAATCCATTTCAGCAGTTTGAACAGCGGCTGAGAGATGAACCACAGCCAACCGTAATCAACGGTCAGATCCAGGTGCGGTGCAACGGCCGCCATTTTATCCTGAATTTCCGGGCCAACCCACAGGGTGCTGGTCATTGCGCCAGTCTGACCCGGCTGTACCAGAACCGGCTGAGATTTATAGCCGATAGCGGCAATGCCGTTACCCAGATTAGCGGTATAGAAGTTATTGGTGCCGTCGTTACGCGGAATCCATGCCGTTGCGAAGTACTGCTGCAACATGGCGACCCAACCGCCGTTGGAGCTGACGTTCAGGTTTTCGTTATCGGCAATGGTGTCGAATTTGTATTTTTCGTACTTCTCATCCGGCGTGGAGTACGCCGCGCCACGGAAGGTATGCAGTGCAAAGTTGCTGCTACCGGTGTCGCGATGAGACGGCAGATTGATGGATTGCTTCAACTGACCAAAGGTGGAGATCTCCAGCGGTTTCTCACCGGCGTTCTGCACGCTGTAGTTGACGTTGACCGCATATTCACCGCGTTTGAGGACAAACGTTTTGGTGAAGGTGTTGCCAGCGGCGTCAGTCCAGGTCATCGGAACATGCAGTTCGTTCTGGCCATCCGCGAGGACAAACGTGTCGTTATCGACGCTGTACAGCGGACGCGGGCCGTTAGCCGGGTTATCCGGGCCGTCACGACCGGTCAGGCCGCTCTGCGCCTGGTAGATAAACTGCGGAGTCGTTTCCAGCAACTGGAACGGTTCTTTAGAACCCAACTCTTTCGGGTAAGTTGGCAGCAAGGCCTGCTCAACATCACCGCCACGGGTGTTGATGGTCAGATCAAGCACGTCGGTCTTAACCGTAATCAGTTTCCCCTGGCCACTGGCCGGTACGCCCTGGTCGGCGGCGCTACCCGCTGCGGTGGTCGTTGTCTGCGTGGTCTGTTGGGTCTGAGGCTGCGGATTTTTATCCTGCTCCCAGGCTTGCCAGATCATGAAAGACACGAACAGCAAAGCGATGACTAAAAGATTGCGTTGCGAATCCATCGTTAGTGTTCTCTGGTATCAAATGGTCCGGGCGGGACGGGATCGTCACCACCAGGGTGTAAAGGGTGGCATTTTAATACGCGTTTCACCGTCAACCAACTGCCTTTTATCACTCCAAACCTGCGCAATGCCTCAATTCCGTAGCTTGAGCAGGTTGGCGTGAAACGGCAATGCGGCCCAAGCAGCGGACTGATCAGGCGTTGATAGACCCGTATAAGGGCTATCAGGACCCGCGAGCCAGGCGACAGTGGCGGCGCCATAATTTTTCCAACGCTTCCGAGAGAGCACGGTTATCGAGGTCGGCAACCCCTTTTTTCGCCACCACCACGAAATCCATTGCAGGGAGTTCATGTTGACGCAGACGGAAGCTTTCACGCGTCAGACGTTTAATCCGATTGCGTTCATGCGCGCGTCGAACGTTTTTCTTGGCGACGGTTAGACCGATGCGGGGATGCCCCAGCGAATTCAGGCGGCCGAGGATGGTGATTTGCGGCGTGCCAGCCCGTTGTGGCTGCTGGAAGACAAATGTGAAATGACTGGGAGTTAACAAACGTAACTCCCTGGGAAATGCGAGCTTAACCACTCAGGGGTTAGCTTTTATTACTTGGAAACGGTCAGACGAGCGCGGCCTTTAGCACGACGACGTGCCAGAACCTGACGACCATTTTTAGTAGCCATACGAGCACGGAAGCCGTGAGAACGGTTGCGCTTCAGTACAGACGGTTGAAAAGTGCGTTTCATGGCGATTTCTACCTAAACTTGAATAAATTCACTGACTTTTGCGTATACCCGAACGATTATCGAACGACTTACGCCTCAGCGTGGGTGATTAAAGAGGCCGGATTGTAATAATTGTACACTCCAGAGTCAATTCTCTTTCCTTAAAACCCTGCGTTTTTCCGCACCTTTTCGCGCGAAAAACAAGCAGCGCTAACGCCGTACGATGGGCATTGTACAACGGGTGGAGGATTATACGGACTGCCGAACAAAGCGCAAGGATCGCACGGGATCTTTATTAGATCGTTTATGCAGTATCAGGCTGTGTCCTCAATTGATCGTGAACGTCGCTGGCGATTATTTTGGCCCAGGGCAAGGCGCGAGCCGTGGGGTTTGGGGGCCCAAATGCGCGGAGAGCAACGCGGCAATGGGCCAAAATAGTCCCAGCCCTTCGGGACGCGTGCCAGAAACGCGTACTCTGCGTTGTCAGGCTTGAACATAGGCCCACTATGTCCGGCGCCTTCTGCCTTGACTACGCGTTTCTGGCTCAGCGTCGACGCCACGCGCAATTGAGGGCACAGCCTGGCATCTTTACTCATTAATTTTTTCAATATGCGCGCGAAATCGTGCAGCACTTCGCCTGGATCGTTTACACTTACCCGGTTCTGGATCATCCTGTGGATAAATCGGGAAGAATCTGTGAGAAACAGAAGATCTCTTGCTCAGTTTAGGCTATGATCCGCGGTCCTGATCGTTTCAACGGATCCTGATCGGGTAAAATTGCAGATAGCAATTCGCACGTCACCCTTTTATGCACAGGGTCTTTTCGACGTGCGTCAACAATCATGAATGTTTCAGCCTTTGTCATTTATCGACTTTTGTTCGAGTGGAGTCCGCCGTGTCACTTTCGCTTTGGCAGCAGTGTCTTGCCCGATTGCAGGATGAGTTACCAGCCACAGAATTCAGTATGTGGATACGCCCGTTGCAGGCGGAACTGAGCGATAACACGCTGGCTTTGTATGCGCCAAACCGTTTTGTGCTCGATTGGGTAAGAGACAAGTACCTCAATAATATCAATGGACTGCTGAATAATTTCTGCGGAGCGGATGCCCCACAGCTGCGTTTTGAGGTCGGGACGAAGCCTGTCACTCAAACGCTCAAAACGCCGGTCAACAATGTTGTTGCGCCTGCGCAGGTCGCTCAGGCGCAGCCACAGCGTGCGGCGCCAGTTGCGGCGCGCCCGGGCTGGGATAACGTGCCGGCTCCGGCAGAACCGACCTACCGCTCTAACGTCAACGTGAAACACACGTTTGATAACTTCGTCGAAGGTAAATCCAACCAACTGGCGCGCGCGGCGGCGCGTCAGGTGGCGGACAACCCCGGCGGCGCCTACAATCCCTTGTTCCTCTACGGCGGCACCGGTCTGGGTAAAACTCACCTGTTGCATGCGGTGGGCAACGGCATTATGGCGCGCAAACCAAATGCGAAAGTGGTGTATATGCACTCCGAGCGCTTTGTGCAGGACATGGTTAAAGCCTTGCAAAACAACGCGATCGAAGAGTTTAAACGCTACTACCGTTCCGTTGACGCACTGCTTATTGATGACATTCAATTCTTCGCCAATAAAGAACGATCCCAGGAAGAGTTTTTCCACACCTTTAACGCCCTGTTAGAAGGGAATCAGCAGATCATTTTGACGTCGGATCGTTATCCAAAAGAGATCAACGGCGTTGAAGATCGTCTGAAATCCCGCTTCGGTTGGGGGTTGACGGTGGCGATCGAACCGCCTGAGCTGGAAACCCGCGTGGCGATCCTGATGAAAAAAGCGGACGAAAATGATATTCGTTTGCCTGGCGAGGTGGCGTTCTTTATTGCCAAGCGACTACGCTCTAACGTGCGTGAGCTGGAAGGGGCGCTGAACCGCGTGATCGCTAACGCTAACTTTACCGGACGCGCTATCACTATCGACTTTGTGCGTGAAGCGCTGCGCGATCTGCTGGCGTTGCAGGAAAAGCTGGTCACCATCGACAATATCCAGAAGACGGTGGCGGAGTATTACAAAATTAAAATCGCGGATCTGCTTTCCAAGCGTCGATCTCGCTCGGTAGCGCGCCCGCGTCAGATGGCTATGGCGCTGGCAAAGGAGCTCACCAACCACAGTCTGCCGGAAATTGGCGACGCGTTTGGTGGACGTGACCACACTACCGTACTTCATGCCTGCCGTAAGATTGAGCAGTTGCGTGAAGAAAGCCATGATATTAAAGAAGATTTCTCAAACTTAATCAGAACATTATCTTCGTGACGCTATGAAATTTACCGTTGAACGTGAACATTTATTAAAACCGCTTCAGCAGGTCAGTGGCCCGCTGGGCGGTCGTCCTACGCTGCCCATTCTCGGTAACCTGCTGTTGCAGGTAGCTGACGGTACGCTGTCGCTGACGGGCACCGATCTTGAAATGGAAATGGTGGCGCGCGTTGCGTTGATTCAGCCTCATGAACCAGGCGCAACTACCGTCCCGGCGCGGAAATTCTTTGATATCTGCCGTGGCTTGCCGGAAGGGGCTGAAATCGCCGTCCAGCTGGAAGGCGATCGGATGCTGGTGCGCTCCGGGCGTAGCCGTTTCTCGCTTTCCACGCTGCCTGCCGCCGATTTCCCTAATCTGGATGACTGGCAGAGCGAAGTCGAATTCACCCTGCCGCAGGCAACGATGAAGCGCCTGATTGAAGCCACCCAGTTCTCAATGGCGCATCAGGACGTGCGTTACTACTTAAACGGCATGCTGTTTGAGACTGAAGGTGAAGAGTTGCGTACCGTCGCGACCGACGGTCACCGTCTGGCGGTCTGCTCTATGCCGGTCGGGCAATCTCTGCCTAACCATTCGGTGATTGTGCCGCGTAAAGGCGTGATTGAGCTGATGCGTATGCTCGACGGCGGCGAAACCCCGCTGCGCGTACAGATCGGCAGTAACAACATCCGCGCCCACGTCGGTGATTTTATTTTTACGTCCAAGCTGGTTGATGGTCGTTTCCCGGATTATCGCCGCGTATTGCCGAAGAACCCGGACAAAACGCTGGAAGCGGGTTGCGATATTCTCAAGCAGGCGTTTGCCCGCGCGGCGATTCTCTCCAACGAGAAATTCCGTGGCGTACGCCTGTATGTGAGCGAAAACCAACTCAAAATCACCGCCAACAACCCGGAACAGGAAGAAGCGGAAGAGATTCTGGACGTCACCTACGGCGGTACTGAGATGGAGATCGGCTTTAACGTCAGCTACGTGCTCGATGTGCTGAATGCGCTGAAATGTGAAACCGTGCGTATTCTGCTGACAGACTCCGTTTCCAGCGTACAGATTGAAGATGCGGCGTCTCAAAGTGCTGCGTATGTTGTGATGCCAATGAGACTGTAATGTCGCTCACCCGCCTGTTGATCCGCGACTTTCGCAATATTGAAAATGCGGATCTCGCTTTATCCCCCGGCTTTAACTTCCTGGTTGGCGCAAACGGTAGCGGCAAAACCAGCGTGCTGGAGGCAATCTATACGCTCGGCCACGGCCGGGCGTTTCGCAGTTTGCAGATTGGCCGCGTCATTCGTCACGAGCAGGAGTCGTTTGTCCTCCACGGACGTTTGCAAGGGGAAGAGCGCGAAACCGCCATCGGCCTGACGAAAGACAAGCTGGGCTACAGCAAAGTGCGCATCGACGGCACCGACGGTCACAAAGTGGCGGAGCTGGCGCACCTGATGCCGATGCAGTTGATTACCCCTGAGGGGTTTACTTTACTCAACGGCGGCCCCAAATACAGAAGAGCGTTCCTTGACTGGGGATGCTTTCACAACGAAGTCGGTTTTTTTACCGCCTGGAGCAACCTGAAGCGGTTGCTCAAGCAGCGCAACGCGGCGCTGCGCCAGGTAAGCCGTTATGAACAATTGCGTCCGTGGGATAAGGAGTTGATTCCTCTCGCGGAACAAATCAGTACCTGGCGTGCTGAGTACAGTGCTGGTATTGCGCAGGATATGGCGGATACCTGCCAGCAATTTCTACCGGAGTTCTCCCTCACCTTCTCTTTTCAGCGCGGTTGGGAAAAAGAGACGGATTATGCCGAGGTGCTGGAGCGGAGCTTCGAACGCGATCGCATGTTGACCTACACCGCGCATGGCCCGCACAAAGCGGATTTCCGCATTCGTGCTGACGGTGCGCCGGTGGAAGATACCTTATCGCGTGGGCAGCTTAAACTGCTGATGTGCGCTTTACGACTGGCGCAAGGGGAGTTCCTCACCCGTGAAAGCGGGCGGCGGTGTCTCTACCTGATAGATGATTTTGCCTCTGAACTTGATGATGCGCGTCGCGGGCTGCTGGCCAGCCGCTTGAAAGCGACGCAATCACAGGTCTTTGTCAGCGCAATCAGCGCTGAACACGTTCTGGACATGTCGGACAAAAATTCGAAGATGTTCACCGTGGAAAAGGGTAAAATAACGGATTAACCCAAGATAAATTGAGCGAGAAACGTTGATGTCGAATTCTTATGACTCCTCCAGTATCAAAGTCCTGAAAGGGCTGGATGCGGTGCGTAAGCGCCCGGGTATGTATATCGGCGACACGGATGACGGCACCGGTCTGCACCACATGGTATTCGAGGTGGTAGATAACGCTATCGACGAAGCGCTCGCGGGTCACTGTAAAGACATTATCGTCACCATTCATGCCGATAACTCCGTATCCGTGCAGGATGACGGGCGTGGCATCCCGACCGGTATTCACCCGGAAGAGGGCGTTTCTGCTGCGGAAGTGATCATGACCGTGCTGCACGCGGGCGGTAAATTCGACGATAACTCCTATAAAGTGTCCGGCGGTCTGCACGGCGTGGGTGTTTCCGTGGTTAACGCCCTGTCCCAGAAACTGGAACTGGTTATCCAGCGCGATAACAAAATCCACCGTCAGATCTATGAGCATGGCGTACCGCAGGCGCCGCTGGCGGTGACTGGCGAAACTGACAAAACCGGTACGATGGTGCGTTTCTGGCCGAGCCTGGAAACCTTCACCAACGTCACCGAATTTGAATACGAAATTCTGGCTAAGCGTCTGCGTGAGCTGTCCTTCCTGAACTCCGGCGTCTCTATTCGTCTGAAAGACAAGCGCGACGGCAAAGAAGACCATTTCCACTACGAAGGCGGCATCAAAGCGTTTGTTGAGTACCTCAACAAGAACAAAACGCCGATCCACCCGAATATCTTCTACTTCTCCACCGAAAAAGACGGTATCGGCGTGGAAGTGGCATTGCAGTGGAACGACGGTTTCCAGGAAAACATCTACTGCTTTACCAACAACATTCCGCAGCGTGACGGCGGTACGCACCTTGCAGGCTTCCGTGCGGCGATGACCCGTACCCTGAACGCCTATATGGATAAAGAAGGCTACAGCAAGAAAGCCAAAGTCAGCGCCACCGGCGACGATGCGCGTGAAGGCCTGATTGCCGTGGTTTCCGTGAAGGTGCCGGACCCGAAATTCTCCTCCCAGACCAAAGATAAACTGGTCTCTTCCGAGGTGAAATCGGCGGTGGAACAGCAGATGAACGAGCTGCTGAGCGAATACCTGCTGGAAAACCCGTCCGACGCCAAAATCGTGGTCGGCAAAATTATCGATGCGGCGCGTGCGCGTGAAGCCGCGCGTCGTGCGCGTGAAATGACGCGTCGTAAAGGCGCACTGGATCTGGCGGGTCTGCCGGGTAAACTGGCGGATTGTCAGGAACGTGACCCGGCGCTGTCTGAACTGTACCTTGTGGAAGGGGACTCCGCGGGCGGCTCTGCTAAACAGGGTCGTAACCGCAAGAACCAGGCGATTCTGCCGCTGAAGGGTAAAATCCTCAACGTGGAGAAAGCGCGCTTCGACAAGATGCTCTCTTCCCAGGAAGTGGCGACGCTGATCACCGCACTGGGCTGCGGCATCGGTCGTGACGAGTACAACCCGGATAAACTGCGCTATCACAGCATCATCATCATGACCGATGCGGACGTCGACGGCTCGCACATCCGTACGCTGCTGTTGACCTTCTTCTATCGTCAGATGCCGGAAATCGTCGAGCGCGGTCACGTCTACATTGCGCAGCCGCCGCTGTACAAAGTGAAGAAAGGCAAGCAGGAACAGTACATTAAAGACGATGAAGCGATGGATCAGTACCAGATCTCCATCGCTCTGGATGGCGCAACGCTGCACACCAATGCCAGCGCACCGGCACTGGCGGGCGAAGCGTTAGAAAAACTGGTTTCTGATTACAACGCGACGCAGAAAATGATTGGCCGTATGGAGCGTCGCTTCCCGAAAGCGCTGCTGAAAGAGCTGGTTTATCAGCCGACGCTGACGGAAGCCGATCTTAGCAACGAACAGGCTGTCACCCGTTGGGTGAACGCGCTGATTACCGAGCTGAACGAGAAAGAGCAGCACGGCAGCCAGTGGAAGTTTGACGTTCGCGAGAACGCCGAACAGCAGCAGTTCGAACCGATTGTTCGTGTGCGTACCCACGGCGTGGATACCGACTATCCGCTGGATCACGAGTTTGTTACCGGCGGCGAATACCGTCGCATCTGCACGCTCGGCGAGAAGCTGCGCGGTCTGATCGAAGACGATGCGTTCATTGAACGCGGCGAGCGCCGTCAGCCGGTTGCGAGCTTCGAGCAGGCGCTGGAGTGGCTGGTGAAAGAGTCCCGTCGTGGCCTGGCGATTCAGCGCTATAAAGGTTTGGGCGAGATGAACCCGGATCAGCTGTGGGAAACCACGATGGACCCGGAAAGCCGTCGTATGCTGCGCGTCACCGTGAAAGATGCGATTGCCGCCGACCAGCTGTTCACTACGCTGATGGGCGATGCCGTTGAACCGCGTCGCGCCTTTATCGAAGAGAACGCCCTGAAAGCGGCAAACATCGATATCTAATCAGCTTGTAGGCCTGATAAGCGAAGCGCCATCAGGCTGTTCGTCAGCCTTTGCCGGATGGCGGCTTAGGCCTTATCCGGCCTACAACCGATCTGCAAAAGGGGAATCCCGGTTCCCCTTTCTATCCCCCTTTTCGTTGCTGTTTTTTGAGCGGAATCGCGTTAGCATGAGGACGGACTCATTTAATCCGGGGAACTCATGGCTATCAAACTCATTGCTATCGATATGGATGGCACCCTTTTGCTGCCCGATCACACCATTTCACCTGCGGTAAAAACGGCGATTGCCGCCGCGCGCGCCCGTGGCGTTAACGTGGTGCTGACCACTGGCCGTCCGTATGCGGGTGTCCATAGCTATCTGAAAGAGCTTCACATGGAACAACCCGGCGACTACTGCATCACCTACAATGGCGCGCTGGTGCAGAAAGCGGGCGATGGCAGTACCGTTGCGCAAACGGCGCTGAGCTATGACGATTACCGCTTTCTGGAGAAGTTGTCCCGCGAAGTCGGCTCACATTTCCACGCGCTGGATCGCAACACGCTGTACACCGCAAACCGTGATATCAGCTACTACACCGTACATGAATCCTATGTCGCCACCATTCCGCTGGTGTTCTGTGAAGCGGAGAAAATGGACCCGGCAACGCAGTTCCTGAAAGTGATGATGATTGATGAACCCGTCATCCTTGATCAGGCCATTGCGCGTATTCCGGCGGAAGTAAAAGAGAAATATACCGTGCTAAAAAGTGCGCCGTACTTCCTCGAAATCCTGGATAAACGCGTCAATAAAGGCACTGGCGTGAAGTCGCTGGCCGATGCGCTGGGGATCAAGCCGGAAGAAATCATGGCGATTGGCGATCAGGAAAACGACATCGCGATGATCGAATATGCAGGCATGGGTGTGGCGATGGACAACGCGATTCCGTCGGTGAAAGAGGTGGCTAATTTTGTCACCAAATCCAACCTGGAAGACGGTGTGGCATACGCAATTGAGAAATTTGTGCTGAATTAAGTGGCTGGCCTGGATTAAGAGAAACCGCCATCCGGGAACCCACTGACGCGGCGGACTACAGTACTTCGCTGGTTTGCCGTTCCCCCGGCCAGTTTGACGGGGGAACGGTCCGATCACGACTTATTCAAATCAATGCTCAGAATGCGTTCTTTAGCCCCTTCTACAAACACATCTGGATCCCAGTCGCGGTTAAAGCCTTCTTTGATGCCAATGTAAAGGGTATCCATGTCGTCCGATAACACCATCTGGTTTGGGTAGACCGGCATGTTAAATTCACGGGTGATGCTGTATTTGGTGGCATCCACTACGCTGATGGTGCCGCTGGTGAAGTTGGTGACATACAGTTCGTTATATTTCGGATTGTATTTCACCGCGTTAGCTCCGGCTCCTGTGTGCACATAGCCAAGCTGTTTACCGTCGCGTAAGTCAAAAATATAGAGTCCATCTTTTGTACCGGAGCGATCGTCATGGTCGAATACCACCACAAAGGCACGGTCAGAAGCGGAGTCCACCGCCAGATTCTGCACACTTGTGATTTGTGGTCTCGGATCTTTCAACGGGATGGTACGCAGCAGCGTCTGATTTTTCGCATCAATTTCGTTGATGTAATCTCTTCCGCCAACGTAGATTTTCTGTGTTTTTTCATCCATCGTCAGACCATACGCTGTACCTTTGTAAGCATCCTTAACCTCGCCTTTTAAGGCAAGCGTCGTCCCGTCGAGCATTAACAGCTTATGCAGAGGCTTCATGCCCTCGGCCGTTTTCAGCATATTGCTATAACTCACAAACAGGGTATCGGAATCCTGGCTGTAAACCATATGGCGCAAATGCTCAAAACGCGAATCTGCAGCGTTTGCCGCTTTAAAACTTAACCTGTCGCTGGTTCTTACCAGTTTGCCGGTTGAGGTGTCAAACATACTGATACGCAGGGACGCTGACTGGGTGTGTCCGATATAGAGCTGATGTTTATCCTGATTTATCGCCAGCGAAAATGCCCGGTATGGCATCGTGTATTTATTTTCGACTTTCAGCGAATCTGAATTAAACGAATACAGATAGCCTTTATTGGCTTCACGATTTACACGATCGGTGACTGCTGCAAACACCTTTTTACTGGCATTATCAAAAGCCAGTTCATAGACGCCTTCGTCAGGGGACTGAAGGTAATTCGTTTTTAGGGCAAATCGCGAAAGTTCGCGTTCAGGTGGATCGATAGCCATGGCCATCGTGGGTAAAAATAGTGAAATTAACAGGTATAGCGGTGCTTTGGATAAAGTGAAAATATTCATTTTTCGTTCCTGCAATAAAATTGACATAAGAGAGAAAACGTACTGTCTGAACCTGGCGGAAATTGTTATCAGAAACGAATGTCCCCGCCAAATATCCATGTTCTGCCACGCGCGGAATTGGCCGGGTGGGTCTCGTCACCAAGACCCGGCATCATGTTGAGCTTATTCAGCGCCTCCGAATAATCTCTGTTCATCAGGTTTTGTACCGAAAGTTTCAGTGTCAGGTTGCGGTTGTACTCGTAAGTACCATAGAGATCTATAATTGTTGGGATCTGCGGCAAATCCTGTTTGATTATTGCGCCGGTATGTTCGTCCTGCTCAAAATCAGGCGACAGGCGACGAGCCTTGCCTGTGTATTTTATGATAGTGCCCAGGGTCAACGCGTTATCGAAGAAGCGAACACCGGTATCCAGCGTCATGTATTTTCTGGGCAGTTCGGTCATATCCCCTGCGCCAAAGTAGGTGCTGGCGATGGAGGTTGGCTGGTCTGTTTGCTGCTGGCTGAAAGAGAGTCGACCAAAGGCAAAACCTGCATCATAATCCATCTCCAGTTCGAAGCCCTTTGCGATAACGTCGCTTGCCGAGTTAACGTAGATGTACATATTGTCGCTGTATTCATCGCTCATGCCCTCCCAGTCATTGCCAATCACCTCAGCCATACTGCATTTACGACCTCCAGAACAAACCAGATAAGACTCGCTGTAGATGTAGTTCTGGATCCTGCTGCGGTACGCCAGAGCCTTAAAGCGCAGGGCATCCTGTTCGACCAGTAAATCTCTGGTATCAATGTTAAAACCCGCCTGCCAGGTTTCTGCACGTTCAGGCTTCAGGAATGGGTTCATGGATGCGCCTCCTGAATTAGAGAAGAACATCTCCTGGATGTTCGGGGCGCGCATGGATTTGCTGTAGCCAATGAACGGCTGAAGCCATGGTGTTACCTGAGCAGAAAGCTGAACTGAAGGGTTGAAGCCACCCTCCTTATCGTCAATATCGTAGCTACCCTGTGGCACGCAGATAACGCGTGAATCGCAGGCGGGCTTGTACCCTGTGATCCTGTTACGTGTGTAGTTGAGATTGAAATCTGCCTCCCAGATGCCGCGCGTAACCTTCAGCCCGGTATACAGCGCTGAAATATCCTGCTGGCCGGAGGGTGCGAACGGATTGTTCTCGATCGATTCCTGATTCGCTTGCGGGTCGCCCGCCGCTGAGTGAATGGTCCGGTCATAGCGGGTACGCATCAGTTTGCTGCCCAGCATAAACTCCAGGTCATTGTCCGCGACAGTGAACCGGCTGGTATTGTTGATATCCAGCGCGTCAGAACGATTTTGCGCTGAGGTTTTGTAGAAAGTATACAGCGAGCCATCACGATACTTTTGATTACCGCGGCTGGTACTGGCCGTTACGTTAAAGTCAATTAATTCAGAAAAAGGGGTGTAATGATATTTAATGTAATAGTCGTCACTGGTTATATCACGACGTGTAAATTTATTTTCATAGGTTCGAGCGGAAAGTTCGAAGCTGTTAAATTCGTCTGGTCTGATATCCATTTTATACAGTTGGGATTTGGGGTTCTGCTTCATATATTTATCATAACCAAACTCTTTGCTGTTAATTCCAGAGCCATTTGAGAAATTAGAGTAAACAGAACTGCCGCTCACAGCGGCCATAACGCCAACGCTGCCTGTATCCGTAAAAGCGTCGGTTTTTCCACCGACGGCGATCATTCCGCTGCGCCCAAGCCCATTGCTGCCGACTGAGAAACGTGAACGAAGGCCATATGTATTACCGTTAAATATCACATCGTCAACGCCAATAGTACGCATGTTTGCACTACCGGCCAGGGCGTTGACTCCTGCCGGGCCACTGCTGTCGCCGCGCGTAACATCAACTGCTACCAGAAAATTAGGGTCGATAAGTACGCCAGCCATATTGTTGGTTGAGCCATGTGCAGTGGTACCGGAGGTTGAGGAGCCGTAAAAACTTTGGGTGATACCGTCCACCATAGTGTTTACGCGGCCAAATCCGCTCATGCCGCGAATATTCACACTTACTGCTCCCTGGCCTGGATCGATTTGGGTATAAGTACCGGGCATGCTGCGCAGCGTTGCGTCGAGTGATTGCAGGTTTTTGTCCGTTGTCCGGGAACTGGTCGCGCCTGTTTTCTCAAGAGCTTCCTGCTCACTGGTCGTCTTCCCGATAGAAACGTTGAGCGGGCTGAATTCTGCCGCTCCTTTTTTATCGGTACCTGTTTTTTCACTGATGGATTGTGCGTAAGCACCGCAGCTGAGCAATAATATGCCTGAGCCGATGGCCAGTTTAATAACGTTCATACATATCCTTAGAAGTATCGTAATAAATAAAAGATCCAGATCTTTGTTTATTTTTTTTAATAAAACTTCTCTGACGTTTTCTTGATTTTTTCGACAGCAGTGAAGTCTGATAAAATGTTCAGCATAAAAATGAATATCAAATTTCAGTTAAACGAACCAGAGTCGCTAATTTTCCCTTAACTCCGTCAGATCAAAGGTAATCGGCATTTTTACTTTAAAGAAGCCTCCCTCTAATATTTCAGCTGGTGGTCTGGGAAGTGGTTGAGCGCGTTCTAAAACGGCAACAGCTTCGCGATCAAGAGAGAGGGTTCCCGAAGACGTTGCCAGAGAATTACTGACAACGGTGCCTTGTGCGTTAACGGTAAAAGTCACTACGGCTGTGCCGGTTCGTGCGCGTTTTCTGGCATCGCCTGGGTAACGTTTATAACGGTTAAGGTGGCCTTTCACTCTGCTTTCCCAGGATGCCCCGGAATTGTCTCGCTTTGCTGAGTCGCTGTTGAAAGGCGCAGCAATACGGGATGATTCGATCGGGGCCTGAGGCGCGGCATTACTGGAAACGGCTGCGTGGCTGCTGTCGCTGGTTTGATCCTTTATCTTACGTGGCGGACGTGGCTTTTTCTTTTCCCCGTCGGATGCCTTTTTCTTCCTGGTTATTTCAATGGTCGCATCCCTGTCTTCAGTGACAGGACGCTGCTGCCTGTCCTCAGCCTGCTGCTTTTCTTCTGCCGCTGCGGATTCCTGCTGAGCGATTCCCACCGGAAGCGGAAGAGGAGAAGAAGGAGCCTCTATATTATCGGCCCATTGCAGCATTATCGCCGGGGCAGGAGGCGTGGCGGGCTGTACGTCGGAAAACCGCCAGACAAACGCAAGGAAAAGCAGTCCATGAAGCAGCAGTGAACAGATAAACCAGCCGCTCCATTTTGCCGGTCGTGGAAGGTAGAGAATATTCATCATCCATGGTTTACCGTTTTGCAGTGTCTGGCGTCACGAACCACACGTAGTCAGCATGATCTACGGTGATGTTCATCCCTTTTTCTGCGAGCATCAACACCACAGGCTGGGTGGCGGGGGCGAGATCTTCTATGTGTAACGGTACGCCGATACTTTTTGACGCGTGATAACCTCCTGCAATCAACAACGACGGAGCCGGGGCATCCAGAAGCTGGCGGGCCATGTAGCGATCCCGCTGTTGCTGAACAGAGAGCATTGACGCCAGTTGCTGGCCTTCAATGTTGCCTTCATGCATGGCTATGATGGTTTCGCGCAGAGCTTCTTGTACCGCAGGTGCTGTGGATTTTTTCCCTTCAGGAAATTCGTTTTTTTTGTACAGCGCCATTACCCGATCCCGGTCAATGTTGGCATTGAGCAGAGGGTAAGGCGCACGTAATGCCTGCATGACTATGTCGCCATACATCTCCCAGGGCCACCCTTTTTGCCAGTTAAGCAGTTCCTGAATACGGCCATCCCGGACCACGGGATCATCTTTCAGCCAGCGTTTAACCTGGTTAACGCGGGGCTGCTGGTCTGCCGTCAGCATCTCAAGCAGCACACTCCCCTGTGGTCGCCGGGTGGGCAGGTTTTGAATAAGCCAGAGCTCAATCTGATGATGTCCGGCATTATCGTGTTTTTCGCCAATAATAAGCTGCCGGGCAACGGCAAGCTCAGCCAAAAGCTCTTGTTTGGTAATGGTTTTATTGCTTTTTAAATCAACTATTTTCCCGTCAGAAACGCGGGCTGTTTGTAATGGTTTATTCTGGTTTATTGATGCAGGCTGGCTACAGGAGCTCAGGCTCAGACTGGCTAACGCTATCAAAGAAGTCAGGATTATTTTTTTTCGCATATCTCTGCCTGGAAGAGGCCTTCACTGGCCATTTTATTGATGCAGACTGGTTTATAACAGGCAGGTATGTTAACAAACCATAATCGCGAATGAAACTCATTATCACCTATATTATCATTAGCAGCATCCTGAATTCACTTTTTGTTGCCAACATTTTAGTTAAATATCGCAATAACATGACTGTTAGTAAGTTAATATTCTGAGTTTTTAAAAGCGGTAGCTACCCTCCCCAAATGGAGCTCTCTTATATCCTGCTGGTCGGCGACGTTAAACGGGTAGGCTAATTTCTTCCAATGCTATACCCTGATGCGAAAACCGCGCATCAGGGTATCTCCATGAAACAAATCACTTTCGCTTCGCGTCATCATCAGCTTACGAATACCAACACCTGGACGGCGGACAGCCAGTGGCTGGTTTTTGATGTGCGTCCGTCAGGCGCCTCGTTTACCGGTGAGACGATTGAGCGCGTCAACGTACGGACTGGCGAGATTGAGGTCATTTATCGCGCTACGCAGGGCGCGCACGTTGGCGTGGTGACCGTTCATCCACAAGACGATCGCTATGTGTTCATTCATGGCCCGGAGAACCCGGACGAGACGTGGCATTATGATTTCCACCATCGTCGCGGCGTGATAGCGGCGCAAAACCGCGTGACGAATCTGGATGCAATGGACATCACCGTGCCGTATACGCCCGGCGCGCTGCGCGGCGGCAGCCATGTGCATGTGTTCAGTCCGAACGGCGAGCGTGTCAGCTTCACCTATAACGACCATGTACTGCATGAGCGCGATCCGGCGCTGGACTTGCGCAACGTCGGCGTTGCGGTGCCGTATGGCCCGGTTACGGTGGCGGTTCAGCATCCTCGGGAGTACAGCGGCAGCCACTGGTGCGTGTTAGTGAGCCAGACCACGCCGGCGCCACGGCCGGGCAGCGATGACATTAACCGCGCCTACGAAGAGGGGTGGGTGGGCGATCATGCGCTGGCGTTTATTGGCGATACCTTGTCGGCGAAGGGTGAAAAAGTGCCGGAGCTGTTTCTGGTGGCGTTGCCGCAGGATGAAAAAGGCTGGAAACAGGCAGGCGATATGCCGCTGACCGGAACAGAATCAACGCTGCCAGCGCCGCCTGCGGGCGTTGTTCAGCGCCGTCTGACCTTTACGCATGATCGCGCTTTCCCTGGGCTGGTAAACGTTCCGCGCCATTGGGTGCGGAGTAACCCGCAAGCCACGGACATTGCGTTTTTGATGCGCGATGATCGCGGTATTGTTCAGCTCTGGCTGATCCCGGCGCAGGGGGGAGAGCCGCGCCAGCTTACGCATAACGCGACCGATATTCAGTCAGCGTTCAACTGGCACCCGTCAGGCCAGTGGTTGGGGTTTGTGCTGGAAAACCGCATTGCCTGCTGCGACGCGCAGAGCGGGGCAATCGCCTTTTTAACGGAGAGTCATGACAGCCCGCCTTCCGCGGACGCCGTTGTTTTTTCGCCGGATGGGGCGTTAATCGCGTGGATGGAAGAGGTTGACGGTTTCCGCCAGCTTTGGGTGACGGAAACCGAACGATAAATCAGTGAGCGGGCATTCTTGCCGGGGGGATAACGGCGTTGGTCATCTTTGTTTTCTCCTCGCTCTTTTCCACTCGCGACTTCACTGAGCTGTCTGTGCGGAAGAAGTCCCACGGCAAGAGTATCGTATCCATGACGGCGGTAAAGGGCATATCCAGGATTGCCAGCGATTTGGTGCCCCAGTTTGTATCACTGCTGCCGATCATTTCGGCGCTGGCGCGTGTGCCGGGGTAGGTCCCCTCTTTGCCGCCGGTATGTGACATTACGCTGGAGCAGCCACCCAGTAAAACCAATCCACTGCACATCATCAGCGTTAACAACACATTTTTTATCATGATTTATTCATCTGTTGATTATCGATGTTTGCATGATGAGTTATAGCGATCCGTCGCGAAAAATAACATCACCATCACGTCGCACTGTGGCGCTTATCGCACTTTAACAATGTGTGCTGTTCACCCAGTCTATGCGATAGACAACAAACTGCAAAAAAAGTCCCCTGCAAGCGCTTGAAAAGTTCATTTCCAGACCCATTTTTAGGGTGTAGACAAATAAAGAGCACGCCTGATGGGTGTTCTGGCTACCTGACCTGTCCATGATGGAAGGTCCACTATTCTCGCTGATTTCAGGAGCTATTCATTATGCGTAACTTTGACTTATCCCCGCTGTACCGTTCTGCCATTGGTTTTGATCGTCTGTTTAACCTTTTAGAAAACAACCAGAGCCAGAGTAATGGCGGTTATCCTCCGTATAACGTCGAACTGGTGGATGAAAACCATTACCGCATTGCGATTGCCGTTGCAGGCTTTGCGGAAAGCGAACTGGAAATTACCGCTCAGGATAATCTGCTGGTGGTAAAAGGCGCTCACGCGGATGAGCAAAAAGAACGTACCTATCTCTACCAGGGCATCGCAGAGCGTAACTTTGAACGCAAATTCCAGTTAGCAGAGAACATTCATGTTCGCGGCGCTAACCTGGTGAACGGTCTGCTGTATATCGACCTGGAGCGCGTGATTCCAGAAGCGAACAAACCGCGCCGTATCGAAATTAACTGATTCAGTCAGGTCGCCGTCGGCGGCCTGTTATCCCCGTGCTCGCCGTCAGGGAGCATATGCGAATCTGAGGATTCGCTGGCAATAATATACCCTAAATAATTTGCGTCGCAGGAAGGCGGCAAGCAAGCAAATCCCCGGGAGCGTACAAAAGTACGTGACTGGGGTGAGCGAGCGCAGACAACGCATCTGCGGCGTGAAGTATGACGGGTATTTACTCGCTTCTTAGAAGGAGATTATTATTATGCGTAATTACGATTTATCCCCACTGCTGCGTCAATGGATCGGTTTTGACAAACTGGCCAACGCCCTGCAAAACACCGGTGAAAGCCAGAGCTTCCCGCCCTATAACATTGAAAAAAGCGATGACAACCACTACCGCATTACCCTCGCGTTAGCCGGTTTCCGTCAGGAAGATCTGGATATTCAGCTGGAAGGCACGCGCCTGACCGTAAAAGGCACGCCAGCGCAGCCGGAAAAAGAAACCAAATGGTTGCATCAGGGGCTGGTGACACAGCCATTCAGTCTGAGTTTTACTCTGGCAGAAAATATGGAGGTCAGCGGCGCGACCTTCACCAATGGGTTATTGCACATTGATTTAACCCGCAACGAGCCGGAAACCATCGCTCCGCAGCGTATCGCCATTAGCGAACGTCCCGCGTTAAATAGCTAATCCAGGACTACCTGTAGGCCGGATAAGGCGTAGCCGCCATCCGGCAAATCGCCCCGCCAGCAATGACGGGGCATTTTTGTGCGTGAAAGCACACTAAATCACGTTGTTGTAATAGATGTTTCACTGTAAAAATATCCAGTACAAAAGCTCTTTAACGAAGGAATGTTTTTATGAGTGAGCATCAACCATTTGAAGTAATGAAACAGCTTGATGATCAGGGTACTGAGTTTTGGTCAGCGCGCGCACTGGCTAAGGCTCTTGAATATTCAGAGTATCGGCATTTTGTACCCGTGCTGAAAAAAGCTGTGGAATCATGCCGTACCAGCGGCCAGTTAGCCTGCGACCATTTCGAGGAGATCCTCGCTATGGTACGGATTGGTTCCGGTGCGTGTCGGGAACTGAAAGATATGAAGTTATCCCGCTACGCCTGCTATCTGGTCGTTCAGAATGGGGACCCTTCAAAACCCGTCATTGCGGCAGGGCAAACGTACTTTGCCATTCAAACCCGACGCCAGGAATTGGCCGATGATGCCGCTTTTAAGTCCTTGCGCGAAGATGAAAAGCGCCTGTTTTTACGCAATGAACTGAAAGAACATAATAAGCATCTGGTTGAAACTGCTCAGCAGGCTGGTGTCGAGACCACTTTTGACTTTGCTATCTTCCAGAACCATGGCTACAAGGGGCTGTATGGTGGTTTGGATCAGCGAGCCATCCATGAACGTAAGGGATTGAAGAAAAACCAAAAAATACTCGACCATATGGGTTCAACTGAACTGGCGGCGAACCTTTTTCGGGCGACTCAAACGGAAGAAAAGCTGCGTAGGGATTCTGTTAATACGAAGCAGCAGGCCAACCAAACGCATTACAATGTCGGGCGTAAAGTCCGCCAGACCATCGAGGATCTGGGGGGAACAATGCCTGAAGCGCTGCCTTTACCAGAAAAAAGCATTCAGCAACTTCAGATTTCTATTAAGAAAAAGACCTGAAACGCCCTTGCAGCGGGCATCTCAGGGGCGTTGTAACGTGATAATGTGCGCCATGCTGCATATATGCCTGAACGGTTCAGTCATAATCCACGTAAATTGAAATGTTATTCACAGGGAAAAGAAGATGAGTGATATAGCATTGACGGTCAGCGTTCTGGCGTTGGTGGCGGTTGTCGGGTTGTGGATCGGCAATATCAAGGTGCGGGGTGTCGGTTTTGGCATTGGCGGCGTACTGTTCGGCGGGATTATCGTCGGCCACTTTGTCGATCAGGCCGGGATGACGCTGAGCAGTGACATGCTGCACTTTATCCAGGAATTCGGCCTGATACTCTTCGTTTACACCATTGGTATTCAGGTGGGGCCGGGGTTCTTTGCCTCTCTGCGCGTCTCAGGGCTGCGCCTTAATCTCTTTGCCATCCTGATTGTCATTATCGGTGGGCTGGTTACCGCCATTCTGCATAAAATCTTCGCTATCCCGCTACCGGTGGTGCTGGGGATTTTCTCCGGCGCGGTCACCAATACGCCAGCGCTGGGGGCCGGGCAGCAAATTCTGCGCGATCTGGGAACGCCAATGGAAGCGGTAGATCAGATGGGGATGAGCTATGCGATGGCCTATCCTTTCGGGATTTGCGGTATTTTGCTCACCATGTGGCTGATGCGGATGATTTTTCGCGTCAACGTGGAGGCGGAAGCGAAGCAGCATGAAGACACGCTTAGCAATGGACACTCGTTAATCCAGACCATGAATATCCGTGTTGAGAACCCGAATCTCAACAATATGGCGATCCAGGATGTGCCCATCCTGAACAGCGATAAAATCATCTGTTCGCGTCTGAAACGCGACGAGACGCTGATGGTGCCTTCACCGGGAACGATCATCCAGTCGGGCGACCTGCTGCATCTGGTGGGACAGCCCGCCGATCTGCATAACGCGCAGTTGGTCATTGGTCAGGAGGTGGACACCTCGCTCTCAACGCGAGGGACGGATTTGCGCGTTGAACGCGTCGTGGTTACTAACGAAAAAGTGCTCGGAAAACGCATTCGCGACCTCCATTTTAAAGAGCGCTATGACGTGGTGATCTCCCGTCTGAACCGTGCGGGCGTAGAGCTGGTGGCCAGTAGCGACGCCAGCCTGCAATTCGGTGACATCCTCAATCTGGTTGGCCGTCCCTCTTCAATTGATGCGGTGGCCAATGTTGTGGGTAACGCCCAGCAAAAACTGCAACAGGTGCAGATGTTACCGGTGTTTATCGGTATTGGTCTGGGCGTGCTGTTGGGGTCGATTCCGTTGTTTGTCCCTGGATTCCCGGTAGCGTTAAAGCTGGGACTGGCGGGCGGGCCGTTGATCATGGCGCTAATTCTGGGACGTATCGGCAGCATCGGCAAGCTGTACTGGTTTATGCCGCCAAGCGCCAACCTGGCGCTGCGTGAGCTGGGGATCGTGCTGTTTCTCGCGGTGGTCGGGCTGAAATCTGGCGGTGACTTTATTGATACGTTGACTCAGGGTGATGGTCTGAGCTGGATTGGTTACGGCATCTTTATTACTGCCATTCCGCTGATTACCGTCGGTCTTCTGGCACGTATCTTTGCCAAAATGAACTACCTGACGCTATGCGGGATGCTGGCGGGGTCAATGACCGATCCGCCTGCACTGGCGTTCGCTAACAACCTGCATGCCACCAGCGGCGCGGCGGCGCTCTCCTACGCCACTGTTTATCCACTGGTAATGTTCCTGCGGATTATCACCCCACAACTGCTGGCGGTGCTTTTCTGGGGGTTAGGCTAGGTCAGGTTTGCATCCGGGTGGACGCGCCGTAAATGGTAGTCCACCTGGTATTCGCTGGCATTTCTGAACATGACCGAATAATTCAAAAACTCCCCGCTGTCGCTGTAAGAAAGTGATGTGATCCGCAGTAGCGGCGTTTGCTCGGGGACGTTCATTTGCGCGGAGAGCTGTTTATCGGCCAGTACAGGCGTCAGGCTTTCATAGTTGCCACTGATGGTGATGCCGCACTCTTTCTCAATATAATCAAATTTCGACCCTTCCAGGTGGATCAGCGAGAGGTTACGGAACAGCCTGACGGGCATATAGCTGTCTTCCAGCATCAGCGGTTTGCCATCCACATAGCGCACGCGGCGGGAAAAGTAGATACGTTCGTTGATCTGAATCCGCAACTGGCTGGCAATGGCGGGGGGCGCAGGCATCACTTCAAATACCAGCACCTGGCTGGTGACCTCTTTTCCCTGACGCCGCAGCACTTCCGCCAGTCCGGTCAGGTTGGTGGTTTCATGATGAACGTCTTTACGCGCCACGTATGTGCCGCTCCCGTGCCGCCGCACCACCAGTCCCCATCCCACCAGCATATCGACGGCTTTGCGGATGGTCATTCGTGACACAGCAAACTCTTCCGCCAGCTTTTTTTCACCAGGCAACGGGCTACCGATGTTGTAATCAGATGAGTTGAGCCGGATTCTTAGTCGTTCCGCTATCGATTTGTAGATCACTACCAGACCTCTTTTTCCCTTTAATTTCCGCGCTACGAACCTTTTGATGTCTAACTTTTATGTAAAAAGTAGACATCATTGACTGAATTAAAACCATGAATGCGATCACGAATCGAAGCGGCGCGTCATGTTCTCAGAATCGCAACTACCTATTCTCGTATCAGGCCAGCAATCACTACAAAAAAGGCCTCTCCCTACTGGTTGTTATATGAGGATGTAAAAATGCTCAGTCAAATACAACGCTTTGGCGGCGCTATGTTTACCCCGGTACTGCTGTTCCCGTTCGCCGGTATCGTCGTGGGTATCGCTATCATGCTGCGCAACCCGCTTTTTGTTGGCGAAGCGCTGACCGATCCCAACAGTTTATTTGCGCAAATCGTTCATATTATTGAAGAGGGCGGCTGGACGGTTTTCCGTAATATGCCGCTGATTTTCGCCGTCGGCTTGCCGATTGGCCTGGCTAAACAGGCGCAAGGCCGAGCTTGTCTGGCGGTGCTGGTCAGCTTCCTGACATGGAACTATTTCATTAATGCCATGGGCATGACCTGGGGTCATTTTTTCGGCGTGGACTTCAGCGTAGATCCGACGGCAGGCAGCGGTCTGACGATGATGGCCGGAATAAAAACGCTCGATACCAGCATTATCGGCGCCATTATGATTTCGGGCATCGTCACCGCGCTGCACAACCGCTATTTCGATAAGCCGTTGCCCGTGTTCCTCGGTATTTTTCAGGGCACGTCGTTTGTGGTGATTATCGCGTTCCTGGTGATGATCCCCTGCGCTTGGCTGACGCTACTCGGCTGGCCAAAAGTGCAGATGGGCATTGAATCCCTACAGGCTTTCCTGCGTTCAGCGGGCGCGCTGGGCGTGTGGGTCTACACCTTCCTCGAACGTATTCTGATCCCGACAGGGCTGCACCACTTCGTCTATGGCCCCTTCATTTTTGGCCCGGCGGCGGTAGAAGGTGGCATTCAGGTTTACTGGGCGCAACATATGCAGGCGTTCAGCCAGAGCACGGAATCGCTGAAGACGTTATTCCCGGAAGGCGGTTTTGCCCTACACGGTAACTCAAAAATCTTTGGCTCCGTCGGGATTGCGCTGGCGCTCTATTACACCGCATCGCCAGAAAACCGGGTGAAGGTCGCCGGTTTGCTGATCCCCGCCACGTTAACCGCTGTACTGGTGGGCATCACGGAACCGCTGGAATTCACTTTCCTGTTTATCTCTCCGCTGCTGTTTGCCGTACACGCGGTGATGGCGGCCTCAATGGCGACGATGATGTATATCTGCGGCGTGGTAGGAAATATGGGCGGCGGACTGCTGGATCAGTTCTTACCGCAAAACTGGATCCCGATGTTCCACAACCATGCCGGAATGATGTTTACCCAGATAGGCATCGGGCTGGCATTCACCGCCCTCTATTTTGTGGTTTTCCGCACCCTGATCCTGCGCTTCAACCTGAAAACGCCGGGTCGTGAAGAGAGTGAAGTCAGACTCTACAGCAAAGCGGATTACAAGGCTGCGCGTGGACAGACAACGGCGCCCGCGCCGGACGCAAAACTTGGGCAGGCAGCTGGGTTCCTCCAGGCGCTGGGCGGCGCGGGCAATATCGAAAGCATTAATAACTGCGCCACGCGCTTACGTATCGCGCTCCACGATATGGCGCAGACCCAGAGTGATGACGTCTTTAAAGCATTGGGCGCGCACGGCGTGGTTCGCCGTGGCAATGGCATCCAGGTGATTGTCGGCCTGCATGTGCCCCAGGTGCGTGACCAGCTTGAAACGCTAATGAAATCCCCCTTATCGACCGAACAAATCCCCATGACGGAGGCAGTATCATGAAAAAATTCTCAGTGGTTATCGCAGGCGGCGGCAGCACATTTACGCCGGGCATCGTATTGATGTTGCTGGCAAACCAGGACCGTTTTCCGCTTCGCGCGCTGAAATTCTATGACAACGACGGCGCTCGCCAGGAAGTGATTGCCGAAGCGTGCAAAATCATCCTTAAAGAGCAGGCGCCGGAGATTGAGTTTAGTTACACCACCGATCCCGAAGCAGCGTTTACCGATGTTGATTTCGTGATGGCGCATATCCGCGTGGGCAAATACCCGATGCGGGAAAAAGACGAAAAAATCCCGCTGCGCCATGGCGTATTAGGCCAGGAAACCTGTGGTCCGGGCGGGATTGCGTATGGGATGCGTTCTATTGGCGGCGTACTGGAGCTGGTGGATTACATGGAGAAATACTCCCCGAACGCGTGGATGCTGAACTACTCCAACCCGGCGGCGATAGTGGCCGAGGCGACGCGCCGTCTGCGCCCGAACGCCAAAATCCTCAATATCTGTGATATGCCGATCGGCATTGAAGGGCGGATGGCGCAGATTGTCGGCCTGCAAGATCGTAAGCAAATGCGCGTGCGTTATTACGGGCTGAACCACTTTGGCTGGTGGACGTCGATTGAGGACTTGCAGGGTAACGACCTGATGCCGAAACTGCGGGAATACGTCGCGAAACACGGTTATGTTCCGCCATCTAACGATCCGCATACTGAAGCGAGCTGGAATGATACGTTCGCCAAAGCGAAGGATGTGCAGGCGCTGGACCCGGACACCATGCCGAATACCTATCTGAAATACTATCTGTTCCCGGACTATGTGGTGCAGCACTCGAACCCGGCGCGCACGCGTGCTAATGAGGTGATGGACCACCGTGAAAAACAGGTATTTGGCTCCTGCCGCGCGATTATTGAAGCAGGCCACTCCTCCGCTGGCGAGCTGGAAATTGATGAACATGCGTCTTATATCGTCGATCTGGCAACGGCAATCGCCTTTAATACGCAGGAACGGATGCTGCTGATTGTGCCAAACAACGGGGCGATTCATAACTTTGATGATGAAGCGATGGTGGAGATCCCTTGCCTGGTGGGGCATAACGGGCCGGAACCTCTGACGGTTGGCGATATTCCGCAGTTCCAGAAAGGGCTGATGAGCCAGCAGGTGGCCGTCGAGAAACTGGTGGTCGATGCCTGGGAGCATCGCTCCTATCAGCGTCTGTGGCAGGCGATTACGCTCTCCAAAACCGTGCCGAGCGCGTCTGTCGCCAAAGCGATTCTTGATGATCTGATTGAAGCCAACAAAGAATACTGGCCTGAACTGCACTAATCTTGTTGACCGGCATCCAGCGGGTGCCGGTCAGGATGTTTCAACACCGCCGACGGCGCGTAGCCAAATTTATGCTTAAATGCTTTGCTGAAATGAAATGAGTCAAAGAAGTTGAGCATATCCGCTACCTGACCCACCGAATTCCCTTCCTGTTTTAACAGCGATAATGCCAGTTCCAGCCGGGCATCCAGATAATATTCTTTCGGTGTTTTCCCGGTATAGCGTAAAAACAGACGACGCAGCCAGGCTTCGCTACAGGGGATCGTGGCGGCCATATCCGCCACGCTCCAGCGGCGTTGCAGGCTGGCATGTAACGCTGCAATTAACTTTTCAACCTGTATGCGTTGTGGGTCTTTTTTCCCGTTTGAGTCAATAAGACAAATCCACTGATAAATAATTTTCGTGAGAAACGCGACGGCGAGATTATTTTTAATCGGTTCCGGGCGGGTAATTAATTGTGAAACTTCGGCCAGTTCCTGATTATAAACGTCACCGTTATAAATAACGCTTTGTTGTCGGATAGGAATATCCATAATACTGGTTGGGGTAAATTCCATCCAGTATTGCTCCCACAATAAACCTTCGCAATGGTAAGACTGTATATCGGTGGGTCTTAAAAAGATAATGCAGTTGCCGTTTAATGTAATTTGCTCGCCGTCTTTCAGCAGGATTTTCCCGCACCCCTGTACGGTATAGACCGCGACCCACGAATTGGCGATTAGCGGCTTTTTCTTATCTCGCGGCCATATAACACGGTAATTTTCGTCAGCGTAGGTATGCCACAGCGAGATCAATGAAATTCCGCTGGAGATCACATTTTCATTAATCAGCAGGGGAATATTGTACGTAGTTTCGTTTTTTACATGCGAACTTAGCAAGTTTCCATTCATTTTATTTTCTCGCCGGAGAATGATGCCCACAACCTGAACATAACAGAAAGTGAATGCTTCAGGGAGGCGATGTTTGTAATTAAGAAATCTGACTGCCTGACCCGGCACGCTTTACCTCGTGTTGACCCTACCGCTGCCGGGACATAATGAAAAACAAGGGCTATGAGATGAATACGCTACAAATTTTGAGCTTTGTTGGTTTTACGCTACTGGTGGCGGTTATCACCTGGTGGAAGTTACGAAAAGCGGATACCGGTTCGCAGCAGGGATATTTTCTGGCGGGACGTTCGTTAAAAGCGCCGGTTATTGCCGCCTCGCTGATGTTAACTAACCTCTCAACGGAACAACTGGTGGGATTAACCGGCCAGGCTTACCGCAGCGGTATGTCGGTAATGGCATGGGAAGTCATCTCCGCAATTCCGCTTATTTTTCTGGCGCTGATCTTTCTGCCACGCTATCTGCAACGCGGCATTGCAACGATCCCGGATTTTATTGAAGAGCGCTATGACAAAACCACCCGCATCATTATCGATTGCTGTTTTTTGATTGCGACGGGAATCTGTTTTTTACCCATCATTCTGTATTCCGGCGCGCTTGCCTTTAACAGCATGTTTCATGTCACTGAAACCTTTGGTATTTCACAACATACGGCGATCTGGCTGATGGCTGTCGTGCTGGGGATTAGCGGCATCCTGTATGCTGTCGTCGGTGGGATGCGGGCGATTGCCATTGCCGATGTGATTAACGGTATCGGCCTGGTGATTGGCGGCCTGATGGTGCCGCTGTTTGGTCTGATGGCGATGGGGAAAGGCAGTCTGAGCGAAGGTATTACGCGTTTAACCCAGGATCACAGCCAGATGCTGAACTCGATTGGCGGCAGCAACGATCCGGTGCCGATTGGCGCGGCGTTGACCGGGCTTATCCTGGTCAATACGTTCTACTGGTGCACCAACCAGGGGATCGTTCAGCGTACGCTGGCATCAAAAAGTTTATCGGAAGGGCAAAAAGGGGCGCTGCTTACGGCGGTGTTGAAGATGCTGGACCCGCTGATTCTGGTGCTGCCGGGCGTTATCGCTTTTCATCTCTTTCAGGATCTACCGAAAGCAGACATGGCCTACCCGGCGCTGGTGAACAAAGTGATGCCGCTGCCGCTGATTGGCTTTTTTAGCGCGGTGCTGTTTGGCGCGATTATCAGCGCATTCTGCGGTTTTTTGAACAGTGCTTCGACCCTGTTTAGCCTCGGTATCTATCGCCGACTGATTAATGAACAGGCCAGCCCCGATAAACTGGTCACTGTTGGTCGTCGCTTTGGCTTTATTGTGGCCGTGATCTCCGTGCTGGTGGCGCCGTGGATCGCCTATGCGCCGCAAGGGCTCTACAGTTGGATGAAACAGCTCAACGGGATTTATAACGTGCCGTTGGTGACCATTGTTATTATGGGCTTTTTCTTCCCGCGTATTCCGGCGCTGGCTGCGAAGGTCGCAATGGGACTCGGTATTGTCAGTTACATCACCATCAACTACCTGGTGAAATTTGATTTTCATTTCCTCTATGTGCTGGCCTGCACCTTCTGTATCAACGTCGTGGTGATGTTGCTCATTGGCGTGATTAAGCCGCGTGCAACGCCGTTTAAATTTCATGATGCGTTTGCGGTTGACATGAAACCGTGGAAAAACGTGAAGATCGCCGCCGTTGGCGTCCTGTTCGCGATGATTGGCGTCTATTCTGGTCTGGCGCAGTTCGGTGGCTATCAGACCCAGTGGCTGACCATTCTCAGCTACGCCATCACCGCTGCGGTGGTTGTTTACCTGATTTACAGCTCATGGCAGACGCGCCATTCCGCGCCTGTGGTTTATGTTTCTGACGCTAAGGATAAAGCATGACCCGTCCGAATTTTCTGTTCATTATGACCGATACACAGGCGACCAATATGGTGGGCTGCTATAGCGGTAAGCCACTGAACACGCAGCATATTGACAGCCTGGCCGCTGAAGGGATTCGCTTTAACTCCGCGTATACCTGCTCGCCGGTGTGTACGCCAGCCCGCGCGGGGCTTTTTACCGGTATTTATGCCAATCAGTCCGGCCCGTGGACGAACAACGTCGCGCCGGGGAAGAACATCTCCACGATGGGGCGTTATTTTAAGGATGCAGGCTACCACACCTGCTATATCGGCAAATGGCACCTCGACGGGCACGATTACTTTGGCACCGGCGAGTGCCCGCCTGAGTGGGATGCCGACTACTGGTATGACGGCGCGAACTACCTTTCTGAACTGACGGAGAATGAAATCAGCCTGTGGCGTAACGGACTAAACAGTATTGAGGATTTGCAGACCAATAATATTGATGAGACCTTTACCTGGGCGTATCGCATCAGCAACCGGGCGGTTGATTTTCTCCATCAGCCAGCGAGAGATGACGAACCGTTCCTGATGGTGGTCTCTTATGATGAGCCGCATCATCCGTTTACCTGTCCGGTTGAGTATCTGGAGAAGTATCAGGATTTTTATTATGACCTGGGCGCGAAGGCGCAGGATTCGCTGAGCAATAAACCTGAGCACCATCGGCTATGGGCGCAGGCGATGCCGTCTCCGGTGGGCGATGATGGCTGTTATCATCATCCGCTCTACTTTGCTTGCAATGACTTTGTTGACGATCAGATTGGGCGGGTGATCAATGCGTTAACCCCGGAACAACGTGAGAATACCTGGGTGATTTATACCTCCGATCACGGTGAAATGATGGGGGCGCACAAACTCATCAGCAAAGGGGCGGCAATGTATGATGACATTACCCGCATCCCGCTGATTATGCGCCCGCCGCAGGGAGCGCCGCAGCAGATCGATACGCCGGTCAGCCATATTGACCTGCTGCCTACGATGATGGCGCTGGCGGGGATTGATAAGCCCGATATTCTTCCGGGTGAAAACATCCTGGCCGTTGAAGCGCCGCGCGGGGTGATGGTGGAGTTCAACCGCTATGAGATCGAGCATGACAGCTTTGGCGGCTTTATTCCGGTGCGCTGCTGGGTGACGGATAACTGGAAGCTGGTGCTGAACCTGTTTACCAGCGATGAGCTGTACGACAGGCGTAATGACCCGGATGAACTGCATAATCTGATTGCTGCGCCGGAATTTGCCGGTGTTCGCAGTCAGATGCACGACGCGCTGCTGGATTACATGGATAAAATCCGCGACCCGTTCCGCACGTATCAGTGGAGCCTGCGTCCGTGGCGTAAAGATGCCCGGCCGCGCTGGATGGGGGCATTCCGCCCACGTCCGCAAGACGGTTATTCTCCGGTGGTACGTGATTACGATACCGGTTTGCCCACGCAAGGCGTGAAAGTAGAAGAGAAAAAGCAGAAGTTTTGATGCGTTATGCCCGGTGGCGCTACAAAAACGCAATACCGTAGGCCGGATAAGGCGCTTACGCCGCCATCCGGCAATAATAATGCCCGGTGGCGCTGCGCTTACCGGGCCTACAAAAGCGTAATACCGTAGGCCGGATAAGGCGCTTACGCCGCCATCCGGCAATAATGATGCCCGGTGGCGCTGCGCTTACCGGGCCTACAAAAGCGTAATACCGTAGGCCGGATAAGGCGTTTACGCCGCCATCCGGCAATAATTTAAAGGAGCCGTCATGAAGATTTCCCGCCTCGGAGAAGCGCCGGATTACCGCTTCTCGCTGGCAAATGAGCGTACCTTTCTGGCGTGGATTCGCACCGCGCTGGGGTTTCTGGCGGCGGGCGTCGGGCTTGACCAACTCGCACCGGACTTCGCCACGCCGGTGATTCGCGAACTGCTGGCGCTGCTGCTGTGTCTCTTTGCGGGCGGCCTGGCGATTTATGGCTATCTGCGCTGGCTACGCAACGAAAAAGCGATGCGTCTGAAAGAAGACCTGCCGTACACCCATAGCCTGATGATAATCAGCCTGATGCTGATGATTGTTGCGGTGATTGTCATGGCGCTGGTGTTGTATGCCGGATAGCCGCAAAGCCCGCCGTCAGGTTGATCCCGGTCTACAGCCGGAGCGCACGTCGCTGGCCTGGTTTCGTACCCTGTTAGGCTATGGCGCATTGATGGCGCTGGCGCTGAAACATAACTGGCATCAGGCGGGGTTTCTGTTCTGGGTTTCTATTGGCGTGCTGGCGATTGTCGCGCTCATCCTCTGGCGCTATACCCGCAGCCGTAACCTGATGGATGTGGCGCACAGTGATTTTTCCGAATCTCGCGCCGTGCGTGACAAATTTTTGATCTCTCTCGCGGTGTTGTCCCTCGCAATACTGTTTGCTGTAACGCATATTCGTCAACTTATCGTCTTTATTAGGGATGTTGCATGACAGGATGTCAGGTCATGGCTAAACCGGCCAGCTCACGTTGTAACCTTGATTGCCATTACTGTTTTTATATCGATAAACCCTCTCAACCCGTTATGGATAACGCGACCTTAGAGGCTTTTATTTGCCAGCATATTGCCGCACAGCCGGTTGATGATGTGCTGTTTGCCTGGCAGGGCGGAGAGCCGACGCTGTGTGGACTCGATTTTTTTCACCGCGTGGTCGCGTTGCAAAAACGCTATGGAGAGGGGAAACGCATCCAGAATACCTTCCAGACTAACGGCATTTTACTCAGTGACGAGTGGTGCCGATTCTTACGCGATAATGGCTGGCTGGTCGGTATCTCACTGGATGGCCCCGCCGATTTACATGATGTTTACCGCGTTAGCCGTAGTGGAAAACCAACGCATCATAAGGTGGTGGAAGCGATAGCAAGGCTGGTTGCCCATCGCGTGGACTTCAACCTGCTGGTGGTGGTGAATCGGCTGAACAGCCAGCAGCCTGCGCGTATGTATCGCTATCTTCGCCAGCTTGGCACGCCTTTTCTTCAGTTCATTCCGCTGGTTGAACATGACGATAGCGACAAACTGACCGCTGATTCCGTGACGTCGGAAGACTGGGGGCATTTTCTCAACGATGTGTTTGATCTCTGGATTCGGGAAGATATTGGGCGCGTTTTTGTGCAACTGTTTGATTCGATGCTGGGCGTGTGGAGCGGGCATCCGGCACAAATGTGCGCGCTTAGCGAAACCTGCGGTCACGCGTTCGCCCTGGAAGCAAACGGCGATCTCTATCAGTGCGATCACTATGTCTACCCGGCGTTCCGGCTGGGTAATATCCATCAAACGCCGCTACATATGCTGAATGCCAGCCCGCAGGCGAGTGAATTTGGACAGCAGAAAAAATCAACGCTGGGGGCGGATTGCCTGGACTGCGCCTTATTGCGATTCTGCAACGGTGATTGTCCAAAGCATCGGGATTTAAGCGGGAAAAGCGTGCTGTGCGGCGGGTATAAAGCGTTTATTAACCACACGTCGCCGCATATGCGCGTCATGCGGGATCTGATTAAACAGCATCGCTCACCGATGGAGCTGATGGCGATGCTGCGTTAAGGTCAGTGACGTTTAGCGCCCTTTCGCCAGGTACTGCGCCATCTCTTCTTCCGGCACCATACCGCCGCCGGTCGCCCATACCAGATGCGTGGCGTGATTAAGCTGCTCAGCGCTGAAGGCGTGCATCTGCTGGTAATCCGTCGAACGGCAAACACGCTGCGGCCCGGCCATTCCCGCCAGTGCGGACGGCTCCAGGCGAATGCCTTCTTCCTGCGCCAGCCAACCCAGCATGTCGTACATCGTCCGATCGTCGAGGGTGTACAGCCCGTCCAACAGACGTTCCATTGCCCGCCCTACAAACCCGGATGCGCGCCCCACCGCCAGGCCGTCTGCCGCCGTCAGGTTATCGACGCCAATCTCCTGGACGGAAATGGCATCATGCAGACCGGTATATACGCCCAGTAACATGCACGGAGAGTGGGTTGGTTCGGCGAAGAAGCAGTGGACGTTGTCGCCAAATGCCAGTTTCAGACCAAAAGCTACGCCGCCAGGGCCGCCGCCAACGCCGCACGGCAGGTAGACAAACAGCGGATGGTCGGCATCCACCACGCGCCCCTGCTGCGCAAACTGAGCCTTCAGGCGATGCCCGGCCACCGCATAGCCCAAAAACAGCGTGCGGGAGTTTTCATCGTCAATAAAGAAACAGTTTGGATCGGACTGTGCCGCTTTGCGTCCTTGCTCAACCGCTACGCCGTAATCCTCTTCGTATTCCACTACCGTTACGCCGTGGCTGCGCAGTTTGGCTTTCTTCCAGGCGCGGGCGTCGGCGGACATATGCACCGTCACCTTAAAGCCGATACAGGCGCTCATAATGCCAATCGACAGCCCCAGATTACCGGTTGAACCCACGGCAATGCTGTACTGGCTGAAGAACTGCCTGAACTCCGGTGAAAGCATTACGCTGTAGTCATCTTCGGTCGTCAGCAGACCCGCCTCCAGCGCCAGTTTTTCCGCGTGGGCCAGCACTTCATAAATCCCGCCACGGGCTTTTATCGAACCGGAAATCGGTAAGTGACTGTCTTTTTTCAGCAGAAGTTCGCCGCTGATTTTCTGTCCGTACTCTTTTTCCAGCCGCTGCTGCATTGCGGGGATGATCGCCAGTTCAGACTCAATAATCCCGCCGGTTGCGGCGGTTTCCGGGAAGGCTTTTGCCAGATACGGCGCGAAACGGGCCAGGCGGGCATGCGCATCCTGTACATCCTGCGCTGTCAGACCAACATAGGGTAAACCTTCCGCAAGAGAGGTGGTGCCTGGGTTAAACCAGGTCGTTTCTTTGAGGGCGATCAGATCCTCTACCAGAGGATACTGAGCGATGAGTGAAGTCATTTTAGCGTTTTCCATAATACGTCTCTTTGCGCTTAGATGATAAAGGAAAGCAGGAATGTGCCCGCCAGAGCAACAACCGACGCGATAAATGTCGCGGTTGTATAGTACTTAAATGTTTCATTCAGGGTGGCGCCGCAGTATTGCTTCACCAGCCAGAAGAGGGAGTCGGTCACGATCGTGCAGCCAATCGCGCCGGAACCGATGGCAATGGCGATGATCTCCGGGCTGACGTTGGGGTAGAGCGGCAGCATCGGCGCGACAATCGCCGTCGCGCCCATCATCGCGACCGTTGCGGAACCCACTGCGGCGTGCAGAATCAGCGCCACCAGCCAGGCCAGCAGAATCGGGTGCATGTGCATATTGGAGAGGATCACCGCCAGCGTATCCGCCAGACCGCTGCTTTTGAGGATAGCGTTGAACGCGCCGCCTGCACCGATAATCAGCAGGATGTTAGCAATCGAGCCAAAGCCGTTTTCGGTATGGGTCAGCAACGTACCCATACCGATATGCTGACGCAGGCCGAGAATGTAATAGGCCACGAAAACGGCGATAAACATTGCGGTGATCGGGTTGCCGATAAACTCCAGTAGCGTATACAGCGTGCCGCCCTGCGTCATATTCAGTTCGGCAACGGTTTTTACCAGCATCAGGCCAATCGGCAGCAGGACGGTAAACAGCGTCGCGCGTAAAGAAGGCAGCGTATTTTCATCGCGCACTTCGAGATCCGCAAACTCCGTCGGCACCGGCTTAAACGGCAGGCGGTTGCCGAGGAACTTCAGGAATAGCGGCCCACCGACCAGCGACGCCACCAGCCCAACCAGCAAACCGTAGACGATAACGGAACCGATATCCGCGCCCAGCTTATTCGCCACAAACAGCGCAGCCGGATGCGGCGGCACCACGCAATGCACCGCCATTAGCGCGGTACACAGCGGAATAGCCAGCTTCAGCAGCGACGTGTTGGTTTTCTTCGCTATCGAAAATGCCAGTGGGATGAGCAGCACCACACCCACTTCCACAAACAGCGTGATGCCGCAAATCAGCCCCACCAGCACCATGATCACGTCAGCGGAAAGCCAGCGGCAACGCTGGAGCGTCAGGCCGATCCGTTCTGCCGCGCCGGACACTTCCATCATTTTGCCGAGAATGGTTCCGAGACCGATGACGGCGGCGAGGAAGCCTAACGTGCCGCCAATACCGCTTTCAATCGCATTGACCATCTCCAGCGGCCCCATGCCCATCATCGCGCCCACAAAGAAACTGGCCAGCAGCAGTGCCAGAAACGGGTGGAACCTGAATTTCACGATGGTCAGCACGATTAGCACGATGCTTACCAGCAGCGTGCTCACAACCCAAATTTGAGAGTGCATATCTCACCTTACCCTGTGATTAACATAGGCGTATTGGACGAAAAAACGGCACTTGCTGACAAACGATATAAATTGCCCTTCACATGAACCAGATTGAATCAAAAGGGTGATTTGCATCCAATAATGGTCTGTTTATGCGATATGGTTCACTTTGATTCATCTTTACGCTGATTTTCCAGGCGCATTTTTTTACACTGCAAAGCCAAAAAGAGGTCACAGAGGCGGCGATGGAACCCTTACGCGACGGCAGAAACCGTTTACTCAACGGCTGGCAATTATCAAAGCTGTACACCTTTGAAGTGGCGGCCAGGTATCAGTCTTTTGCGCTGGCGGCGGATGAGCTGTCGCTAAGTCCCAGCGCGGTCAGCCATCGAATCAATCAACTGGAAGAGGAACTGGGGATTCAGCTCTTTGTCCGTTCGCACCGCAAAGTGGAACTCACCCATGAGGGCAAGCGGGTATTCTGGGCGTTGAAATCGTCGCTGGATACGCTGAATCAGGAAATCCTCGATATTAAAAATCAGGAGTTGTCAGGGACGCTGACCGTCTATTCGCGGCCTTCGATTGCTCAGTGCTGGCTGGTGCCTGCGCTGGGAGATTTTACTCGCCGCTATCCGTCCATCTCGCTGACCATGTTGACCGGTAATGACAACGTGAATCTCCAGCGGGCAGGGATTGATTTAGCGATCTATTTTGATGATGCGCCCTCGGCGCAGCTGACGCATCACTTCCTGATGGATGAGGCCATTCTGCCGGTGTGCAGCCCCGAATATGCCCGTCATCATGACTTAACGAATGCGCGGGTTAACCTGCGCCACTGTACGCTCCTGCATGACCGACAGGCATGGAGCAACGATTCCGGCACCGATGAATGGCACAGTTGGGCGCAGCATTTTGGCGTGAATCTGCCGACATCGTCGGGCATTGGCTTCGATCGTTCCGATTTAGCCGTTATTGCGGCAATGAACCATATCGGCGTGGCGATGGGGCGTAAACGGCTGGTGCAAAAGCGTCTTGATAGTGGCGAACTGATTGCGCCTTTCGGCGAGATGACGCTGAAATGCCACCAGCACTATTATGTGACCACGCTGCCTGGCAGACAGTGGCCGAAAATCGAGGCGTTTATCGGCTGGTTGCAGGAGCAGGCGACGTAGCGTTTGCCACGCGAAGATTTATTGCATGTAAAGCCAGAAAGCGTGCTAAATACGTGATATGACTCCTGATGATTTGCTTAAGGACAATCGTGTTAAAGCCGCTTGCTTCTCTCTTCCTGCTCGTCAGCGCCACGGTGTGCGCGGCTCAGCCGCCGTTGACCGCTTCACGCTATGCGCAGCAGCTTGGTGTGGGGATGGACGTTGACTGGGCGCGCACCGAACGGGGTATCCGGGAGTTTGATCCTCTGGTGGTGCGTGATTTCCAGGCGAAGGGATTTAAGCATGTGCGCATACGCGTCGCGGGAGAGCCGACGGAAGCACGACTCATCCACCTGCGAAAACTGGTGGAGGCGTGTGAGCAGTATGGCGTGATTCCGATCATTGCTTATCAGGCCGATGAGTATAAAAACGACCCCAGCCCCGGCAATGAACAAGAGGTGATCAACTGGTGGGTAGCCGTCGCGCACTATTTTGCGCAACGTTCGCCGCTGCTGGGGTTTGACCTGATTTATGAACCGGCGGAGAAACTCAACCACAGCCAGGCTTCCCTGAACCGGGTATATGACAAAACCATCCGCACCCTTCACGCGATTGACCCCCAACGCATGATTTTTGTCGCGCCTCGTCTGCGCGCCGCGCCGGAAGCGTTGTCGGCCCTAAAACTGCCCCCGCAAAGCCAGAATTACGTGCTGGCGGAGTGGCATATCTTTCCGTGGGGGCCGTTGAAAAATAACGGTAAATACCCGTGGACGTCGGGCACGGCGGCGGAGAAAGCGGCGATTCGCGCGCGAATTAACGCCGCCGTGCGCTGGCAGCAAAAAACCGGCCATGTCAGTTGGGTTGGCGGCTGGGCGCCGGGTGAATCAATCAAAAATAGCCCTTCCGCTTCGCAGCTCGCGTTTGCCCGGTTTATGGCGTGCGAGTTGCAAAGGGTGAATATTCCGTATGCGATTAACGCGGATACGCAGTTTTATGACGGAGAAGAAGGGGCGTGGCGTCCGGCGCTGGAGCCGCTCCTGACCACGATGATCTCGCCGGTATGTGAAAAGCCCGGCGGGAAACCGGGCCATCATTCGATTAAATCGTCTGCCCCTGATGCGGCACACGCGACGCCAGCGGCAGCCAGCACAGTAAAATCAGCAGCCCCATAAGCGTCATCAAAAAGCCGAGGCTACCCTGCCCGGTTTGCGGCAGCATTGCGGAGAGCCACGCCAGCACGCCGGAGCCGATGTTTTGCAGGCCGCCCACCAGCGCGCCAGCTGTTCCGGCGAGGAATGGGAAAGGTTCCATCGCGCCGCTGGTCGCCAGTGGGAACAGCATTCCAGCGCCGAAGAAGAACAGCGCGGCGGGGATCAGCAGCGTCCAGACGTTCATCACGCCAAACAGACCTGGAACCCACATCATGAGGCCCGCCAACAGGCAACTGAATACCGACTGCCACATCAGCGTTGCGAAGCGCTTATTCGGGCGACCCGCAAACCACGCGCCGAAAAACGCCGCCGGAATTGGCAGAATAAACAGGATGCTCACCACCATGCTGCTCAGACCCAGCACCGCTCCCATCAGCACGCCGGAGCAGGCTTCAAAGACGGCGATTCCCGCCAGTCCGCCAATCAGCATCAGCAGATAACAGGTAAATGCGCCGTTGCCGAATAATGTTTTATAGCTGGTGATCAGGCGGGTACGTGGTGCGCCTGTGGGGCGCGTCTCCGGCATCCAGCGCGCCATACTGAAGGTGACGCCTGCGCAGAGAACCAGCAGGAAAACGTAACAGGCGCGCCAGTTCCAGACGGTATCCAGCAGTCCGCCAATCAGCGGCGCCAGCAACGGACTCACCAGAATCCCCATATTCAGCAGGCTGTTAGCGTGGCGTAACTGCGTACCTTCATACAGATCGCGCGGCAGCGTACGCGCCATCACGCCGCCGACGCCGGTGCCCATGCCCTGCAACGCGCTGGCGGCAATCAATACCGTCAGGCTGTGGGTGGTAATCGCGACCAGCGTAGCCAGCATAAAAATGGACATCCCGACGAGGATTACCGGGCGGCGCCCTACCCGATCGGAAAGCGGGCCGTAAAACAGTTGCGATACGCCGTAGGTGAGCAGGTAAGCGGCCATGACGCTTTGTACTGCCCCTTCACGAACGTTCAGTTCACGCGCCATATCGGCAATGGCGGGGATATAAATGGTTTGCGCCATCTGCCCGACGGCCACCAGTAATACCAACATCAACAACAAATTGACGCTTCTCTGCCTTTTCATTTCGCTGATTACTTTTTAAAAAAGAAAAAAATAAGAATAAGGTGCTACGCATTCCCATAAATGCGAGTGGAATCTACCACACTAAAAAAAGAAGGCCATATTCACGGCGGGAATAGCGCGGGAGCCGAACGGCAGGATATGTAAACAAAAAGCGGCAACAATTGTTGCCGAGAGATTATTTTACCGCAGTTTGATGGTGCCCGGCGGCTCCCGTAGGCCGGATAAGGCGTAGCCGCCATCCGGCAATCAGGATAAACGCAGCAATATCGCCCCGGCGGCAATCCCGCCAGCCGCGACCAACCGTAGCCCGGCGACTTTCTCATTGAGCAGCAGCCAGGCAATCAGCGCGCCGAACAGAATGGATGTTTCACGCAGTGCGGCCACCACGGCCAGCGGCGCCTGAGTCATCGCCCACAGCGCCAGCCCATAGGAACCCATCGTGCCGATACCGCCAAAAATGCCTTTCTTCCAGTGCTGCGCCAGATAGCGCGATGCTTCCCGCCGCCGGGCAATCATCGCCCAGCCAAGCAGACAGGTACCGTTCAACAAGAAGGTCCACAGCGTATAACCCAGCGCGGTTTCCGACACCCGCACGCCCGTGCCGTCCACCAGCGTATAGCCAGCGATAAAGCAGGCGTTGATCAGCGCCAGCGTGATACCCCGCCGGGAGCGGGCACGACCGTTACAGGCCATGCCGAGAATCGCCAGGCAAATTACCGCGATACCGAGCCAGGCCATTGTGGAAAGGCTATCGCCAAGAAACAGGACGCTAATTATCGCCACCAGCAGCGGTGCGGTGCCGCGCATCAGGGGATAGGTCTGGCTCATATCCGAAACCTGATAGGTTTTGGCGACCAGCACGGTATAAACCACCTGTAAGGCGGTGGAGGCGGCTAAAAAAGGGATGCTGGCGGCGGGAAGGGGTGGGGCGAAGGGCAGACACGCCAGCGCCATCAATGCTGCGGAACCACTGACGCTGATTGCGGAGTAAAGTTTGTCATTTCCCGCCTTCACGATGGCGTTCCAGCTGGCATGCAGCAGCGCGGCGAACAGTAAAATGCAGAAAATGGAAAGGGTCATGGTTCAGGTATCGTCAGTGGTTGTCATAAAAACGTAACATATCGACGATGGACAAGCACCAGGCAGATGATGAAAGGGGAGCGGTTGCCCGCTCCCCTTCGGTGCGGCTTGAATCTGAATTACCGGAGGTATTTCAGAACGGCATCAAGCAGTTGCAGTGCAGCAACAATGAGTTTCAGGATAAGAATAGCGATATCCACGAGGCTCATACGCTCTCCTTCTGGTAAAAGGAGCACGGTGCTGACGTACCTCTCCGCCGCCTGTTGTCAGCACCTTTTGTTGACATAACACAGTGTGCTCACACGGGGGTTAAGGCGCTGACGGCACCACCCGTTTCAGCCAGGACTTTGTTGCGCCGGTTACGATGCGGCCCCCTATAACACATTGCGTACAGTGATATTATAGATAAATACTGTATGAATGAACAGTATTTTGTGGACGGATCGCGACTTCTGATCCATACTCAAATGCGTCAAAATTCGTGCCGAAATTGCGTGTTCTTCGCGGAACGCGTATACTTCTGATGTTGATATAACACAGTGTGCTTTGCGGCAACCAACCGCATAACGCTGATAAAAACCTCGCTCCGGCGGGGTTTTTTGTTTTGCAGGCCAGCGTCGGCATCTGGCAAAGCGTGATCGTCGACGCATTTTTGTGCAGATGAAAAATTTTCCGTTGTCATGCCTGAAAAGCTGTGCTTGTATAAAACCTGTTAATCCATAAACAGACAAGGTCCCTAATGAACCCTTCCATGCTGACTGCGACCCTACTAAAAACTGCGCAACCTGCCGCAGTGGTCGTCGTGCGTGTGGTGGTGGTCGTCGGCAATGCGCCGTAGGGACTGGAACAACACACGATTCCAAAACCCCGCCGGCGCAAACCGGGCGGGGTTTTTCGTTTAAGACACCTTCCCGGCAAGTCGGCCCAGAATAAAAGGACTGGAGCATGGCAAGTTCGGGCACAACATCAACATCCCCGCGTACGCGCTTTACGGGCGCAGAGTTTATCGTTCATTTTCTGGAACGTCAGGGCATTAAAATCGTCACTGGCATTCCGGGCGGTTCGATTCTCCCCGTTTATGACGCCTTAAGCCAAAGTACGCAAATCCGCCACATCCTGGCGCGCCATGAACAGGGGGCGGGGTTTATCGCTCAGGGGATGGCGCGAACCGACGGTAAACCCGCGGTATGTATGGCCTGTAGCGGGCCGGGCGCGACTAACCTGGTCACCGCCATTGCCGACGCGCGTCTCGACTCCATTCCGTTGGTATGCATCACCGGTCAGGTTCCGGCCTCGATGATCGGCACCGATGCGTTTCAGGAAGTCGACACCTACGGCATCTCTATCCCCATCACAAAACATAACTATCTGGTCAGAGATATCAATGAGTTGCCACAGGTAATGTGCGATGCGTTTCGTCTTGCCCAGTCCGGGCGCCCTGGGCCGGTGTGGATAGACATTCCTAAGGATATACAGACGGCGGTGTTTGACATTGAAGCGTTGCCTGCTCCGGCTGAAAAAATGGCGGCGCCGGAATTCAGCGCTGAGAGCATTCGTGATGCGGCGGCGATGATCAACGCCGCGAAGCGCCCGGTGCTGTATCTTGGCGGCGGCGTGATTAACGCGCCTGCGCGCGTGCGTGAATTGGCGGAAAAAGCCAGACTGCCCACCACTATGACCCTGATGGCGCTGGGCATACTGCCGAAGGCGCATCCGCTTTCTCTGGGCATGCTGGGCATGCATGGCGCGCGCAGCACAAACTATATTCTGCAAGAGGCGGATCTGCTGGTGGTTCTGGGGGCGCGTTTTGATGACCGGGCGATTGGCAAAACCGAACAGTTCTGCCCGAATGCCAAAATCATCCATGTGGATATCGATCGCGCGGAACTGGGTAAAATTAAACAACCGCACGTTGCCATTCAGGCTGATGTTGATGACGTTCTGGCGCAGTTGATTCCGCACATTGAGGCTCAGCCACGCGAAGAGTGGCATCAACTGGTGGCGGATTTGCAGCGCGAGTTCCCGTGCGCGATCCCTGAAGCCAGCGATCCGCTCAGCCATTACGGGCTGATTAATGCCGTTGCCGCCTGCGTGGATGACAGCGCGATTATCACGACCGATGTAGGCCAGCACCAGATGTGGGCCGCACAGGCTTATCCGCTCAACCGTCCACGTCAGTGGCTGACTTCCGGCGGGCTGGGGACGATGGGTTTTGGCTTGCCTGCGGCGATTGGCGCGGCGCTGGCGAACCCGGACAAGAAAGTGTTGTGCTTCTCCGGCGACGGCAGCCTGATGATGAATATTCAGGAGATGGCGACCGCCAGCGAAAACCAACTGGATGTAAAAATTATCCTGATGAATAACGAAGCGTTGGGGCTGGTGCATCAGCAACAAAGCCTGTTCTACAAGCAGGGCGTGTTTGCTGCCACCTATCCGGGGATGATCAACTTTATGCAGATTGCCGCTGGTTTTGGTCTGGAAACCTGTGATTTAAATAATGAAGCCGATCCGCAAGCGGCGCTGCGGGAAATCATCAGCCGCCCAGGACCGGCGCTGATCCATGTACGTATTGATGCAGACGAAAAAGTTTATCCGATGGTGCCGCCGGGTGCGGCCAATACTGAGATGGTGGGGGAATAAACCATGCAGAAACAATCACATGAGAACGTTATCCTGGAACTCACCGTCCGTAACCATCCTGGCGTCATGACGCACGTTTGTGGGCTGTTCGCCCGTCGCGCTTTCAACGTGGAAGGGATTCTTTGTCTACCCATCCAGAGCAGCGACCAGAGCCGCATCTGGCTACTGGTCAACGACGATCAGCGTCTGGAGCAGATGATTAGTCAGATCGATAAACTGGAAGATGTGGTGAAAGTGGCGCGCAATCAGTCCGATCCGTCAATGTTTAATAAAATCTCGGTTTTCTTTGAGTAATAATGGCTATCTGAACAAGGGGAAACCCTTGTTCAGGTTAATTATTTGAGAGTGTTATATAACTATAAGTAATATTTTCGGACGTGACGTGTCTTTATTATCCGGTTTATGAACTGTCTTATTTGCAGTATAGAAAGTATCTTTTCGGACAAAGTGACCAATACTCGCCTGAGCGTCTGGGGCGCTTCTTTACGATGTCATATTGCAATGATATTATGCGCCGGGTTGCTGTGATTCAGAGCGAATAACTAATGGAAATCGTTGAGCATCTTTTTATTGTTTGCTCCCCGCTTCAGCTCAGAATTGTTTCTAAGATTAAAGCGAGGTATAAACACGCACGTTTTCATATCATCTACCTTAAAACAAAGGTAGAGTTAAAATCCTATATATATGAAACGGTTAATAATGAATTCTCTTCTGGCTTAGTCGCCAGTATGGATTATGGCTTTATTAACATGCTGAAAATCAATCGCTTTCTTTCTCATAAAACAATCCATTATGTCTATATGGCGAATATCAGCCATCTTTCAGTGCAATACATTCTAAAAATGTTGTCTGATGACGTTAAGATTAGAACGTTTGATGATGGCATTCTGAGTATCAACTCCGCAGGCTATCTTGATAAACAAATAAAACTACGAAAAGGCCCCGGTCGTAAGTTGACGCGGATGTGGCTTGGTCAGCATTATAATATCAGGGATATCGCGAAAAGAAGTGAGCTGCATTTCTCTATCGTAAAGCATAAAAGCAAAAGTAGAAATGTAGACTGCGATATTGTTTATATTGATGTTCTCTCAGAGGAGAAACAGCGCTTGCATACTGAGCGCAGTGCGCCTGTCTATGCCGGGGAGATCAATGTCTTTGTGGGCTCGAAATTTAAAGATATCCTTGATGTGAAAAATGATTCCAACCTTATTGCGTTGATTCATAAGATAGAGACGCTCGCAGCGCACTATCCTTCACTCCAGTACCTCAGGCACCCAAGAGAGTACAGCCAGCAGGTGTTTGGCATGACGGAAATTACGCTGAACGCCATTTCTGAAGATTATATTTGCCAGTTATCTTCGGCTTACCAGCGAGTGAATGTCTTTGGGTTTGCAAGCACTTGCCAGCTTAATGTGATGAAATTAGAGAATGTCTACATCACACTGCTAAAAACCACCCTGATCCGGCCCGATATTCGGGATTCCTTTGCGCTTTTTTCTGATTGCGACAAAGTGCGTATCTGCGACCTGGACAGTATGGAACCATAACGGAGTCGTACGCCCGCCAGACGCATTGAATACTGCTCACGGCTTGAACAGCCATGCGCTTATCGTTAAGGTAAGCGCTTTGTTGGATGGCCGGCCTACAACGGCTCCCGCCCGTAGGCCTGATAAGCGCAGCGCCATCAGGCACTTTCAAGTACCAGGACAGAACCATGATCACCATCGCCCTTATTGACGATCACCTTATCGTCCGCTCCGGCTTTGCGCAGCTGCTGGGGCTGGAACCTGATTTACAGGTTGTGGCCGAGTTTGGCTCAGGGCAGGAGGCGCTGGCGGGATTACCGGGGCGCGGCGTGCAGGTCTGCATCTGCGATATCTCCATGCCGGATATCTCCGGGCTGGAGTTATTAAGTCAGCTTCCTAAAGGGATGGCGACGATAATGCTGTCGGTGCATGACAGTCCGGCGCTGGTGGAACAGGCGCTGAACGCCGGTGCGCGCGGCTTCCTTTCCAAGCGCTGTAGCCCTGATGAGCTGATTGCCGCGGTACACACGGTGGCGACGGGCGGCTGTTACCTGACGCCGGATATCGCCGTTAAACTGGCGGCCGGACGGCAGGACCCGCTGACCAGACGTGAACGCCAGGTGGCGGAAAAGCTGGCGCAGGGAATGGCGGTGAAAGAGATCGCCGCCGAGCTGGGGCTGTCGCCAAAAACGGTACACGTACATCGCGCCAATCTTCTGGAAAAACTGGGCGTCAGCAACGATGTTGAACTGGCGCGCCGCATGTTTGATGGCTGGTGATGAAAACCATCCTTTCCCGGTTAATTACCGTTATTGCCTGCTTTTTTATCTTCTCCGCCGCGTGGTTTTGCCTGTGGAGCATCAGCCTGCACCTGGTTGAGCGCCCGGAGCTGGCGGTACTGCTGTTCCCGTTCGGTTTACGCCTGGGGCTGATGTTGCAGTGTCCGCGCAGCTACTGGCCGGTATTGCTGGGCGCGGAATGGCTGCTGGTCTGGTGGCTGGCGCAGGAAGTGGCGCTGGCGCATCTACCGCTTTTGATGATCGGAAGCCTGTTGACGCTGCTGCCTGTGGCATTAATCTCCCGCTATCGCCATCAGCGCGACTGGCGCACCCTGCTGTTACAGGGCGCGGCCTTGACGGCGGCGGCATTGTTACAGTCTCTGCCCTGGTTAGGCCAGGGGGAAGAGACGTTAAACGCGCTGCTGCTGACGCTTACCGGCGGGTTGACGCTGGCGCCCATCTGTCTGGTGTTCTGGCATTACCTGACCAGCACCACCTGGTTACCGCTCGGCCCGGCGCTGGTCTCGCAGCCGGTGAACTGGCGCGGGCGGCATCTGGTCTGGTATCTGCTGCTGTTCAGCGTCAGCCTGTGGCTACAGCTGGGTCTACCAGCTGAGCTGTCACGCTTTACGCCGTTCTGCCTTGCGCTGCCGATTATTGCGCTCGCCTGGCATTACGGCTGGCAAGGGGCGCTGATCGCGACGTTGATGAACGCCATCGCGCTGATTGCCAGCCAGACCTGGCACGATCATCCCGTTGATTTACTGCTTTCTCTGCTGGCGCAAAGCCTGACAGGGCTGCTGCTTGGCGCGGGGATTCAGCGCCTGCGCGAACTCAACCAGTCGCTGCAAAATGAACTGGCGCGTAACCATCGTCTGGCGGAACGCCTGCTGGAAACGGAAGAGAGCGTGCGGCGCGACGTAGCGCGGGAACTGCACGACGACATCGGTCAGACCATCACCGCCATTCGCACTCAGGCGGGAATTGTACAGCGGCTGGCGGCGGATAATGGCGGCGTAAAACAGAGCGGGGCGCACATTGAGCAACTGTCGCTGGGCGTGTATGACGCGGTGCGTCGCCTGCTGGGGCGCTTGCGTCCACGCCAGTTGGATGACCTGACGCTGGAACAGGCTATCCGTTCGCTGATGCGGGAAATGGAGCTGGAAAGTCGCGGCATTATCAGCCATCTCGACTGGCGAATAGACGAGTCTGCGCTCAGCGAAAGCCAGCGGGTAACGCTGTTTCGCGTTTGTCAGGAAGGGCTGAACAACATTGTGAAACACGCTAATGCCAGCGCGGTTACGCTACAGGGCTGGCAGCAGGATGAGCGGCTGATGCTGGTGATTGAAGACGATGGCAGCGGCCTGCCGCCGGATTCCGGCCAGCAAGGCTTTGGTCTGACCGGGATGCGCGAGCGCGTGACGGCGCTTGGCGGCGTGCTGGCCATCTCCTGTACGCACGGCACGCGCGTTAGCGTGTCGTTGCCTCTGCGTTACGTTTAAGGAGCGGCGATGCTGACGTTTCTGAAAGCTCCGGTAAATGCGCCGTTGATAACCGATAAACACGAAGTTGATGCGCGTTACCGCTACTGGCGGCGACAGATCTTACTTACCATCTGGCTTGGCTACGCGCTGTTCTATTTCACCCGTAAAAGTTTTAATGCCGCCGTGCCGGAGATCCTCGTCAGCGGCGTGCTGACCCGCAGTGATATCGGCCTGCTGGCGACGCTGTTTTACATCACCTATGGCCTGTCGAAGTTTGTCTCTGGCATTGTCAGCGACCGTTCCAACGCCCGTTATTTTATGGGCATTGGGCTGATCGCCACCGGCGTGGTGAATATCCTGTTCGGTTTCTCCACGTCGCTGTGGGCCTTTGCATTACTGTGGGCGTTGAATGCCTTCTTCCAGGGCTGGGGAGCGCCGGTGTGCGCCCGTCTGCTGACGTCCTGGTACTCGCGTAATGAGCGTGGCGGGTGGTGGGCTATCTGGAATACTGCGCATAACGTCGGTGGGGCGCTGATTCCGATCGTCATGGCTGCTGCCGCTCTGCATTACGGCTGGCGCGCCGGGATGATGATTGCCGGAACGCTGGCGATTATCGTCGGCATTTTTCTCTGCTGGCGGCTGCGCGACAGGCCACAGGCTATCGGTTTGCCAGCGGTCGGGGACTGGCGGCATGATGAGCTGGAAATCGCTCAGCAGCAGGAGGGCGCGGGGTTGACCCGCAAAGAGATCCTGACCAAATACGTGCTGTTGAATCCCTATATCTGGCTGCTCTCGCTGTGCTATGTGTTGGTGTACGTGGTACGCGCGGCGATCAACGACTGGGGCAACCTGTATATGTCGGAGACGCTGGGTGTCGATCTGGTCACCGCCAACACGGCGGTCACGATGTTCGAGCTGGGCGGGTTTATCGGCGCGCTGGTGGCGGGCTGGGGCTCAGATAAACTGTTCAACGGCAACCGTGGGCCAATGAACCTGATTTTCGCTGCCGGAATACTGCTCTCTGTCGGTTCGTTATGGCTGATGCCGTTCGCCAGTTACGTGATGCAGGCGGCGTGCTTCTTCACCACCGGCTTTTTTGTCTTTGGCCCACAGATGCTGATCGGCATGGCGGCTGCGGAATGTTCGCACAAAGAGGCGGCGGGGGCGGCAACCGGTTTTGTCGGTCTGTTTGCCTATCTTGGCGCATCGCTCTCCGGCTGGCCGCTGGCGCAGGTGATGGAAACCTGGCACTGGACCGGGTTCTTTGTGGTGATTGCCATTGCGGCGGGCATTTCCGCCCTGCTGCTGCTGCCGTTTTTGAACGCGCAGGCGCCGCGCGAGGCCAGCATTACGTGACGGACTTCACCTTTTTACCCCGAGTGGGGCAAAACTAAGAAATTTTCCCGGTTTCGCCTGGACGCTGTCTCAGGCTGGTTGGGCGGCTGATTTTTACAATGCCTGCAATAAAGCAGGCTTAAAAAATCAGGAGATACCCGTCCCATGCTGAACTTCTTAAACCAGGTGCGTAAGCCGACCCTGGATCTGCCGCTCGATGTACGGCGCAAAATGTGGTTCAAACCGTTCATGCAGTCCTATCTGGTGGTCTTTATCGGCTACCTGACCATGTACCTGATCCGCAAAAACTTCAACATCGCCCAGAACGACATGATCTCCACCTACGGGCTGAGTATGACGCAACTGGGGATGATTGGTCTGGGCTTCTCGATCACCTATGGCGTAGGCAAAACGCTGGTTTCCTACTATGCCGACGGCAAAAACACCAAGCAGTTCCTGCCGTTTATGCTGATTCTTTCCGCTATCTGTATGCTGGGCTTCAGCGCCAGCATGGGGAGCGGTTCCGTTAGCCTGTTCCTGATGATCGCCTTCTACGCGCTGAGCGGTTTCTTCCAGAGTACCGGCGGGTCGTGCAGTTACTCCACCATCACCAAATGGACGCCCCGTCGTAAGCGCGGCACCTTCCTCGGCTTCTGGAATATCTCCCACAACCTCGGCGGCGCTGGCGCGGCAGGCGTGGCGCTGTTCGGCGCGAACTACCTGTTCGACGGCCATGTGATCGGCATGTTTATCTTCCCGTCGATCATCGCGCTGATTGTGGGCTTCATCGGCCTGCGCTTTGGCAGCGACTCCCCGGAATCTTATGGTCTTGGTAAGGCGGAAGAGCTGTTCGGCGAAGAGATCAGCGAAGAGGATAAAGAGACCGAAGAAAATGAGATGACCAAGTGGCAGATCTTTGTGGAATACGTCCTGAAAAACAAAGTGATCTGGCTGCTGTGCTTCTCCAACATCTTCCTGTACGTGGTGCGTATTGGTATCGACCAGTGGTCTACCGTTTACGCATTCCAGGAACTGAAACTTTCTAAAGAAGTGGCGATTCAGGGCTTTACCCTGTTTGAAGTGGGCGCGCTGGTCGGCACGCTGCTGTGGGGCTGGCTGTCGGATCTGGCGAACGGTCGTCGCGCGCTGGTGGCCTGTGTTGCGCTGGCGCTGATTATCGCCACCCTCGGCGTTTACCAGCATGCCAGCAACCAGTACGTCTATCTGGCGTCCCTGTTCGCGCTCGGCTTCCTGGTGTTTGGCCCGCAGTTGCTGATCGGCGTGGCGGCAGTCGGCTTCGTTCCGAAAAAAGCGATCGGCGCGGCGGACGGCATTAAAGGCACCTTCGCTTACCTGATCGGCGACAGCTTCGCCAAGCTGGGGCTGGGGATGATTGCCGACGGTACGCCAGTCTTTGGTCTGACCGGTTGGGCGGGCACCTTCGCCGCGCTGGATGCCGCTGCCATTAGCTGCATCTGCCTGATGGCGATGGTCGCGGTGCTGGAAGAACGTAAAATTCGCCGCGAGAAAAAAATACAGCAACTGAAAGTCGCTTAAGTGTGTATTAGTAATGTTTTGCCCGGCCTGGCGCCGGGCTTTTTTATTGCTGCTTACAGGCGTTCCACGCCTCGATAAAGGCCTGGGCATTTTTTGCCGTCTGGTTTACGGTTTGTCCGGCGCGGTACAGATCGCTGCCTAATCCTGCGCCAATGCATCCTGCATTCAGATAGTCAGCCAGATTGTCGGGACGGATGCCACCGACGGCATAGAGTGGAATATGCGTCGGTAGAACGGCTTTTAATGCGCGGATGTATCCTGGCCCCAGTTCGCCTGCCGGGAAAATTTTTAATGCGCTGGCGCCGTGATGGATCGCGACAAACGCTTCGCTGGCGGTATGACAGCCGATACAGGTCGTCATTCCGGCATCTCGTGCCGCGTCAATAACTGACGGGTCGGTATTCGGCGTCAAAATAAACGAGCACTTGAATGCGGATAACAGGTTAACTTCGCTAACAGCGGTCACGGTTCCTGCGCCGATATGTATCGTCTGACCATAGTGTGCAACGGCTATGGCGATACTGGTTTGCCAGTCGGGGGAATTCAGCGGAATTTCTACGGTGGTAAAACCTGCTGTTGCGAGTACATCAATATGCGCCAGAACTTCATCGGGCGTTATACCTCGTAGTATTGCGACTAAAGGATTACGGATGTTCATGTAAAACACTCCTGATGCCGTTAATGAATGCTGTTTCACCGTTGAGGAGGCGACAGCGCTGGCCAAAAAGCTGGAATACGGTCTGGTAGCGGACGAGCAGCTCGTCGCTGCCGACCAGTACAATTTCTTCGTGTGCAGGGATTGCGTAATGTTGCAGCATTTGTGCGATTTCATGGCCGATCAGCAGACCGGATAAGGCATCAAAAAGCGCGTCCTGAGGAAGGACATGACTTAGTGTTCGTGCTCTGAGATCAAAGACGCCGCGAGAAAGGCAGTTTTCATGTTGACCACGTTTTGCGCCCGCTAAAAAAGCATCGACATTGTGCTGTTGTACCGTTGCGTGTTTTCCCACGATGGAGTGTCGGGTCAGCAGGTGGAAAAATTCGCCGGTCATGATGGTTTGAAAATCACGGACCGTATCGTTCTCCATGCGTACCCATTTACTGTGGGTGCCAGGGAAGGCATACCAGCTATTTTCTGATAACGCGCCAAGAAGCTGTGTTTCTTCACCGCGCATCACGTTACAGGTTTCAGATCCCGCTAACTGCAAACCAGGAATGATGAATACAGGGAGATGGCCCGCGTCATGAACTTGAGTGAGATGCTGCGACAGGGTTTGCAGGGAGACCGGACAGAGTAAATAGTGACTGTCTACCCAGCCAATATTGCTGCCAATCATGCCGCTCATGATAACCGTCGTATTATCTGCCAGAGTGTGTGGGCACTGTTCGAGCAATGTCAGCCAAATATCTTTGAACTGCCCTGCATGGTGATTGATCACCCCATCATGACTGGCGTGACGCCAGACACAGCTCCCCTTCTGGTAAACCCACAGGCGTAGGTTGCTGGAGCCCCAGTCGACGGCAATAAAGTTCTCTGAATTGAACATACTTCGTTCCTGATGCCATAAAAAATGGCCCGCGAGCGGGCCGGAGACGGGTAATTACTTTTCAGCAATATCCATTTTTTTATCGAAGTTAATGAGCAGCGAGCAGATGAGGTAACCCACTGCGGCCAGCGCAAAGAACATCATCGCGGCATAGTAATTACCGGTAGATTGCACCAGGAAGCCGATAAAAATAGGCAAAATGGCAGCGAACAGGTTACTGGTAAAGTTCATGGTGCCACAGATAGTCCCTGCTACCGATTGTGCTCCCAGCAGACCCGGTATTGACCAGTAGACACTGGCCCAACGTAACGGGAAGAGCGCGATTGTCAGCAATGTAATCGCAATGGCTGGTGTTGAACTTTGGGCGCACAGAAAAATCCCTACCCCTGCGGTAGTGGCGGAAATTGCCAACATGGTATGCATAACGCGGCTGGTTTTTGCGCCTTTACTGAGCCATTTATCCATGATGTAACCGCCTGTGAGCTGACCAATAAAGCACAGCAGGAAGATCAGCGCCATCGCGCCACCCATCGACTTAATATCAAAGCCATAAGTGGCCTGGAAATAGAGTGGCAGCCAGGTCATCAGGCCATAGAACACAAAGCTGTAGCATACCCATCCGCCGATCAACGCAAGCACATTGCGCTGCTTGAGGTAAGGTTTGATATCAGCGAGACGGTATTTTTTACTGTTGGTGGCTGGGCCGTTTGCCGCGGTGATATGGTCCAGTTCCGCCTGGTTAATACGTGGGTGTTCTGACGGATAAGTACGGATATACCACCATGCCAGTAAACCGACGAGCATCGTGCCAACCCCCGCGACAACAAACGCCATACGCCACGAGTCGAAAAAGGCAATCAACCCGGCGATGATGACCGCACCCAGCGCGGTTCCTAATGGCGCGCCGCCATCGAGCAACATTGAGCCGCGCCCACGCTCAGTTGGCGTTAACCATGTCCCCATTAATTTTGCGCCTGCGGGCATGATAGGGGATTCTGTGACGCCCAGACCAAGACGGGAAAGCGAAAGCGTGAAAATGGAGTGACATAAGGCGGCAACGGCCTGGAATGCTCCCCATAAGATGGTAGCCAGTGCGATAATATTTCTGGCTTTGAACTTATCTGCAATCACGCCGCTGGGAATTTGCATCAGCGCATAAGCCCAGAAGAAAGCGCTATGGATAACACCGACAACCCGGGTATCAGTAATGCCAAATTCATCGGTAATATAGGGCATGGCAATAGAAAGCGATGTGCGATCAATATAATTAATCGCACCCAACAAAAGCATAATAATAAATATTCGCCATCTTACTGTTGTAGCCTTTAATTTTTCTTCTTCAGTATTTACGTTAACAATAGACATAGGAACTCCTTGCCATGCTCATAGTGAGCATGGCGGTACGAGGTATTGTTATATTGTGGAGCGTTACATTATGGAGCCAATTGTCCAGGGGACAAATTCCTGACTACCATAGCCAAATTCTTCACTTTTTGTTTTTTTGCCGGATGCCATATCAAGGATCATTTGATAAATACGTTCACCGACTTCTGCGATCGTCTCTTCACCTTCGACAATGGTGCCGCAGTTAATGTCCATATCTTCCTGTTGGCGCAGCCAGAGCGCGTTGTTGGTAGCCAGTTTCAGGCTGGGCGTTGGTTTGGATCCAAATGCCGAACCCCGGCCAGTGGTGAAGCAAAGCAGATTCGCGCCGCCTGCGATTTGCCCGGTAACGGCAATAGGGTCATAGCCGGGGGTATCCATAAAGACGAACCCTTTTGCTGTAACTGGTTCTGCGTATTCATAAACCTCTGTCAGATTAGTGGTTCCGGCTTTGGCAATACCGCCGAGGGATTTCTCCAGAATCGTGGTAAGTCCGCCAACCTTATTACCTGCTGAAGGGTTGTTATTCATTTCGCTTCCGCTGCGACGACAGTAGTCTTCCCACCAGTGAATCCGCGCAATCAGTTTTTCGCCAACCTCGCGCGAGACAGCGCGGCGGGTCAATAAATGTTCTGCGCCATAAATTTCTGATGTTTCAGACAGAATGGCCGTGCCACCCTGCTGTACCAGCTTATCCACCGCATAGCCGAGCGCTGGATTGGCGGAAATACCGGAATAGCTGTCAGAGCCACCGCATTCCAGCGCCAGAATAATTTCCGAGGCGGGAATGGGTTCGCGGATGACCCGGTTCGCGAGGGGAAGCATTTGATTTACCAGATCAATCCCTTTCTGAATGGCATGCCGTGTTCCGCCAACGTCCTGGATAGTATAGCTGTGCATCATTGGACCATCTTCCAACCCATGGGCATTCATCATGTCTTTGATTTGGCTGGACTCACAACCCAGCCCAATAATAATGACGCCAGCAAAGTTGGCGTGTGTGGCGTAACCTGCCATCGTGCGCCGCATGACCGCCATGGACTCACTTTTAGAGCCAATCGCGCAACCAAAACTTTGTGGAAGCGACACCACGCCATCGACATTTGGGTAATCGGCTAGACCGTGTAGACGAAAATGATCCTCAATCGCTCTGACGACCGTCGCGCTACAGTTAACCGAACTTAAAATGCCAATATAGTTACGCGTGGCGGCACGCCCGTCAGCGCGACGAATTCCCTGAAATATATCCTGATGTTCGGCGGGTGTGGGGGAATGCCGATCCACGCCCCAGGCGTAATCACGCTCAAAATCGCCCATGCCCAGGTTGTGCATATGTATATGCTCGCCGGCTTGAATAGGTTGGGTAGCGAAACCGATAATCTGCCCATACCGTTTCACTGCCTCTCCGATGTTTAGTGAGCGTAGGGCAATTTTATGTCCTGCGGGAATGTCGCTGATAACTGTAATTTGTTCTTCTTCAAGCCAGGTGCCAGCGGGAACACACTGTCTTGCGATAACCACATCATCTTTTGGATTGAGTTTTAGTACAGGGTTGATGTTCATTATCATTGCTCTCATGCTGATTTACAGAGTAATACGGGCCAGAATATTTCGAACAAGGGCTGTTTTTTCCTCATTGAGTGGTAAGGCTGGTGGAACTACGGCAGTTGAAATATCCACTCCAGTTAATTTGATAGCTGTCTTGATGACGCCAAAAAAAGGCTGTTCTAATGCATACAGAGGAGAAAGCGTTGCCAGTTGCTGCTGTAGTGCTTTAGCCGTAGTGAGGTCTTCACGAATAAATGCCTGATATATGCCTCTGGTAATGTGTGGGGCAAAGTTAAATGTTGCAGGGATTCCACCGTGACCGCCCAACAATAGCGTATCAAGCAAATATTCGTCATAACCGCTAAAGACAATAAACTCCGGGCGGAATGGGTGGACGCGATTAATAATTTCCCGGGTGTGGCTGATGTTATCAATGGTGTCTTTAATTCCTACAATATTAGGCACTTCACGGGCGAGTCGGGTGATCACGTCCAGACCGATATCCTGGCCAGTTAACTCAGGGAAGTTATACAAAAAGACAGGTATACTGAGTGCTTCGGCAATGCGTTTGTAATGCGTAAAACGCGCGTCATCACTGAGTTTCGCATAGTAAGGATTCACCACCAGTACGCCCGTAGCGCCTGCGTTTTGTGCGTGTTCACCTAACTGGATGGTTTCTGCGGTGCTGGCGCAGGCAATACCAATTAACACCGGTACTCTTCCTGCAACATATTGCAGACTGAATTCGGCGATCTGTTTTCTCTGCTCAGTGGAAAAATGTGAAAACTCACCGCCGCTGCCCAGAATCAGCATTCCGTCAGCCCTGTTGTTAATGACATGGTCAATCATGGTGGCCATTCCGGCGCGATCTAATTCGCCATGATTGTCAACAATGGTTGGGACTGGCGGAAAGATACCTTTAAATACGTTCGACATTGCTACCTCTTGTTCAGTATATGGAACTAATGTTCTGTATATTGAAATTAGTACAGCAAATATCCAAATCATTCGTCAATGATTTTTGCAGAACAAATGAACAATTGTGATAGCGATCTGATTTAGGCGGTTAACATTTCAGGAATTGCCTGTGCTTCCTCTATGCGCAAAAAAGCCGCATTCCTGAGGAAAGTGATTGCGGTATACTGAGAGGAGTCTATGAATAGAAAAGATTAATTTCGTATGAGCCAGGATATTACGACCTCTGTTCCCGCACTGGATAAGACGGTAAAAATCTGTAATTACCTCTTCAATACACCAGGGGCGACGTTCAGCCAGATCCAACAAGATTTAGCATTACCTAAAAGCAGCACGTCATCATTGTTAAACGCATTGGTCGAACATCACCTTTTGCGTCTGGAAAAGGGGCGCTTTTTCCTGGGCCTGAAATTGTACGAATGGGGTAATCGTTCGCTGGAGCAATTTGATATCCGCAACGTTGCTCTGCCTGTTCTGGAGAAATTGCGTGAGCAAACCGATCTGACCTGCCATCTGGGTATCCTGGATGAAGTCGCGCCCATTTACCTAATGAAGCTTGAGAACACTCAGCCAATCGGTATTCGTACTTGGGTCGGTAAAAAGCTGCCGATGCACAGTTCCGGCGTGGGGAAAGCGCTTTGTGCCTGGTTACCGCAGGACAAAATGGACGAACTTTTGCCGGATGAGCAGTTACCGCAATACACTGAGACCACCATCACCAGTAAGAAAGCCTTGCTAAAGGAGTTTGCCAGAATCCGTGAGCAAGGATGGGTCTTTGATAACGCGGAAGATTCCCCAGGTATTTATTGTATCGCTGCGCCGGTGTTTAATCGTAATCATGAGGTGATTGCTGCGATCAGTATCAGCGGTGTTGAATTGCAAATGCCAAAAGAGTGCATTCCACAATATTCGCAGTGGGTTCGTGAAGCCTGTCAGGCGCTTTCTGCAAAGTTGGTTTAACAGGGCAGGTTATGATTTGGATTATGCTGGCCACGCTGGTCGTGGTGTTTATTGTTGGCTTCAGGGTGCTCACCTCGGGGGCCCGGCGTGCGATTCGTCGGTTAAGCGAGCGTCTGGGCATCAGCGTGGTGCCGGTGGAGTCAATGATCGACCAGATGGGTAAAGCGCCTGGAGAGGCGTTTTTACAGTACCTGCATCGTCCTGATGAATCACATCTGCAAAATGCCGCCCAGATATTGCTGATCTGGCAGATCGTGATTGTGGATGGCAGCGATCAGAACCTGCAACAGTGGTATCGTCAGCTGCAAAAAACGCGTCTGGCCGCGCCAATTACTGACGCGCAGGTACGCCTGGCGCTGGGGTTTCTGCGCGAAATAGAACCGGATATGCAAGAGATTAACGCCTTCCAGATACGCTACAACGCCCTTTTTCAACCTGAAGATGGCGTGCACTGGTTGCATTGAGAACGGTATGTGCCATTTTGCATATAACGAATGGTGTTAATTGCTTATCAGCGAGACTCATCAGGCCAGCACTTTTAGTCCGTGCTTTTGCACAATGGTAAGAAGCTTCAACGCTATACCGCCGGGGCGCTTTGCGCCGCTCTCCCATTTTTGCACTGTAGAAACGCTGGTATTCAGATAGCGCGCGAAAACGGGCTGGCTGACGTTCAGCTTCTCGCGTAGTGCTTTGATTTCAAGCGGCTGAAGATCCTCCACGCTACTGAGGCATGCTTTGTCAAAGTTGCGCATCGTTTCCTGGGGAATGGCATCAACGCTGAATAATCCAGAAGCTGCGCTGTGAATAGCTTCAAAAGCAGGGCTTTTGAATTTATTTTTTGCAGTCATGGCAAATCTCCACCAATTCTTTACTTTTAATCAATGCCGTCATTTTATCTTCAGCGAGACCAGCATAATGCTTTGCTAACTCGCGGAACCCGGCTAATTCACCGTTGTCGATGTTTGCCATATCCTGTTTGGCATATAAAAATGTATAAAACCAATGTATACCTCCTTTTGCGAGGATGATCGCGCGATCGCGATTCTGATTGAAGCGTTTTTTGTAAACCCCACCACCGAGATCCTCCACTTTTCCCTGCATTGCTGCTGCAATAACCTTACATAACTCTTCGTCTTTGATTGCATGGGACTTTGCTTCCCTGGCAAACCATTTGGTTTTAAATACACGCATCGGGTTGACATCCTGTAACCGCAAGTATAGCACTTAGTGCTATATTATGTCCTTTTCTTCCCGCTGTGAATGCGAAGGCGCGCGAATATCATGGCGCATTTTTCATCATGCGATCGGGTAAGCATATTTCCCTGCAACAAAGGAAAGTTGCTAAAACGTTAAATGCGTCACACTTTAGATGTTACACTGCACGGCTTTTCTGGCAGAGAAAGACGCAGGTAACGAAATGAGTGCAAGAATCGAAGAACAATCCCATGCTGAGACGATTATCCGGCCAAACTGGTCGGCTGTTTTCGCTGTGGCGTTCTGTGTTGCCTGCCTGATCACCGTTGAGTTTTTGCCCGTCAGCCTGCTGACGCCGATGGCGCAGGACCTCGGAATCTCTGAAGGCGTCGCCGGGCAGTCGGTAACGGTAACGGCGTTTGTCGCCATGTTTGCCAGCCTGTTTATCACCCAAATTATTCAGGCGACCGATCGTCGCTATGTGGTGATCCTGTTTGCCGTTTTATTAACGCTTTCCTGTCTGCTGGTCTCGTTTGCAACTTCCTTCACGCTGCTGTTGGCCGGGCGTGCCTGCCTGGGGCTGGCGCTGGGGGGATTCTGGGCGATGTCGGCTTCGTTGACGATGCGTCTGGTGCCGCCGCGTACCGTGCCTAAAGCGTTGTCGGTTATTTTTGGCGCGGTCTCCATCGCGCTGGTGATCGCCGCGCCGCTGGGCAGTTTTTTAGGTGGGATTATTGGCTGGCGTCATGTTTTTAACGCGGCGGCGGTGATGGGCGTACTGTGTGTTATTTGGGTAGTGAAATCGTTACCTTCGCTGCCTGGCGAACCGTCTCACCAAAAGCAAAATATTTTCAGTCTGTTGCAACGTCCCGGCGTAATGGCGGGGATGATCGCCATCTTTATGTCCTTTGCCGGACAGTTCGCGTTCTTTACCTACATCCGCCCGGTGTATATGAATCTGGCGGGCTTTGATGTCGATGGCCTGACGCTGGTGCTGCTGAGCTTTGGCATCGCCAGTTTTGTGGGAACGTCGCTCTCCTCTTTTATTCTTAAACGCTCGGTCAAACTGGCGCTGGCAGGCGCGCCGTTGGTTCTGGCCGTCAGCGCGCTGGTGCTGACGTTGTGGGGAAGCGAAAAAGTGGTGGCGGCAGGGATCGCGATTGTCTGGGGGCTGTCGTTTGCGCTGGTGCCGGTAGGGTGGTCAACGTGGATCACCCGTACGCTTGCCGATCAGGCGGAAAAAGCCGGGTCCGTTCAGGTTGCGGTGATCCAGCTTGCCAATACCTGCGGTGCGGCTGTTGGCGGCTATGCGCTTGATAACCTTGGTCTGCTGTCGCCGCTGGCGCTCTCCGGCAGCCTGATGTTGCTGACGGCGCTGCTGGTGACGGTAAAAGTTCGCATACAAACGACGCGATAATACATCAAAAGGGGTGATGATTCGGTCACCCATGATGTTTTACATATCCGGGCATTCGACTTTGCCGAGCGCTTCCCAGTAGTTATTCTGGTTGTTCCTTTCTATCGCCACGATCGCCTCGCGGATGTGCTGTTGATTACTCTCATTCGACATGATCATCTTTTCCCATGCCTCATCCGACAGCGATGCCTGCGGCGTACACATTTTGCGTAGCTCTTTCAGGACGGTGCTTTTTTCGTTAGCGGTCTGAAGCGAGCTATAAGGCGAGTTAGCCAACGCAATGCCTGGTAGCGCGAGAAGGGCGGTAAAGAGCAGCAGAGCGGTTTGTTTCATCGTCATCATCCAGTATTTAAAGTTTAAGCATAAGTATAGACAGAACACGACTCTCTCAGCGGTCCGCATTACTTCGCAAAACCGTCTCGTCTGTAAGTTGTAGGCGGATTCTCCCCTCTCTCTCACTTTCTTGCGCAGCAGAATAGTGTATGTTCTGAACAATCATTTATTTCTTAAGCGGTAAAGAGATGAGACGGATTGAGGTAATACTGGGGGAACTCGAACGGCTGACGCGCGGGCTGAATCTTGCCGATCTGGCGCAGGAGACGGCATTTACGGCGGAAGCCATTGGCTTTAACCTCGGGCTGGCGCGCAACTCGGTCAGTAAAGATCTCAATCAACTCTGCAATGATGGTCTGGCGATCAAAAGCCGGGGCCGCCCGGTGTTTTTCCTGCACCGTCAGGCGCTGGAAACGCTGCTGGGGCGTAAGCTGGATGACGCCGAACGTGAAGTACGTACGATTGCCGATCTGTTGCCGCGTCAGGAAGGGCACACAATCGACGATCCTTTTACCGGTCTGATTGGCTACGATCGCAGCCTGCGCGATGCAGTAGAAAAAGGCCGCGCCGCAGTGCTTTACCCCCACGGGTTGCATGTGTTGCTGACCGGACCTTCCGGCGTTGGCAAAACCTTCTTTGCTGAACTGATGCACCGCTTTGCCTGCGAGCACGCCGCAGGCTCCCCGCCGCCGCTGGTCTATTTTAACTGTGCGGAATATGCCCATAACCCGGAACTGCTCTCTTCGCACCTGTTTGGTCATCGACAGGGGGCGTTTACCGGAGCGAGCGAGAATAAACCTGGCCTGGTGGAGCAGGCGGACGGCGGCTATCTGTTGCTGGATGAGGTACACCGTCTGCCATATGAAGGGCAGGAAAAGCTGTTCTCTATTCTCGATAAAGGTGAATACCGTCCGCTGGGGGCAAGCAGCAAGGCGCGTTCGATATCGGTACGCCTGATTTGCGCGACGACAGAACCGGTAAGTTCGGCGTTGTTGCGTACTTTTCAGCGGCGTATTCAGGTCTGTATCGATCTGCCGGGCATTCGCCAGCGTTCAATCGAAGAACAGGTGGAGCTGATTGTCGGCTTTCTGCAACGTGAAAGTCGCAAAATTGAGCGCACGGTGAGTATCGACAAGACGCTGCTGCTCTGGCTGCTGAATAAGCCGCTGGAAGGCAACATCGGCCAGCTCAAGAGTGATATCCAGTTCCTCTGCGCTCAGGCGTGGGCGTCGGGGATGACGGAGCATAACGATACGCTGCAACTGGATAAACGGCTGGCGGAAATGCCGTTTAACGCCACGCCGGAGCAACGTTTGCTGGTGGACACGCTGTTTGACGGCAAAGAGCGCTTGAACGTTGACGCGCGCACGTTGCCCGCCTTGAAAACGTCGCTGGCGACGGGTGCCGAGATTGAAGAGAGCGATCTCTTTTACAGCTTCCTGACCCGCGAATACGTCAATCTGCGCAACAGTAACGTGCCTCCGGCGGAAACGCTGGCGATCCTGAAAAATAAGCTCAGCTCGATTTTTGAATATGGCCTCTACAGTCGCGACAATATTGCGCATCCGCCGCGTTATGGCGACCAGATTGAGGAGCGCGTGACGCTGCTTATTGGCTGCGTGGAGCAGGTGCTTACGTTTACGCTGCCGGAGAACCTGGTAAATCCGCTGCGTAAACATTTTCTGGCGCTGATTGGCTACGTTCAGCGCGGCCTGATCCCGCAGCTTTATTCTTCCAGCCTGATCCTCGATCGTTGCAAAGATGAGTACGACAACGCCACATTGTTGTGCCGAAAAATCAATGAATTGCTGCATATTCAGTGTCCGGCGACGGAAGTGGTCTGGCTGTGTCTGTTCCTCAAAGAGTGTCGTCATTATCGTCAGCGTATCGATGCCAGCCCGGACTGCGGGGTGATCCTGATTGCTCACGGCGCAACAACGGCCACAAGCATGGCGCAGTATGTGAATCGGGTGCTGGAGCGCGAGTTGTTCAGTGCTATTGATATGCCGTTTGAGCAGTCGGTGCATGACACGCTGGAAACCCTGACCCAGATGATTCAGACCCGACGTTATCAGCGGCTGATCCTGATGGTGGACATCGGCTCGCTGGTACATTTTGGCAGTACGATCAGCAAATTATTCCAGATTGACGTTCTGCTGATGCCAAATATAACCCTGACCAGCCTGCTGGAGGTGGGGCTGGATTTAAGCTATGAAACCAGCGACCTGCCGCAGCTGGCGGCGTTAATGCAGGGTAAAAGCATCCCCTGCCAGCTTTGTACGCCACAGCAGGAAAGCAGCGGCAAAGTGCTGGTTATCTCCTGTATTACTGGCATGGGCACGGCGGAAAAAATCAAAAAGGTGCTGGAGGAGAGTTTTGGCGAGCTGATGTCGCAAGACACGCGGATGGTGATCCTCGATTACAACGATGTTCGCAGCCTGGAGCGCGTCCAGCAGTCGCTGCATGCCAGTGAACGACTGGCGGGTATTGTTGGCACCTTCCAGCCGGGGCTGCCGGATATTCCATTCATTTCGCTGGAGGAATTGTTCTCTGAGCAGGGGCCGGAACTGGTGTTGAGCCTGTTAACGCCGGACCTCACCAGCGCTGAACGCCGCCTGGAAATGGAACGTAGCGCAATGCGCTTTATCAGCGCGCTGACGATGGAGAGCATCATCAACCATATTTCAGTGCTTAACCCGCAGCGCATTCTGAAAGAAATGGAAGGGGTGCTTAACCATCTGACCACCGCGCTTTCGCTGAAACCAAGCCGCCAGGTGACACTGCGCTTCCTGATCCACTGCTGCTGCATGGTCGAGCGTATTGTGATTAACCGAAAACCGTTACAGATGGCGCTGGAAAACAAACCGGATCTGGATGCCCGCGCGTTTAGTGTCATCAAATCGGCTTTCCTGCCGATTGAAGAGGCTTATGCCATCCGTTTATCGGACGCGGAATATTTTTATATCTACGAATTACTCTATAGCTGATCCCTTATCTGGCGTGGCGCTGCGCCTCGCCAGACCTCTCTTCTCCCCTCGCGTGACACAAATCCTGGCACAGCCTTTGCTCTTACTCTGATGAGTTTTGCCGGATGGCGTTTGCTATTCGTAGGCCCGGTAAGCGTAACGCCACCGGGCAATGTGTGCCGGATGGCGGCGTAAACGCCTTATCCGGCCTACGGCGGTGACGCTATCGGGCATTGTCAGTCTCATGTAATCGAGCCAGGAGGCCATTTTGACTACCACTGAATCCTTGCCCCAGATCCTGCTGCTGACGCATGGCGGCTGGGGACAACAGCTCTGCAACAGCCTTCGCATGGTGATGGGGGAAATTAAAGGCGTAACAGAAATTGCGCTCATGCCCGTGGATACGCTGGGCGAGTTTTATCAACGTGTCGAAGCCGTGGTGAAAACCATGCCAGAAGGCTCACTTATTCTGACCGATTTTGTTGGCGGCACGACCTCCAACGTGGCGGCACGACTGAGTGCGGATTATCCGGTGGCGGTGGTTTCCGGGCTGAACGCCTCGCTGCTGCTGGAGGCGCTGGATCGGCGCGAACACGGCCCGCTTACCGCCTGCGTGAGCGGTCTGGTGGAAGCCGGGCGCAGCAGTTGTCTGGATGTCGTCGCCCATGTTCGTCAATTACAACAATCACAATAAGGAAAATCATTATGGCAAACATCGTGTTATGTCGCATCGACAGCCGTCTGATTCATGGGCAGGTCGTGACGAAGTGGGTCGGACAATCCCAGGCGAACCGGATTGCCGTGGTCAGTGACGAACTGGACGCCGATCCGTTTATGAAAAATATCTATCTGATGGCCGCGCCGCCAAACATCAAAGTGGATTGCTACAGCAACCAGAGCTTTGCGGCATCGTGGAAAGAAAACCAACTCGGCGATGGCAATGTGCTGGTGTTGTTCCCGTCTCTGGCGGCCATTCAACAGGCCGTGCAGCAGGGATTTGATGTCACCACCATTCAGGTTGGGGGCTTAGGCGGCGGGCCAAACCGCAAAGCGGTTTTCCAGAACATTACGCTCGATGAAAAAGACGTTGGCATTCTTAACGACCTGAAAAGTCGTGGGATTCAGGTGTTCTTCCAGACTATCCCGGAAGATAAACCACAGTCGCTGGACGATATCCTGAAAAAATTCTAACCCTCTGATAATGGGATAACACTATGGATACTTTAGTCTTTGCAAGCCTGATGGGGTTGTATTACTGGTTTGCCCGATTACGCCTTGGCTACACCTTCTCCGCCATGCTGCTTCAGCCGGTGGTTGTCGCGGTCTTTGTGGGGCTGCTGCTCGGGAATATGCAGACGGCGATGATCATCGGGGCGGGTATGCAGCTCGTCTATCTGGGCGTGACCTCGACGCCGGGCGGCAACGTGCCGTCAGATCCGGCGCTGGCGGCCTGTATCTCGATCCCCATTGCGGTTAAAGCCGGAATGGACCCCAACCTGGCGATTGCGCTGGCGATTCCGTTTGGCGTGATCGGCGTATTCCTCGACCAGCTACGCCGTACGCTGAACGCCGCCTGGGTACATATGGCCGACAAACACGCGGAAACGGCAAACATGGCGGGCATTATGCGCTGCGCTTTCCTTTACCCGGCGTTACTCGGTCTGGCGCTGCGTTTCCCGGTAGTGTTCGCCGCCAACTATTTCGGCCAGAACGTAGTGGAAAGCTTCCTCAAGCTGATGCCGCACTGGCTGACCCACTCCTTTGAAATCATGGGCGGGATCCTCCCGGCGCTGGGCTTCGCCATCACCATTATGGTGATCGGCAAAAAGAGTCTGCTGCCGTGGTTTATCGGTGGATTCTTCGCGGTGCTGTACCTCAAGGTCGACATCATGGCGATGGCAATCTTCGGCACCTGTGTGGCCTTCCTGATTAAAGGCCTGGCGAAAAATGAAGGAGCAGCATGATGAGCAGCGACGTAATGCAACATGAACTGGTTGAGCGTGCGCGGGAAACCGGAGCGCTGACCAAAGCGGACATCACCAGGGCGTGGTTTATCTACTGGCTGGGCGCGGAGGTTTCTAACTCCTATGAACGTTTACAGAGCCTGATTTTCTGCGCCTCGATGACGCCGATCATCAAAAAACTCTACCCGCAAAAAGAGGAACAGGTGGAAGCGCTGAAGCGCCATCTGAACTTCTTTAACTCAGAACAGACCTTTGGCGCGGTGATCCAGGGCATCTCCATCGCTATGGAAGAGCAGAAAACGCGTGGCGAACCAATCAGCGACGCCTCCATCACCGGGATTAAAACCGGCCTGATGGGGCCGCTGGCCGGGATGGGCGATTCCATCGTCTGGGCGGCGGTGATGCCGCTGTTGATTGCGATTTTTATTCCGTTCGCCGCCAATGGCAGCGCATTCGGGGGTATTGCGCCGCTGATTCTCTATCCGGCCATTACGCTGGCGATCAGCTACGGCCTGATTCACAAAGGCTATACGCTGGGGCGTGATTCCATCGTCGGGCTGTTGCAAGGGGGGCGAATCAAGGAACTGATCTACGGCGCTAACGTGCTGGGGCTGATCATGATGGGGGCGCTGTCGGCGAGCTACGTCAAGATCACCACCCCGCTGAAAATCAGCGCCCTGAAAGGTTCTGAAGTGGTGGTTCAGCAGATCCTCGATTCGATTGCGCCTGGCCTGCTGCCGCTGGCGGCAGTGTTTGCCATCTATATCTTTCTGGTGAAGAAAGGGCCGCGTTATACCACCATTCTGCTGTCGATTGTGGCGCTTAGCGTGGTCTGCTCGCTGCTGGGAGTGTTGTAAGCCATGACACAGAATATCTATCAACAGCTGGGGCTGAAGCAGGTGATTAACGCCTGCGGCAAGATGACGATTCTTGGCGTCTCCAGCGTCGCGCCGGAGGTGATGCACGCCACGGGGCGTGCGGCCTCCGCTTTTGTCGAGATCGACAAGCTGGTGGAAAAAACCGGTGAGCGCGTCTCCCGCTATACCGGCGCTGAAGACAGTTATGTCACCTCATGCGCCTCGGCGGGAATTGCGATTGCCGTTGCCGCCGCCATTACCCGTGGCGACCCGTTCAGAGTAACACTAATGCCGGACAGTTCCGGTATGGCCAATGAAGTGGTGATGCTGCGTGGGCATAATGTGGATTACGGCGCGCCGATCACCAGCGCAATCCGTCTGGGTGGCGGGCGCGTAGTGGAAGTGGGGTCGAGCAACCTGGCCGCGCGCTGGCAACTGGAGAGTGCGATTACCGATGACACCGCCGCCCTGCTGTATGTGAAATCACATCACTGCGTGCAGAAGGGGATGTTGGGCATTGAAGACTTCGTCCAGGTGGCGCAGATCCACAACCTGCCGTTAATTGTTGATGCTGCTGCCGAGGAGGATTTGCACGTCTGGGTGGCGAGCGGCGCGGATATGGTTGTCTACAGCGGCGCGAAAGCCTTCAATGCGCCAACCTCTGGATTTATCACCGGCAAGAGAACGTGGATCGCCGCCTGCAAAGCGCAGCATCACGGCATCGCCAGAGCGATGAAGATCGGTAAGGAGAATATGGTCGGGCTGGTGTATGCGCTGGAGAATTATCACCAGGGGCAGACGGTAGTCACCGCCGAACAGCTTCAGCCGGTAGCCGACGCCATTTCAGCGATTCGTGGGTTGAGTGCGGATATCGAGCAGGATGAGGCCGGGCGCGCGATCTGGCGTATTCGTATTCGGGTGAATGCCCGTGAACTGGGGCGGGATGCCCGCGAAGTCGAAGCTCAGCTGCGTGGCGGCGATATCGCCATTTATGCCCGTCGCTATAACCTCCACCAGGGCGTTTTCAGCCTCGACCCGCGAACGGTCGCAGAAGGGGAAATGGCGTTAATCGTGGCGCGACTGAAGGAGATTGCCGACCATGCAGCAGATTAATTTTTATCGTAATCGTGTGGCGATTAACGTACTGGCGAAAGATATCGCCAATGCCAGGGAAATCTATGATGCTGCCGAAGGCCATGTGGCGATCGGCGTCCTCTCCGCACAGTTTGCCTCAGTGGAAGACGGTGTTCAGGAGGTAAAACGCTGGATGGCAGAAGTGCCGTGCATCTCCGTGGGGCTGGGAGCGGGCGATCCGGCGCAATACTATAAGGCGGCGATGATTGCTGCAAAGGTACACCCGGCGCACGTCAACCAGACCTTTACCGGATGTGGTTTTGCCGCTGGCGCGCTGGCGGCAACGGGCGGCGAAAAAACGCATATCAACGCGCTGGTCAGCCCGACAGGCACGCCGGGCGAGGTGCTTATCTCTACTGGTGTTCGCAGCAGCCAGGGGACGCCGGCCCGCGTTTCCTGCGATGCAGCGGTACGCATGATGCAGGATATGGGGGCGCACGCGGCGAAGTTTTTTCCGATGGGCGGCGAGACGTCGTTACCGGAGCTGTATGTGCTGGCAACCAGCGCAGCCCGCAACGGGATGACGCTGATCGAACCGACCGGCGGCATTTCCCTGGAAAATTTCGGCGTTATTTTGCAAACCTGTCTGGAGGCGGGCGTGCCGCGCGTGATGCCGCATGTTTACAGCTCGATTATCGATCCGCAAACCGGAAACACCCGGCCTGACGATATCGTCAGGTTAATGGAGATCGTGAAAGCGCTGGTTTGATGGCGTAGTTTACGTAGGCCCGGCAAGCGTTCGCGCCACCGGGCTTTTTGTATATGCCTTTTTCTTCTTGCTGATGCCTTTTCGTTTTTTAAACCGCAGCGGCCTTCCCGCTATAGTCATTTCATTACCCATCAGATGGTTATTTAATAAGGATAAAAACGTGAAATTGACGATACCTCATTTACGGGCAGGGGCGGCGGTACTGTTGGCGGGCATATTGCTGGCGGGGTGCGATCAGCAAAGCAGCGACGCGAAACACATCAAAGTCGGCGTGATTAACGGCGCCGAGCAGGATGTGGCGGAAGTCGCGAAGAAAGTTGCCAAAGAGAAGTACGGTCTTGATGTGGAACTGGTAGGATTCAGCGGTTCATTGCTGCCTAACGATGCGACCAATCACGGCGAACTGGACGCCAACGTGTTCCAGCATCGACCGTTCCTCGAACAAGATAACAAAGCCCATAACTACACGCTGGTAGCGGTAGGCAACACCTTTGTTTTCCCGATGGCGGGCTACTCGAAAAAAATTAAAACGGTTGATCAACTGAAAGACGGGGCGACGATCGCCATTCCTAACGATCCGACCAACCTCGGGCGTGCGCTCCTGCTGCTGCAAAAAGAGAAGTTGATTACCCTGAAAGAGGGGAAGGGTCTGTTACCAACGGCGCTGGATATCACCGACAACCCACGTCATCTGAATATTATGGAGCTGGAAGGCGCGCAGCTGCCGCGCGTACTGGACGATGCGAAAGTGGATGTGGCGATCATTAGCACCACCTACATCCAGCAAACCGGACTTTCGCCGGTACATGACAGCGTCTTTATCGAAGATAAAAACTCGCCGTATGTGAACATACTGGTGGCGCGGGAAGACAACAAAGATGCTGAAAATGTGAAAGCGTTTTTGCAGTCTTATCAATCGCCGGAAGTTGCGAAAGCCGCAGAGACTATCTTTAACGGTGGGGCGGTGCCGGGGTGGTGATCGGTAACGCTTTAAGTTAAATGAACTTTATCGCCAGAGACTCTTTTCTGGCGATAACATGCAGCATGGTATTTTCCGCTTAACGACAATAGCGAAATTTCTCTTCTTTTTTCCCCGTTCGGAGTTTTCAACAAACTTTCCCCTTCCATTCTTTTTTGTGCTCAAAAAAGCCGATTCTAATAGTGGATTGTCCTTTTTTGTAAGGTTGTGGTAAGCAATCTTTAGATTTTTATACTGAGAAATAGTAGGTGATTAAAAGAAAAGATCGTTCCGGTAAAATTCCTGGAAATGGTATGTATTGTAACCTTGGCTTAACAATAGTTACGTTTAGAATCTAAATAGGATTATTCTTGCAAAAAATTAAAAAAATGATTTGTTTGTAATAACTCATTAATTATTAATAAATTATATAAAATACTTTAGTCGTATTGTCAGGATTATTCTCGTAATTCTAAAAGTGGTGTTTTCTGGCTAATAATGCAGCAATAAATGTGATCGTTTTGTTCTTGTTTGTTTGATATTTGGTTTTTATTGTGTTTTTTATATGTTTAAATTTCGACTGTTTTGGGTCGTGCAGTGATCTGGATCAATTTATTTGATTTATAAAATTTTATCTTTTTTTAACTGATACTGTCTTATAAAAACCTGGTTATCGATATATTTTGCATGGTGAATAGCGCAGATATTATGCGGTACTTTATTTTCCTGTAAGCATTTGGATTTGATTTCTTTTGGTTGAAAAATCCTAATATTGCGGATGAAAGTTTTGCGTATATTATGTCAATGGAACCGGAAGGTGTTATTCAGTACTCATTTTTGATAATGGGGTGAGGTTTGTTTTGCCTTAATAACACATTCAAAACGTCGTTCATTTATATCAACAACACCAGGGGAATTTATTATGCGTAAATATAATTATGCGTTATCCGCGTTAGCAATGGTTATCACTTCAGCATTTACTGCTTCAGCATTTGCGGTGGATGGAACTATTACAATTAACGGACAAATTACTGATACAACTTGTACTATTTCTGTCGACGGTGGCAGTAATGATGCAACGGTAACGCTGCCAATCGTTTCGTCTACTACGCTCGGCGCAGCAGGCGCAACGGCAGGTGCTACGCCGTTCACTATCTCGCTGAGTAACTGCTCAGGAACATCTTTAAATACCGCCAGCACCTACTTCGAACCTGGCGCTTATGTTGATAGCACAACCGGTCGTCTGAACATTGATTCAGCAGCGGCAGATGCAGCGACTAACGTGCAGGTTCAATTATTAAATGCCGATCGTAACGCCATTGTTGCAGGGGCTTCAGTAGCGAATGGCCAGAATGATATCCCTGTCGATATCTCTTCTGGAAACGGTACGCTGAATTACTTTGCGCAATATTATGCCACTGGCGCATCTACTGCGGGTTCTGTAACGACTCAGGTCGATTACACCATGGTTTACGAGTAATAAAGACAGGAGTAAAGGCAGCGTCCTTTACTCCTGATTATGAGGTGATGAGATGTTAAAGATATTATCTTCCGGGCTGGTATTGTTATTTTCGGCGTTCTCACTGAACGCTATGGCTGACGTTGTGATTAACGGAACACGCATTGTATTTAATGCAAAAGACAAGGAATCAACGGTACAGTTAAAAAACCGGGGGAATAATCCTTATCTTTTACAAATATGGATGGATGATGGTAACCCAAATGCAAAGCCTGGGGAGATCACGGTTCCGTTCCTCATTGCTCCTCCCGTTGTTCGTATTGATCCGGCGAAAGGGCAAGCTGTGCGAATCATGGCGACGAACCCGTCATTGCCGCAGGACAGGGAGTCCTTGTTTTGGTTCAACATGCTGGAAATTCCGCCAAAAGCACAGGATTCAACGTCGGGCAAAACGCATATGCAATTGGCATTTCGTACCCGAATAAAATTATTCTATCGCCCGGATAATCTGCAACCAACACCATTACAGTCTTATAAAGAATTAAAAATATACCAGCAAGGGAACAACATAAAAGTAGTAAACGACTCTCCCTATTACATCACTTTCAGCAAGGTTGAGATTCGTCGAACAACAGGGTCAGCTGTATTAGCTGCTGTAGAAAACTTCCCCCAACGTATGGTGAAGCCGAAAAGCGAAATAGTATTCCCGCTCGCTAATAAAAAATCGACTCAATTGAGCGGTGCTTCAGTTTTTTACAGTGTAATAAATGATTATGGTGGAGAAACAACAAATGAGCAAAAATTACAAAGTAGCCCATAACGTTATTTCTTGTCCTCTGAGATTAACCCGCATTGCTCAATTCGTTGTTTTATCTTTTATTTCTGTTCAGGTTGCCTTCGCTGAAAATGATGAAGTGCAATTTAATAGTGATTTTTTACGCTCAGCGATTGATGTTAGCAACTATTCTCAGGGAAACCCGGTTCCGCAGGGACAATATAATGTCGATCTGTATGTGAACGACAAATGGCGAGGGCGTGGTGAAGTTAAGTTCGAAAATGATAAAAGCAATGCCGTGGTAGCCAAACCGTGTTTTACGCTGAAGCTGATATCAACGCTGGGAATCGATATTGATAAAATTGATCCAATGCTGCGCCAGTCGTTAAAGAATAATGAAAGTTGTGTGCGTATTGGTGATATATCTTCTGATTTAACAGCTTATTACGATGTGACGACACAGCGCATCAATGTGCAGGCGCCTCAGATATGGCTGCTTCGCCAGGTTCGCGGCTATGTTAATCCTGAATTATGGGATAACGGTATTCCTGCTGCGACGTTGCAATATGATTACAACGCATGGCATGCAGAGATGTCTGGAACGGACTCTATGTCATCTCAGTATCTGAGCCTGATGGGAGGGCTCAATTGGGATGCCTGGCGCTTACGCTATCGCGGTGTTTTCAACTGGAACAACGATCAGGGTTGGCATTATGACTCAACCAGCACTTATCTTGAGCGCGGCATTATTCCGCTGCGCAGCAAACTGGTGATGGGTGATTCCACCACGGATGGCCAGGTCTTCGACAGCGTTGGTTTTCGGGGCGTAATGCTGACTTCTGACGATCGTATGTATGAGGATTCCCAGCGAGGCTATGCGCCAGTCATTACTGGTGTTGCAAACACCAACGCACTCGTCAGCGTGAGTCAGCGCGGCGCGCGTATCTATCAAACGACGGTTCCGCCTGGCGCGTTCCGTATTGATGACCTGTATCCCAATGGCACCGGCGGCGATCTGCTGGTAACGATTAAAGAGGCAGATGGGAGTGAGCACAGTTTTACCGTGACCTATGCTTCCATCGCTGAACTGCTCCGTCCGGGAACCAGTCGCTATTCGCTGATGGCGGGGCGCTATCGGAATACCTCCGTGAATGAGAAACCACAGATTGCGATGGGGACATTCCGTCATGGTTTTACTAACTTACTGACCACTTACACCGGTGCGATGGGCGGGGAGGATTATCAATCGGTCGCAGGTGGCGTCGCGCTCAATACGCTCATTGGCGCGCTTTCTGCTGACATAACGCATGCGCGAACGACGCTTGCGGATAACAGTAAACGTGAAGGCCAGAGCATCCGCTTTTCATTTGCCAGGATTCTGCCCGTCGTTGATACCAATATCACCCTGGCGAGCTATCGCTATTCCAGCTCCGGTTATTACGATATTGACGATGCGATGTTGATGCGTGATTTAGAGCGGACAAATAAAGGGGCTTATTCCAGCAGCATTAACCGCAAGAATCGTCTGCAACTCAGCGCAACGCAAACTATTTCCGAGACGCTTGGGAGCATTAATCTCAGTGCCAGCACTCAGGATTACTGGAACAAAAGCGGGCGTGATACCGAGTATCAGTTGGGTTACACCAATGCGTTCAAGTGGTTCAATTTTAACCTCAACGCCAGCCGTACCCGCGATTTAGTGAAAGACAAATGGGATAACAAAATCGCGATAGGGATTTCCCTGCCGTTAGGGAACAGCGCGCGCTCGGCTTATCTCAGTACCACCTATGTTCAGGAAAGCGGGCATCGGGGGCTGCAAAACTCAATCGCCGGCACCTCCGGGGAGAACCGTCAGTATAACTGGGGCGCGTTCGTCAATCAGGATGACTACGACCATAGCAGCAATAAAACCACGGGCGGCGTCAGTGGTAACTGGACTTCGCCGTGGACCAGCATGGGCGGCAGTTTCTCAGCAGGCCAGGGCTACCAGCAATACGGCATGAACCTCTCTGGCGGTGTTGTCGCCTGGCAAAATGGCGTTGTGTTGACGCCGATCATGGGGGACACCATGGCGGTCATTGAAGCGGAACATGCGGGAGGCGCAAAGGTGGCAAACAACAGCAGCCTTAGCCTTAACCGCAATGGTAATGCCGCAGTGCCTTACCTCTCACCCTATCGCCAGAACACGATTGAGCTCGATCCTCGGGGGCTATCGAATGACATCTCCCTGGACGTCACCAGCCAGAACAGCGTCCCTACCGCAGGCGCCGTGGTGTTGATGAAATACGCCACGGATACAGGGTATTCCGTGCTTTTCACTCTCCGCCATGCCGGTGATGTGCTGCCTTTTGGCGCCGATGTGGTCGATGAGAGCGGCAATACTGTCGGTTACATCGCCCAGGGTGGGCAAAGTTTTGCGCGCGTTAAGAATCTGGCGGGCAAATTGCGCGTGAAATGGGGTAGTGGATCGGGTCAGGAGTGCCAGTTCAGTTACCGCTTATCAGAGCAGAAAAGCGCAGATGTCGCCGACTTACGTCGGGCTGATGCGGTATGCCAGTAATTAAGGAGTGAAAGATGAAAACTATCGTAACGGGCATTGCCCTCTCTTTTCTGGCACTGGCGGCGATGTGCGGCGTGGCGCGAGCGGACGGGACGTGGGTGAACTGTGAGCGTACCAATGGCTACTACCAGTACTTTGACTCTACGACCGTACAGGTGGGTAAAGATGCTGCCGTAGGCGATTTATTAGGGACCTGGGCGACCTCTTACAACCCGACGGCATGGACCTGCTCTCATCGTACCAATTATCAAAGCTACGCCATCCCGATGGCGGTACAGGGGTATCCCCCCTACACCGTTTGGGGAACTACCCAGGTCGATGGGCAAACGTATACTGTCTATAACACGACGGTAAAAACCGGGTTGGGGTATATCGCTCGCTGGCGCTATACGGTAAAAGGGCAAACCAGCGACTGGTATCCTCTTACTATTGCGACCGGAGGGCAGCAGACGCCTTCGCAGTTATTTACGGTGACAGGCGATGGAAGTTCATGGAATCTCGGCGTGGATGTCCAAATCCGTTTTGTAAAAACCTCGACATCGTTAACCGCAGGCAGCACTTCCGTCTTTGACCCGATGTATATGCGACACTACCAGACATACGGGGGCAGTACGTCTGTTGGCAGCGGCACCTATATGATCGCTGATTTTCTGGCGGGAGGGCTGATAATATCCACCACCGGGGGAACCTGTACGACGTCGGATGTCACGGTTAATTTACCGGCTGTTAGCCGAACGGATTTTAGTGGTATAGGTTATACCGCTGCGCGTACTGATTTTAATCTGAACTTTACAAAATGCCCGGCAGGGTTATCGAGCATCAGCTATTTGTTTACGCCGACCACGGCCATTATTGATAACGCCAACGGTGTTTTTGCGCTGGCGAGCACCTCAACGGCGAGCGGCGTGGGTATCCAGTTGTTGGACGATCAGAATATCCCTCTGTCGTTTAATACGGCATATCTCCTGACGGATTATGATCCGGCTCAGGACAATGCGAATTATACCGTGCCACTGCGTGCCGGTTTATATCAGACTGCGGCAAATGTCTCTTCTGGCGATGTCAGAGGTGCAGTGACATTCACCCTTGTCTATAAATAGAGGAGGGGGCATGGCGAAACGGCTAAAATATGTTCTGAACCACTTCCTGATTTTACTTTTATTGCCGTCATCGGCTATGTCGGCAACGTATATTAATTACACGCGAGTGATAATTAATGAAAAGGCGCGCGAAACATCATTTACTATTTACAATGAAGGGCTGAAACCCGTTTTATTGCAGTTGTGGACTGAAAAAGACAATATTTTTGATCGTCCCGAGGAGATTAAAACACCGTTTATCATTTTACCTCCGATTTTTCGGCTTGAAGGAAAAACATCCCGGGCGGTGCGGGTACAGTTTACTGGCGACCAGCATACATTACCTGCTGACAGAGAATCTTTATTCTGGCTGAACACGCTGGAAGTCCCTCCTGTGGCTGATAGTAAAGCGGAGAAGGGCGCGCTACAGGTCGCTTTTCGTACTCGGGTGAAGTTATTCTGGCGGCCCACTGCACTGGCAGCAATCACCCTTGAGGAAAGTATAAAAGAATTACACATCTCTTTATCTGATTGTGGAGGAAAACGCTGCCTGTTAGTAAAGAATAACTCACCTTTGTACGTAACATTAATGGATCTTACGTTGAATGACGGTACAGAAATAAAGCAATTACCTGATGATGGTCTTTGGGCACCATTGTCAACTAAAACGGTTGTTTTACCCAAAAACACAAAAGGGGAGGGCACAGTCAAAACACTCTCATGGATTGATGATTATGGCGTGATCAATACCTATAACTACTAATGCGAAGGATAACGTTATGCTTAATTTTAACCCTTCATCCTTACGTTTTAAATTTATTTACCTGACGAAAAATATTTATGATGGTATTGCCATTCATACACTTTTTGAAGATGCCCTGCATGAATCAGGATTGAAAATGGGGCTTAATGAAGATATACCCTTTCACCTGATCGATAAGTACAGTAATTTTATTCCGTTTTCATTGCGGTTTGATGCGACGTATAAACAACGCAGTCGCACGCTCGAACACGATATTACCCTCTCGGCAAAAGGGGAAGAGATAAAGCGAATGCGTTTTAATCATATACTCTTTTTTGTCGATATGTATAACCCTGACCATACCTCTTTTCTTTCGGTCGCCGGACTGCATGGCCTTACGGCGGTCAGGGAGCGCATGGATGCTTTCATGGTGCATTGTAATGCGGTGATTAATGGCAATAGAAAATGCCGTTCAAGTAGTTTCTTGTTCACGCTGCGTGAGCAGCAAATTGTGTTTCATCTCTTACAAGGCATGTCGGTTAAAGAAATCGCACTGGAATTAAATGTGAGCGATAAACTGGTTTATCGGGAGCGCTGGGCGCTGACGCGTAAGCTTATCGACCAGAAAAATTGCAGATTATACAAAAGGCTAATAAACATTAACGCGACATTATAAGCGATAAAAGAGTGGACCAGATTATTGGAGTCCACTCTTTTGCCTTATGCCGCCCGGGCGCGACGGCGGGAATCCATTGAAATCAGCACCACCGACGAGAGGATCAGCAATGTACCAAGCCAGTCCGGCAGGGTGAAGCTGATGCCCAGCAACAGCAGCGATAACAACGCGCTGCTTAGCGGTTCCGCGCAGCTCAGAATGCTCGCTTTCGGCCCGCCAATCATTTGCGCCCCTTTCAGATACAGACTGAAAGTCAGCGATGTGCCGATGACCACCAGATAGAAAAACGCCAGAATCAGGCTGCCGCTGACCACAAAATCCGTTCCCTGCCCGGCATAGAAGGGCAGCAATATCACGCCGCCGATCAACATGCTCCAGCCAACGACAGGAAGCGTGCCGTAACGCGCGATCAGCGTAGAGGGCCAGGTTGTATAAAACGCTGCGGCAAACGCGGAGGCAATCCCCCAGAATAGCGCGGCAGGCGAGATAGACAGCGATGTCGGATTACCGTGTGTTACCAGCAAAAAGGTGCCAATAAGAGAGGTGAGAATGGCCGTCAGCACCAGAATGCCGGGGCGCGCTTTCCGTACCAGCGAGAACCACGCCACGATAATCGTCGGCGATAAAAATTGCAGCACCGTTGCGGTGGCGGCATTGGATTTCTCAATGGTGAGCAGGAAGGTGAGCTGTACGGTAAGCGCTCCCATGATGGAAAAGAACAGCAGGCTTAGGGCGTCCTGGCGGTTTTTGAAAATGGAAAATACTTTGTCGCCGTGAACAAACGAGAGCATCAGCAGAATCAACCCGGCGAATATCAGACGCGTCATGGTCAGAAACTGCGACGACATCTGGCTTTGTTCCATAATGTACTGCGCGCAAACCCCTGAACTTCCCCATAATACGGCGGCAATCAGGACGTTCAGCATCCCTCTTCTGGTGGACCCCATTTTTTCCTCAACATGGTGTTTTGTCTTTTTTATGTGCAGGCATCATAGCAGAGATGGCGGCACAAACGAGACGGGCGTTAGCATCGCCCACTTTTACGACAGTCGGGTAAGCTGTGTTTCACCGTCCTCCATCGTCAGTTGATACAGCGAAAACGCGGCATGTTTCTCGATCAGATTGGCCAGTTCAGGCGAATGACTGGTGAGCCAGATTTGCGAATGGCGGCTGGCTTCGGCGATCAGTTGGGCGAGGGCGGGCAACATCTGCGGATGCAGGCTGTTTTCCGGTTCGTTGAGCGCGATAAAAGCTGGCGGTCGCGGGCTTAACAGCGCTACGGCCAGGCACAGGAAACGTAGCGTGCCATCCGAGAACTCCGCAGGTTCCAGCGGACGGGTCAACCCTTCACGTTTCATCATCAGGCGAAAGCGACCGCCGCTGTTATCGCTGTAGAACACGCAACCGGGAAATGCCCGATCGAGAATCCGCATCAGCAGCAGTTCATCGCCAATCTCGACGATTGTCTGGAACGCTGCCGCCAGGTTTGCTCCGTCGCTGGCCAGAACCGGTGAGCGGAATCCCACCTGCGGAACACGAATCGCAGAACCAGACGAGACTGAAAACTCATGATAAAAGCGCCAGTTGCGCAGCATTTCTCGCATCTGCGACACCTCCGGGTAGAGGTGTGGCTCTCCCAACTGGCCGAATACCGACTCGTTCTCATACAGCGTGCCGCTATGGGTGACTTTCTCGTGATGGATATTATTGAGGAATACGACCTGGTTTTTACGTTTCATCAACTGTGAGGAGGGGCGGCGAGCGTGCCCGCTCAACCAGACAGACTCCTCTTTGATGACCGGGTCGAGATCGAACTGCGACGGGTAGGGGAGCTTCTCGACAAACCCTACCTGTAACTCGTATTCATAGGTTTCTGTTTCTACCGCCAGAGTCATGCGCCGCAGCTGGTCGCTGCGCGTTTTCCCGGCCCAGAATACCTTCAGAATACCGCCTTCGTTCGCCAGCGCCTGTGAGAACTGCCCCTGCGCCGCACTGTGCATCAGGTGAATCGCCTTATAGATATTCGACTTTCCGGTGCCGTTAGGGCCGAAGACGATATTGAGCTGTTCCAGTTCCAGAGACTGATGGCGAATCGAGCGGTAGTTTTCGATGTGCAGCGTTTTGATCATGGGCGTTAGCGGTAGAGGGGCGATGCGGCAAGCATAGCGATTTCGTCCCGGAAGAGACAACCCGTTCATATAGTTTTACGCGGCGTATAAAAAAGCAGGGGCGACTTTCTCGCCCCTGGGGGGCTTATCAGAAGCCTTCCAGCACAATCTTGCCGACGGAGCGGCCCGTTTCAAGCTGTGCGTGCGCTTTCTGAATATTCGCCGCGTTGATGGCTCCGTAATGCTCGCCCAGCGTGGTGTGAATCACCTTAGCATCAATGAGCTGCGCCACGCGGGTCAGTAGCTGATGCTGGGCGATCATGTCGTCGGTTTCAAACATTGAGCGGGTAAACATAAACTCCCAGTGCAGCGAAATACTCTTTGTTTTCAGCGGTCGTGCGTCGAGCGTTGCTGGATCGTCTATCAGCGCCAGCTTACCCTGCGGCGCCAGGGCTTCGATGAGCTGCGGGTAATGCTTATCAGTGTGGGTCAGGCTGGCGACGTGCGTCACCGCGTTGATGCCGATTCGCGCCAGCTCTTCCGTCAGCGGTTTGCTATGGTCGATAACATAATGCGCACCGGCTTCGCGTACCCATTTCTGGCTTTCCGGGCGCGACGCGGTGCCGATCACCGTCAGTCGGGTGAGTTTGCGGGCCAGCTGCGTCAGGATGGAGCCCACGCCGCCTGCGGCGCCGACAATCAGCAACGTATCCCCTTCGTTGCCGCCTTCTTCAACGCCGAGGCGGTCAAACAACATTTCCCATGCGGTGATCGAGGTCAGCGGCAGCGCTGCGGCGGCGGCATTATCCAGCGTTTTGGGTTTCAACGCGACGATGCGCTCATCAACAAGCTGGAACTCGCTGTTGCTTCCCGGACGGCCCAACGCGCCGGCATACCAGACTTCATCCCCCGGTGCGAACAATGTCACTGCCTCGCCGACTGATTTCACTACGCCTGCGGCATCCCAGCCCAGCACGCGCGGGGTCTCTGCGTTAAAACCCGCGCGTACTTTGGTATCGACCGGGTTAACGGAGATGGCTTTCACCTCAACCAGCAGGTCATGTCCGGCGGCGACCGGAACAGGGAGGTCAATGTCCTGTAAAAACTCAATATTGCTGCCTTCTGGCGCGGCGCGGGTAATTGCGATGGCTTTCATAACGTCTCCGGTGTGGGAACAGGTTTATCGTTTGTATAATTCGATGGTAAACCGCCAGCAGAACGGGAAAAATAGCCTCACGACGACAGGACTTATATTCGGGGAGTGAAAATGTTCCGGCTTGAAGATCTCACGTTGTTTGTTCGCGCGGCGGCGCTAAACAGTTTTAGCGATGCGGCGCGGGAAGCCGGGGTACAGCCTGCCCAGGTCAGTTCCGCCATCAAACGGCTGGAGTCTACGTTAAACATTCGCCTGTTCGCACGCTCGACCCGCAGCTTACGGCTGACGCCGGAAGGCGAGGTCTGGTTGCCCTACGCCAGGCAGATGCTTGAGGTGATGCACGCCGGGTTGCAAAAAATTCAGACGCCGGAAGATGAGATCTCCGGTACGCTGCAAATCGCCGTGCCCTCCGATCTTGGGCGCAATTTACTGCTCCCGGTATTCCAGTCGTTTCGCCATCGCCACCCTGCGTTGCGCCTGCGGGTGTTTTTCTCCGATCAGGTCGCCGATGTATTTAAAGATCCGGTTGATGTCGCGTTCCGTTACGGTAATACGGAAGATGCTTCTTACATCGCGCTGCCCGTCTCCCCCGATAACCGGCGTGTGCTGGTGGCTTCGCCGGACTGGGTCGCGCAACACGGCGATCCACGTCATCCCGATGATTTAGCGAATCTGAATGCGTTAACGTTCGTCTTGCGCGGACGCCTGCATGACCGCTGGACGTTCATCCGCAACGGTGACGTCAGCAGCGTACAGGTCAACGGCACCATGATGAGCGATGATGCTGAAGTTATCCGGCGGCTGGCTATCGCCGGTGAGGGGATGGCGTATAAATCCTGGCTTGATGTCTCTGAAGATGTGCGTGACGGGCGATTGCAGCGCCTGATGCCAGATTATCAGGGAGAGAAAGTCCCGCTGAACATGATCTGCCCGCACCGCAAACAGCTTTCGACGGCAGTCCGCCTGCTGCACGAAGCGGTAAAAGCGCGCTGCGAAAGGCTGGAACTCCCCCCGATGTGAAGGCGATATGCGTTGCCGTTTGTATTTTGTAGGCCGGATAAGCGTAAGCGCCATCCGGCGCACAATATGACAAGGGGAATCAGCGCGCTCTTAATCCCTTTTAACTGCGGTTGTGCTTCTTTTAGTTCACCAGGCAATGTTTTCTCCCGTTCGCTCCAGGCCGTCAGGACGATACAGCTATGATCGATTTCTTGATAGTGGGCGAGGGCATTTAAAGATCAGGTCGCAATGAAGGAATGAGTTTGAGGAATTGGCTTAAGACCCAGGGGAAGAGTGAGGAACTTTGGCGGAAGATCACAGGAGTCGAACCTGCCCGGGACCGCTGGCGGCCCCAACTGGATTTGAAGTCCAGCCGCCTCACCGGAGACGACGATCTTCCGCGCCCACATTGCTACATGGAGGCGGGGCGCATTATAGCTACTTTCTCAAGGTTTCCACATCCCCCCACTCACTTTTTTCATCAGCCTTTCGCCTTACTATGATCGATTTCATATAAATCTTCACAAAATCCATGAGTTACCTGTTTTCATATCTTTTGGGAATTATGAGTTCACATAGCGTCCATGCGACGTTTCGTGAGAAAACCTGTCACAGGCCCGGTACGCGTAGCGCCACCGGGCAAAACACATTATTGCGCAGGCTGTGGTTGCGTGACTTCCGCTCCTGACACAACGCCTGCCCGCATTATTTGCGTCACCTGCTGTTTATCGGCGTTTACTGCGTGCAACTGGCCGTTTACCGTTGGCTTCAGTGGGGCGTCCGCCTGGATATTACCGCTGGCGGTAAGCTGGATGTTGCCGTCGCCGGAAATGGGCAGCGCAGGCCATCCCCATTGCTGCAAGACGTTCATTGGCACGCCGCGTCCGTTCAGGCTGACTTTTGTCTGGCGCTGGGGGAGTTGTGAAACGCTGGCCGTGGCTTCTAACAGCCCTTTCTCCGTAAATGCGCTCAGCTCGTTGATGTTAACTGTGCTGCTGTTTGCCGCCAGCGCCAGGGAGGGGCGACGCACGTCCACACGGTTAAACGTCGCGGCTGCCGCGTTAAGCGTTGCGTTCCCGCTCCATACGCCCCATTGATGGTTCTGCACCAGTCCCAGATTCGCGCCATAACCATCCAGCGCGGTGAGCTGCCACGGGAAAGCCGGGTCGATATCAATCACCAGGTTGCGACTGGCGCTGAATTTTTTCAGCGTCAGGCTGTTTAACCAGCCAGGCAGAGGTTTCATCCACTGCTGCTTCCAGTTTTCCGGCAGCGTGTATTCCAGCCCGGCAATGGCGGCATCGTCGAGGATTAGCGCTTTGCCATTACGCAGCCAGTTGCCGGATGTTCTGACCATACCGCCTTCCCAGCGGGTCGTGAACTGGCGTAGCGCAATGCCCTGCGGTGAGAATTCGGCATTCAGAATGGGATCGAAGAAATGCAGTGAACCGTAGATGAATTCGCTGGCATTCATCGACAGTTTGCCCTCTTGCGTCTGCCAGTCATCTTTGCTGAACGTCAGGTTGCGCAAACTGAGATCGAGGTCGGTTACTGCCCAGTCCGGGCCTTGCAGGCGGGCATCGGTCACTTCAAGACGGCCAATTTGCAGAGACGGGATAGCGGTAAGCGGGGCAAAAAAGTCGGTCAGCGATTTATCGCTTTGCAGCCGGATGTCGTTCAGACGCAGATTTTCCACCACCCAACTGCCGTCCGCGTTGCGTCGCGCCACGCCGGTTAAGGCGCCGCGCGCAATGTCTGCGCCAATGTTGCTTAAGATTACCTGTTCCTTATCAATGCTGCCTTCAATCAGCACGTTGGTCGCGGGAACATCATTCAGCGTGAGCGAACCGGCGCTGAGCTGGATCTGCGCCTTATTCCCCAATACCTTGCCCGCTTCGGGACGCCAGGGAACCACGCCGCCGTTAACGCGCTGAGCGCTCAGGTTCCACTCACCGCCCGGGCTGTTAAGCGCCATGTTCTGTAATTGCAGGCGGTCAGCCTGAACAGGAAGCGGTGCGGTCTGCGGGGAGATATTGAGCGTGCCGTCCTGCAACAGGATGGCGTCGACGTGCAGGGGATCGGTTATCTGGCGACTGCTCAGGCCGATATCCACCGTTTTCGCGACTAACGTGGCGGGCTGGCCATCCCGGCCAAACGTGACGTTCTCAAGCAAAACGTGGGACGGTGCGGAAAAGCGGTGATCCATGACATCAAATGTCAGGCTGTACCCGCTGTTCTCTGATATCCAGGCGCTTACATGCTCCGCGCCCCAGCGGGTTTGCAGCAGAAAATAGAGGCCGAAGATCACCACCAAAAGGGCAATCAATATGTAGAGAATCAGCTTTCCAATAAATTTCATGGTCTTCCATCCCGCGAAGTGCACACATCTGAGTTATGCACGATTTACGCGCAATCCTCAAGGCGGGAATGGTGAAAGAGCGTTACAGCGGCGATGATTGTCGATCATCGCCGCATTTCGCTTACGGCTTCTCTGGCGGGAAAATCAGGTTCAGAACGATAGCGGTGATGCCCCCAGCGGCAATGCCGGAGGAGAGCAGGTTTTTCACCCAGTCTGGCGCAAATTGCAGGATCAGCGGCTGCTGAGAAACGCCCAGGCCGACAGCCAGCGACAGCGCGATAATCAGGATAGCGCGGCGGTTCAGCGGTTCACGGGAGACGATACGCACGCCGGAAGCGGCGATGGTGCCGAACATCACCAGCGTGGCGCCGCCGAGCACCGGTTCAGGAATGTGCTGCACAAAGCCGCTTACCGCCGGGAACAGGCCGAGCAGGATCAGCATCAGCGCTACCACAAAGCCGACATAGCGGCTGGCCACGCCGGTCAACTGAATCACGCCGTTATTCTGCCCGAAACAGGAGTTGGGGAAGGTATTGAACACGGCGGAAACAAAAGAGTTCAGGCCGTTAGCCAGCACGCCGCCTTTCAGGCGCTTCATATACAGCGGCCCGGAGACCGGCTGCTCGGAGACATCGGAGGTGGCGGTGATATCGCCGATGGTCTCCAGTGAGGTGATCATAAAGACCAGCATCAGCGGCAGCAGTAGGTTCCAGTCAATGCCCAGACCGTAGTACAGCGGCGTGGGCACCATGATTAAGTCTTGTGTTGCCGGTGTGGTATTTTCCGGCAGCATTCCCATAAACCAGGCCAGCAGATAGCCCGCCGCCATCGCGATCACCAGCGAGGCCACGCGCAGGTAGGGGTTGCGCTGGCGGTTAAGCAGGATGATCAGCGCCAGTACAACGCCTGCCAGCATCAGGTTTTTGGGCGCGCCAAAGGTGTTGTCGCTCATTGCGGCATAGCCGCCGCCAATGGATGTTAAACCCACCTGGATCAGCGACAGACCGATAATCATCACCACCACGCCGGAGACCAGCGGTGTGATAATGCGGCGCGCCAGATGCAGTATGCGGGAGAGAACCATCTCGGTGCAGCTTGCCAGCATCAGCGTGCCGAATAGCGCTGCCATCATGGTGGGGACGTCCGCTCCGCCGGTTTTCAGCGCGGTGCCGCCCATAATCAGCGGGGCGACGAAGTTAAAACTGGTTCCCTGAATAGATAACAACCCTGAACCGACCGGCCCCCATGCTTTGATTTGAATAATTGAGGCCACACCGGAGGCGAACAGCGACATACTGATAATGTGTTGAGTATCTTGTGCCGGTAAACCGAGCGCCTGGCAGATTAACAGCGCTGGCGTGATGACCGCGACGAACATTGCCAGCAGGTGCTGACAGGCGGCAAACAGGGTTTGAGGGAGCGGCGGGCGATCTTCAAGACGGTAAATCAGTTCGCTGTTTTGCGTCTGCGCAACCGGTTGCGCATTTGCCGACTCGACGGTGTTAACAGACATCAGAGGCAATCCCATGGTGGAAAAGCGGTGATTTTATCTGACCAGATGGTAAAAGCAAACGATTGCATTTATAAATTTTACAAACGGTCTCGGGCAGGGGTTATCAGGCGTTGGAATAACGCTCGGTTTCGGGCATCCAGCGTTCAATCAGGGCGGTTGCCTGTTGCGGATAATGTTCGTGAATGTGACGGGCGATGCGTTGAACATCCGGGATAATGGCCTGATCGCGCAGCAAATCCGCCACTTTGAACTCGGCGTTACCCGTCTGACGCGTGCCCAGCAGTTCACCGGGGCCGCGAATCTCTAAATCCTTTTGCGCAATCACAAAGCCGTCGTTGCTGTCCCGTAAGACCTGAAGGCGCTTCTGCGCGGTTTTCGAGAGCGGTGATTTGTAGAGCAGTACGCAATGGGAGGCCACCGCGCCACGGCCCACGCGCCCACGCAACTGGTGTAATTGTGCCAGACCTAACCGTTCCGGGTTTTCGATAATCATCAGGCTGGCGTTGGGGACATCCACCCCGACTTCAATCACCGTTGTTGCGACCAGCAGGTGCAGCTCACCCTGCTTAAAGGCCGCCATCACCGCCTGCTTCTCTGCGGGTTTCATTCGCCCATGAACCAGACCAATCTTCAACTCCGGTAAGGCGAGCCTGAGCTCTTCCCATGTCGCTTCCGCAGCCTGGGCTTCTAACAAATCCGACTCTTCAATCAACGTACAGACCCAGTATGCCTGGCGGCCTTCCTGGGTACAGGCATTGCGGACGCGATCGATAATATCGCTACGACGGGTGTCCGGGATGGCAACGGTAGTGACAGGTGTGCGACCCGGCGGTAGCTCATCAATCACGGAGGTATCGAGATCGGCATAGGCGGTCATTGCCAGGGTGCGGGGGATCGGCGTTGCGGTCATGATTAACTGATGCGGGTGGAACCCCTGCTGCTGACCTTTTTCCCACAGTGCCAGGCGTTGATGGACGCCGAAGCGGTGCTGTTCATCGATAATTACCAGCGCCAGCCCATTAAATTGCACCTGCTCCTGGAAAATCGCGTGGGTACCGACCACCATCTGTACCTGCCCGCTGGCGATGGCTTCCTGCTGCGCCAGGCGCGCTTTTCCCTTCTGTTTACCTGCCAGCCAACCCACTTCAATACCAAGCGGTGCAAACCAGTTGCGGAAGTTACTGGCATGCTGCTCGGCCAGTAGTTCTGTCGGCGCCATCAATGCCACCTGTTTGCCATGAGCAATGGCGCGTAGCGCAGCCAGTGCGGCGACCAGCGTTTTACCGGAACCGACGTCGCCCTGCACCAGACGCATCATTGGCACATCGAGCGCCATGTCGCGTTCTATCTCCGCCACCACGCGCGCCTGCGCACCCGTTGGTTTGAACGGCAATGCGGCCAGTAACTGATTCTTCAGTGAATCGTTCGCGCTAAGCGGCTGGGCGTGAAAACGCTGCGCGCCGGCACGCAGCGCCAGCATGCTCAGGTTATGCGCCAGTAGTTCTTCCAGAATCAGGCGTCGCTGCGCCGGATGCTGCCCGGTTTCCAGATCGCTAAGCTGTAGCGACGGTGGTGGGCGATGCAGCGTGCGCAAGGCTTCCGGCAGGCTCATCATTCCTTGCGCAAGTTCAGGCGGCAGAAGCTCGGCAATGGCGCAGGTATCAAGCAGGTCCAGCGCCTGGTCGGTGAGCTTACGCAGCGTGGCTTGCTTAATGCCTTCGGTGGTCGGATAAACGGGCGTGAGCGTTTCCTGAAGCTCCGGCGTGCTGAGATCGCCCTGCACGCGGTATTCAGGGTGAATCATCTCCGCGCCGTACTTCCCGCGTTTGGCTTCACCATAGGCCAGTACGCGCCGCCCGGTCGCCAGGCTGTTTTTCATTGCCGCGCTGAAGTTGAAAAAGCGCATGGTGAGAATGCCGGAGCCGTCGCTAATCTGGCAGGTCATCATCCTGCGACCGCCGAAGGTGATATTGCAGTTCAGCACTTCGCCTTCAACAGTGGCGTAAATGCCCGGCAGCAGTTCGCCAATCGGGTAAAGATGGGTGCGATCTTCATAACGCAGGGGAAGGTGCAACAGGAGGTCCTGCACGGTGTGCAGGCCAATTTTCGCCAGTTTGCTGCTTTGCGCTGCGCCAACGCCGGTCAGGGAATTGAGCGGGATGGCATCCAGCAAACGGCCTTTCATGTGATTACCCTGCCGCCTGCATCGTGGACCACCAGGCGGCGTCGGCCTCGATCTCACCCTGCATGTTTACGTGAGGGTAGGGCAGGCCCTTGCGCTTAGCGACTTTCGCCAGCACCGGATAGCCACCCTCAAACAGCAGGCGCTGCTGTTCGTCTTCCGGCAGCATGCTGTTTTCACGCAGGTACATGCCTGCGTTCTGCCGCTGGCGCTGCGCTTCGTAGAGAATCAGAGCGGAAGCGACGGAAACGTTAAGTGACTGCACCATGCCGATCATCGGGATGATGATGTCCTGATCTGCAAGGTCTAAGGCTTCCTGGGTGATGCCGGTTTTCTCCTGCCCCATCAGGATGCAGGTTGGGCGCGTGTAATCGATTTCGCGGAAATCAACCGCTTTATCAGAGAGATGAGTCGCCAGAACCTGCATGCCCCGGCCCTTCAAGTGGCTGACCGCATCGCCGATGGTACGGTGGGTTTTCACCTGTACCCAGCTATTGCTGCCCGCTGCCGCCGACGCCATGGTGCGCATACGGCTGCCCGGCCAGACGGCGTGAACTTCGTGTACGCCTACTGCGTCGGCGGTGCGAATGATCGCCGAGACATTATGAGGTTTGTGGACCTGCTCCATGCAGACCGTCAGATCAGGCTGACGCCTGGCGAGCATCTCGCAGATACGCGCATAACGCTGTAAGTTCATAAAACTAGTTTCGGTTACGGGTGACTTTTATCACGTCCGGCATCACGCGGATTTTGCGCATGATATTCGCCAGATGCACGCGATCGCGCGCGGTGAGGCGAATAAAGGCGCTATAGACGCGACCATCCTTTTCTTCCGTATTCAGACTCTGAATATTGGAGGTCGTCGTGTTGATTGCCGCCGTCAGGTTGGCCAGCGCCCCCTGGTGGTTAAACATATCCACCTTAATTTCGGTGATGAACTCCTGCTCCGTCTCTTTGTCCCATTCCACAGCCATAAACTTCTCTGGCTCTTTCTGGTAACCACGGATGTTGCGGCAGGATTCATGGTGGATCACTAACCCTTTACCTGGGCTGACGTGCGCAATGATCGGGTCGCCTGGGATCGGGCGGCAGCACTTCGCAAAGGTGATCAGCACGCCATCCGCGCCTTTAATCGGCAAATGCCCATGATTGGACTGCGTTGTGGCTGGTGCGGCGGCTTCGCCTTGCTGAAGATTTTTCGCCACCACCACGCTCATCGCATTGCCCAGACCAATTTCCGCCAGCAGATCGTCCAGCGTTGCGAGCTTCATACGCTCCAGTTCGCGCTGGATGTTCTCCTGCGGGATTTCAGCCAGTTTACGGCTGCCGCCGAGGGCATGGTTGAGCAGACGGCGCCCCAGGCTGACGGAATCATCACGCTTGAGGTTCTTCAGCAACTGGCGAATTTTGGCGCGAGCTTTTGAGCTGACGACAAAGTTAAGCCATGCCGCATTCGGGCGTGCGCCAGGGGCGGTAATAATTTCGACGGTCTGACCGCTGGTAAGCGGCTGTGACAGTGGGTATGGCTGCCTGTCGACGCGCGCGCCTACGCAGGCATGACCGATATCGGTATGTACGGCATAGGCGAAGTCGACCGGCGTGGCACCGGCAGGCAGCTCAACAATGCGCCCTTCCGGTGTGAAAACGTAAATCTCATCCGGGAAGAGATCGGATTTAACGCTCTCGATAAATTCAAACGAGCTACCGGCGCTCTGTTGCAGCTCCAGCAGGCTTTGCATCCAGCGCTGAGCGCGGATTTGCGCGGTGGTGCTGGTTTCACCGTGCTCTTTATAAGCCCAGTGCGCCGCAACCCCCATTTCCGCCATCTGGTCCATGTCTTCGGTACGGATCTGTACCTCAACCGGAACGCCGTGCGGGCCGATCATCGAAGTGTGTAAAGACTGATAGCCGTTCGCTTTTGGAATGGCGATATAGTCTTTTACGCGCCCCGGACGCGGCTTATACAGGCTGTGCATCTGGCCGAGTACGCGATAGCAGGTATCGGCATCATGTACGATCACGCGAAAGGCGTAGATGTCCATGATGGAGTGAAAACGCTGCTCTTTGAGCACCATTTTGCAGTAGATAGAGTACAAATGCTTTTCACGCCCGCTCACGCGACACGGAATGCCTGCTTCCTGCAAACGTCCTTCGATCTCAGAGAGGATTTTTTGAATCATCTCTTTGCGGTTGCCGCGAGCGGCTTTTACCACTTCTTTAATCACGCGATAGCGGTTTGGGTACAGCGCTTCAAAACCCAGCTCTTCCAGCTCGGTTTTAATGTGATGAATACCTAAACGGTGCGCCAGCGGACTGTAGATCTCAAGGGTTTCACGGGCGATGCGGCGACGTTTATCCGGGCGTAATGAGCCCAGCGTGCGCATGTTGTGAGTGCGGTCGGCAAGTTTGATGAGAATGACGCGGATATCCTGCACCATCGCCATAATCATCTTGCGAAAGTTTTCAGCCTGCGCTTCTTTCTTATCGCGGAACTTAAGCTTATCAAGCTTGGATACCCCTTCTACCAGCTCTGCAACGCTTTTACCAAAAAGCTGTTCCATGTCCTGGTAGGTCGCAGGAGTATCTTCAATCACGTCATGCAGCAGCGCAGCCATCAGCGTTTCATAGTCGAGTTTCATCTCGGCCAGAATACAGGCTACCGCAACCGGGTGCGTGATATAGGGTTCACCGCTTGAACGTGTCTGACCCTCGTGAGCGTCACGTGCAACGAGATACGCCTGCTGAAGACGTTTTATCTGGTCTTCAGGCAGGTAGTTTTGAATCAGTTGATTCAGGCTTTCAAACAGATACAAGGGCGACCCGCTTTGTGATTAACGACGGCCTTCAGCAATAGCGGTAACGGCTTGTAATTCAGCGGCTTCCTGCTCTTGCTGTTCCTGGCGCTCACGGACGTCGAGGATCTGGTTGTTGATCAGACCTTCTTCGATTTCGCGCAGCGCGATTACGGTAGTTTTATCGTTTTCTTCCGGTACAAGCGGATCCTTGCCGCCTACCTGCATCTGACGAGCGCGACGCGCGGCGACCAGTACCAGGTCAAAACGGTTACCAATTTTCTCTACAGCGTCCTGAACAGTTACGCGTGCCATATTTAAAATGCTCCACAGGTGAAGAAATGACTGGGCATAATACTGAAAGTGGGTTCAGTCTGCCAACAGTTTGCTGATTAAAGCGTCATGACGCTGCTTTTGGCGGCTCATGCGCAGACGTTCGGCGCGAATAATGGTTTTCAGATCGCCCAGGGCGGTGTCGAAATCATCATTCACAATAAGGTAATCATATTCGGCGTAATGGCTCATTTCTGCAACAGCTTGCGCCATACGTTTTGCGATTACTTCTTCGCTATCCTGACCGCGCCCGCGAAGGCGGCGGTCCAGCTCAATTTTGGACGGCGGTAAAATAAAGATACTGCGCGCTTGCGGCATCTTCTCACGAATTTGCTGTGCGCCCTGCCAGTCGATATCCAGAAAAACATCCACACCCGTTGCCAGCACTTGCTCAATGGTTTCACGCGATGTGCCGTAATAGTTACCAAACACTTCAGCGTGCTCCAGAAACGCATCTCTGCCAATCATGGTTTTGAACTCATGATGATCGACAAAGAAATAATGCTCGCCATGCACTTCACCCGGACGCGGTGCGCGCGTGGTGTGTGAAACAGAAACCTGGGTGTCATACAACGGTTGGGTTTTTAACAACGCCTGAATCAGGCTGGATTTACCCGCGCCACTGGGGGCAGAAACAATATAAAGCGTGCCTTGAGCCATGAGTATCTTATGTATGTGATTATCGAAAGAGAGCCTACATACGAGCTTATTATACACGTCGCCGCTATGTGACGTAGCCTTTGTCACACTTTTTGCGTCAGTTTATTGCGTTTTGCGTACCTGTTTCCTGATTTACCGTGTAGTTACTGCAATCAATGAAAATGTCTGGAAGCGTGTTCGCACGATCGCTTTTTGCCTCTCGGTTTTGATGACGCCCCGCGTTATACCTGGCCCGCAATCTACAGCGGAGGTACTGATGAGAAGAGGGAAAAGTATCGTGCTGAGTCTGTTGCTGTGGCATTTCCCGGTATGGGCGGCTTGCCCTGACTGGTCGCCAGCCAGAGCGAATGACGAAATCGCCCGGCTACAGCAGCAGCTCGCCCAGTGGAACGACAGTTACTGGCAGCAGGGGGTTAGTGCGGTAGACGATAGTGTTTACGATCAGCTCAGCGCGCAATTGGTGCAATGGCAACGCTGCTTTGGCGGTGATACCGGGGCAGAACTGGCGCCGCCAGTGAGCGGCTCATTGCCCCATCCTGTTCCGCATACGGGTGTGCGAAAGCTTGCGGACAAACAGGCGGTGCAGCAGTGGATGCGTAAGCGCAGCGATTTGTGGGTGCAACCGAAAGTGGATGGAGTGGCGGTTACTCTCGTATACCGGGATGGGCGCCTGGTCAGCGCGATTAGCCGGGGAAGCGGGCTTAAAGGCGAGGACTGGACGCAGAAGGTGCGTTTAATACCCGCAGTACCGCAAAGCACAAAAGGCGCGCTTGCCAATAGCACGTTGCAGGGTGAGATTTTTTTGCTGCGCGACAACCATATTCAGCGACAAATGGGAGGAATGAATGCCCGCTCGAAGGTCGCCGGAATGATGATGCGCCAGAATAACACCTCGTCGCTCCAGTCGCTGTCTGTTTTCATCTGGGCATGGCCTGATGGCCCGGCAACGATGCCTGAGCGCTTGCGTCAACTGTCCGGGGCAGGATTTGGCTTTGCACAACAATATTCTCAACCGGTGAAAAGCGCTGATGATGTTGAACGCGTGCGTACAGCATGGTGGACAACGGGATTACCGTTCGTTACCGATGGAGTCGTGGTAAGAACGGGTAAAGAACCTGAGGCCAGACACTGGATGCCCGGGCAGGGAGACTGGCTGGTTGCCTGGAAGTATCCTCCGGTCGCAAAAGTAGCTGAAGTCACCGGGGTTCAGTTTGCTGTCGGCAAGAGCGGGAAAATCTCGGTTGTGGCGTCGCTTGCGCCAGTGATGCTGGATGATAAACGGGTGAAGCGTGTGAATGTAGGGTCTGTCAGGCGCTGGGAGGAGTGGGACATTGTGCCAGGTGACCACATTCTTGTCAGCCTTGCCGGACAGGGGATTCCGCGTATTGATAAGGTTGTCTGGCGTAGCACTCAACGGGATAAGCCCGCACCGCCGGGGAATCGCTATAACGCATTAACCTGTTTTTATGCGACTGAGGTATGCCAGGAGCAGTTCATCGCCAGGCTGGTCTGGCTGGGGTCGAAGGAGGCGCTGGAGGTTGACGGGATGGGGGAAGCAGGATGGCGTGTGCTTCACCAGGCGCATCGTTTCGAGCATATTTTCTCCTGGCTCGCGTTAACGCAGGAACAACTACAGGCGACACCTGGGTTTAGTAAAGAAAAAAGCAAGCAGTTGTGGCATCAGTTTAACCTGGTGCGGCATCGGCCATTTATCCGCTGGGTGATGGCGATGGGCATACCGTTAACGCAGGGGGCGCTTAAGGCCAGCGGCGATCGTTCATGGGGGCCGTTACTGGCACGCACGGCAGAATACTGGCAACAGCTTCCGGCGACAGGGGAGGGGCGCGCCAGGCGGGTCATCCAGTGGCGGGATAACCCGGAAATACGGGCACTGGGCAACTGGCTGGCTGCCCGGCATATTAACGGCTTTAGCCCTTAGTGACCTTCGTGGCGATAGTAAAACACCGGCAGGCCAAGTTTGAGACGCAGCGCCAGCAAGCGAGCGGTAAAGCCAAAAACCAGCGTGGAGATAACCACGACATCGTGGTTGGATACGTAGTGTTGTAGCGCGATGTACAACACGGCAGACGCAAAGGAAACACCAGCATACAGCTCTTTCTGGAAGACCAGCGGAATACGTTTGCAGAACATGTCACGCAATACGCCGCCAAATACGCCGGTAATGACAGCCGCCACAATAGCGATGACCGGGCTATGCCCCATATCCAGCGCAACCTGAGCGCCGATAATAGAAAAGACCACTAAGCCCAGCGCATCAAGTACAAGGAACAGTTTGCGTAGGTAAGGCATTACAGGGGCGACGATCGTCGTCAGAACCGCAGCAGAAGCGACAATAATCACGTACTCAGGGTGCTGTACCCAACCAAGCGGATAGTGACCGAGCAGAATATCGCGTACGGAACCGCCGCCAATTGCTGTCGCGGTGGCAATGATAATAACGCCAAATGTATCCATGCGGCGTCGACCCGCAGCAAGCGCCCCGGTCATGGCTTCGGCAGTAATGCCAATTAAGTAGAGAACGTGTAACAGCATGTCTTCCCCCTGGTTTACTGAGGGCAGAGACTAACGATTTGTGCGTAATATCACGATTGAGATTTTCTAAGGTGAAGCAATTTTGATAACTATAGTTTATGCGGATATTGCGATTCATCCGCTATTTATGCGTTATTCATTTTTAATGGATTAGAAAATGGATAAGAAAAAGTAATCCGAGAGTGGCGAGGGAGGTACGGAGTGTAAAGAAAGCACGTAGCACCATCGCATCGCGACGGGCTACGTGGGAATGAGGTTTACTCGATGTTCTGAATCTGTTCGCGCATTTGCTCGATCAATACTTTCAGCTCAATTGCAGAATTGGTGACATCAGCATTGATGGATTTGGAGGCCAGCGTGTTCGACTCGCGGTTGAACTCCTGCATCATAAAGTCCAGACGACGGCCAACCGCCTCTTTTTTCTTCAGGATGTTGTAGGTTTCTTTGACGTGCGCGTCCAGACGATCCAGTTCTTCCGCCACGTCAATGCGCTGCGCCATCAGCACCAGCTCTTGCTCCAGACGGTTATTTTCCAGTTGTACCTGTGCGTCTTCCAGTTTTGCTACCAGACGTTCGCGCTGCCATTGCAGGATTTCCGGCATATGGGCGCGGACTTTCACTACCTCAGCGCTGACGCCTTCCAGACGCTGCTCAATCAGCGCTTTCAAAGCCTGACCTTCGGTTTCCCGGGCGACAATGAAGTCATCCAGCGTCCCGTCCAGCGCGGCGAGGATCTCTGCGGCAATCGCGTCCAGATCCTGTTCCTGGGCGGCCATGACGCCCGGCCAACGCAGGATATCTACCGGGTTGATTTCCCCTTCATCGCTCTGCATTTTGACCCAGTTCGCAGAGGCAACGAGCTGCTTTGCCAGCTTCTCATTCAGAATGAGTTCGCCTTGCGCGCTGGCATCGGGTTCAAAGCGTAAAGTACATTCGATTTTTCCGCGCGTCAGGCGTGTACGAATGCGTTCGCGTACAACAGGTTCAAGGCTACGGAACTGTTCCGGCAGACGAAAATACGTTTCCAGATAACGCTGGTTTACCGAGCGCATTTCCCAGGTAGCGCTACCCCATTCACCCTTGATTTCACGCCGGGCGTAGGCGGTCATACTGCGGATCATAGACGTTCCTGTTTTTAAAGGAGAGATGGAAGGATTATAGCCATCCATGCCTTGTCAGGATAGGAATAACCGCCGGAAGTCCGTATAATGCGCAGCCACATTCGTTTCAAGCCGGAGATCTCAATATGCGTCCAGCAGGCCGTAGCGCTAATCAGGTGCGTCCCGTAACCCTGACCCGTAACTATACAAAACACGCTGAAGGCTCGGTGCTGGTCGAATTTGGAGATACCAAAGTGCTGTGCACGGCATCCATCGAAGAAGGCGTACCGCGCTTTTTGAAAGGGCAGGGCCAGGGGTGGATCACCGCAGAATATGGCATGTTGCCACGCGCTACGCATACCCGTAACGCGCGTGAAGCGGCGAAAGGCAAGCAGGGCGGCCGCACGATGGAAATCCAGCGTCTGATCGCCCGCGCGCTGCGCGCTGCTGTCGATCTTAAAACGCTTGGCGAGTTTACTATCACTCTGGATTGCGATGTGATCCAGGCGGACGGCGGTACGCGTACTGCATCTATCTCCGGGGCTTGTGTTGCGCTGGCCGATGCGCTGAACAAGCTGGTCGCGAACGGTAAGCTGAAAACCAACCCGATGAAAGGGATGGTGGCTGCGGTTTCCGTCGGCATCGTGAATGGTGAAGCGCTCTGCGATCTGGAGTACGTTGAAGACTCCGCGGCTGAAACCGATATGAACGTGGTAATGACCGAAGACGGTCGAATTATTGAAGTGCAGGGAACGGCAGAAGGCGAGCCGTTCAGTCACGAAGAACTCCTTACCTTGTTGGCATTAGCCCGAGGGGGAATCGAATCCATTGTAGCGACGCAGAAAGCGGCGTTAGAAAATTGATTTTAAGGCGACCAGCGAGTCGCCTTTTTTTTGTCTGTAATAAAGTGAAATGAGGAGCGAATCCATGAAACCGTATCAGCGCCAGTTTATTGAGTTTGCGCTTAACAAGCAGGTACTAAAGTTTGGCGAATTTACGCTGAAATCCGGGCGCAAAAGCCCCTATTTCTTCAACGCCGGGCTGTTTAATACCGGGCGCGATCTGGCTCTGCTGGGACGTTTTTATGCCGAAGCGTTGGTGGATTCGGGTATCGATTTCGATCTGCTGTTTGGTCCGGCCTATAAAGGTATTCCGATTGCGACGACCACCGCTGTTGCACTGGCGGAACACCATGACAAAGACCTGCCGTACTGCTTTAACCGTAAGGAAGCCAAAGACCACGGTGAAGGCGGAAGTCTGGTCGGGAGCCCATTACAGGGACGCGTGATGCTGGTGGATGATGTGATCACTGCGGGTACTGCGATTCGTGAATCGATGGAGATTATTCAGGCGAATGGCGCAAGTCTGGCGGGGGTGCTGATTTCTTTGGATCGTCAGGAGCGTGGCCGTGGCGAGATTTCCGCTATTCAGGAAGTGGAACGCGATTACGGGTGTCAGGTGATCTCGATTATCACGCTGAAAGACCTGATTGCGTATCTGGAAGAGAAACCAGAGATGGCGGAACATCTGGCGGCAGTGCGCGCGTATCGGGAAGCGTACGGGGTTTAAGTGAATTGCCCGGCGGCGTAGCGCTTACCGGGCCTGTAAGGCCGGATAAGGCATCGCCGCCATCCGGCTACGCTGTTACTGCAATTGCGCAGCAACCAACGGCCAGCGGGCGTCGAAATCGTCCGTTGGGCGGTATTTGAACTCGCTGCGTACAAAGCGGGACAACATCCCTTCACAAAACGCCAGCAACTGACTTGCCAGCAGGGTTTCATCCGTGGCGTACCCTTCGCCTTCGCGCATTCTTTTTTCCCGCAGAACCTGACGCAGCTGCGCTTCAATGCGCTCAAACAGCTGGTTAATCCGTCCTTGCAGGCGATCTTGTTCAAACATTAACGCATGACCGGTGAGGATACGCGTCAGGCCTGGGTTGCGTTCGCCGAAGCCCAGAATCAACAACACGATTAAACGCAGACGCGCGCTGGTGTCTTTCTCATCTTTTAAGATCAGATTGATACGGGTAATCAGACTGTCTTCGATAAACTCAATCAGACTATCGAACATGCGAGTCTTACTGGGAAAATGGCGATACAGCGCCGCTTCAGAAACGCCGACGGAGGCTGCCAGTTTCGCTGTTGTGATGCGTTGGCTTCCATCGCTGGATTCCAGCATCAGCGCCAGAGACTGAAGTATTTCTTCGCGACGATTCCTTTTCGCAGTTTGTTTTTCTGCCATGTTACAAAATACCCCTGAAAATAAGCACTTGCCAGGCGAGCATCCACACTATGACCGCAAACTCAGCGTTTGCGGCGATGTTATGTCGTTATCAGGATGCGTAAATGTCTTACTTGCGACCAGAATGGCCGAAGCCGCCTTCACCACGGTCGGTGGCTTCAAACTCTTCCACCAGATTAAATTCGGCTTGTACAACCGGTACGAAAACCATCTGAGCAATACGTTCGCCTGGCTCAATGGTAAAGCTGTCCTGGCCACGGTTCCAGATGGAAACCATTAACTGACCCTGATAGTCAGAGTCGATCAGGCCGACCAGATTGCCGAGCACAATACCATGCTTATGGCCCAGGCCGGAACGTGGCAGCATTACCGCCGCCAGAGACGGATCGGCAATATGAATCGCCAGACCGGTCGGCACCAGCGTTGTTGCGCCAGGCGCCAGTTCTACGGCGTCATCGAGACAGGCGCGCAGGTCAAGTCCGGCGGAGCCGGAGGTGGCATAAGTTGGAAGCGGAAATTGCTGCCCAACGCGCGGGTCCAGAATCTTAACGTCGATTTTTTTCATCATAACGGGTCACGATCTCGTCGAGTAATAATTGGCCCAGGAGCGCTTTCCGTTCGAGCGGTAAGGCTTTATCTCCATCCTGCCAGAAAAGGTGTAATGCGTTGCTGTCGCTATTAAATCCTTGAGTTGAAAGCGAAACATCGTTCGCGCAGATCAGATCAAGGTTTTTGCGGATACGTTTTTGCCGGGCGTATTCTTCCACATTATTTGTTTCCGCGGCAAACCCAACGACATAAGGACGCTTGTCTTTGAGTGCGGCGACCCCGGCGACAATATCAGGGTTCTTGACCATTTTGACTGTTAATTCATCGCCCTGCGTCGCCTGTTTCTTAATTTTTTCACTGGCGACGGCGGCTGCACGGTAGTCAGCAACCGCAGCACAGCCGATGAAAATATGCTGCTTCTGAACCGCTGCCTGGACCGCCGCTTCCATTTCCAGCGCGGTCATCACATCAATGCGCTGAACAAAAGGTGGCGTGGGCAGCGCAACGGGGCCGGAAACCAGCGTAACGTTGGCGCCGCGTCGTGCGGCGGCGGCGGCAATGGCAAATCCCATCTTACCGGAGCTGTGGTTAGAGATATAACGCACCGGATCGAGCGGCTCGCGCGTCGGACCCGCCGTAATCATGATGTTGAGATGTTGCAGATCGTTGACAGGGGAGAAATGCGCTGCCGCCATATCCACAATGGTCAACGGGGCGAGCATGCGTCCTGGCCCCACGTCTCCACACGCCTGGCTGCCGCTGTCCGGCCCCCAGATAAGCATTCCGCGTGACGCGAGTACATCCAGATTATGTTGCGTGGCGGCGGCGCGATACATTTGCTGGTTCATGGCCGGAAGTACGGCAATCGGGGCGGATGTCGCCAGACAAATCGTTGAAACCAGATCGTTGGCCATACCGGCAGCAACGCGAGCGATCAGATCTGCCGTGGCTGGCGCGAGGATAACTAAATCCGCCCATTTCCCCAGCTCAATATGGCCCATCGCGGCTTCTGCGGCAGGGTCAAGCAGACTGTCAGAAACGGGATAACCCGACACCGCCTGTAGGCTCAGGGGCGTGATAAAGGCTTTTGCCGCTTCGGTCATCGCCACGCGGACGTCGGCGCCGCGTTCGCGTAAACGACGCACCAGTTCAGGGGTTTTATAGGCAGCAATGCCGCCGCTCACGCCGAGAACGATTTTTTTGCCAGCCAGGCTCATCATGATCTTTCCTGTTGGATTGCACCAGAAGGCGGACATTTTATCACAATCCTGAATCCCGTCGTGCAGTTGCCCGTAATTCACTTTGCGAGGCGCTACGCAGGAGTGAAATACGGGCGTCGATTCACCCCAGGAGCTATGCCACCATGAGGCGTGCTTAAGGAGGTGAACGTATGGATGCGCCGGAACGTTTAATGCCCCGGGAAAAAATGTTGAAGTCAGGAATTGGTTCGCTGACGGATGTTGAACTGCTGGCGCTCTTTTTACGTACAGGAGTGCCAGGAAAAGATGTGATGGCTCTGGCGCATGAAACGCTGCAACGCAGTGGGTCGCTCTATGGGTTGCTGTCTGCGGATTTCGCGCAATTTCGCGGTACAGGTATCGGTATCGCTAAGTATGCGCAGCTTAAGGGGATTGCCGAACTGGCAAGGCGCTATTACAAGGCGCGCATGATGAAGGAAAACGCGTTGTTGAGCCCGGAAATGACGCGTGAGTTTCTGCAAAGCCAGTTGGCGGGGGAAGAGCGGGAGATCTTCCTGGTGATCTTTCTGGATGCCCGGCACCGGGTGATTAAACACAGCCGTCTTTTTTCCGGCACGCTGAATCATGTCGAGGTGCATCCGCGCGAGATTATCCGCGAGGCGATAAAATTAAATGCTTCTGCGGTGATCCTTGCGCATAATCACCCCTCGGGGTGTGCAGAACCGAGCAAAGCGGATAAACTCATCACCGAACGTGTCGTAAAATGTTGTCAGTTCATGGATATACGAGTACTGGATCACCTTGTGATTGGGCGCGGAGAGTACGTTTCTTTTGCCGAACGTGGTTGGATTTAGAACACTTCGCGCGATCCATCGGGATCTTTGTCTGTTCGGGACTTGAGCACATCGCTTACACAGCGTATACTACGCCACCTTTGAGAATCTCGGGTTTGGCATTTGGGCCTGGCAATCGAGAGTTCACAATGAACTGCGATAACCAGGCTGAGAAGCCTGACGAGGCGCCAATACCCCATACGAAGCTCGAGCTAATTTGATTTTTGGAGAATAGACATGTCCCGAGTCTGCCAAGTTACTGGCAAGCGTCCGGTGACCGGTAACAACCGTTCCCACGCACTGAACGCGACTAAACGCCGTTTCCTGCCTAACCTGCACTCTCACCGTTTCTGGGTTGAGAGCGAGAAGCGTTTTGTCACCCTGCGTGTATCTGCTAAAGGTATGCGTGTAATTGATAAGAAAGGCATCGAAACAGTTCTGTCCGAACTGCGTGCCCGTGGCGAAAAGTACTAAGTACTTAGAGGAAATAAATCATGGCTAAAGGTATTCGTGAGAAAATCAAGCTGGTTTCTTCTGCTGGTACTGGTCACTTCTATACCACCACGAAGAACAAACGTACTAAGCCGGAAAAACTGGAACTGAAAAAGTTCGATCCAGTTGTCCGTCAGCACGTTATCTACAAAGAAGCGAAAATCAAATAATTCTCGCTTTGATGTAGTGAAAAACCTCGCTTCGGCGGGGTTTTTTGTTTTCTGGCCGTCCCCATATTAATGAGACCTGAAACAGAGCCGGAGACGTTATGCCTGAATTACCTGAAGTTGAAACCAGCCGCCGCGGCATTGAACCGCATCTGGTTGGGGCAACCATTCTGCATGCCAATGTGCGTAATGGACGTCTGCGCTGGCCGGTATCGGAAGAGATCTACCGCCTGAGCGATAAACCCGTTCTCAGCGTTCAACGCCGCGCGAAATATTTGCTGCTGGAGTTACCGGATGGCTGGATCATCATTCATCTGGGAATGTCGGGCAGTTTGCGTATCCTTCCTGAAGAACTTCCCGCTGAAAAACATGACCACGTTGATCTGGTGATGAGCAATGGCAAAGTCCTGCGCTACACCGATCCTCGCCGCTTTGGCGCCTGGCTGTGGACGAAAGAGCTGGAAGGGCATAACGTGCTGGCGCATCTCGGCCCGGAGCCGCTGAGCGACGATTTTAACGGGGCTTATTTGCAGCAGAAATGTGCGAAGAAGAAAACGGCAATTAAACCCTGGCTGATGGATAACAAACTGGTGGTGGGCGTGGGAAATATCTACGCCAGCGAGTCGTTGTTTGCGGCAGGCATCCATCCTGACCGTCTTGCGTCGTCATTATCGCAGGCTGAGTGTGAGCTGCTGGCCCGCGTGATTAAGGCCGTTTTACTGCGTTCCATCGAACAGGGTGGTACAACGTTGAAAGATTTTCTGCAAAGCGACGGTAAGCCGGGCTATTTTGCTCAGGAGTTGCAGGTTTACGGACGTAAAGGGGAACCGTGCCGGGTTTGCGGTACGCCGATCGTTGCGGCTAAACACGCGCAACGGGCGACGTTCTACTGCCGTCAGTGTCAGAAATAAGATGGATTACCGGCCGGATAACGCGCTGACGCGCCATCCGGCAAAAGCATTTTACTTCAGCTTATCCATCAGGGCCTGATGAACGTTCTCCGGCAAGAAGTGGGTAACGTCTCCCTGATGGCGCGCCACTTCTTTTACCAGCGAAGAAGAGATAAAAGACCACTCTTTTGAAGGCATCAGGAAGACGCTTTCAAGCTGCGGCATTAAATGGCGATTCATGTGCGCCAACTGCATTTCATATTCAAAATCAGCCACGGCGCGCAAGCCGCGAATCAAAATATTGGCCTGCTGAATGCGCGCGAAGTTGGCCATTAAGTCGCTGAATCCCATGACTTCCACGTTGCCGAGGTGCGCCGTCGCCTGTTGCGCCAGCGCTACACGCTCTTCAAGGGTAAACATCGGTTTTTTGCTGGGGCTGGCGGCAATGGCGAGGATAACGTGATCGAACATCTGCGTCGCGCGCGTCACAATATCAATATGGCCGTTGGTGATCGGATCGAAGGTTCCTGGGTAAATCGCCCGTTTTTGCATGACAGCCCTCAATGCGTTTTCGGTGGCAGGTAAGGTTCCAGCAGTTGTAACAGACGCTGTAGCGCACCCTGGTTTTGGTACAGTACTTCAACGGCGTGTCGACCGTAGAAATTACGATAATCCGCGTCGGTCAGTAAAGACGAAACCTCTTTTACCAGCGTAGTGGCATCGGTTACGGTAATCAGCCCGCTTGCTTGCTCCAGTCGGGCGCAAATATCTTTGAAGTTAAAGGTATGAGGGCCCATCAATACCGGTATTGCGTGTGCGGCAGCTTCCAGCGGGTTATGTCCTCCGCGTTCAACCAACGAACCGCCGACAAATGCGAGGTCCGCAATACCATACAGTAGCATTAATTCGCCCATTGTATCGCCAATAACAACCTGGGTACTGGCGGACGGCACCTCTCCTGAGGAACGCGTGGTATAGCTGAGCCCTGCCTGGCGCACGAGGTTAATCGCATCCGGGAACCGCTCTGGATGGCGAGGAACCAGAATCAGCAGCAGGTTAGGGAATTGATGCAGCAATGCCTGATGGGCGGCGATAACAATACTCTCTTCGCCGTCATGCGTACTGGTGGCGATCCACACCGGGCGGTGCGGCGCCCACTGGCGACGCAGCGTAACTGCTTTTGCTGCAAGCTGCGGCGTCACGGAAATATCAAATTTCAGACTGCCGGTGACGGTGAGCTGGTTATTTTTCGCACCCAACGCGATAAAACGCGCGCCATCTTCTTCATTCTGCGCCGCGATTAGCGTAATGCGCCGCAGCAGTCTGCGAACAAATTTCCCCAGCTTTGTATAGCCAGCAGCCGACCGGGCGGAAAGGCGCGCGTTGGCGATAACCAACGGAATATGACGTTTATGCAGCGCGGCAATCAGGTTCGGCCAGAGCTCGGTTTCCATAATCAACACCAGTTTAGGGTCAACTTTATTCAGGAAACGGTTGAGCGCATCGGGCAAATCATAAGGAAGATAGACGTGCTGAACATCGCTGCCGAATGCGGACTGTACGCGCTCTGAGCCGGTAGGTGTCATGGTGGTGACGGTGATCGGCAAATCAGGATAACGGTGTCGCAGGGCGCGAACTAAAGGAATTGCCGCCAGTGTTTCACCCACAGAGACGGAATGCAGCATGATCCCGCCAGGTTTAAGCGGATGACGGTAAAAACCGTAACGTTCGCCCCAGCGTTTACGGTAGGCTGGCGCTTTACGTCCACGCACCCAAAGCCGTATCCAGATCAAGGGCTGAATAAGGTAGAGAAGGGCGGTGTAAAGCAATTCGAGCATAGTAAATAGCTGACTGATGGATGTGCTGGGGATTCTATGTATTTAGCCTGGGCTTTACCATCATTTTTATCCTTGTTGCACTAAAACACCTGAATTGACAATACATTATTTGCGGTAGGTGTTTTTCTCCAGATACATCAAAACAGGCTGTTAACGCCGAATAACGCGTGAAATCGTACTCTGTCCTTCAATAGTAATGGTTTACATCTTATTGTTTTGAAATTAAAAATTAACTTTTTGCTTAAAAAACATTCATTTCGGTTCGGGAGCTAATCAATGGTATACTACTGCGCAAATTCAGGCAGCCATCAGCCTTCAGGGCGCCGGGAATATGGAGGGTAGTCTTTGTTTGCAGACAAGGATTACGGCGCTTTTACCTGCCTGGCCTGGGATGTTTGGCGACGTAACGCGGATATTATTGCATGACCATTGCTTTTTGTTTGTACAAATATTTTCCCTATGGCGGGTTGCAGCGTGATTTCCTGCGAATAGCGCATACGGTTGCGGCGCGTGGCCATCATGTTCAGGTATTGACTCAGCAGTGGCAGGGCGAACGTCCCTCCGACCTTGAAATTATCCTTGTTCCGGTGACTGCCAGAACTAATCATGGAAAAAATGAGCAGTATTATCAGTGGGTTCAGAGTTACCTGAGCCAACATCCCGTCGATCGCGTCGTTGGGTTTAATAAAATGCCCGGGCTCGATGTCTATTATGCGGCAGATGTGTGCTACGCGGAAAAAGTCGCCCGTGAAAAGGGTTTCTTTTATAAGCTGACCAGTCGTTATAAGCACTATGCAGCTTTTGAAAAAGCGACCTTCCAGCAAGGTGCTCATACCGAGCTTTTGATGTTAACAAATAAGCAAATCGGTGACTTTAAGCATCATTATCATACTGAGGATCGCCGTTTTCATATTTTGCCACCAGGGATATACCCGGACAGGAAATACAGCCAGCAACCTGAAAACAGCGGACAGATTGTCAGAGAAAAAAATGGCATTGGGTTAGATCAGTTCCTGCTTTTACAGGTAGGTTCAGATTTTAAACGCAAAGGGGTACCAAGAACGTTACTGGCGGTAGCTTCTTTACCTGAAGCAATACGTCAACGTACGCGATTGATGGTTGTCGGGCAAGACAAGGCCGACCGGTATCAGGCCCAGGCGCGTCAATTAGGGATTGAGAAGCAGGTGCAGTTTTTTTCAGGGCGCGATGATATTTCAGCGCTGATGTCTGCTGCTGATTTACTGCTTCATCCTGCCGTTCAGGAAGCGGCCGGAATCGTATTATTAGAGGCGATTGTCGCCGGACTACCCGTGTTGACCACCGAAGTTTGTGGATATGCGCACTATATCAATGCTGCGCAGTGTGGCGTTGTTATACCGGAGCCTTTTGCACAGGAAGTCCTGAATGCTTCCCTCTGCGATGCGCTGGAGAAAGGTGAGCAGCGAAGTGAATGGGCAAGTCATGCAAGACACTTTGCCGATACAGAAGATCTCTACAGTCTGGCTGATAAAGCGGCTGATATCATTTTAGGTTTTGAGAATGATTGAATTAAAAGAGCCATTCGCTACGCAGTGGCAAGGTAAAGATCCGTTTGTCGAAGTAACGAAACTGGACGGAGAGGTTTTCCGCGCTCTGGAGACCCGGCGGACGCTGCGTTTTGAGATGATGGGTAAAGGGTATTTCCTGAAATACCATCACGGAACCACGCTGAAAGAAGTGCTAAAAAACCTCATTTCCTTGCGTATGCCCGTTCTTGGCGCGGATCGCGAGTGGCTGGCTATTCACCGTCTGCAATCACTGAATGTTGATACCATGACCGGCGTCGCGTTTGGGCAAAAAGGGTTTAATCCGTTGCAGCGGACATCGTTTATCATCACGGAAGATCTCTCGCCGGCAATAAGCCTTGAAGACTTTTGCGCCAGGTGGAGTGAAGAACGTCCTGACCTCACCTTAAAACGAACCATTATCACCCGACTGGCGGAGATGGTGGGGAAAATGCATCGTGGCGGGGTGAATCATCGGGATTGTTATATTTGCCATTTTTTACTACAGCAACCATTACCGACTGATGTGGCTGATATAAAACTTTCCGTGATTGATCTGCATCGCGCGCAAATTCGTCGCCGGGTGCCGCGTCGCTGGCGTGATAAGGATCTGATTGGACTCTATTTCTCCTCACTCGAAATTGGCCTGACCTCGAGAGATATTTATCGTTTTTTACGCGTTTATTTCTCGATGCCACTGCGTGAAATTCTTCGCAAGGAAGCCAGTTTGCTTGAGCAAGCGGCGGCGAAAGCACAAAAAATCAAACAAAGAACGATAAGAAAAGCGTTATAAAATCACATACAGGGTTTGAGGTGATCTCATCATGAACATTGATTTTGAAAACGTAATAATTCAAAAAAAGGTTATCGACAACGCTACACACCAGAAAAGCAAAAAGCTGAATATTGCATATGGTGTAGACCGAAATTTTTTATTTGGCTCTGGAATTTCAATGACATCAGTGTTGGTGAACAACCCTGATATTGATATCCATTTCTATGTTGTGACGGACTATGTTGATGATGAGTACCTGGAAAGCGTGGAACGACTCACGCAAATGTATGGTACAACGGTAACGGTCTTAGTTTTCGATAATGAGGCGTTTCGCAAGTTGCCGAGTACTAAAGCATGGACCTATGCGATGTACTATCGCTATTTTGCGTTCGAGTATTTAAGTCGTGAACTGGATTCTGTGCTGTATCTGGATGCCGATATCGTTTGTAAAAATTCGCTGCGGGAACTGACGGATATTCATTTTGCCGGAGAATATGCGGCTGTTGTTAATGATATTGATCGAGTACGTTTGAAATCCGGGCAGAGGCTGGGTATTCCTGAGTTAGCTCGTGACTATTTTAATTCAGGGGTGGTATTCGCTAATCTCCATGTCTGGAGAGAAAAAAAACTGTTATCCAAAGCCTTTGAGGTTTTGCATGAGCGTCAGAAAGAACTGCTTTATTTTGACCAGGATATCCTGAATATCTTATTTGTTGGGCATGTGATCCTGCTGAGGCGTGATTTTAATTGTATTTATGGCGTAGACCAGGAACTGAAGAATAAAAATGAATATCGTTATCAGGACTTTATCACTGAGAGTACGGTATTAATTCATTATGTCGGCGTGACAAAACCGTGGCATACGTGGGCTAACTATCCGGTTTCTAAGTACTTTATTGAGGCTTATAAAAAATCGGCATGGGCAGAAAAATCGTTACTCAATGCAAATACGGCAAAATTATATAAGCGCAAGTCACGCCATGAAAGGATACAGCGAAAATATATTCGTTCTATATTTAGCCATATAATGTATATTAAAAATAAGCTACACGGCGCTAAAGTGCATTGAGTGGCTTGTTGAAAATAAATTTAAATAGGTGTAGTGAATGATTTTTGATTGCCATCAGTCTATAAAAAAGATACTTGATTTTAATCAAGCACCAGCCGGGGAGAGCCCACAGCTCAATATCGCCTGGGGTGTTGATAAAAATTTCATGTTTGGCGCCGCGATTTCGATGACATCAGTGTTGATACATAATAAAGACATCAATATCCATTTCCATCTTTTTACTGATTATGTGGATGATGATTATCAACAGAAAATAAGTATGCTGGCGCAGCAATTCTCTACTAACATCTCAATATATGTTATGGATGCCGAGGGGCTAAAGGTATTGCCCAGCGGTAATGCCTGGTCTCATGCGATGTATTTCCGTTTTATCGCATTTGAATATTTAGGTGAAAAAGTTGATTCACTCCTGTACATTGATGCAGACGTGATATGCAAAGGCTCACTTGTTGAATTGAGTCATCTCAACCTTGATGAGCATGTTGCTGCGGTAGTAAGGGACGTCGATGATAGTCCTGCCAGAGATATTGAGAAAAATAGTGATTATTTTAACTCTGGTGTGATCTATGCGAATCTTAAAAAGTGGAAAGAGCAGAACTTTATTGGTGCTGCATTTGATATCCTCCTGGATAAAAATCAGAAACTCTCTTTCCCCGATCAGGATGTTTTAAATATTCTTTTCTTAAATAAGGTGATCTTTTTACCGCGTATCTACAATGCGATATATGGTATAAAACAAGAGTTAAAAAGCAAAGATATATCACGCTATAAAGAATATATAACGGCGGATACCATTCTTATTCACTATATTGGGGTAACTAAACCCTGGAATTCCTGGGCAAATTATCCGTCTGCACAGTATTTTGTGGAGGCATGGAAGGCTTCACCATGGGCGAATGTGCCGTTGTTGCCTGCCAGAACGCCAAAGCAGTATAAGAAGAAGTCACGTCATGAAAGGCTACAGGGTAAATATATTGCTTCAATTATCAGCTACATAGGCTATCTGGCTGAAAAAGTCAAAGGTAAGTAAAAAAGCTCCCCGAGGGGAGCTTTTTTAATGAATCTTGGTTTTGAGGTACTTTGCGTACCATTTTATGGCGGTAAAATAATTTCCTTTTTTTGCCGCCTGACGGGAGTACACCCGATAATCGGTAGGTCTCATACGAGGGGCATAAGAGCGTAACTCTGCATTCCGCCAGGGCGTGAAATGGTGGTAGAAAACATAAAGCTGTTGCGACAGCCCCGTATGTTCTTTATACCACGGCTTTCTTCCGCCCGTAAAATGAATGATTCTTGGCAGCGTGTCACTGTGATAGAAGAAATTTTCTTTCTGTTCGTCAGTAAACCAGTTAAACAGGAAATTCCAGCGGTTATCAATAAACGTAATATTGCCGTTCATTGCAATGTTGAGTGCGTCCTGATCAAAGTAAGGCAATGATTTTCCTTGCTCAAATAACACGGTATTTGCCTTATGTTCAATGTCATGCTTAATCCAGTTCGCGACATTAATATAGAGGAAACCAGCGTTAAAATAGTGGTCGATGCTCAGCCCTAATCGCCGGGCGTGTTTATTATCATGAATGTTGAGAGAGTCATGGCTGACGGCGCAAACAACATTATCAATATCAACGCTGTTAATCTCACTGAGTGAGTCAAAGCATAGCGTATCGGCATCAAGATAGATAAAACGTGCTACTTTGTCTTTAAGTAAACGAGGGACAGCCAGACGCATATAAGTTGAGCGGTTGAGATGTTTTATCGCAAAATCATTGTTATATTTTTCAATATCAGCCTTATCGATCGTGATAACCTGAATTTTATTACTGGTCGACTGTAGCTTCGCAATGTCTTCATCACTGACATCATAGACAAAGACAAAAAATGCGAGAGATTGCTCAGGGTTATTCATTATGACAGACATAATGGATACAGCAACATACTCCAGATAATTAGCATCTGTGCAGTAGGCAATATTAATTACGTTAGTTTTGTTATCCATTTACGCTGTCTCATTTCCTTCAACCGGGTTGCTATCATGGAGCACAGTGTCGATAGCGTCAATAACTGCGTGTTCTGGTATCCAGGTCAGGTATTTCCGGGATCTGTCCAGTTCTGCCCGGGTCGGCATTGGATGATAATCGCCTGCCCAGATCAGCGCAGCTTTATCTGACCACGGTTTCCACTGTTGATAATTTGTGGCGCCAAACAAACATACCTGCGGCGTACCTAATGCGGCAGCCATATGCATGGGGGCGGAGTCCACGCCGATATACAGCACTGCATGATCGATTAACGCCGCCAGTTGCAGGAAGGTCGTTTTACCTGCCACCGTCAGGTCTGGTGGTGATTGACACAGTCCGGCGATACGCGCTACCTGCTGCTGTTCTTGTACTGCGGGCCCACAGGTCAGGTAAACATGCAGACCGCGTTGCTGCAAATAATCTATGACATGCGCAAATTTCTCATCATCCCAGCACTTAAACGACTGTCTTGCAGTGGGTTGAATCACAACGTATTTTTGCGTGGAAAGCGCGGGGAGTTGGGTCAGCAAATATTGATAGTCACTCTTGCGATAGCAGAGCAACATCTCTTTTTTGAGCTCGCTTTCACTAAAGTCGAGGCCTTTTAGAATGGATAAGTTTTGCTCAACAATATGAGTTCCGGTTGTTGGTGTGACTTTTGTAAAAAGGCAATTCCACTGCTTCTTGTCCCTTTTAAAGGCAATAGAGGGGCGGCGTAGGGAAGCGATAAGTGCGCCAATAGGCCATTGCTCGGTTAAGTTGACAATAAGGTCATAGTGGTTTTTTTTCAGCTGGCGGCGTACCGATATATAATTTTTAATGGTTTCCAGCAGACCTTTCTTTTTTTCAATAAGGTAAAAGTTGTTGATTCTCTCATCAGCAGCCAAAATTGCCCTGGTGTCTTTATAAAGAAGAAGATCAATTTTTGCGTGCGGATAACGTGCCTGGAGACTGGCAATAACAGGGGTAATGAGCAGAACATCGCCATAAAACTTAAGCTTGCAAATAAGAATTCTTTCTACTTTATCAAACATATTAACTTTCCTTGCTAACAAATAACATTTTGCAAGCGTTTATGGCTTTAAATCGTATTTTTGAAATAAAACGATCAATGTGTGGGTACTTCATTTTATAAATAACTTTTCTTTTAACGATACTTGTATCACAGCATGTCAGTGCATCTTGAATGTCACTGATCATATCTTCTTCGTAGCGATAATAACCTTTCTTTTTGCGCAGTAACTTGCGTCCTTCAAGGAAGCAGTTAATGATCATTAATGTGGCTACAGTTCGTTTTTCGTCATTTTCTTTTATATAGTCACACATTTTACGCATGGCGAAGAAAATATATTGCGCATCATTTTCAAGAATATTCTCGGTAATGCTCCGATCGTTTATTCGATAATAATATAGCTTGTTATCTATTTTTAAGATCTTATGGCATTTAAAGTATTGAAATGGACAAAAAATAATGTCCTCATAACGATGATGTTCTTCGAAGCGGTCTTGCCCAATAATGTCACGGCGAAAGAATTTTGTTACAAGGTGCCATTGACCCGCACGGAAAGTGGGTAATAACTGCGTTAAATTTTCATCAGTTAACGTAATTTCACTCTGTTTTACCGCATCCGGCTTATCTTTTTTGCATTGATAGAGATTATTAATGTCACGGGTTAAGTTGAATTCAACGATATCATATTTCTCTTCTCTTAATTTAGGGAGAAGAACCGAAAAATAATCCGGGCTAATAATGTCATCGCTGTCAACAAAGCCAATATACTTCCCTGTCGCATGTGAAAGCCCGACGTTGCGGGCAATCGCAACACCATGATTTTCCTGGTAGATGTATTTCACGTTATTGCAATGATGTTCGCGATAAAACGCATTTATGCGTTCTTCAGTCAAATCCGTTGAGCCATCATTAATAATGATTACTTCTACCTCATTAGTGATGCCCTGATGTAAAGACGCCAGCGTATCCGTAATGAATTCGGCATTGTTGTATGCCGGTATAATAATGCTCAGCAAATAATCTGAAGCGTTAATCATGGCATAACTCTCTCATCGTGCCTGGTGTCAGCATCATCGCCGCGCATAATGCCAGCATACTGCTCAGAGTTTCACCTTTGGCGTATAATAATAAGTCGCTTAAACCATAGATAACTATAGCACTGGAAATGATGAATAACAGAGGGCTACGTTGTGTATAAGCTTTTAAAAACATCGCCAGATACAAAAAGAGCAGAGCGATGACGCCAGAAATCCCTTTAAGAGAAAAAGTATCAATGAATTCGTTATGCAAATGGATGTCGACGAACCCAAGTGCTCCTCTTAACGAGGTATCCTGTCGGGCAAAATCCCGCATTCCAGCATCGCGTTGTTCAAGTGATTGGCCCCAGTAGTGGTTTTTTCCAGCATCAATACCCGCTCTTTGCATCGCGAGTCGGGCGCCAATCGAGGTATTACTGTTATTCTTACTGTAAGAATGCATATCGGTTACGAAGCTGTTATAGCGCTTTTCAATCACCGATTTTAAAGGGATTGCCGCCAGCCCCGCGAGAACAATAAAGGCCAGTAACGTACGCAGCAAAACGGTGCGGTTATGCCGATAATGTAAGAAAAATAGCCCTATGCTCAGAACCGGATAGACCAGAATGGCGGCGCGGGTTTGCGTTATAGTGATAACCGCCAGTGATACCAAAAAGTGTAATAAATAGAGCAGGATTGTATGCTTCAGCCGCAAGTTGATGATGGCCTGTGACGCGAGCAATGCGACAAACGTCAACGCATAAGCCGCTCCTGTCGGATGTTCAAAACCCAGTTCGACACGGTAGTTAAGCGGATCTGGTGAGGTGAGGAGTTGATAACCCGCAAAAAGATACAAACCAACAGCCGTCGCAATCACCCAGTAGCGGGTTATACGATCTTTCATCGCACATGCGATTGGCGATTGCAGGGCTGTGACAATCAGTGCGGCAAAGATCATCACTTTACCGCCGTTCTGATATGAGCGATAAGCGCCAGTAAAGGATGAGCCCGGTTCTTTAAAGATCTCAACCCAAATAATTTGTACTAAACCGAAGAGCAGCAGCATCACGGGTAACAGCAGGTTTTTCTTATCACTCAGAAGTGACTTGCTGTGTTTACTGATAATCGGTAGCGACAGAACCGCACATGCAATAAAAACTTTTAAAGCTTCGTCTGGATTGATCAGCAGCATCGCCAGGGTCGTCAGGCACCCGGCATAAAATAAAAAATAGATAACGTTAAATGGATTATTTTGCGTGCTGCGGATAAAGCGAGAAAACGTGTGTCCACGAAGCATGATTAATCTCTTTAAAAGTTATAGCAAATTAAAATCAAGCAATGATACTTTGACGGCATCCGCACTCAGAGTTGACATCTTCCCTGAATGACTCTTTTGCGCGCACTGATTCTTCCCATATCCCCCAATCAGTCCCGGATCGGTCGGGCCATACAGCGTGATATTAGGTCGATCAAGGGCGGCGGTTAAATGGCTAAGCCCGGTATCAACGGACACTACAAATTTTGCCCCCGCCAACTCGCGTGCGACCTCTTCCAGACTCATTCGTGGTAAAACATCCACATAATCAAATCCTTCCGCTAATCTTTTTGCCCGTGCTTCTTCATGGGGCGCACCCCAGGGCAGCTTAATGCGTACACCCGCATCACGCAGTTGGCCGATCAGATCTCGCCAGTTTGCTTCCGGCCAGTGCTTATCGTCTCGGGTAGTCGCGTGTAAAAATACCGCATATTGCCCTGCGTCTGCATTCAGATTGCTCAGGAAATGTTGCGCAATCGCATAATCGCCCTGGGACTGTGGCTTGCTGTACCCCAGGCTTTTGGCGAACAGCTCGCGGGTGCGTTCAACGGCATGCTGCGCTTTAGCGATGTGATGCTTTCGGTTGTAAAACAGGCTGGCCAGGGGCTCCCGGGCCGTACTCCAGTCCATGCCGTGCTTTACGCCGCGTCCCAGTCTTGTGACCAGCGCCGCGCTTTTTACCAGCCCCTGGGCATCAATAATCGCATCGTATTGCTGTGCCTGTACGGCATCGCGAAAGGCTTTACGTTCAGCTTTGATGGGCGCGGAAAACCAGGCCTTACGCCAACGGCGAATAGCGACGGGAATCACGCGATTGACAGCATCGTGCCAGGATGGAATTTGCGCGAATCCTTCTTCTACCACCCAATCAAACTGAATACCCGGGATGACTTGCTGTGCGTCAGTCAGTGCGGGCAATGTGTGTAACACATCCCCCATTGATGATGTTTTGACTATCAGAACCCGCATCCGTCAGGCTTCCTCTTGTAATAACAGACTATTGAGTTCTTCCAGGACACGCGTCGGCGTGATGTCAATCAGGCTCTGATGATACCCCTCCGCAGCATCCCCTTTGCGCACCTTGTGATAACCCGTAATCAGACGGATAACCCGCGCTTTATGCGAAAGTGGGGGAGTAAAGTCCGGGCTGCTGGGGCCGTACAGCGCGACCAGCGGACGGTTCAGCGCAGCGGCGACATGCATTAAACCAGAGTCATTCGTGACAACGGCTTTGCAGGCGGATAGAAGGATAACAGCTTGTTCCAGCTGCGTTTCTCCCGCCAGATTGCGGCACCAGGCCTGCTGCTCAGTATTCAGTGTAGCCAGAATTTCATTTCCGGCGTCATGATCTTTTGCTGAGCCAAACAAGACGATCTGATGGCCTTCATCGATGAGCTGCTTTGCCAGTTCCGCATAGTGATAATGCGGCCAGCGTTTCGCCGGGCCAAATTCCGCGCCGGGGCAAAAACCGATCATCGGACGTTCAGCGGAAAGAGAAAATTCGTTGCAGATGAGGGACTTTTCGCCCTCGCTCACCTGTAGCTGTGGCCATAACAGAGGCTGCGGCAGATCCTGGGCAGTACGCATAACGCCTTTGTCGTAGGCCAGCGCCACATAGCGTTCCACCATTAATGGCCAGGCCTCTTTATCTAACACGCGCGCGTCGTTGAGCAGGCCGTAGCGCATCTCGCCGCGCCAGCCGGTGCGATGCGGAATGCCGGCAAAGAAAGGAACGAGTGCGGATTTAAACGAATTCGGCAAAACATAGGCGCGGTCATAGCGCTTTTCACGCAGACGATGACCGAGCTTGCGCCGCTCGCCAATTTCCAGCGCCCCGTGGCCAAGCGGCATGGGGATCGCGTCGTTGACCTCCGGCATACGCGACAATAACGGGCGGCACCACGCGGGCGCCATCACGTCGATTATCGCCTGGGGATAGCGCGCCTTGAGCGTGCGATAGAGACTTTGCGACATCATCATGTCGCCTACCCAGGACGGACCAATCACCAGTATTTTCATGTTTCTTCTTACGCGTCGCGATTCAGCCAGGCCATATACTCCGTTACGCCTTCGGCAACGGTCTTGAACGGTTTGTCATAGCCTGCGGCGCGCAGATTGGTCAGATCCGCCTGCGTGAACGCCTGGTAACGGCCTTTCAGTTTTTCCGGGAACGGGATGTATTCAAGGTCGCTTTTCTTGTGATAAGCCAGCGCGGCATCCGCCACGGCCTGGAAGGATTCCGCGCGCCCGGTGCCCAGGTTAAAGATGCCGGACACGCCGTTTTCCCAGAACCACAGGTTTACATCAGCCACGTCGCCGACGTAGACAAAATCGCGTTTGAAGTTTTCGCTGCCTTCAAACAGTTTCGGCGTTTCACCGTTGTTGAGCTGAGTATTCAGATGGAAAGCGACGCTCGCCATGCTGCCTTTATGGCCCTCACGCGGTCCGTAAACGTTGAAATAGCGGAAACCCACAATCTGCGAGCTGGCTTCAGGCAGGATCTGGCGCACATACTCGTCGAACAGGAACTTAGAGTAGCCGTAAACGTTTAGCGGTTTCTCATATTCACGAGACTCAATGAAGTCAGAGGTGCGACCGCCGTAAGTTGCCGCAGAGGAGGCATACAGGAACGGAATGTCACGTTCCAGGCAGTAGTGCAGCAGCTCTTTGGAGTATTGATAGTTGTTGTCCATCATATACTTGCCGTCCCACTCGGTGGTGGAAGAGCAGGCGCCTTCGTGGAAAACCGCTTCGATATCGCCGAACTCTTCTCCGGCCATAATCTGGATCAGGAAGTCTTCCTTATCCATATAGTCAGCAATATTCAGGTCCACCAGGTTGACGAACTTGGTGCCGTCTTTCAGGTTGTCCACCACCAGGATATCGGTGATGCCTTTATCATTCAGGGACTTAACGATGTTGCTGCCGATAAAGCCCGCGCCGCCGGTAACGATGATCATAACTGTAACCTTCGAATTATGGAGTCAGAGACAATCTCAGACACGAATACTTCTTATCATATCACTACACGGCCCAGGCTTCAGCCATTCACCGATAAGCTGTGCGGGTACGCGTGATTTATGCTGCATTTTCAAGAAGTGATGATGCGTCATCTCGTATCAATGTATAGCTTTGGGTAATATGTGCTGAAATTTGCCCAGTCTGGAGAATCGCAATGCGTGGGGATTTTTATAAGCAGTTAACCAACGATCTGGAAACCGCCCGTGCGGAAGGATTGTTTAAAGAAGAGCGCATTATCACGTCTGCGCAGCAGGCGGACATCACCGTGGCAGACGGAAGCCACGTCATCAACTTTTGCGCCAACAACTATCTGGGGCTGGCTAACCATCCCGAACTGATTGCGGCAGCAAAAGCGGGAATGGATTCTCACGGGTTTGGTATGGCTTCAGTGCGCTTTATCTGCGGCACTCAGGACAGCCATAAACAGCTGGAGCAAAAACTGGCGGACTTCCTCGGTATGGAAGACGCTATTCTGTACTCTTCCTGCTTCGACGCCAACGGCGGCTTGTTCGAAACCCTGCTGGGCGCAGAAGATGCGATTATCTCGGATGCGTTAAACCACGCCTCGATTATTGATGGCGTTCGTCTGTGTAAAGCGAAGCGTTTTCGCTATGCCAACAACGATATGCAGGAGCTGGAAGCGCGTCTGAAAGAGGCCCGTGAAGCTGGCGCTCGTCATGTGCTGATCGCCACCGACGGCGTGTTCTCGATGGACGGCGTTATCGCCAACCTGAAAGGCGTCTGTGACCTGGCAGACCTTTACGGCGCGCTGGTGATGGTTGATGACTCCCATGCTGTCGGTTTTGTCGGGGAGAACGGTCGCGGTTCTCACGAATACTGTGACGTAATGGGACGCGTGGACATCATTACCGGTACGTTAGGCAAAGCGCTGGGTGGGGCATCTGGCGGTTATACGGCAGCGCGTAAAGAGGTGGTGGAGTGGCTGCGTCAGCGTTCCCGTCCGTATCTGTTCTCTAACTCCCTGGCGCCTGCCATTGTGGCGGCCTCCCTTAAAGTGCTGGAGATGGTTGAGGCGGGGAGCGAACTGCGCGATCGCCTGTGGGCGAATGCGCGTCAGTTCCGTGAGCAAATGTCCGCTGCGGGCTTCACGCTGGCTGGCGCCGATCACGCTATTATTCCAGTGATGCTGGGTGATGCGGTAGTTGCGCAGCAATTTGCCCGCGAACTGCAAAAAGAGGGGATTTACGTGACCGGATTCTTTTATCCGGTTGTTCCGAAAGGTCAGGCGCGTATTCGTACCCAGATGTCTGCGGCGCATACCCCTGAGCAAATCACGCGTGCGGTTGAGGCGTTCACACGTATTGGTAAACAACTGGGCGTTATTGCCTGAGGATGTGAGATGAAAGCGTTATCCAAACTGAAAGCGGAAGAGGGCATCTGGATGACTGACGTTCCGGTACCGGAAGTCGGGCATAACGATCTGCTGATTAAAATCCGTAAAACAGCCATCTGCGGCACTGACGTTCACATCTATAACTGGGATGAATGGTCGCAAAAAACCATCCCGGTTCCGATGGTGGTAGGGCATGAATATGTCGGCGAGGTGGTCGGTATCGGTCAGGAAGTTAAAGGCTTCAGGATTGGCGATCGCGTTTCCGGCGAAGGCCATATTACCTGCGGCCATTGTCGTAACTGTCGCGGTGGCCGTACGCATTTGTGCCGCAATACTCTGGGTGTCGGTGTTAACCGTCCCGGTTGTTTTGCGGAATATCTGGTACTTCCGGCGTTTAACGCCTTTAAGATCCCGGATAACATCTCCGATGATTTAGCCTCTATCTTCGACCCCTTCGGCAATGCCGTACACACGGCGCTGTCGTTCGATCTGGTCGGTGAAGATGTGCTGGTTTCCGGTGCCGGCCCGATCGGCATCATGGCGGCGGCGGTAGCGAAACATGTGGGCGCGCGTCATGTCGTGATCACGGATGTGAATGAGTACCGTCTGGAACTGGCGCGTAAAATGGGCATCATCCACACGGTGAATGTCGCGAAAGAGAATCTGACCGACGTGATGGCTAATCTGGGCATGACCGAAGGGTTTGACGTCGGCCTGGAGATGTCCGGTGCGCCGCCTGCGTTTCGCGCCATGCTGGATACCATGAACCACGGCGGTCGTATCGCGATGCTGGGGATTCCGCCTTCGGATATGTCTATCGACTGGACGAAGGTGATCTTCAAGGGGCTGTTTATTAAAGGTATTTACGGTCGTGAGATGTTTGAAACCTGGTATAAGATGGCGGCGCTGATTCAGTCTGGCCTGGATCTGTCTCCGATCATCACCCACCGTTTCTCCATTGATGAGTTCCAGAAAGGCTTTGATGCAATGCGTTCAGGCCAGTCAGGAAAAGTGATTCTGAGCTGGGACTGACAGCATCCTGCTGGCGGCCAGGTTTTCCCGAACCTGGCCGTAAAATGGCGTTTTTATTTTCCGCGCATCTTGCGGGATAAGCGTCTGAATTTCTCTTTAAGCTGAATAAGTTTATAAACCAGACCCTGACCTTCAATATTCATATGGTATTTATTTTGTAATACTAAAATATCATTTGCCTGGCAAATTTTCAGACTTCCTTTGCAGGATAAGTCGATGATGCGCAATCCCCCGGAAGGTGTGCGGATAAAGTTTCCGGCATGAATATCATTGGAGGCCAGACCTGCCCGGTGCAGTTGCTGAATACACTCCTTAATATCTTCTTTATTGCTTTCATTAATATCATTTAATGGCTCCCCTTCAATATATTCATGAAGGGTATACACATCATAGCACTGGCGAAAACGTGTTTTCTCGGCCACACAGTAGAGATCGGCGGTACAGGCACGCACTTGTGGCGCCAGGCTGTCCAGTTTTTGGATCAACTGAGAATAAAAAGGCCCGGAGAGAAAATTCTGAATCTTTTTCTCAAATCGTGGGTCTATTTCGCGATCGTTTTTGATGATGAACTTCCGTGACTGGTATTCAACAAGTTCTACGCTGCGGAATTCGTTGCCGCTGTTCAGCGGTTTGCCACTGATTTCGTTATTCATATACTTATCCATCAGGGACTTAAGGTCTTTATTTTCCTCTTTGTAATAGACCGTATAGCCCTTTTCATGTGTCTTACTGATGGTCATCACTTCCCTCAAGATAAGTATTCTAAATACGTATAATACGAAGGCGTAGTATACATGGTGAGGCTTCTCATCTGTAGGGTGTTTTGTGCGCCTTAACCATCATCTCCACTGGACTTAATAATTTCTTAATGAAAGCACGGTAGAAAGGGCCAATGTATTAAAGACTGACGGGCCATTCTATGAAAAGCAGCACAAGTACACTGAGTGTTATTATTCCGTTATACAATGCGGGTAATAGCTTCCAGGCATGCATGGAATCTTTGATTGCACAAACATGGAATGCGCTGGAGATCATCATTGTTAACGACGGGTCTACCGACAACTCCGTTGATATCGCAAGGCATTTTGCCGATACTCATTCACATGTTCACCTGTTGCATCAGGATAATGCAGGCGCGTCCGTGGCCCGCAACCGGGGGTTGGCTGCGGCGACCGGCGACTACGTTGCTTTTGTCGATGCCGATGATTTGGTGTATCCGAACATGTATGAAACGCTGATGACTATGGCGCTACAGGATGACCTGGATGTGGCGCAGTGTAATGCAGACTGGTGCATTCTTGAGACGGGGCATACCTGGCCATCCATCCCCACGGATCGCATTCGGTCGACAGGGGTATTAACCGGCCCGGACTGGCTGCGTATGGGGCTGGCTTCACGCCGCTGGACGCATGTTGTCTGGATGGGCGTTTATCGGCGCGCCCTTATTGAAAAACACGCGATTGGCTTTGTTCCAGGGTTACATCATCAGGATATTCTGTGGACCACGGAAGTGATGTTCAATGCCACGCGCGTACGCTATACCGAACAGGCGCTGTATAAATATTTTCTTCACGATCAGTCTGTTAGCCGCCTGAAACGACAAGGTGAGCGTAATCTGCATTACCAGCGACACTACATTAAAATCACGCGTTTATTAGAAAAGCTGAATAGTGATTATGCGGATCGCATTCCCGTCTATCCTGAATTTAAGCAACAAATTACCTGGGAAGCGCTGCGGGTGTGTCATGCGGTGCGTAAGGAGCAGGACACGCTTATTCGCCAGCGGATGATCGCCGAAATATTTGCCTCCGGCATGTATAAGCGCATGATGCTTAACATACGAAGCGCGAAGGCGGCTTATCAGGCGCTGTTGTGGTCGGGTCGGTTATACCGGTGGCGTGATAAAACGGCCTCGCACCACCGCGTTGCCCGTAAAGCGATTAATCCGCGTTAGCGTTCTGGGGGGCAGCGATCTTGCCCCAGCCTTGCCACTGATGCCGGAAGTAGTTCACCATCGTGCTCTGCGTAATGCTTTCGCTTAACACGCTAAAGAACCGGCTGGCGTAGACAGGTTCTAATGGTTTCTTCGATTTACACACCTTCACGCCGCGGAACGGATTTCGCGGCGCATCCGGCGTACCGTTTTTCGGCGGCGTCAGATTTGGCGTAGAGGTATCTGTCTGCGGCTCGTCAAGCAGGCTGCTCGGACGCACCAGCGTAATATCCGCAGGCAGGTTATAGACCATCTGCTGAAGGACTCGCACCGTTGATGGATGCGGGTGCCCAATCGCGATAGCTGACCCGTTGCGACGGGCTAACTCAATGGCGCGATTAAACTGGCGACGAATATCCGCTTCGTTCTGCGTATCATCAAGGAACACTTTGCGCTTAATCACCTTCACGCTCGTCCCGGAGGCGGCACGCATCGCCTGACTGTTGCCAATGGTCATGCTGTCGAGGAAGTAAAGATTATAACGCTCCAGCGCCTGCATCACTTTTTGCATGCCAAACAGGCTGGAGGTCATCGCGCTGCCCATGTGGTTGTTGAGACCCACGGCATACGGCACCTTATTCACCGCATCGCGAATAATGCGTTCAATTTCGTCGCTGCTCATCTCCGGGCGCAGCGTATCTTTCTCCAGCGGCTGCTTGCTCAGCGGCGCCATCGGCAGATGGATCAGCACCTCATGCCCGCTGTTGTGCGCTTTGGTTGCCATTTCACGGGCATGTGGGGCATTGGGCAGGACGGCAACGGAGAGGGCGGACGGCATCGCCAGCACCTGATTTTCATTGTGCGGACGATAACCAAAATCGTCGATTACGATGGCGAGTTTGCCAGCAAAAACAGGGGTGGCGAATGCCAGTAGGCTGGCGAGTGAGAGTATTGTGCGACGAAAGTGAGGCAAAACTTATCTTCCCAACCACGGCTGTGGATTGACGGCCTGACCCTGGCGACGAATTTCGAAATAGAGTGACGGTCGGCCCTGACCGCCGCTGCTGCCTACAAGCGCAATAGGCTGGCCTGCGCGAACCTGTGTGCCAACGCTGACCAGTGCGCTCTGGTTATACCCGTAAAGGCTCATATCGCCTTTACCGTGTTCCACGACGACGACCAGACCGTAGCCCTGCAACCAGTCCGCCAGAATCACCCTACCGTCCGCGATTGCTTTGACTTCAGTGCCTTCAGACGCACCGATAACCATCCCTTTCCAACGTAGCTCACCTTGCAGCTGTTCGCCATAACGATGCAGCGTTGGGCCGCGAACGGGCCAGAATGCCTGACCGCGCGGTGAACCCAGACCGCCGGTACGGGACATCAACGATTTTTCGCTTTCGGTTGGTTTGTAGGTTGTGCCTTTGCGGGTGGCTTCCTGCTGACGATTGCGCACCGCCTGCGCTTCGCGGGCTTCTCGCTCCGCCCTGGCTTTGGCGGCCGCCTCTGCGCGCGCGATGCTGTTGCGCAGGCGGGATTCGTTCGCCCGCAATTCACTTAACTGCTGTTGCCCCTGCTGGATTGACGACTCAAGACCGGCGATCGTTTTCTGACGCTCATTACGCGCCTGCTCCAGCTTCGCCTGTTGGGCGCGTTGTTCATACAGCAGCGTCTGTTGCTGGCTCTGTTTCTCTTCCAGCGCCGCCTTCTGAGACGCCACCTCTTCACGCGTCTGTTTCAGTTCGGCAATGGTGTCCTGGCGCGCCTGGTTCAGATAACCGAAATAGGCCTGTAAACGCTGCCCGCGCTGGCTCTCTTCACCGCTAAGAATGAGCTGAATCCCCGTATGCTCGCCCTGGCGAAACGCCGCATCCAGCTGCGCGGCAAGGCTGCGTTCCTGAATGGCTTTTTGTTGTTCCAGCTTCGCGATAGATGCGTTCATCGCGTCGATCTGCTTATTCAACTGGGCAAGGGTATTCTGGGTTTCACGCAGTTTACGCGCGGCGGCGGAGATGGCCTCTTCCTGCGTTTTGAGCTGTGCGAGCAAACTGGAGCGTTGCTGCTGTTGCTGGCGTACGGCGCGCTCTTTGGCGGCGATATCCGCCTGGATGGATTTGAGCTGATCGCGGTCATCCGCATGGGCGGAAAAGGCGCACAACAATACGCCAGCGCTCAACACGCTGGCGTAAATCATGGGCCTGACTGAAAACCTGCGTGGTTTCACGGCCCGTGTAATGGAATTAAACGCCTTTCCCCTCATGGGGAAGGATTATTCCACGATGAACAGCGGCTTACCAGTCATCTCTTTCGGGATTTCCATACCCATCAGCGTCAACATCGTCGGTGCGATATCAGAAAGTTTGCCGCCTTCGACCGCTTTTACGCTTTTCGCGCCGACATAAATCAGCGGAACCGGCAGGTTGGTATGCGCGGTGTGCGCCTGGCCGGTGGATGGATCGCGCATCTGCTCGGCGTTGCCGTGGTCTGCGGTGATCAGCAGTTGACCGCCAACGGACTCAACCGCTTTAGCAACCTGTTCAACACAGTGATCCAGCGCTTCAACCGCTTTAACCGCCGCTTCCATCACGCCAGTGTGACCGACCATATCGCCGTTCGGGTAGTTACAAATGATGGTGTCGTACTTACCGCTCCCGATAGCCGCAACCAGTTTTTCGGTCAGTTCTGCGGAACTCATTTCCGGCTGTAGATCGTAGGTCGCCACTTTAGGCGAGTTGATCAGGATGCGTTCTTCGCCTGCAAACGGTTCTTCTACGCCGCCGTTGAAGAAGAAGGTGACGTGGGCGTATTTTTCCGTTTCGGAAATGCGCAGTTGGGTTTTGTCGTTCTTCGCCATCCACTCGCCGAAGGTGTTTGCCAGCGATGCCGGTGGGTAAGCCACGGCGGTTTTGATATCAGCGGCGTACTCGGTCAGCATGACGAAGTTCAGATTAACCACTTTCTTACGGGCGAAGCCGTCGAAATCAGCATTAACGAACGCGCGGGTAATTTCGCGGGCGCGGTCAGCACGGAAGTTCATGAAAATCAGCGTGTCGCCGTCTTCCATCGCGGCATCGGCCTGACCTTCCGCGCGGATGACGGTCGCTTTCACAAATTCGTCGTTTTCGTCACGCGCGTAAGCGGCCAGCAGGCCAGCAACGGCGGTATCGGCCTGGAACTCACCCTGCGCCAGCGTCATCAGGTCATAGGCCTGCTCAACGCGATCCCAGCGGTTGTCGCGGTCCATTGCATAGTAACGACCAATAATGGACGCTACGCGGCCTTTGCCCAGCGCGGCAAACTTGTCTTCGAATTTTTTCAGCGAGGATTCCGCGCTGCGTGGCGGGGTATCGCGGCCATCAAGGAAGGCGTGCAGATAAATTTTCTCTGCGCCGCGTTCTGCGGCCAGTTCGACCATCGCCATGATGTGGTCTTCGTGGCTGTGCACGCCACCCGCAGACAGCAGGCCCATAATGTGCACGGCTTTACCGGTATTTTTCGCCTGATCGACCGCCGCCGTCAGTACCGGGTTAGCGAAGAAGGTACGTTCTTTAATTTCAACATCCAGGCGCGTCAGATCCTGATACACGATACGGCCCGCGCCCAGGTTAACGTGACCCACTTCGGAGTTGCCCATCTGACGGTCCGGCAGACCCACTTCCAGACCGGAAGCGTCGATCAGGGTATGCGGACGTTTTGCCCACAGAGCATCCATTACCGGGGTTTTGGCATTCAAAATGGCGTTATCCTGGCTGTCTTCACGGTAGCCATAGCCATCCAGAATCACCAGTACCATAGGTTTTTTAGAAACCGACATTGCGACAACCTCACACTCAATAGACAAAATAATTGCGTAATTTTACTACAGCTGAATCGATAAAATAGCCTCAGAAGATCAAAGAATGGGGCAGAGAGCGAGCCGGGGACGGCGCGGAACGACGTTTTTTTTCCGTAGCGCCCCGCAAAAATGCAATCCATTGCACGCTCTGGCTGTATTTGCGCCAACGCGCAGGTATACTCCTTTCCTGGTTTTTTAATCACTGAGTCGGGAGTTGTTACCCCCCATGCAAGAAATTATGCAATTTGTTGGCCGCCATCCCATACTGAGTATCGCCTGGATTGCGTTACTGGTGGCGGTGTTGTTCACCACTTTCAAGGGCCTGATGTCTAAAGTTAAGGTTATTACTCGCGGCGAAGCGACGCGTCTTATCAACAAAGAAGACGCCGTTGTGGTGGATTTACGTCAGCGTGACGACTTCCGCAAAGGCCATATCGCGGGCGCGACTAACCTGCTGCCGAGCGAAATCAAGGCCAACAACGTTGGCGAGCTTGAAAAGCACAAAGATAAGCCTCTGATCGTGGTTGATGGTTCCGGTATGCAGTGTCAGGAATCCGCAAACGCACTGATCAAAGCGGGCTTTGAGAAGGTTTTTGTGCTGAAAGAAGGCGTTGCGGGCTGGAGCGGTGAGAACCTGCCATTAGTGCGCGGGAAATAACGCGTTACTCAACACGGGAGATAAGTCATGGCCAACATCGAGATCTACACCAAAGCAACCTGCCCGTTTTGCCATCGTGCAAAAGCGCTGTTGAGCAGTAAGGGTGTGAGTTTCCAGGAACTTCCGATTGACGGCGATGCCGTAAAACGTGAAGAGATGATCAAGCGTAGTGGCCGCACGACGGTTCCGCAGATTTTTATTGATGCACAGCACATTGGCGGCTGTGACGACTTGTATGCGTTGGATGCGCGTGGTGGACTGGATCCCCTGCTGCGTTAAAACATGCCGCAAGTATTTTAAGGACAACACTAAAGGGTTTTCTACACATGTCAGAACAAAATAACACCGAAATGGCTTTCCAGATCCAACGTATCTATACCAAGGATGTGTCTTTCGAAGCGCCAAATGCGCCGCATGTTTTCCAGAAAGATTGGCAGCCAGAGGTTAAACTTGATCTTGATACGGCGTCTACTCAACTGGCAGATGACGTATACGAAGTGGTACTGCGTGTTACCGTAACGGCTTCCCTGGGCGAAGAGACCGCTTTCCTGTGCGAAGTTCAGCAGGGCGGCATTTTCTCCATCAGTGGTATTGAAGGAACTCAGATGGCGCATTGCCTGGGTGCATACTGCCCGAACATTCTGTTCCCGTATGCCCGCGAATGCATCACCAGCCTGGTTTCACGCGGCACGTTCCCGCAACTGAATCTTGCGCCGGTTAACTTCGATGCGCTGTTCATGAACTATTTACAGCAGCAGGCTGGCGAAGGTACTGAAGAACATCAGGATGCCTGATGAACCAAAGTAATGCTTCAATGACTGTGATCGGTGCTGGCTCGTACGGCACCGCTCTTGCCATCACCCTGGCGAGAAACGGCCACCAGGTTGTCCTGTGGGGCCACGATCCTAAACATGTCGCGACCCTTGAGCGAGACCGCTGCAACGTCGCGTTCCTCCCTGATGTGCCTTTTCCCGATACGCTACGCCTTGAAAGCGACTTAGCCACCGCGCTGGCGGCCAGCCGTAACATTCTGGTGGTGGTGCCAAGCCATGTCTTTGGCGAGGTGCTGCGACAGATTAAACCGCTGATGCGTCCTGATGCTCGCCTGGTCTGGGCGACCAAAGGTCTGGAAGCGGAAACGGGGCGCCTGTTGCAGGATGTCGCCCGTGAAGCGTTGGGCGATGACATCCCGCTGGCGGTGATATCCGGCCCGACGTTCGCTAAAGAACTGGCGGCGGGTTTGCCGACGGCAATTTCTCTGGCGTCGACGGACGAAACCTTCGCGGATGATTTGCAGGAACTTTTGCACTGCGGTAAGAGTTTTCGCGTCTACAGCAACCCCGATTTCATCGGCGTGCAGCTGGGCGGTGCGGTGAAAAACGTGATTGCGATTGGCGCAGGCATGTCTGACGGCATCGGTTTTGGCGCAAACGCACGTACCGCGCTGATCACGCGTGGGCTGACGGAGATGTCGCGTCTTGGCGCGGCGCTGGGGGCCGATCCGACCACCTTTATGGGAATGGCGGGTCTGGGCGACCTGGTTCTGACCTGTACTGACAACCAGTCGCGTAACCGCCGTTTTGGCATGATGCTCGGTCAGGGCATGGATGTTCAGGGCGCGCAGGACAAAATTGGTCAGGTGGTTGAAGGCTACCGTAATACAAAAGAAGTTCGTGAGTTGGCGCACCGTTTTGGTGTCGAAATGCCAATAACCGAGGAAATTTATCAAGTATTGTATTGCGGAAAAAACGCGCGCGAGGCAGCATTGACGTTATTAGGTCGTGCACGCAAGGACGAGCGTAGTCGCCACTAGCCGTAAGGATCTGTTTTATTAAATGACCCGGCCCGCGAAGAACGGGCCGGTCGTTAGCCTGATACCTGGAGTCAGCAATGTCATGTGAAGAACTGGATATCGTCTGGAACAATATTAAAGCCGAAGCCCGGGCTCTGGCGGACTGTGAGCCGATGCTGGCCAGTTTCTACCACGCGACGCTACTCAAGCATGAAAACCTGGGCAGTGCGCTGAGCTATATGCTGGCGAACAAACTCGCATCTCCGATTATGCCTGCCATCGCCATCCGTGAAGTGGTGGAAGAGGCCTACGCCGCCGACCCGGAAATGATCGCCTCTGCTGCCTGTGATATTCAGGCGGTACGCACCCGCGACCCGGCGGTAGACAAATACTCGACGCCGCTTCTGTATCTGAAAGGCTTCCATGCTCTCCAGGCCTACCGTATCGGCCACTGGTTATGGAATGAAGGCCGCCGCGCGCTGGCGATATTCCTGCAAAATCAGGTTTCTGTCACCTTCCAGGTCGATATTCACCCGGCGGCGAAAATTGGACGCGGCATTATGCTCGATCACGCGACGGGGATTGTGGTCGGTGAAACGGCGGTAATCGAAAACGATGTCTCGATCCTGCAATCCGTCACGCTTGGCGGGACCGGGAAAACCAGCGGCGATCGTCATCCCAAAATTCGTGAAGGCGTGATGATTGGCGCCGGGGCGAAGATCCTTGGCAATATCGAAGTGGGGCGCGGCGCGAAGATTGGCGCGGGCTCCGTGGTCTTGCAGCCCGTACCGCCACACACTACCGCAGCGGGCGTTCCGGCGCGGATTGTCGGCAAGCCCGACAGCGATAAGCCGTCAATGGATATGGATCAGCATTTTAACGGGATTCACCATACGTTCGAATACGGCGACGGCATCTGACTTTATGCCCGGTGGCGCTGCGCTTACCGGGCCTACCAACTCCGTAGGTCGGATAAGGCGTCAGCCGCCATCCGACAGAAATCAACTACGCAATACCGCGCCAGGATACCCCAACTGGCGCCATGCCTCATATACCACGACCGACACCGCGTTCGACAGGTTCATGCTGCGGCTGTCCGGCATCATTGGAATACGAATTTTTTGTTCTGCGGGCAGCGCGTCGAGAATGGTCGCCGGTAAACCGCGCGTTTCCGGGCCAAACATCAGGTAGTCCCCATCCTGATAGCTCACCGCGCTATGGGCAGGGGTGCCTTTGGTGGTCAGAGCAAACAGACGCTGTGGGTTTTCGGCAGCGACAAAGGCGGCGTAATCGTGATGGCGCTGTACGGCGGCAAACTCGTGATAGTCCAGCCCCGCGCGGCGCAGACGTTTATCATCCCATGTGAAGCCCATCGGTTCGATAATATGCAGACGAAAACCGGTATTGGCGCAAAGACGAATAATATTGCCGGTGTTTGGTGGGATTTCTGGTTCGAATAATACGATATTCAACATGCTTAACTGCCCCCTTAAGTGCGGGGGGCAGAATAGCAGAAAATACGTTCACCCTCACCCTGTAGGCCTGATAAGCGTAGCGCCATCAGGCATCCCCGATGCACATTACATTGCCGGATGGCGGCTGACGCCTTATCCAGCCTATGCCGCATCACCCTGCGATAGTGGCGCCAGCGCAGCCGGAACAGACTTACCGAGTTCCTGCACCAGTGAATCACGGCTGATCTCGCTGATTGATTTTGCGCCGGTCAGCGTCATGGCGACTTTCATCTCTTTTTCGATCAGATCCAGCAGGTTCGCCACGCCAGCCTGACCCGCCGTCGCCAGCGCATACAGATACGCACGGCCAAGCAGTACGCTATCGGCTCCAAGCGCAATCATGCGTACCACGTCCAGACCATTACGAATTCCGCTGTCCGCCAGAATGGCGATATCGCCTTTCACCGCGTCGGCAATGGCGGGCAGGGCGCGGGCGGAGGAGAGTACGCCGTCGAGCTGTCGGCCGCCGTGGTTAGAGACCACGATGCCGTCAGCGCCAAAGCGTACCGCGTCGCGGGCGTCTTCGGGATCGAGGATCCCTTTGATCACCATTGGGCCGTCCCAGAATTCACGGATCCACTCCAGGTCTTTCCAGGAAATCGATGGATCGAAGTTGTTCGCCAGCCAGCCGATGTAATCTTCCAGCCCGGTCGGTTTGCCAAGGTAGGCGGAGATATTGCCCAGATCGTGCGGACGACCGTTCAGGCCGACATCCCAGGCCCATTGCGGATGGGTTGCAGCCTGCCAGTAGCGGCGCAGGGCGGCATTCGGGCCGCTCATCCCGGAGTGGGCGTCACGGTAACGCGCGCCAGGCGTTGGCATATCGACGGTAAAGACCAGCGTGGAGCAGCCCGCCGCTTTGGCGCGCTCCAGCGCGTTACGCATAAAACCGCGATCGCGCAGGACGTACAGCTGGAACCACATCGGGCGTTTAATCGTCGGCGCGACTTCCTCGATGGGGCAGACAGAAACGGTGGAGAGGGTAAACGGAATCCCTTTCGCATCGGCGGCGGCGGCGGCCTGAACTTCACCGCGACGCGCATACATTCCGCACAGGCCAACCGGGGCCAGTGCAACCGGCATCGACAGCTTTTCGTTAAACAGGGTGGTTTCCAGGCTCAGATCGGACATATTCTTCAGCACGCGCTGGCGGAGCGCCACCTCTGACAAGTCTTCCACGTTACGACGCAGGGTATATTCCGCATAGGCGCCGCCGTCGATGTAGTGGAACAAGAAAGGGGGCAGAATGCGTTGGGCTGCGGCGCGATAATCGCTGGCTGCTGAAATGATCATGCTTTGTTCTCCCTGGAAATCTCATTATGGTCACCGGGCAGGCGGGTAATACGCGCCTGGCGGGCCTGGTCTTCATCAAATCGTTTAATGGTGGTGTGGACGAAACTGAGGTGCGCCATCATGGCTTTACGTGCGCCGTCGGCATCACCGGCCAGAATGGCGTCCATCACCGCCTGATGTTGTTCCGTCAGTTTTGAAAACACCGGCGGAACGAGATACATACGCTGGCGGCTCTGCTTCACGGACGATTGCAGGACATCAAAGAAGCCACGCATGGTCTGCAACAGCACGACGTTGTGCGAGGCCTCCGCAATCGCGAGATGGAAGCGAACATCCGCCTGGGAGGCGAGGTCCGGGTCTTCACTGAGCGTGGCGTCAAAGCAGAGCTTAATTTTCTCTTTATCAGCGGGCGTGGCGCGCATCGCAGCGTGCCAGGCTGTGCTGGCTTCAATGGCGTGGCGGGCTTCCAGAATGTCGAAGCTGTAGTCCGGGTCGTCCGCCATCAGCGTTTTCAACGGCTGAACGATATTCTGTTCGGACCAGGTTTCATGCTGCCAGCGAACGAACGTTCCACCGCCCCGGCGGCTTATCAGCACGCCTTCACTGACCAGTTTCGCCAGCGCCTCGCGCAGAGAATTGCGCGACACGCCCAGTTGTACGGCCAGCTGGCGCTCGGCGGGCAACTTCATACCCGCCTCCAGCTGTTGTTCTTCAATCAGCGCCCGCACACGAGAGGCAACCTCGTCTGACAGGCGTTTTGGCATCACAATCACGGAATCATCCAGGTTAAGACATAGGCCTGAAGTGTGGTAATCACACCCACCATGCAGGTGAAAATCAGGCTGTGTTTAACGGTAAAGCGGAACAGGTCGGACTCTTTCCCTACCAGACCCACTGCCGCACAGGCAATGGCGATAGACTGCGGAGAGATCATCTTACCGGTTACGCCGCCGGTGGTATTCGCCGCCACCATCAGCACGTCAGAGACGCCGATTTGCTGGGCGGCCGTCGCCTGCAGGGCGGCAAACAGCGCGTTTGATGAGGTATCAGACCCCGTCAGGAATACGCCCAGCCAGCCAAGGAACGGCGAGAAGAAGGTAAAGGCGCTGCCCGTATGCGCCAGCGCTAACGCCAGCGTAGAGGAGAGCCCGGAGTAGTTAGAGATAAACGCGAATGCCAGCACCATCCCGATGGAGTAAATCGGCAGCGCTAACTCTTTCAGCGTGCTGCCGAATGTCTGGATTGCGGCAGATGGTTTCATTTTCAGCCAGACGACGGACAGCAGCGCAGCGAACAGAATGGCCGTACCGGTAGCGGAGAACCAGTCGAACTTATAGACCGCAGCGTAGGCGGTTGCCTCATGCACCACTGGCGGCATACGGGCAACCAGCTTATCGAGATGCGGAACCGGAATATTAATCACCCAGTCGTACAGCGCGCCGCCTGGGGCAAACATCGCTTTAAACGGCGGAACGCTCCAGAGGGTAACGGTTGCAGTCAGGAACAGGAACGGCGACCATGCGCGAACGATTTGACCAACCGTGTAATGGGTGCGGTCCAGCGTCTGATCGACCTGTGAAGCGCCCATATCGCCAAAGCGGAAAATACGTACCGGCTGCCAGCGTTTCAGGAACAGCGTCAGACAGACCAGCGAGACCAGCGACGAGATGATGTCCGGCAGTTCCGGGCCGATAAAGTTAGAGCTGAGGTACTGGGCGATAGCAAATGAACCTCCCGCCACCATCACCGCAGGCCAGGTCTCTTTCACGCCGCGCCAGCCGTCCATAATCGCCATGATCCAGAACAGTACGATAATGGTCAGGAACGGCAGTTGACGGCCGACCATCTGGCCGATCTCAAAGCTGTCCAGCCCGGTGACCTGACCGGCCACCAGAATCGGAATCCCCATCGCGCCAAACGCGACCGGCGCGGTGTTGACGATCAGGCACAAACCCGCCGCATACAGCGGATTAAAGCCCAGGCCGACTAGCAGAGCCGCAGTAATCGCCACTGGCGCGCCAAAGCCCGCTGCCCCTTCAAGGAATGCCCCGAAGGAAAAGCCGACGATCAGCATTTGCAGACGCTGGTCAGGGGTAATCGACAATATTGATGACCGGATGATGTCGAATTGCCCGGTTCTGACAGAGATTTTATAGACAAAGACGGCGGCGATAATGATCCAGGCAATCGGCCACAGACCATAGAAGAAGCCATACACCACCGCAGCCAGAGCGTTATCCACCGGCATTTTATAAAACAGCAGCGCGACAGCCAGCGCGATTGCGACCGTCCAGGAGGCGGCGATGTAGCCTTTCAGCTTGAGCTTAATCAGCGCAAAGAAAAAGAACAGGATCGGAAGCGATGCGATCAGGCTGGAAATCCAGATGTTACCGGCCGGATCGTAGTTTTGTTGCCAGAGATTCATTGCAGGTCTCCTGAGGGTCACACGCATAATGCAATGAGTCTTTTGCTCATCTCTTTGTCACATTATGTGTAAAAGTGGCCCTGCCAATATTGGGATGTAGGGGTAATGACAATGAATGGTTAATCAAATGTTGCTTATTGGCAACGCTAGTGTAGGTGAATTTTAATGAACTGTGAACCAGTGATCGGATTAAGGGATAATTGGTTGGGCCAATTGAGGGGGAGGGAAAGGGCGGGCCGGGCAAGCGTGCGCGTACCCGGCAGAAGGTTAAAACTCGGTTTTTGCGAAACCGGTCATCTCTTTCAGGCCCATTTCACGGCCTAACGCCGTCATTGGGTGGACGACAACCAGACCGCGCACGCTTTTCTTCAGCTTGCCCATATCGGCCTGTTCTTTTTTGGTAATCGCGCGGCGAAACGGCAGGTTCATCAGCTTTTGCGCTTCTTTACTCAGCTTCTGGCTGTGAACGTCACGCAGGCGCACGATCTCGGCTTCCAGCGTGGCTTTCTCTTTTTCCAGCTCGGCATATTTGTCAGCGGCATCGACAAGGGATAGCGAGGCCTGCTGGTGGCGGATGGCGTCCAGGCGATCGCTCAGACGTTTAATTTCGTTTTTTTCGACTTCTTTCATGGGATAGCTTCTGATGGAACCAGGATGAATTTTCTATAGTATGCGCGCAGAGCGGGATTATTCACAACTAATGGGATAAAAATAATCAAATAAGGCAAGTATTATAATGCTAATTGATTGTGTAACGTTTTGATTTAATACTCATTTAATAAACAAAACGTGATGTTAACGGTTTCTGCATGGCGGTTTGCGATTAAGCACGTTTTCCCCAATAGAAAACCCTGTATGAGCCTAAACTAAAATTAGCGGCCGCGCATTCCCCGACGCGGAGAATACATGGAGATATCATCATGGTTAAAATAGGTGACAACGTTCCGCTTCTTATTGATAAGGCTGTAGATTTTATGGCTTCGAGTCAGGCATTTCGGGAGTATCTGAATAAAACGCCGCCGCGCGATATGGTTCCTGATGAGGTGCCGAAGGCAAATGCGCAGATGTACCTGCAACGTCTGGAATATTATCGCCAGCTCTATCAGCCGCAGCCGGAAGAAAAACAGTAAGTGGTTGACGGTCTATTTTTGAAAGGCTTTTTTTAAGCTGATTTTAGAAATCAGCTCGGTCAGGGAAAGCACCATCGTTGAGCGCACCGCTTGCTGGTAGCGCTGAATTTGCATGGCGTATAAACCCGGGTCAGAGGTCTCAAAATGCGGCGGCGGCGGTAACGCCGTCACGCAGTGCAGTTCGCCAAACGGCCCGAGAATTTCGTCGTCGGTGAACGCATATTCATTACCGTCGTGATTCAGTTCTTCACGCAGCGCCATCAGCAGTTCCGCATCTTCGTATTCAGGGCGACTGAGTACTCCCAGACCGTAGATCAGTTTCAGACGTACCGAGAGATCGCCCAGCGGTCCATCGCCGTCGAGCAACGGTTCCACTGCGTATTTCACCGCATAATCGTCTTTGCGAAACACCTGAAGTACCAGAATATTCACCGCCTCGGTGAGTAACTCTACGGCGGTGATGAGGAAACTTCGTACGGTTTTGCCAGCATTCAGACGCTCAAGCACGCGGTTTTCAAAGGCCTGGGTTTGTTCCATTATTGCCTGCATATCTGACAATCTGTCATTCGGGCGCAGGATGACCTGCGCCGTATTTTGCCTCATTTGGTCGCGTTGTATGCGTTAACCGCCTCCGCTACCACTTCGCTGTTTACATCCAGCCCGGAAATTTGCGCCAGCGCTTCCTGCGGCCCTTTCTCTGCGATCAGCGCAGCCAGTTCCTGGGCCTGCGGATCGTCTTCGCTGGTAAAGTGCATCGCGGCAGCGATACCGTTGACCAGGTTAACGTGCGGCAGGCCGTATTCCAGCGTGCCCAGCAGCGGTTTGATCAGACGGTCGCCCGCACTCAGTTTACGCAACGGCTGGCGGCCAACGCGCTCAACGTCATCTTTCAGATACGGGTTTTCAAAACGACCGAGGATTTTCTGAATGTATGCCGCGTGTTTGTCGGCATCAAAACCGTAGCGTTTGATCAGCACCGCGCCGCTCTCTTCCATCGCCCCTTTTACCACAGCGCGGATTTTCTCATCGAGAATCGCGTCACGGATGGTCTGATGACCGGTTAATTTTCCGAGGTACGCGGTTATAGCATGCCCGGTGTTCAGCGTGAAGAGTTTACGTTCGACAAATGCCATCAGGTTATCGGTTAATTCCATACCTGGAATATCTGGCAGCGCGCCTTTGAACTGCGTTTTATCGACAATCCACTCGCTGAAGGTTTCCACGGTGACTTCCAGCGGGTCGTTCGTGGCGGAGGCGGAAGGCGGCACGATACGGTCGACGGCGGAATCGACAAAACCGACATGCTGTTCAACCCAGGCTTTGTCTTCATCCGCCAGGGCGTTCATCACATGACCTTTCAATTGCGTGGTGCCGCGCACCATGTTTTCGCAGGCAATGATGTTAAGCGGCGCTTCAATTCCTTGCGTTTTACGTTTAACCAGGCCTTTGGCGATGGCCGGAGCAATGCGTTCCAGTACCACCGGCCCAACGGCGGTGGTGACAAAATCGACCTGCGCAATCAGCTCAACCACGTCATCGCTGATGCTGCTCACGGCATTAACGCCGGAAACCGTATCAACCTGCTCATTTTCACCCACCACATGAACCTGATAGCTATGACGGGCATTCAGGGCGTCGAGCACGACCTGGTTTACATCCGCGAACGTCAGTTGTATCCCCGCGTCAGCCAGCAGTTTGCCGATAAATCCACGACCGATATTACCTGCGCCAAAATGTAATGCTTTCATAGTGTTAACCTTCATTAATGTTTTTACCCGAGAGGGCTGGGGTGAGGGACCGCATGGCTTCCCCCCTCACCCAAACCCTCTCCCTTGCGGGAGAGGAAACCGTACACCGCAGGCCTGGTAGCAGCGCCACCGGACATGATGCCGGATGGCGGCGTAAACGCCTTATCCGGCCTACGGGAACTGCACATCGCATGCCCGGTAAGCACAGCGCCACCGGACATGATGCCGGATGGCGGCGTAAACGCCTTATCCGGCCTACGGGAACTGCACATCGTAGGCCCGGTAAGCGCGAGCGCCACCGGGCAACGGACTTACTTACGACCGGCCAGCAGTTCCAGCACTTCATCCACGCTGGTGGTATGCGCCAGACGCTCGATCACGGACTCATCATCCAGCGCGTTAGTCAGGCTGGTGATGACCTGGATGTGCTCGTTGTTACGCGCCGCGATACCAATGACCAGACGGGCAATATCGTCTTCTTCTTCACCGAAGCGTACGCCTTCCGGGTACTGGCAGAACACCACACCGGTTTTCAGCACGCGGTCTTTGGCTTCCACGGTGCCGTGCGGTACGGCGATAGACTCACCCAGATAAGTCGGGGTCAGTTTTTCACGTTCCAGCATGGCGTCGATGTATTCTGGCTCAACATAACCGCCTTTCACCAGTTGCTCGCCCGCAAAGCGAATGGCTTCTTCTTTAGTGGCGGCTTTACGACCCAGGAAGATGTTTTCTGCGCCCAGCTTGAACAGGTTGTTATCCCCTTCATCAAAGCTGTCTTTCAGATGGTCGCGTACTTTCTCTTCGTTGGTGTTGTGGCGCTGCGCGGCAACCAGACGTTCGGTCAGGCTGGTGTACAGTCCGCTATCCAGGAAGTTGGTCAGCGAAATGTGCTGCGCTTGCGGAACCTGGCGCATGGCGCGCTCGGTCAGGTCACGGTGAGTGATGACCAGGTCGACATCCGGCGGCAGGTTGTTGATCGCGCTGTTGGTGACGGAAATCTGGCTCAGACCCGCATCCTGAACTTTTTTACGCAGTACGCCCGCACCCATTGCGCTGGAACCCATACCGGCATCACAGGCAACGATGATTTTACGTACATGGCTCAGGTCGTTGGTCACATCGCCAGCGGACAGCGCGGATGCGCCTTTAGATTCTGCTTTCATGTCCTGCACGCGACGGGTTGCCGCGTCGATATCATCATCTTCTTTCACTTTGCTGGTTTTCAGCAGAATGGAGGCAATGATGAAGGAGACCGCCATAGCAGCGATAATCGCCGTGATGTTAGCGAAGTAGGCGCCTTTTGGCGTCATCGCCAGTACCGCCAGGATAGAACCCGGAGACGCCGGAGAAACCAGACCGCCGTTCAGGATGGTCAGCGTAAACACGCCAGTCATACCGCCGAGGATAACGGCCAGGATCAGACGCGGGTTCATCAGCACGTACGGGAAGTAAATTTCGTGGATACCGCCCAGGAAGTGGATGATTGCCGCACCGCCAGCAGACTGTTTTGCGCTGCCGCGACCGAAGAACATGTACGCCATCAGGATGCCCATACCCGGGCCTGGGTTAGCTTCGATCAGGAAGAAGATGGATTTACCCAGCTCATGGGACTGCTGAATACCCAGCGGCGAGAAGATACCGTGGTTGATCGCGTTGTTAAGGAACAGGATTTTCGCCGGTTCAACGAAGATAGACGCCAGCGGCAGCATGTCATGGACAACCATGAAGTTAACGCCGGCTGCCAGCAGTTTAGACAGGACTTCAACCGCCGGGCCAATGCCGAGGAACGCCAGAATCGCGAGGATCATCCCGATGATGCCAGCAGAGAAGTTATTCACCAGCATTTCGAAACCGGATTTGATCTTACCGTCTACCCAGCTATCGAATTTCTTGATGCAGTAGCCGCCCAGCGGGCCTGCGATCATTGAGCCGAGGAACATCGGCATGTCCGCACCGACGATAACGCCCATCGTGGTGATAGCACCGACCACGCCGCCGCGCTCGCCGCCGACCAGCTTACCACCGGTATAACCGATCAGCAGCGGCAGGAGGTAGGTGATCATCGGACCAACGAGCTTTGCCAGCGTTTCGTTAGGCAACCACCCTGTTGGAATAAATAATGCGGTGATAATACCCCACGCGATAAACGCGCCGATATTTGGCATCACCATATTGCTGAGGAAACGACCAAAGCTTTGCACTTTGATCTTAATATCGGATGACATAAAAACACCCCTTCTTATGTTTGCTGTCGCGCAGGCTCGAAGCCCGAGGTTTGTTAATGTAGCGGCAGAGGTAGCCGGACCCTGTAGATAGTGCGAAATCTGGCACTGAATCGTTCAACTGTCCAGTTGCTGGCTTGTTGTGTGATTTAGATCACATGAATATAGGGTAGATGGTGGTTATTGATGTGATATTGATCACAAAACCGCTGTGTAAAAAAACAACAAACCCGGAATCACCGGTGGAAATAGCGTTTAAATGTGAACTGTTTCACATTTTTGATTTGAGGGTTTGTTGAATTTTTGTGATCTAAATCACAAGATATTTTCATCCGAAACCTGTGTGGTGTGATCTTAAGCAGATTCCGCCTCATGCTTCATTCTGATGTGTAATTGAGCAACCTCTCGCCGTGCAAAATTATCTTTGGGTTTGATGGCGAAAATGGCGGACTCGAATTATGTTCAAAATATCGGTGGAATCGTAATACGCCGCCTGTCATTTAACACTCTTATTAGCGTGAAGCCGGAGCAGGTATGTTTCTAAATTATTTCGCGTTAGGAGTATTGATCTTTGTTTTTCTGGTGATTTTTTATGGAATCATCATGATTCATGACATCCCTTATCTGATCGCTAAAAAACGAAACCACCCCCATGCTGATGCTATTCATACTGCTGGTTGGGTCAGTCTGTTTACGCTTCATGTTATTTGGCCGTTTCTGTGGATTTGGGCCACGCTTTATCAGCCCGAACGGGGCTGGGGCATGCAAGCGCATGTTTTACCGCAGGAAAAGGAGCCTGAGCCGGGGCCAGAACCGGAGCCTGACCCGGAACTTATCGCCTTGTCGAAACGTGTGGAAGCGCTGGAGCGAAAGCTGGCTGAGGTACAGTCCCCTGATATTCCCCCGTCGGAGAGCTAATCATGGATCTGTTGATTGTTTTGACCTACGTAGCATTAGCCTGGGCGGTATTTAAAATATTCAGGATTCCGGTGAATCAATGGACACTTTCCACGGCGGCATTAGGCGGGGTATTTTTAGTTAGCGGACTTATATTATTAATGAACTATAACCACCCCTATACTTTTACGGCGCAGAAAGCGGTTATTTCTATTCCTATTACGCCGCAGGTAACAGGTATTGTGAGTGAGGTAACGGATAAAAATAATCAGCTGATTAAAAAGGGCGATGTTTTATTCAAAATCGATCCCGTGCGGTATCAGGCGCGGGTCGACAGGTTACAGGCCGACCTGGTCACGGCCACGCATAATATACATACCCTGAAGGCGCAATTAGCGGAGGCTCAGGCCAATACCACGCGGGTGTCCGCAGAACGCGACCGCCTCTATAAAGATTATCAGCGCTATCTGAAAGGCAGTCAGGCGAGGGTGAATCCGTTCTCTGAAAGCGATATCGATAACGCGCGGCAAAACTATTTAGCGCAGGATGCGATGGTAAAAGGTTCTGTTGCTGAGCAAACGCAGATCCAGAGCCAACTGGACAGCATGGTCGATGGCGAGCAGTCGCAAATCGTCAGCCTGCGGGCGCAGCTGGCCGAGGCGAAATACAATCTTGAACAGACGGTTATTCGCGCGCCGAGCAATGGCTATGTGACCCAGGTGCTTATCCGGCCCGGTAGCTATGCCGCCGCGCTGCCGCTGCGCCCGGTAATGGTTTTTATTCCCGAACAAAAACGGCAAATTGTCGCCCAGTTCCGGCAGAACTCATTATTACGTCTTGAGGCGGGAGATGAGGCAGAAGTGGTGTTCAATGCGCTGCCCGGCCAGGTATTCCAGGGCAAATTGTTGAGTATTTTACCGGTTGTGCCCGGCGGTTCTTACCAGGCGCAGGGAACATTACAGTCCTTAAGCGTAACGCCGGGGATGGACGGCGTGCTTGCGTTGATTGAGCTGGAGCCGAATAGTGATGTGGATGCCCTGCCTGACGGCATTTACGCCCAGGTTGCGGTTTACTCCGATCACTTCGCCCATGTCTCCGTGATGCGTAAGGTGTTACTGCGCATGACCAGCTGGATGCACTATCTTTATTTGGATCATTAAGCGGGTCGTCACCTGCTTTTTAGTAAAAATGCCTGATGGCGCTATGCTTATCAGACCGACAGGAACAATGTCTGCAATGTGTAGACCGGATAAGGCGCTTGCGCCGCCATCCGGCAAAACTAAGGCAAGATTTATTGATACCACTTTATTTTTTGTTGGCAAAAAGGACACGGCATGAAACTCATCGGCAGCTATACCAGCCCTTTTGTGCGAAAGATTTCGGTTTTATTGCTGGAAAAGGGCATCACTTTCGAATTTGTGAATGAACTTCCCTACAACGCGGAAAACGGCGTGGCGCAGTACAACCCGCTTGGCAAAGTCCCCGCGCTGGTGACGGATAAGGGAGAGTGCTGGTTCGATTCCCCGATAATCGCCGAATATATTGAGTTACTGGATATTGCTCCGGTGATGATTCCGCGTGAACCGCTGGCCTCACTGAAAGTACGGCAGATTGAAGCGCTGGCGGACGGCATTATGGATGCCGGTCTGGTTTCCGTGCGTGAACAGGCGCGCCCGGCGGCGCAGCAGTCTGAAACGGAACTGTTGCGCCAGCGCGAGAAAATCAACCGTAGCCTGGACGCGCTGGAAGGCTATCTGGTGGACGGGACGATTAAGACCGATACCGTGAATCTGGCAACCATCGCCATTGCCTGCGCCGTGGGCTATCTCAATTTCCGCCGCGTGGCGCCGGGCTGGTGTGTGGACAGACCGCACTTAGTCAAACTGGTGGAAACGCTCTTTCAACGCGAAAGCTTTGCCCGCACGGAACCGCCAAAGGCTTGATGCGTATTATGTCCGCCTGAGCAAACTCACGGTACAATCCCCCTCATGTCGATATCCCTCTCCGCACCGGAGGGGGCCACCAACAGCCAGGCCTTTTTCATGACAACCGAAACGCGTTCACTCTACAGCCAGCTTCCTGCTATCGATCGCTTACTGCGTGACAGCACTTTTCTCTCTTTACGTGACACCCACGGGCACACCAGGGTGGTGGATCTGCTTCGCCAGATGTTGGATGAAGCAAGGGAAGCGATTCGTGATACGCAGGCGTTGCCCGCGTGGTGCGAGAACTGGGCGCAAGAGGTGAATATCCGGCTGGCGAAAGAGGCGCAAAGCGCGCTGCGTCCGGTGATTAACCTGACGGGAACGGTGCTGCACACCAATCTGGGGCGTGCGCAGCAGGCGGAAGAGGCGATTGACGCGGTGACGCAGGCAATGCGCGCTCCGGTCACACTGGAATATGATCTGGATGGCGCCGGGCGCGGGCACCGCGATCGGGCGCTGGCGGATCTGTTATGTCGCATTACCGGGGCGGAAGACGCCTGTATTGTGAACAACAACGCGGCGGCCGTGTTGCTGATGCTGGCGGCGACGGCGAACGGTAAAGAGGTGGTGGTATCGCGTGGCGAACTGGTGGAGATTGGCGGCGCGTTTCGTATTCCTGATGTGATGCGTCAGGCGGGCTGTACGCTGCATGAAGTAGGCACCACCAACCGGACTCACGCGAAAGATTATCGTCAGGCGGTGAATGAAAACACCGGCCTGTTGATGAAAGTGCATACCAGTAATTACAGTATTGAAGGCTTCACCAAAGCGGTGGATGAGGCAGAGCTGGCCGCTATTGGGCTGGAGCTGGATATCCCGGTGGTGGCGGATCTGGGCAGCGGTTCGCTGGTGGATCTCAGTCAGTACGGCTTGCCGAAAGAACCGATGCCGCAGCAACTGATTGCCGCAGGCGTCAGCCTGGTCAGCTTCTCTGGCGACAAGCTGCTGGGCGGGCCACAGGCCGGGATCATTGTCGGCAAGAAAGAGATGATTGCGCAACTGCAAAGCCACCCGCTGAAGCGGGCCCTGCGTGCCGACAAAATGACGCTGGCGGCGCTGGAGGCAACCCTGCAACTTTACCTGCACCCGGAAGCGCTGGCGGAGAAACTGCCGACGCTACGGCTGTTAACCCGCAGTGAAGCGGCGATTCAGGCGCAGGCGCAGCGGCTACAGGCGGCGCTTGCCGCACGCTTTAGCGCGGAGTTCGCGGTAAACGTGATGCCTTGCCTGTCGCAGATCGGCAGCGGTTCGCTGCCGGTTGATCGGCTGCCCAGCGTGGCGCTGACCTTTACGCCGCATGACGGGCGTGGAAGCCGTCTTGAGGCGCTGGCGGCTCGCTGGCGCGCGCTGCCCGTCCCGATCATTGGCCGAATTTACGATGGTCGCCTGTGGCTGGATATCCGCTGCCTTGAAGACGAGACCCGGTTTATGGAGATGATGTTGAAATGATTATTGCAACCGCCGGACACGTTGACCACGGAAAAACAACGCTATTACAGGCGATTACCGGCGTGAATGCCGATCGCCTGCCGGAAGAAAAAAAACGCGGTATGACTATCGATCTGGGGTATGCCTACTGGCCGCAGCCGGATGGCCGCGTACTGGGATTTATCGACGTTCCCGGTCATGAAAAGTTTCTCTCCAACATGCTGGCGGGCGTGGGCGGTATCGATCATGCGCTGCTGGTTGTCGCCTGCGATGACGGCGTGATGGCGCAGACCCGCGAGCATCTGCAAATTTTACAACTGACGGGCAATCCGCAGCTTACGGTTGCGCTGACCAAAGCCGACCGGGTGGACGACGCGCGAATCGAAGAGGTGCGGGAAGAGATTCTGGCGACGCTGGGCCATTACGGGTTTGCCGACGCGACGCTGTTTGTCACCGCCGCGAATGAAGGGCGCGGTATTGAGGTATTGCGCGAGCATTTACGGCAGTTGACGGGCCGCGCGCATCCCGGCCATCAGAGCTTTCGCCTGGCGATCGATCGCGCGTTTACGGTGAAAGGCGCAGGGCTGGTGGTGACCGGTACGGCGCTCAGCGGCGAAGTGAACGTCGGTGATACGCTGTGGCTTACCGGTGTGAATAAGCCCATGCGCGTGCGCAGCCTGCATGCGCAGAATCAGGCGACTGAACACGCTCATGCCGGACAGCGTATTGCGCTGAATATCGCGGGCGATGCGGAAAAAGAGCAGCTTAACCGTGGCGACTGGCTTCTCTCTGACGTACCGCCGGATGCCTTTTCACGCGTCATCGTTTCGTTAGAACATGCTGCGCCGCTCGTGCAATGGCAACCGCTGCATATTCACCACGCCGCCAGCCATGTCACCGGACGCATTTCCCTGCTGGAGGGGACGCTGGCGGAGCTGGTGTTCGATACGCCGCTATGGCTTGCCGATAACGACCGGCTGGTATTACGCGATATTTCTGCCCGAACCACGCTTGCTGGCGCACGTGTGGTGACGCTCAACTCGCCGCGTCGCGGTAAACGTAAACCGGAATATCTGCAATGGCTGTCGGCGCTGGAAAACGCCAGGGATGACAGCGCCGCGCTGGCGACGCATCTCGAACGCGGCGCGGTGAATATTCCTGATTTCGTGTGGGCGCGGCAGCTCAACGGCGACGGTATGCGCCAGCTTATTGAACAGCATGGTTTTATTCAGGCGGGTTACAGCCTGTTGAACGCCCCTGTCGCCGCGCGCTGGCAGCGTAAGATTCTGGATACGCTCGCGATGTACCACGAACACCATCGCGATGAGCCCGGCCCGGGGCGCGAGCGTTTGCGGCGCATGGCGCTCCCGATGGAAGACGAAGCGCTGGTGCTGCTGCTCATCGACCGTATGCGTGAAAGCGGCGTGATTCACAGCCACCACGGCTGGTTGCATTTACCGGATCACAAAGCCGGTTTCAGCGACGAGCAGCAGGCCGTCTGGCAAAACATTGAGCCGCTGTTTGGCGACGACCCCTGGTGGGTGCGCGATCTGGCGAAAGAAAAGGGCGTGGACGAGCAGGTTATGCGGCAGGTGCTGCGACAGGCGGCACAGCAGGGCATGATTACCGCGATCGTGAAAGATCGTTATTACCGTAACGATCGGATTGTCGCTTTTGCGAACCTGATCCGCGAACTGGATCAGGAGAGAGGCTCGACCTGCGCCGCTGATTTTCGCGATCGGCTGAATGTTGGACGAAAACTCGCCATTCAGATTCTGGAGTATTTTGACCGGACAGGATTCACGCGCCGTCGCGGAAACGATCATTTATTACGCGATGCGTTATTATTTCCGGCAAAAGAATGATACGAATTATTAAAATAGAAAATGAATTAATACAATTATTTTCTTGAATTATATAAAGCACAGCAGGCAATGAACCTAATGTGCTTTTTTATATTTTATAATGGGAAAATAACAACAGCGATCATATTTTCACGACAGGTTCATCCGTATGCTGCCAGCCTTATTTCAGTAATTAAGGATGGTACAATGGCTGCTTCAACATTTTTTATTCCTTCCGTGAATGTAATCGGCGCTGGTGCATTAAAAGAAGCAATGAATACTATGGCGGAATATGGTTTTCGCCGTACATTAATTGTCACGGATAGCATGTTGACAACATTAGGCATGGCTGGAGATATTCAGAAAGCGTTGCAGGAACGCGATATTTTCAGCGTTATTTATGATGGCACGCAGCCGAACCCGACCACCGAAAACGTGGCTGTCGGGCTGAAACTCCTGAAAGAACACGGGTGCGATAGCGTAATTTCGCTGGGCGGCGGCTCTCCGCATGACTGTGCGAAAGGTATCGCGCTGGTGGCGGCGAACGGCGGCGACATCCGCGACTATGAAGGTGTGGATCGCTCCGCGAAACCTCAGCTACCGATGGTTGCTATCAACACGACGGCGGGAACGGCATCAGAAATGACCCGCTTCTGCATCATTACCGACGAAGCGCGCCATATTAAGATGGCGATTGTGGATAAACACGTTACGCCGCTGCTCTCCGTGAATGACTCTTCGTTGATGATGGGGATGCCAAAATCGCTGACCGCCGCGACCGGCATGGATGCGTTAACCCATGCCATTGAAGCCTATGTTTCTATTGCCGCAACGCCGATTACTGATGCGTGCGCGCTGAAAGCCATCTCTATGATTGCGGAAAACCTGGCGATTGCCGTGGAAGAGGGCAGCAACGCGCAGGCGCGCGAAGCGATGGCCTATGCGCAATTCCTGGCTGGTATGGCGTTTAACAATGCTTCTCTGGGCTATGTCCACGCGATGGCGCATCAGCTCGGCGGCTTCTACAATCTGCCGCACGGCGTATGTAATGCGGTGCTGTTGCCGCACGTTCAGGTATTTAACAGCCAGGTCGCGGCAGGCCGTCTGCGTGACTGTGCGGCTGCGATGGGCGTTAATGTAACCGGGATGAGTGAAGCCGACGGCGCGAAAGCGTGCATTGACGCTATCCGTCAGCTGGCGCAGCAGGTCAACATTCCGGCGGGTCTGCGCGACCTGAATGTGAAAGAAGAAGATATTTCCGTGCTGGCGACCAATGCGCTGAAAGACGCCTGTGGCCTGACCAACCCTATTCAGGCGACCCACGACGAGATCATGGCGATTTACCACGCGGCGATGTAATTGAGTGATTGCCGGATATACGATACGCATCGTGTCATTCCGGCGTCATGCCCGATGGCGCTGTGTTTATCGGGCCTACACTGTGCGGTAAGGTGAAACGGCTTAAACATCCGCTTGTCTATATCGTGACCGCAGTCGTAAAGCAGTAAAAGGCTGGCGAAGATTTCGCCAGTCCCGTCTAACCTTTGTAGTACCCCTACAGTAAGGAGACGGTCATGACCAATAATCCCCCTTCAACGCGTATTCAGCCCGGCGAGTATGGTTTTCCTCTGAAATTAAAAGCCCGCTACGACAACTTTATCGGCGGAGACTGGGTCGCACCGGTAGACGGCGAGTATTACCAGAATCTGACGCCGGTGACCGGGCAACTGCTGTGTGAAGTCGCCTCTTCCGGCAAAAAAGATATCGATCTGGCGCTGGATGCCGCGCATAACGTGAAAGAACAGTGGGCGCATACGTCCGTGCAGGATCGCGCCGCGATTCTGTTTAAGATTGCCGATCGCATGGAGCAAAACCTGGAACTGCTGGCAACGGCGGAAACCTGGGATAACGGCAAACCCATCCGTGAAACCAGCGCCGCCGACGTGCCGCTGGCGATCGACCATTTCCGCTATTTTGCGTCCTGTATCCGCGCACAAGAGGGCGGTATCAGCGAAGTTGACAGCGAAACGGTGGCCTATCACTTCCATGAACCGCTGGGCGTGGTGGGGCAGATCATCCCGTGGAACTTCCCGCTGCTGATGGCGAGCTGGAAAATGGCCCCGGCGCTGGCGGCGGGGAACTGCGTAGTGCTCAAACCTGCGCGTCTGACGCCGCTTTCGGTTCTGTTGCTGATGGAAATCGTTGGCGATCTGCTCCCGCCGGGCGTGGTCAACGTCGTGAACGGCGCGGGCGGAGAGATCGGCGAATATCTGGCGACGTCGAAGCGGATCGCGAAGGTGGCGTTTACCGGTTCGACGGAAGTCGGGCAACAGATCATGCAGTACGCGACACAAAACATTATCCCGGTAACGCTGGAGCTGGGCGGTAAGTCCCCCAATATCTTCTTTGCCGATGTGATGGATGAAGAGGATGCGTTTTTCGACAAGGCGCTGGAGGGCTTTGCGCTGTTTGCCTTTAACCAGGGTGAAGTTTGTACCTGCCCGAGCCGTGCGCTGGTACAGGAGTCCATTTATGAGCGCTTTATGGAGCGGGCCATTCGTCGCGTCGAAAGTATTCGCAGCGGTAACCCGCTCGACAGCGTTACGCAGATGGGCGCGCAGGTCTCTCAGGGGCAACTGGAAACCATCCTCAACTACATTGATATCGGTAAGAAAGAAGGCGCGGATGTGTTAACCGGCGGGCGGCGCAAGCAGCTGGAAGGAGAGCTGAAAGAGGGCTATTACCTCGAACCGACCATCCTGTTTGGTAAGAACAATATGCGCGTCTTCCAGGAGGAGATTTTTGGCCCGGTGCTGGCGGTGACGACCTTCAGGACGATGGAGGAAGCGCTGGAACTGGCTAACGACACCCAGTACGGGCTTGGCGCCGGAGTCTGGAGTCGTAACGGCAACCTGGCGTACAAAATGGGGCGCGGTATTCAGGCGGGACGCGTATGGACCAACTGCTATCATGCTTACCCGGCGCATGCTGCGTTCGGCGGCTATAAGCAGTCGGGGATTGGCCGCGAAACCCACAAAATGATGCTGGAGCATTATCAGCAAACCAAATGTTTGCTGGTGAGTTATTCCGATAAACCGCTGGGGCTGTTTTAAGCGCCGTATAACCACGTTGCCGGATGGCGGCTTCGCCTTATCCGGCCTACGGAGAACTGCACATGTAGGCCCGATAAGCATAGCGCCATCGGGCCTTATCCAGCCGACGGAGAACCGCATATGTAGGCCCGATAAGCGTAGCGCCATCGGGCAGATTTGCCGGAGAGAGTGAAGCCGCTGTTCGGTCGTTGGGAACCCGTCGCAGGATTATTAACTGTAATTTGAGATAAATATATAATATTTAATTGTCACATGCACCGGCCCTGTCTATTTAGCTTATACTGCTAATCGTTTGTCTTTAGTAATTACATTAATTTATACAAATATTTTTTTCAGCTATTAAACCTATACCCCATCAGAAAGGTGTGGGAAAAGAGTTGTGTCGGTTAACTATTGAAAATAAATTGCTTTTTTTTACACTTGAGGCTTACACAATAATCAAGGAGGAGGTGAACATGAGCAGGTATCTCTGGTTTAGCTCAACGTGAGTATCTAAAGTATGGAATATCAGTTACATGGATTTATGATTGGCAGGGAAATATTCCTTGATATTAACGAAGCTCGAATTTTCCGGCTGCCGGTTAATAAAATGGATAGCGTCATCTCTTTCTGTGGAGTGTTTTTTAATCGGACAATGCTCCATCTGTTTGTTTACCTTTTGGTCAATGCACGTTCTCAATATGTCTCAAAGGATGAATTACTCATCAACGTTTGGGAAAAAAATGAATTATGTGCTTCCACGCAGCGTTTATCTAAAGTCGTCAAAAATCTAAATAATAAATTAAGTCTGCTGGGGCTGCCGAAGAATTCAATTGTCTGCGTGAAAGGAAGTGGATACATACTGGCACTGGATGATATTCAACCGCTTTATAGTGTGGTGGACAATGTAGATTATCAATACCGATATCGCTGAGGTCAGTAACCGTTTATTCCGTAGCGTGATGTCGCCTTCGGATTCTTACCCTGGACGTTTTACGCCCAGGGATTTTTTTATTGTCTTACTGCCCGTAATAGGCGTTCGCGCCGTGTTTACGCAGATAATGTTTGTCGAGCAATTCTGGCTGCATATCCGGTAGCTGCGGCGTGAGCTGGCGCGAAAACAGCCCCATATAGGCGCACTCCTCAAGCACCACGGCGTTATGCACGGCGTCAGCGGCGTCTTTCCCCCAGGCGAATGGCCCGTGTGAGTGGACTAATACCGCCGGGATCTGCATTGGGTTCAGACCGCGTTCTTCAAAGGTTTTGATGATTACCTCGCCCGTCTGGTATTCGTATTCCCCTTTAATTTCCTCCACGGTCATCAGCCGGGTACAGGGGATTGCGCCATAGAAATAGTCGGCATGCGTGGTGCCCCAGGCGGGCAGGTCAAGACCCGCCTGTGACCAGATCGTTGCATGGCGGGAATGGGTATGCACAATTCCGCCGATCTGCGGATAACGACGATAGAGCGCCAGATGCGTCGGCGTATCGGACGAGGGCTTTTTGCTGCCTTCAACGACCTTGCCGCTGGCGATCTCCACCACCACCATATCGTCGGCGGTCATGACGTCATATTCAACGCCGGAAGGTTTAATGACCATCAGTTTTCGCGTTTCATCTACGGCGCTGACGTTACCCCAGGTGAATGTCACCAGATGGTGTGCCGGAAGCGCCAGATTGGCTGCCAGCACCTCGGCTTTTAACTGCTCTAACATGTGAATCCTCCTTCCTGCATACGCGCTTCTATCCAGCGCCGCGCCTGGATAATTTCCAGCACCGGCTCTTTGGCCTTTTCCGTCCACATCTCAATCAAAAACGCGCCACGGTAGTTCAGCTCATGCAGCGTTTTGAAGATGCCTACAAAATCCACGCACCCTTCGCCGAACGGCACGTCGCGGAACTGACCGGGGCTGTTCTCTGTCACCGGCTGCGTGTCTTTCAGGTGGATGGCGGCGATGCGGTCAATACCGAGCTTCAGCTCAGCGGCGACGTCGTTGCCCCAGGCGCTGAGATTGCCGACATCCGGGTAAACGCTAAACCACGGCGAGGCGAGCAGCGCGTCCCATTTTTTCCATTTGCTGATGGAGTTCATAAAGGCGGTGTCCATGATCTCCACCGCCAGCATCACCTGCGCCGCTGCGGCTTGCTCCACCGCCCACGCCAGCCCTTCGGCAAAGCGTTGTTGCGTACCTTCGTCATGTTCTTCGTAATAGACGTCATAACCCGCCAGTTGAATGGTGCGGATACCCAGATCGCGCGCCAGGTGAATCGCTTTGGTCATGATGTCGCGCGCCCGCTGGCGTACGGCCTCATCGCGACTGCCGAAGGGAAAGCGACGATGCGCGGACAGGCACATTGACGGGATGGCCACGCCGGTTTCCAGCATGGCGGTCACCAGAGACGCCCGCTGCGTGGGGCTCCAGTCCAGGCGCGACAGGCGTTCGTCGGTCTCATCCACCGACATTTCGACAAAGTCAAAGCCGCAGCTTTTCGCCAGCACCAGGCGCTCCGGCCAACTGAGGTCTTTTGCCAGCGCTTTTTCATAGATACCTAACGGATGATTACGCATGCTGCTCTCCCCAGATGGCGTTAATTTGCGCGTGGAACCCGGCTGCAACCTGCGCCGGATGCGCTGCCCCTGCCAGCGCGCGCCCGGCGATAAATGCTTTGACGCGAATATCTTTAAACAACGGCAGATCGGCAGGCGTAATGCCGCCGGTAATCGACAGCTCCAGGCCAATGTCAGAAAGCGCCTTCATCCGCGCCAGATCCGCGTCTCCCCACTGCTGTCCGCTGGCCTGCGCGTCGCGCCCACGGTGGTAAATCGCCTGGCGCACACCGGTGCGATACCAGGCGCGGGCATCGTCCAGCGTCCAGTTGCCGAACAGCTCCATCTGAATTTCACCGCCGCAGGATTGCGCGACGGCATGGCCTTTCTCCACCGTGGCGAGCGGCGCCGCACAGATAATCGTCATCCAGTTGGCGCCTGCGGCAAAAGCCTGCTGCGCGAGCGTTTCGCCCGCATCGGCCACCTTCCAGTCGGCAACGATGATTTTATCCGGGCACTGGGCGCGCAGCGCTTTCACCGCGCCCAGCCCCTCGGTTAAACAGAGGATGGTGCCAGCCTCAACGATATCGACGTGGTCCTGTAACAGGGCGACATCGCGAAGCGCCGCCTGAAGGTTGGTGTGGTCGAGCGCCAGTTGCAGTAATGGTCGGCTCATAATGCGTGCTCCTTAATGCGGGCGTGGTAGCCCTGTAATGCCTGAATCAAATCCTGGTATTGGCGGTATTTGCGCTGATAAAGGCGGTGCGCGGCCATGTCGGGCATCAGCGTGCGTACCGGGTGCCGTAAGGCGTGCTGAGCCTCGCTGAAACTGCGGTATACGCCGGTGCCGACGCGGGCGGCGAGCGCGGCGCCAAAGCAGCCGGTCTCTTCAACCTGCGGCAGTTCGATGCGCAGGCCGCTGACATCCGCCAGCATCTGCATCCAGACGTTGGAGTGCGCCGGGCCGCCGGTCACGCGCAGGGTGTGCGCCTCAGTAAAGCGTTCGCGCATACGGTTGAGATGGGTCATGTGGCTGAACACCACCCCTTCGTAAATGGCCTGTAGCAGATGCGCGCGGGTGTGCAGCGCCTGCATGCCGTAAAAGCCGCAGGTCATCTCCAGCCCGGCATTGCTGCCGTACAGAAACGGCAGGAAAAAGAGTTCGCCGCTCGCTTTCGGCAGACTGGCGACGGCCTGGTTGATCTCGTCAAAAGAGAGTTCGCCCCATTGGGCGGTAAACCATTCAAGATTGCCGGATGAGGTAGGGCTGGCTTCGTGAACGATGTACTGCCCGTCGTTGACGTAGCGGCCATAGACATAAGGGTGCGCTTCGTGGTCGCGCAACCCCTCGGTGATCCCGCTGGTCACCGCCCAGGTGCCCATCACCGCGTTGAGGGTGAATTCATCTTCAATACCGGCGCAGAGCGCGGTGGAAACCACGTCAAACAGACCGCCGACGACGGGCGTGCCCGCCTTCAGACCGGTGATGGCAGCTGCCTGAGTGGTGATCTCCCCGCATATTTCGGCTGACCCCATAATGGGGGGCAGCGCATCGTCGATTTCACTGATGCCCAACCATTGGGTCAGGCGCGGGTCATACTGCCCGCTGCTCATGTTGTAGAGGTTGGACTCAGAAATGTTGCTCTCTTCGCACCCTTTTATGCCGGTTAAACGCCAGCGCAGATAGTCATGCCCCATCATCACGCAGCCAATTTGTGCGTAACGTTGAGGGTCGTTCTCTTTAATCCAGCGCAGCAGAGAGGCGGGATGCCCGGTCCACAGCGTCTGACGGGTAACGGGGTAAAGCTGTTCAGGAATGCCGTCCTGCTGCCAGCGCTGGACAATCTTCAGCGCCCGGCGGTCGGAAGAGAGAATGGCGCTGCCCAGCGGCTGATCCTGCCTGTCGAGCAGAAACAGTCCTTTACCCTGAGCGGAGATACCGACGCCTTTAATTTGCTCGCCGGAGATGCCTGTACGCTGCAAAAGCCCGGCAATGGTGGCTGCGCACTGTTGCCAGAGCTGGTGCATGTCGCGTTCGGCGTAACCCGGCAGTGGCGTTGCCGTCTGTAACGACTGCCGGTTGATCCCATGCTCATGACCTTTGGCGTCATACAAACCGGCTTTCAGATAAGTACCGCCACAATCGATGCCCAGCCAGAAGGCCTCTTTCTCTCTCATCTTTCATGTCTCATTTTTGCCGGATGGCGCCACGCTTATCCGGCCTACGGGTTTTGTAGGCCCGGTAAGCGCTGCGCCCCGGGCATGGTGTTACGCGGCGTGTTTACGCGGACTCATTGTCTTTGCCGGTGTCGAACCCGCATCGCATTTCGCGGGCAGCAACAACGCCAGCAGCGCGGCCAGCGCCAGGGAGATCGCCAGGCAATAGACGCCCGCATCTTTGCTGTACAGCGTGATCAGTACGCCAACCGCGTAGGGGCCGCAGAAGCCGCCGAGGTTGCCAAGCGCGTTGATAACGCCGCGTGCGCCGCCCGCCATCTCGGCGCTGAACAGACGTGCCGGGATCGTCCAGAAAACGCCCGCCGCCGATTGCAGGAAGAAACCGCAGCCGACCAGCGCGGCATAGGCCAGCCAGATTTGGTTTTTCAGCGCCACCGACAGGAACATGCACAGGGCGAAGCCAATCAGCGGCAGGCAGACAAACAGTTTGCGTTTACCCGTGCGGTCGGAAAGGAAAGAGAACAGGAACATCCCGGCGATCGCGCCGACGTACGGTAAAATGGCGAGCATACCGACTTGCCCCATGCTGCTGTGGGTCAGCTCTTTGAGAATGGTTGGCAGCCAGAGGGTGTAACCGTAAATCCCGGTCTGATAGAAGAAGTTCAGGGCGATAAGTTGCCACATGGTTTTGTCGGAAAGGACCGCGCTGAGAGAGGCGTTTTTGACTTCGCTTCCGGCAATGGCTTTCTGTTCTGCGGCGAGGGTTTCCACCAGATAGTTTTTTTCCGCCCCGGAGATCCAGCGGGCTTCCTGCGGCCGGTCATAAATGGTGTACGCCCACAGCACCAGCACGACGAGAGAGAGCAGACCTTCAATAATGAACAGCCAGCGCCAGTCGAGTACGGTGATTATCCAGCCGGAGAGCGGGGCGGTGATAATCCCGGCAATCGGCACAAACATAATCACAATGGCGTTCGCACGACCGCGTTCAGCGTCCGGGAACCAGTTGCTGATCATCGTCAGTACGACGGGCAGCATGCCGCCTTCCGCCACACCCAGTAAGAAACGCAGGGCAAGCAATTGATACTGGTTGGTGATTAAGCCTGTAAGGACGGAAATGACCGCCCAGGCAACCAGCGACCAGCCGATAAATTTCTTGCCGCTGCCGTGAACGGCGATTTTGCCGCCGGGAACCTGTAAGAACAGATAGCCGATGAAGAAAATCCCGCCAGCCAGACCGGCCATAGTGGCGGAAATACCTAATTCGGCATCCATTCCGCCAGGCATCGCGAAAGCAATATTCACGCGGTCCATATAAGAAATAATACAGGTAATCAGAATGGGCGGAATAATTCGCAGCCAACGCTGACGAGGTATATCTTTTTCTGTAGGGCGAGAGGTCATATTCATCTTCGTATTCTCGTAAAGTAAGTATTCTGGCGATGAAAAGTAAATTATTTAATGCCTGATGACGTTTTGCTTATCAGACCTACGCCGCCATCCGGCAACGTCTTATTATTTGGCGTTATTTAATGCCGTAATGCCGTCGTGTAATATCGCTACGCGGTGACTGACGTCGGCATTAGCGTTAATTTCCAGTAACTTAATACCCATGAATTGCAGAACGTCTGTTCCTGCGCAGGTCAGTAATTCACGGGCATGTTCCTGCGTCATCATGCTGTCAGGGCAGAAAGGCGCGAAAGGCGCATGTAAATCCTGCCATTCACCGTATTCACCGCTTTGCGTTGTACCGGAGAACATCAGCGCGCCGAGTTTGCCGGCCTGTTTTACCTGCTGCGTATGGGTTAGTGGCAGGGTGGTGTTGCGTCCTTCAATGGCGGAACGCGCCCAGTTAATGCAAACGCTGATGTCGTAGTCGGCAATTACCTCCAGCACGTTGTCCAGAGGCAGGAATCCTTTGCGCGGCGCGGTGCTGGTCATCGCGTCGCAGTGTTCCAGCACCAGGTCGCAGGGCCAGTCCCAGCCAGCGATCTCTTTCACTGAACGGGCAAATGCGTCCGTTGCCTGCGCGACGTTTGGGTTATCGGCCAGCGGTGCGGCGTGCAGCTCAAGCGCGATCACTTTCCCGGCGCTTGCCGCGTTGATTGTCGTGATCTTCTGGTAAAGGTGGCGATAGTACGCCACACAGGCCTGACGCTGATCTTCATTGCTGGAGGCCAGCCCAAAGCCGCGGTTTTCACCGCGACGGCGCATGGTCTCCATAATCGCCGTCACGACGATTTGCCAGTTGCCTGGCGTATGGCGCAATAACCACGCGTCGCCGAGTGGGTGAAGATGTTCAAGGCAGGGTTGCTCCAGCCCACGAATATCAGGAGTATCGGAGAGTTGCCGCCAGAATTCCTTCTCTTCCTCTTCACTCTTTTGGTGAAATGAGGGTGCACAGGGATACGCACCGATAATATAACCGGTATTGTTCGTTTTCATGTTGTGCTCCAAAGATAACGTTTTATAAAGCGGATATTGCCACTTTAACGACGATTTTCCGTATGGGTGTCGCGACCGTTTTATTGCAGCCAGGGCGATGAACATCCTGCGGGAAAAAAATAGCGTAGCTTCCCGGAACCATTTCAAAGAAAGATTCATGTTCACTGTCGTGATAGAAAATAATATCGCGCTGTTCTAATAACGATTCGCTGATTTGGTTATTACCGGTGTCGATGGCAACCCCTATTTTTTCTTCACCCCAGGCGAGAAACTGAATATCCAGATAACGGCGATGAACTTCTGGACGGTTTTCAGCCGCAGTGCAGGTGGTTAAATCAATTATCTGGGCAAAAATATTTTTGCCGTCGATTTCCACCACCCCGGGGTCCAGCGTGCGAAAGTCGGTAGTGCGTAAGAAATCGAGCGCCTTTTCAATCGCGTCTGGCAGACGACACGGATTGGGCTGTGCGATATGTCCAAATATCATGCTATGCCTCCTTACAGCGCCTGGATTTTGGCCCATACGCTGTCATCGACGGTGATGCCGTTGCGGCGATTCTCATCCCGCAGCCGGGTAAATTCGTGGCCTGGCAGACGGATTGCCACGTTCTCATCGGCGCGCTCAGCGGTGGTGACGAAATCCATAATGCGCTGGAGTTTGGCATCGCGCGTGGCGCCATCAATCAGCTTATCGACCTCAATAGCGATGAAGATCTGCGAAACGCCGTATTCGTCGCTGTTTTCCTGGGTAACTTCGGCAACGGAAGCGCCGTCGGAAAGCAGGGTGGCGATCATATCCAGCACAATCGACAGACCTGACCCTTTCCAGTAGCCCATCGGCAAAATGCGGCGATTTTTTTCGATCACGCCAGGTTCTTTGGTCAAATTGCCTTCATCGTCGAACCCGCCGTCTACCGGCAGCTCACGTCCCGCCAGCCGGTTCACCTCTAACATGCCGTAGGAGAACATCGACATCGACATATCGATCATGGTGATTGGCGATGAAGGGATGGCGACAATCAGCGGGTTCGTGCCAATGCGGCACTCTTTTGACCCCCACGGCGGCATCACGGCGATAGAGTTGGTCCAGCAGATGCCGATGTAGCCTTTTTCCGCCGCCTGCCAGCCGTAGCTGCCGCCGCGCATCCAGTGGTTGGCATTGCGTAACGCCACCAGGCCGATGCCGTGGTCGGAAGCCAGTTCAATGGCGCGATCCATCATTTTTTTCGCCGTCAGATTGCCGATGGATCGCTGAGCATCCCACTGCTCGATGGCGCCAAGGCTGGTGATGCGCTGCGGTCTGGCATCAGGAATGATGTCGCCATTATCCAGTTGCTGAATGAAACGGGGAAAGCGATTCACGCCATGCGAATAGACGCCGGATTCTGTAGTACGGGCAAACATCTCTGCACAGGCGTCAGCCGTTTCCGCCGCAACGCCGCGCGCCAGCAGCACCCGATTGAACGCCTCTTTTAACTGCTCAAAAGTCACTTTCATTCCTGCTTCTCCCGTTTATTTTTGACCGCTTTTTTATCTTTAAATTTCACTATGCGAAATCTGATTTCAAATATAGCGATCAAATTTTGACAGATCAACGGGGTGGTCTATTTTTTAAAATCATCAAAATCAAATAGTTGTGTTTTTTCGGTTCAGATCGTGAACTGAAACACACTTTGCGCTACCATCAGAGCGCGACGAAAAGGGGAGCGGAAGCGATGGGCATAAAAGAGAGCGAAATGACGCAAGAAAAAGAGAGGCCAGCCGGTAGTCAGAGCCTGTTCCGTGGTTTGATGCTGATTGAGATCCTTAGTAACTACCCGAACGGATGCCCGCTGGCGCACTTGTCTGAACTGGCAGGGCTGAACAAAAGTACCGTGCATCGACTGCTACAGGGGTTGCAGTCCTGCGGGTATGTCACCCCCGCGCCTGCCGCCGGGAGCTATCGTCTGACCACTAAATTTATCGCTGTCGGGCAGAAAGCCCTGTCATCGCTGAATATCATTCATGTGGCTGCACCGCATCTTGAGACGCTGAATATCGCCACTGGCGAGACCGTTAACTTCTCCAGCCGTGAAGACGATCATGCCATTCTGATCTATAAGCTGGAGCCGACCACCGGCATGCTGCGCACCCGCGCCTATATCGGTCAGCATATGCCGCTGTATTGCTCTGCGATGGGGAAGATTTACATGGCGTTCGGCCATCCTGACTATGTGGAAACCTATTGGGAAAGCCACAAGGATCAGATCCAGCCGTTGACCCGTAACACCATTACCGGGTTGCCGGCGATGTATGACGAGCTGGCGCAAATTCGTGAAAGCGGTATGGCGATGGATCGCGAAGAGAATGAGCTGGGCGTTTCCTGCATTGCCGTGCCGGTGTTTGATATTCACCATCGGGTGCCATACGCCATCTCTATTTCGCTTTCGACGTCCCGGCTCAAGCAAATCGGCGAGAAAAATCTGCTCAAGCCCCTGCGTGACACTGCGCAGGCGATCTCGAATGAGTTGGGTTTTACCGTGCGCGATTAAGGCAGGCGCCCGGAAGATGATGGGCATCTGACAAAATTTAATCGTTTCCCTCGTCGGATCAAAGCAGCGATCGCGCCCTCTCTGGCACTCTGGGGTTTTACGCAGGTGGAGAGGGCAATGAACCGATTTATCATGGCGGATGCGGCGAAATGTATCGGCTGTCGTACCTGTGAGGTTGCCTGCGTAGTGGCGCATCAGGAGAACCAGGACTGTGCGGCGGTGTCGTCCGGGGAATTTGTCTCCCGCATCCGGGTCATTAAAGACGATGCGTTTACCACGGCGGCGGCATGTCGCCAGTGTGAAGATGCCCCCTGCGCGAACGTGTGCCCAACGCAGGCAATTCGTCGCGATCATGGGCACATCTTCGTGGAAAAAGCGCGCTGTATCGGGTGTAAAAGCTGTATGCTGGCGTGCCCGTTCGGCGCGATGAACGTTGTGTCGCGAACCTCACGCGTACAGGCGATTAAATGCGATCTTTGCTGGCACCGTGAAACGGGCCCGGCATGCGTGGAGGCCTGCCCGACTGACGCGTTGCAGTGCCTTGATGTGGAAAACGTGCAGCGACAACGACTGCACGCGCAACCCGTCTGAGTGTCACCCCGGTCAGGCGATGACCGGGGGGCTGTCAGCCTTCGCGCCAGGCGCGCTCAACCTCTTCAGCAAGAATTTTCACCCCTGCCTCAATTTTTTGCGGATCGGGAACGTAGTTCATCCGCATGCACTGGTGCGTATGCGGCCAGGGTTTGTCCAGCCCCGGGAAGAAGTAGTCGCCGGGAACCATCAATACGCCGCGCGCTTTCAGACGCTGGTACAGCAATTCAGTCGAAATCGGCAAATCTTTGAACCACAGCCAGAGGAAAATAGCGCCTTCCGGTTTATGGATCAGGCAGCGATTTTCCGGTAAATACCGGCGAATGGTCGCGATTGTTTCCAGTACGCGCTGGTAGTAGAACGGTTTTATTACCGTTTCCGACAGGCGCAGCAGGTCGTTACGCTTAATCATTTCGCACATCATTGCCGGGCCAATACCGCCAGGCGACAGGCTGATAATGCCGTTCATATTGGTGATGGCGGTGATGATTTTTTCATTGGCGATAATGATGCCGCAGCGGCTGCCGGGCAGCCCCAGTTTGGAGAGGCTCATGCACAGGATGATATTCGGATTCCACAGCGGGCGTGCTTCGCTGAAAATAATGCCCGGGAAGGGAACGCCGTAGGCGTTATCGATCACCAGCGGGATGCCGTGCTGATTGGCAAGGGTATCCAGCTTCATCAGCTCTTCGTCGGTGATCACATTGCCTGTTGGGTTAGTCGGGCGCGACACGCAGATCATGCCAGTCTCTTCCCCGATGCGCAGATGTTCAAAATCAACGTGGTATTTGAACTGACCTTCCGGCAATAGCTCGATATTCGGGCGAGCGGAAACGAAAAGATCCTCTTCCAGCCCGGAATCGGCATAACCAATGTATTCCGGCGCCAGCGGGAACAGCACTTTTTTAGTCGTCCCGTCGGCGCGGCGTCCGGCGAAGAGATTAAACAAGTAGAAAAACGCGCTCTGGCTGCCGTTTGTTAGTGCAATATTCTGTGGTTCGATATCCCAACCCAGATTCTCACGCAGCAGCGACGCGAGCGCTGTCAGTAGCTCCGTTTTTCCCTGCGGACCGTCATAATTACAAAGCGCATCAGTGGCTTTGCCGTTTTCCAGCATTTCGCCCAGTAGCGAATGGAAGTAATTCTGCATTTCCGGGATTTGCGCTGGATTACCCCCGCCGAGCATGATTGCGCCGGGCGTGCGTAAGCCGTCATTGAGGTCTTCCATCAGGCGGGTAATGCCTGAATGGCGGGTAAATTTGTCGCCAAAAAGTGAGAATGTCATAGCAGGTGGTCTGTCGAACTCATTATCAAAGTGGCTAACCATAGCGCTACCTATGGCAGGGTGCAAATCAGGCGTTAACGCCGTGGGTGATGCTTTATGCTGAAGATTTTTATCTGGCTGGTGTTTTGTTTTGATGAGACGTCCGGCGGATAGGTACGCCGGACGTCAGGCAGGATTAAGGGCGACCCGCCCAGATGATCATGACCTTATCGTCGTCGTGCTCGCGCACAAAACCGTACCCCTGCTTCAGCGAGAGCGTGGTTTGCTTACCGGCGCCGATGGCGGGGTGTCTGGCGCGGAACTGGCTGATTCGCTGCCAGTGGGCAACGGTGGCGGCGGATTTACCGTTGATATCCTGCCAGTTCATGTCAGAACGGGTGCCTTGCAGCGGATCGGAACCCGTCGGGCCAAAGGGACGTGCGGATTCGTCGCCATAAAAGATCTGTACGGCGCCGGGCGCCAGCAGCAGAAGCTCTGCGGCCTTATCGCCGCCTTCCCGAAAGAGGCGCGTGTCGTGCGAGGAGAGATAACTCAGCACGTTGAAATCCTGTAATTTCTCTGCCATTTGCTGCCAGGTGGCGTCCATATCCGCCAGACAATCGACCGCTTTTGCCGCCTGCTCCTGGTAGTCAAAGTTGATCATCGCATCAAAGCCGTGGCGGTAATAATCACTCTGCATGACACCGTGGCCCCAGGCTTCACCGGTCATCCAGAAAGGCGCGTCGTCCAGCGTCTTTTCCGGGTTGGCCTGTTTCCACTCGGTCAACGCCGCGCTGGCCTGGGTTTTCAACTGCTGCCAGGCCGGAAGTTCGACGTGTTTGGCGGTATCTACGCGGAACCCGTCGATGCCGTAATCACGCACCCACTGACTGAGCCAGTGGGTCAGATAATCCCGCGGCGTGTAGCCCTCAATGGCTTTTGCACGGGTATCCGGTTTGTTTTTATAGAACACCGGCAGGCCGGAAGGGGTTGTGGATTCCGTTTTAATATCGGGCAGGAAGGCCAGCGACATGGTCAAATCGTCAAAGCCTGGATTGTCATAATCGCCAATATCCGTGCGAATCCATTCTTTCCCCCACCATGCTTCCCATGCCGCTTTGTCGCTGAAGTTGATGTAGTCATTAAAGCTGTGCCAGCTTTGCCCGGCGGCGGGCTTCCAGTCGGTCCAGCGTTCGCCCAGCGTCTTTTTCAGCTCATCGCCTTGCAGATACAGCGCGCCAAACCGGAATGTCTGCATGTCCGCCAGCGTGGCGTAGCCCGTGTGGTTCATCACCACATCAAACAGAATACGGATGCCGCGCTGGTGTGCGCCATCGACTAACGCGCGAAGGTCGTCCTCGCTGCCCATATTGGCGTCCAGCGTGGTCCAGTCCTGGGTGTAATAGCCGTGGTAGGCATAATGCGGGAAATCCCCTTTCGTACCGCCGCCGACCCAGCCGTGGATTTGCTCGAACGGCGCGCTGATCCACAGGGCATTCACCCCCAGGTGTTGCAGATAGTCCAGCTTGTCTGCCAGCCCGCGTAAATCGCCTCCATGAAAGGTGCCAATCTCCTCCATGCCGTCTTTGTGGCGGCCATAGCTTTGGTCATTCGTCGGATCGCCGTTCTGGAAACGGTCTGTCAGCACAAAGTAGACCGTCGCGTTATGCCAGTTGAATGCGGCGGGCGCGTTGGTTTCCGCGCGTTCAAGCAACAAAAGCCCGTTGCTGGTCGCGCCGGGTTGTAGCGTAATCTGACCGTTCTTAACGGTAGCGGTTTGCTGGCTGTAGTAATCGCGCACGACAGCGCCTTCCGGGAAGGTGTGACTCACCTTCAGGGTCAGCGGCGAGCCGTTCCACGTCGGGCACTGGCGCACCGTGCTGGCGACGGGATCGGCGGTGCTTTTTATCGACAGCGTCAGCGTTGGCGTACCGGAGCGGGTATCAATCTCCAGCGAATAGTCACCGTCTTTAAACAGTCGCCACTGCGGCGGGGTGCCTTCACACGGTTTGAGCGACAGCATCTGATTGAGTTTTATGGCATCAGCAGGTTGCCAGCACTGTTGGTCAATATGCAGCGTCAAAGGGCGCGTACCTTTCGTCAACGCGGCATGGCTGACAAACTTACCCGTCCCTTCCGCCGTAAAGGGCGGGAATCCCTGAGATGTCCATGATGAGGCGAATACGATGCCGGGCATGAGCGCCAGCGCAAAAGCGGTAAGTTTCATTACGCTTTCCTTATTGCTGCGATTTTAGCCAGTATGCCGTTGAAAGATAGCGGATAACTCATCCCTCTGGCGTATTCCGCCAGGCTGAGGCGCGAGGGTGAGCGATCGTGCGCAGAAAATAGCCATGTTTTGCGATAACCACCACATTTTCTTCGTATTAATAGCGTTCTTCGCCATTATTGCGTGACAGGGTTTCGGAATTGGACTATTCCTTGGGGTGCTCTTGACGGTTATTTTTGATATGATTTGAGATTCATCTCTCATTTTTTTGAAAAATATAAGGCGTTGGAATGTATAAATCCGACCAGGAGACCTAATGATATTGACGCCCATACGACGATATGGGGCAATGATTCTTATGTTACTCACCGTAGTATTTTCGGGTGAGGTGCTGGCGAAGGCGCACACGACAACAACGAGTCAAAAGTCCCACGTAACCAAGACAGGTCATAAACAGGTAAGCAGTAAACAAGAGTATTCTCGCAATAGTGCAAAGAGTAGTTCACTTCCTGATTTGCGAAAATACCCTTCCGGAACACCAAGGAAAAAAGCGTTTCTCCGGACGGTTATGCCTTTTATCACCAGTCAAAATGCTGCGATTACTGCGGATCGTAACTGGCTGATTTCAAAACAGTACCAGAACCGCTGGTCGCCTTCTGAGCGTACGCGTATGAAAGATATCGCGGCGCGCTACAAGGTAAAGTGGTCTGGCAACACGCGTAACATTCCGTGGAATACCTTGCTGGAACGCGTAGACATCATCCCGACCAGTATGGTGGCGACGATGGCGGCGGCGGAAAGCGGCTGGGGAACCTCTAAACTGGCGCGCAACAACAATAACCTGTTCGGCATGAAATGCGGAAAAGGGCGTTGTACCAATGCGCCGGGTAAAGTGAAAGGTTACTCGCAGTTCGGTTCGGTTAAAGAGTCGGTTAACGCGTACGTGATTAACCTGAACACGCATCCTGCTTACTCGTCTTTCCGTAAGTCTCGCGCCCAGTTGCGTAAGGCGGATCAGGAAGTTACCGCAAGCGCAATGATCCATAAGCTGAAGGGTTATTCGACGAAAGGGCAGAGCTACAACAACTATCTGTTCGCGATGTATCAGGATAACCAGCGTTTAATCGCCGCGCATATGTAATGACCCGATTTTGTAGGCCGGATAAGGCGCTTGCGCCGCCATCCGGCACAAACGCCCGGTGGCGCTTCGCTTACCGGGCCTACAAACGACCACCTGCCACCGCTACAACAACACCTCACTGTACCGATCGCGGTACTCTTTTGGCGTCGTGTCATACTCCTTTTTGAAAACAGAATAGAAATATTGCAGGGATGGGTAGCCGCACATCTGTGATATTTCGTTAATCGGCAGCGTGGTTGAAATTAACAGGCTGCGCGCTTTTTCCAGTTTTTCAGCATGAATAACGGCGTGAATGGTCTCCCCGACGTCTTCTTTAAACCGTTTCTCCAGGTTTGAGCGGGAGATACCGACTGCGTCCAGCACCTGATCGACTTTAATACCTTTGCAGGCATGGTTACGGATGAAATGCATCGCCTGTATGACGGCCGGGTCGGTCAATGAGCGGTAGTCCGTCGAGCGACGCTCAACGACGCGCACAGGCGGAACCAGAATACGTTGTAGCGGCAGCACTTCCTTATCCAGCAGGCGGTGTAGCAGTTTTGCCGCCTGATAGCCCATCTGCCTGGCTCCCTGAGCGACCGATGACAGCGCGACCCGCGACAGATAACGGGTCAGTTCTTCGTTATCAATACCGATGACGCACAGCTTTTCGGGAACCGGGATATGCAGATGCTCGCAAACTTGCAGCACATGTCTCGCCCGGGCGTCGGTAACGGCGATAATCCCGGTTTGCGGCGGCAGGGTTTGCAGCCAGTCCGCCAGCCGGTTTTGCGCGTGCTGCCAGTTTTCCGGTGCGGTTTCCAGCCCCTGATAGACCACGCCACGGTATTTTTCTTGTGCAACCAGTTGGCAAAACGCGTATTCACGCTCAGCCGCCCAGCGCTTGCCGCTGGAGGCGGGCAGGCCATAAAAGGCGAAGCGATTGATCCCTTTTTCTTTCAGGTGCAGAAAGGCGCTTTCCACCAGTGCGTAGTTATTGGTGGCGATATAATGGACGGATGGATAGTGTGCAGCAAGGTGGTAAGAACCGCCGACGCCGATAATGGGCACATCCACATCGGCAAGCGCCTGAGCAATGTCATCGTCATCGTAGTCGGCAATGACGCCATCGCCCAACCACTCTTTGATGTTATCAATTCGCGCGCGGAAGTCTTCTTCAATGAAGATATCCCATTCCGATTGCGATGCCTGTAAATATTCACCCACGCCTTCCACTACCTGACGGTCGTAGGCTTTATTTGCATTAAATAACAGTGTGATACGGTGGCGTTTCTCAAACATAGTTCTTTCCCTGCTGAATCAGTCATAAAGGACAATGCCGGTACGTGTTGACCGGCATTGAGCATGACCCCTTTTCTGGAATTCAGGAACGGCGTTTAGTTGCTGAGTCCATCCATACTGCCAGTAACAAGATCGCACCTTTCACGATGTACTGCCAGAATGTGGGCACGTCCATCATACTCATTCCGTTATCAAGAGAGGCCATAATAAACGCCCCCATGACGGCGCCCGCGACGCTACCCACGCCACCCGCCAGGCTGGTTCCGCCGATCACGCAGGCGGCAATCGCGTCCAGTTCGGCAATGTTCCCGGCGGAAGGCGATCCGGCGCCGAGGCGCGAACTGAGTATCAGCCCTGCAATCGCCACCATCAGGCCGTTGATGGCGAAGACCGCCAGTTTGGTTCGCTCAACGTTAATGCCGGAGAGACGAGCGGCTTCCAGATTGCCGCCAATCGCATAAATTCTCCGGCCAAACGCCGTTCGCGTCGCCATAAACATACCGCCAAGCAGCAGGAATACCAGCAGCAGTACGGGCGTTGGAACGCCGCGATAATCGTTCAGCAGCCAGATTGCGCCCAGGACAATGACGGCGGTCAGCGCCTGGCGACCGACTACCGCAGTAGAAGCAGGGGTGCTAAGCGCCAGAGCCTGCCGACGCATACGCCCGCGCCATTGCCAGCCGATAAACGCCATTAAGCTGATGGCGCCTATTGTGAAGCCCAGACCGTTGGATAAGTAGCTCTGACCAATCTGCGACATCGCCGAGCTGGTGGGCGAGACGGTTGTACCATTCGTGATGCCAATGAGAATGCCACGGAAAGCCAGCATCCCGGCCAGGGTGACAATAAACGAAGGGACTTTCCGGTAGGCGACCCACCACCCGTTCCAGGCGCCGAGCAGTAAACCCAGCGCCAGCGTGACAACAATCGTAAGCGGCAATGGCCAGCCCAGCCAGACGTCGCAGATTGCCGCGACGCCGCCTAATAGCCCCATCATTGAGCCAACGGAGAGGTCGATTTCCGCAGAGATAATCACGAAAACCATCCCCACGGCCAGAATACCGGTGATCGCCGTCTGACGAAGCAGGTTGGAGACGTTGCGCGCGCTCAGGTATGCGCCTTCCGTGGTCCAGGTAAAGAACAGCATGATCACAATAATCGCCGCGATCATGACGAACACCTGTAGGTTCAGTGATTTTAACCCAGGAAAACCGCCCGTCAGAGGGGCTGAGAGTTTCACTTCAGACGGATTGTTTTTCGACATGATATTCGCTCCTCAATGCGGCTTCCATCACCTGTTCTTGAGTCAGGTTATGATTCACCAGGTTGGCTTTCAGTTTTCCTTCGTGCATCACCAGGATGCGATCGCTTAATCCAAGAACCTCGGGGAGTTCCGACGAGATGACGATGACAGCGATACCTTGCTGAACAAGCTGGTTAATGAGTTTGTAGATTTCATATTTCGCGCCGATATCGATTCCTCGGGTGGGTTCATCGAGGATGAGAATACGCGGGTTCAGCAGGAGACAGCGCGCCAGTATGGCCTTTTGTTGGTTCCCGCCGCTAAGGCGCCCAATCGCTAAATCAGGCGAGGATGTTTTCACTTTCAGGCGTTGCAGCGATTCCAGAATGCATTTTTGCTCTGCGGCATCGTCAAGATGGCTTATCTTCCCGGTGAACCGATCGAGCGCCGCCAGCGTGATATTTTTCCCAACGGCCATAACCGGCACAATGCCGTCGCGTTTCCTGTCTTCAGGCACCATTGCAATGCCATGAGCGATCGCTTGCTGGCAATGACGAATATCCACGGCCTGGTTATCGATCATAACCTTTCCTTCCCAGCGCCCAGGCCAGACGCCGAACAGGCATTGCACTAACTCCGTGCGGCCCGCGCCGACCAGCCCTGCAATGCCGAGAATCTCGCCCCGTTTCAGCGAAAAGGAGACATCATTGACGCGTTTGATGTGACGGTTGACGGGATGCCAGGCGGTAAGGCGCTCAACGCGCAAAATCTCCTCCCCGGTGGCATGTGGTTCATTAGGATAGAGCGCCGTCAGCTCGCGACCGACCATCATGGTGATGATATCGTCTTCTTCCATTCCGGCGGCTGCGCGGGTGCCAATATGTTGGCCGTCGCGGATCACGCAGATTGTGTCCGAGATAGCTTTAACTTCATTGAGCTTGTGTGAGATATAAATACACGCAATATCATGCTGTTGCAGATCGCGAATAATTTCCAGCAGCACGGTGGTTTCTTGTTCCGTGAGGGAGGCCGTCGGCTCATCGAGAATCAGCAGCCGAACTTGTTTATTAAGCGCTTTGGCAATTTCTACTAGCTGTTGTTGCCCCAGGCCCAGGTCGCCCACGCGGGTATCCGGTGAGATAGACAAGCTGACCTGGTCTAACAGCTTCTGGCAGCGTAGCGTCATCATGTCGTAATCAAGAATGCCGTTACGGGTGATTTCGCTGCCCAGGAAGATATTTTCCAGCACGGTTAAGTGTTTAACCAGCGCTAACTCTTGGTGAATAATAGCAATGCCCTTACGTTCGGTATCACGAATATGACTGGCTTGCAGTGTTTCTCCCGCAAACAGAATTTCACCTTCATAAGAGCCATGAGGGTAAATACCGCACAGCACTTTCATTAACGTTGATTTACCCGAACCATTTTCACCGCACAATGAAACGATTTCCCCGGCATTAAGCCTGAGGCTGACGTTATCAACTGCCTTCACTGCGCCGAAGGTCTTGGTAATGTTTTTCATTTCAAGTAGATAGGGCATAACTACTCCACATAAGCCAATGCGAGAACCCGGCATGGAGGGTTTGACGCCCTCCGCTGTTGTAGAGGGCGCAACGTTTACAGATCACTCTTTTTGTGGAACCCGTCTTTAATCACGGTTTCGTCAATATTGGTTTTATTAACATCAATTGGAGTAAGCAGGCGGGAAGGGACATCTTTCAGACCGTTATTCAGCGTGGCGTCGGCCTTAGGTTGTTGCCCGTTACCCAGCTCGACGGCGATCTCGGCGGCGGTATTCGCCAGTAGCGTGATGGGTTTATAAACCGTCATGGTCTGCGTGCCTGCGACAATACGTTTAATGCCCGCAAGGTCGGCATCCTGACCGGAAATAGCGACTTTTCCTGATAGTCCCTGAGCGCTGAGCGCCTGAATCGCACCGCCTGCGGTCGCGTCATTGGAAGCGACAACCGCGTCAATTTTGTTATTGTTTGCGGTCAGCGCATTTTCCATAATTTTCAGCGCATTTTCAGGCAACCATCCGTCCACCCATTGATCGCCGACGACATTAATTTTTCCTGAGTCGATATAAGGTTTTAATACTTTCATTTGTCCGGCGCGGAACAATTTTGCATTATTATCTACCGGCGAGCCGCCCATCAGGAAATAATTCCCTTCAGGCACTTTATCGACCAACGCCTGAGCCTGTAATTCGCCGACTTTTTCGTTATCAAAAGAAATATAAAAATCGATGTCGGCATCATTTATCATGCGGTCGTACGCTAATACTTTTATTCCTTCTTGTTTCGCTTCTTTTACGACATTGCTTAATACTTGCCCGTTATAAGGAATAATGACCAGAACATCAACGCCACGGTTGATCATGTTTTCAATCTGCGACATTTGGGTTTCTTCATTACCATTGGCAGATTGTACAAATACTTTTGCGCCGAGGGATTCGGCCTTGCTCACGAAAATATCGCGATCTTTTTGCCAGCGTTCCAGACGTAAGTCATCGATAGCCATACCAATTTTAACTTCTTTGGCATGTCCCGTTATGCTGGCGAGCAGGAGTGAAGTGCAGACGGTGAGTAAGATGTTTTTTATCTTCATAATCGTGATGCCTTTTGTTAGAGGGAACAGCGGTAAAAGTAACAATCACAGCGTGAGACGTAGCAGATTTTTAGCAGTTAATACGCGGAAGGCAATTATAGATTTTTATCTTGCAGTTACGATTTTTGGTTTATTTCGGGAATTATGACCGAGATCGTACTTTTAATGACGCATTACGCCCGTTACATTTCGTTGTTGATGAATAACCATTTTTTGCAGGCGGTTACTTTTATTTTGCGAGGCAGCGCACACTTACGAATTATCTAAATAGCAGAGTGAAATAACATAATTGAGCAATGTGAATCGAGTAACCAATATTACGCCATTACCCATCCCTCGCCGTATTACCTGATTATGGAGTTCATTATGCAGGCTTATTTTGACCAACTCGATCGTGTTCGTTATGAAGGCCCTAAAAGCACTAATCCGTTAGCTTTCCGCCATTATAATCCAGATGAAATCGTACTGGGTAAACGCATGGAAGAGCATCTGCGTTTTGCGGCCTGCTACTGGCATACCTTCTGCTGGAACGGCGCGGATATGTTTGGCGTAGGCGCGTTCAACCGTCCGTGGCAACAGCCCGGCGATGCGCTGGAGCTGGCGAAGCGCAAGGCGGATGTGGCGTTTGAATTTTTCCATAAGCTGAACGTGCCTTACTACTGCTTCCACGATGTGGATGTTTCGCCGGAAGGCGCCTCGCTGAAAGAGTATAAAAACAACTTTGCGCAGATGGTCGATGTGCTGGAGTCGAAGCAAGAACAGAGCGGCGTGAAGCTGTTATGGGGTACCGCGAACTGCTTTACCAACCCGCGTTACGGCGCCGGGGCGGCGACGAACCCGGACCCGGAAGTCTTCAGTTGGGCGGCGACGCAGGTGGTGAACGCGATGAACGCCACGCACAAACTGGGCGGCGAAAACTACGTTCTGTGGGGGGGCCGTGAAGGGTATGAAACCCTGCTGAATACCGATCTGCGCCAGGAACGCGAGCAGATTGGCCGCTTTATGCAGATGGTGGTGGAACATAAACATAAAACAGGTTTCCAGGGCACGCTGCTGATCGAGCCAAAACCGCAGGAGCCGACAAAACACCAGTATGACTACGATGTGGCAACGGTTTACGGCTTCCTCAAGCAGTTCGGCCTGGAAAAAGAGATCAAGGTGAACATTGAAGCCAACCACGCTACGCTGGCAGGCCACTCTTTCCATCATGAGATTGCGTCCGCCATTGCGCTGGGCATTTTTGGTTCTGTGGATGCCAACCGTGGCGATGCTCAGCTGGGCTGGGATACCGACCAGTTCCCGGTAAGCGTCGAAGAGAACGCGCTGGTGATGTATGAAATCCTGAAAGCGGGCGGTTTCACGACCGGCGGGCTGAACTTTGACGCGAAGGTTCGTCGCCAGAGTACCGACAAATACGATCTGTTCTATGGTCATATTGGCGCGATGGACACGATGGCGCTGTCATTAAAAGTGGCAGCGCGCATGATTGAAGATGGCGAACTGGATAAACGTGTGGCGAAACGTTATTCCGGCTGGAATAGCGAACTGGGCCAGCAAATTTTGAAAGGCCAGTTATCCCTGAGCGACGTCGCGCACTATGCTGAACAGCGTAATCTGGCGCCGGTGCATCAAAGCGGCCATCAGGAACTGCTGGAAAATCTGGTGAATCATTATCTGTTCGACAAGTAATCGCCATTGCGCCGCGTTTAGCCAACGCGGCGCATCGATAAAGGAGTAGTCACGATGTATATCGGGATAGATCTGGGCACGTCCGGTGTGAAAGCCATCCTGCTGAATGAGCAGGGAGACGTGCTGGCCTCGCAGACGGAGAAACTGTCCGTCTCTCGCCCGCATCCATTATGGTCGGAGCAGGATCCCGAACAGTGGTGGCTGGCGACGGATCGCGCCGTAAAAGCGCTGGGGCGAGAGCATTCATTGCGTGATGTAAAGGCGCTGGGGATTGCCGGGCAGATGCACGGCGCCACGTTGCTTGATAAACACCAGAAGGTGCTACGCCCGGCGATTTTATGGAATGACGGACGCTGTGGTGAAGAGTGCGCGCTGCTTGAGCAGCAGGTTCCGCAGTCTCGCGCCATTACCGGCAATCTGATGATGCCCGGCTTTACCGCGCCAAAACTGCTGTGGGTTCAGCGCCATGAGCCGGATATCTTCCGCCAGGTTGCAAAGGTGCTGCTACCTAAAGATTACCTGCGTCTGCGTATGACGGGGGATTTTGCCAGCGATATGTCGGACGCGGCGGGAACGATGTGGCTGGATGTCGCAGCGCGCGACTGGAGCGACATCATGCTCAACGCTTGTCAGCTAACCCGTGAGCACATGCCCGCTCTGTACGAAGGCAGCGACATCACCGGTACGGTGTTGTCTGAGGTGGCGCACTCCTGGGGGATGTCTGCGGTGCCTGTTGTTGCAGGGGGCGGAGATAACGCGGCGGGCGCGGTGGGCGTGGGAATGATCAATGCGGGTCAGGCCATGCTGTCGCTGGGAACATCAGGCGTCTATTTTGCGGTGAGCGACGGTTTTCTCAGTAAACCAGAAAGTGCGGTACACAGTTTTTGCCACGCGCTGCCCGAACGCTGGCATTTGATGTCCGTCATGCTGAGCGCGGCATCCTGCCTGGACTGGGCGGCAAAATTGACCGGTCAGGCGTCTGTTCCCGCGCTGATTGACGCGGCACGCCAGGCGGATGATAACGCGGATGCCGTCTGGTTCCTGCCTTATCTTTCCGGCGAACGCACGCCGCATAATAATCCGCAGGCGAAGGGCGTATTCTTTGGCCTTACGCATCAGCATGGCCCCGCAGAGCTGGCGCGGGCGGTGCTGGAAGGCGTCGGTTATGCGCTGGCGGATGGCATGGATGTTGTGCATGCCTGTGGCGTGAAACCCGGCAGCGTGACGCTGATCGGCGGCGGGGCGCGCAGTGAATACTGGCGACAAATGCTGGCGGACATCAGCGGGCTACAGCTTGACTACCGTACCGGCGGCGATGTAGGCCCGGCATTGGGCGCCGCGCGTCTGGCGCAAATTGCGATGAATAAAGAGCAATCATTATCTGATTTATTACCGCAGCTTCCGCTGGAGCAGGCGCATTTCCCTGATGCTGAACGCCATGCGCGTTACCTTGAACGTCGCGAAACGTTCCGCCGCATTTACCAGCAGTTATTACCGCTCATGTCTTAATCCGCTATTCCTTCCGGCAGTGGCCGGAAGGAATTCTTATTTCCTATTGATTGCCTCGATATATATCGAAATCAATATGTGTGTTTTCTGATTTTCACGTTATTGTCCGGTTATCGTCTTTTCCATTCTTATTTCTTGTCTTAATGTGAATCGGCAAAGCATAAGGAGAGTGATATGGACGATAAGGTTGCGCGCAGGAAGCGTCTGGTCGGTTTAATCATGCTGGCGGGCGGTGCGCTGGTCTATCTGACAGGGCTGTGGCCTGCTTGCCACTCGTTGAGCGACAAGGGCTATTTTTTTGCGATAATGGTGATGAGTGGCTTTCCCCTGTTAATACGCCAGGAGCCGACGGGAAATGAGCGTCTGCTCACCCGGTGCAAATATCTGTTACTTCTCGCCGCAGGTATGCTTTTTGTCGGTCTATGGAATATTGATTTACCGGTCGCCGTCAAAGTGATGTGCCTTCTGGGGCTGGGCGTGAGTCTGTTGGGTACGGATATGTACGCCACGTATTCTGATGACGAATAAGGGCCGGTCAACTGACCAGCCTGCGCGTATCAATCTTCTGTAGCAATATCGACAGCAGCAAACTTCCGGCCAGGGTGAGGGTAAAAATCCATACGATATCCAGCGGCGGCCAGCGTTTAAACTCCACGCCATTCGTCCGTAGCGCATGGATTATCAGCGCGTGAAACCCGTAAATACCGAGTGAGTGGCGGGAAATCAGCGCCAGCCCGGGAACCGTGCGCGTATTCAGGGTATTTTTGACCAGCGTGAGCAGCGACGCGGCGCAAATAAACACCATTGGGCCGCAATAGACGTACCAGGTATCGGCAAAATTTCCGCGCCAGTTGAGTTCATGTAGCGTTCCGCGAGAAATAATCAATACCGCCGTAATGAAAAGCGCGGCGCTTATCCAGGTCAGCGAACGTTTTTGTGTCTCCATCATGCCAATCGCCCGACCCAGCATGCCATAGAGGATGTAGTAAAACGTGTCGCCGGTGATATACAGGTTAACGGGGAGCCACTCAAATCCGCCGATTTTTTGCGACACGGTATTGGGGTTGGCGACAACGCCAATGACGATCATCAGCACCAACAGCATTTTGCCGCTGATGTTTTTAACCTGTATTAACGGCGATACCAGGTAGATCACCGCGATCGCGAAGAAAAACCACAGGTGGTAGAACACCGGTTTTTGCAGCAGGTTTTTCAGCGATAGCTCTGCGTTAATCGACGTAAAAAGGGTGATATATACCAGCGCGACGGCGCTATAGAACAGCAGGCAGAGCGCAATGCGCAGGAAATGTCGCGGCTGGGCGCTACGTTCGCCAAAAAAGAGATAGCCCGAGATCATAAAAAACAGCGGTACGCTGACGCGTGAGGCGGAGTTCAGGACATTGGCAAAATCCCAGCTAAACGGATTGATGCTTTGCGCATTGGTGACGTACCAGGTGGTGGCGTGGATCATCACGACCATTAAACAGGCGATCCCTCGCAAATTATCAATCCAGTATATTTTGGGTTGCATCAGTTCCTCTGCTTCCGTTTTAAATAGGGTCTGACTTGTTTATTGGCGCGGTATCTCACTGGAATATTCTGAGTTTTTACGCTAAAGCTTGTGATGGCTCAGCGAGATTCGCAAAATGCGCCTGTCTTTTGGGTAAACCCTAACCTTAATAATAATAAGAGCGACCGGCAAATAAGGCGGTAATAAAAATGATGATGAAGTCTGTTTTTCCGGCGCTGTTAACCCTCCTGCTGGTGGGATGCGCGACGACAGCGCAGCCGGTTCAGAAGGCGCAGAAGGTCAACGTGAACCCGGAACGCTCACTGGATATGGAAGCATTGTGCAAAGCACAGGCGGCGCGGCGTTATAACACCGGCACGCAGAAAATTGATGTGACCGGTTTTGAGCAATACCAGGGTAGCTATGAGATGCGCGGCAATACTTTCCGCAAAGAGAGTTTTGTTTGCTCTTTTGACGCAGAAGGGCAGTTTTTACATCTTTCCATGCGCTAAGTTCCCCCTTTTTCCCGTTTCGTACTGTATATCTTGCGGTCAGCGGGTATACTGATCCCTTCCTTTAAATCCACACGTATCCAGCACGAAATAATATGCAAAAGTTTGATACCAGGACCTTCCAGGGCTTGATCCTGACCTTACAGGATTACTGGGCTCGCCAGGGCTGCACCATTGTTCAACCATTGGACATGGAAGTCGGCGCGGGGACTTCTCACCCAATGACCTGTCTGCGCGCGCTGGGGCCAGAGCCGATGGCGGCTGCCTATGTGCAGCCTTCTCGTCGTCCGACCGATGGTCGCTATGGCGAAAACCCGAACCGTTTACAGCACTACTATCAGTTCCAGGTGGTGATTAAGCCATCGCCGGATAACATCCAGGAGCTGTATCTCGGTTCTCTGAAAGAGCTGGGGATGGACCCGACTATCCACGATATCCGTTTCGTGGAAGATAACTGGGAAAACCCGACGCTGGGCGCCTGGGGGCTGGGTTGGGAAGTGTGGCTGAACGGCATGGAAGTGACTCAGTTCACCTACTTCCAGCAGGTTGGCGGTCTGGAGTGTAAGCCGGTTACCGGTGAGATCACCTACGGCCTGGAACGTCTGGCTATGTACATTCAGGGCGTAGACAGCGTTTACGACCTGGTCTGGAGCGACGGCCCGCTGGGTAAAACCACCTATGGCGACGTGTTCCATCAGAACGAAGTGGAGCAATCCACCTACAACTTCGAATACGCCGATGTGGATTTCCTGTTCACCTGTTTCGAACAGTATGAGAAAGAAGCACAGCAACTGCTGGCGCTGGAAAACCCGCTGCCGCTGCCTGCTTACGAGCGTATTCTGAAAGCCGCCCATAGCTTTAACCTGCTGGATGCGCGTAAAGCCATCTCCGTTACCGAGCGTCAGCGCTACATCCTGCGCATTCGCACCCTGACCAAAGCAGTGGCAGAAGCTTACTACGCTTCCCGTGAAGCCCTTGGCTTCCCGATGTGCAACAAAGACAAATAAGAGGCGGCCATGTCTGAGAAAACTTTTCTGGTGGAAATCGGCACTGAAGAGCTGCCACCAAAAGCCCTGCGCAGCCTGGCGGAGTCCTTTGCTGCGAACGTTACTGCGGAGCTGGATAACGCTGGCCTCGCACACGGCAACGTAGAGTGGTTCGCCGCACCGCGCCGTCTGGCGCTGAAAGTGGCGAATCTTGCTGCTTCTCAACCCGATCGCGAAGTTGAAAAACGCGGCCCGGCGATTGCTCAGGCGTTTGACGCGGAAGGCAAACCGAGCAAAGCGGCGGAAGGCTGGGCGCGTGGTTGCGGCATCACCGTGGACCAGGCTGAACGTCTGACCACTGACAAAGGCGAATGGCTGCTGTATCGCGCGCATGTGAAAGGCGAAAGCGCAGAAGTGCTGCTGCCGAACATGATTGCCACCTCTCTGGCGAAACTGCCGATTCCGAAACTGATGCGCTGGGGCGCGTCTGACGTTCACTTCGTGCGTCCGGTACACACCGTAACGCTGCTGCTGGGCGACAAGCTCATTCCGGCAACGATTCTGGGTATCCAGTCCGATCGCGTCATTCGCGGCCATCGTTTTATGGGCGAGCCGGAAATCACCATCGACACTGCTGACCAGTATCCGCAAATCCTGCTGGAGCGCGGTAAAGTTGTTGCTGATTACGAAGCGCGTAAAGCGAAAATCAAAGCCGATGCAGAAGAAGCGGCGCGTCAGATTGGCGGTAACGCTGACCTGAGCGAGAGCCTGCTGGAAGAGGTCACTTCGCTGGTGGAATGGCCGGTGGTGCTGACGGCGAAATTCGAAGAGAAATTCCTCGCGGTGCCGTCTGAAGCGCTGGTTTACACCATGAAGGGCGACCAGAAATACTTCCCGGTTTACGCCGCAGACGGCAAACTGCTGCCGAACTTTATCTTCGTGGCGAACATCGAATCTAAAGATCCGCAGCAAATCATCTCCGGTAACGAGAAGGTGGTGCGTCCGCGTCTGGCAGATGCCGAGTTCTTCTTCAATACCGACCGTAAAAAACGTCTGGAAGATAACCTGCCGCGTCTGCAAACCGTGCTGTTCCAGCAACAGCTGGGTACGTTGCGCGACAAGACCGACCGTATTCAGGCACTGGCGGGCTGGATTGCTGAACAAATTGGCGCGGATGTTAACCACGCTACCCGTGCGGGCCTGCTGTCGAAATGTGACCTGATGACCAACATGGTCTTTGAGTTCACCGACACGCAGGGCGTCATGGGGATGCACTACGCGCGCCATGACGGCGAAGCGGAAGATGTGGCTGTCGCGCTGAACGAGCAGTATCAGCCGCGCTTTGCCGGTGACGACCTGCCGTCTAACCCGGTTGCCTGCGCGCTGGCGATTGCCGACAAGATGGACACGCTGGCGGGGATCTTCGGTATCGGTCAGCATCCGAAAGGCGATAAAGACCCGTTCGCGCTGCGTCGTGCCGCGCTGGGCGTGCTGCGTATCATCGTTGAGAAGAACCTGAATCTGGATCTGCAAACGCTGACCGAAGAAGCGGCGCGTCTGTACGGCGACAAGCTGACCAACGCGAATGTGGTTGATGACGTTATCGACTTTATGCTCGGTCGTTTCCGCGCCTGGTATCAGGACGAAGGTTACACCGTGGACACCATTCAGGCGGTTCTGGCGCGTCGTCCGACCCGTCCGGCGGATTTCGATGCCCGTATGAAGGCCGTGTCGCACTTCCGCACGCTGGAAGAAGCCTCCGCGCTGGCGGCGGCGAACAAACGTGTGTCCAACATTCTGGCGAAGTCCGACGAAGTGCTGAACGATCGTGTCAATGCGGCAACGTTGAAGGAACCAGAGGAAATTGCTTTGGCTCTGCAAGTTGTGGTTCTGCGTGACAAACTTGAACCCGTGTTTGCTGAAGGTCGTTACCAGGAAGCGCTAGTCGAACTGGCTGAGCTGCGTGAACCGGTCGATACGTTCTTTGAAAAAGTGATGGTGATGGTTGATGACAAAGATCTGCGCATCAACCGCCTCTCTATGCTGGCGAAACTGCGTGAGCTGTTCCTGCAGGTAGCGGATATTTCCCTGTTGCAGTAAGTTTGTCGCAATAAAATAAAACCTGCCATCTGGCAGGTTTTTTTATGGGGAAAAAGGTAAAAAAAATCCCCGCCGATAGGCAGGGATCTTCAATTCTGAGCTTATAAAGCTAAGATTACAGGCTGGTTACGTTACCAGCTGCCGGGCCTTTAGCGCCGCTTTCGATGGTGAAGGAAACTTTCTGACCTTCATCCAGGGATTTGTAACCGTCGTTCTGGATAGCAGAGAAGTGTACGAACACGTCTTTGGAGCCATCGTCAGGAGTGATGAAGCCGAAGCCTTTATCAGCGTTGAACCATTTTACGATACCAGTCATTTTACCGGACATAGTGTATTACCTTTTAAAAAATAAGTGTGCCTTTCGGCGATATGGCGTGCTTTACAGATTTTTTAAGCGTTAAGGAAATGCGCACTACGAGGGGTATCAACGGATAACTCTTGAAGGGGACTGCCTTACTAAACTGCTTTAATGGTCTGTACGTCAAACCGTTGGACGCATTAACTCATGTAACGCTTGTGGATGCAACTTTTATTTTACTTCTTTCGGGTAAGTCCGTCGGGAAACGGCCCCTTAACAGGACCGTTAAACGAAAAAATCAGGTAATAATCTATTTCATCAACTGCTTACTTAAACCTGGGTTGGCCTGGATCAGGCGCATCAGATTTAACTCGGTACTCGACGGTTTTACCCGTCTGGATTCCCATTCCTGCACCATGGCAACGGTTACGCCCATCGCCCGGGCAAAATCATCTGTTTTTAGCCCGGTTCCTCTTCGTAACTGTTCAAACTCTGTAAAAGGGTTGGGCTTGTTTGTCAGGGTAATCGTCTGCGATACATCTTTAAAAACAATTTGTTCCAGACTGCTCAGCAGTTCAAACATAGGATCTTTGTATTCCATTGAGAACTCCTATAAATCACACAGCGGGATCGTGAATTTCATCGAAGCTCATTAAGAATAGTCGGGAAACGTGAAGCCGGTTGGAAGCGGCAAAGAAGTGGATTCGTTTCAGCGCATTCCGGTCAGGATCGCGCGTTGGCTAAGGATCTGAAAAAGGCCGACATATCGGATCGACGGCGCGCAATTGTAAAGATAACAAAAATTTTATCACGTAAAAAAGCTGGCCGTTTCTTCGTATAATATTCCACGGCAAGATTACGCAGAAAGGGTATCTTGCAAGGCTGTCCTGGACTATCCTTGTCAGCGTCAGGCACGCGGCATCGTTGTGCGCATTTTTGGGTGAAAGGAGTATTAAAATGGCGACAGGTAAGTCCTGCTCTCGCTGGTTTGCGCCTGTTATGGCGTTATTAATGGTAGTTAGCCTGAGCGGGTGTTTTGATAAAGAAGGTGATCAGCGTAAAGCGTTTATTGATTTCCTGCAGAATACTGCGATGCGTAGCGGGGAGCGTCTGCCGACGTTGACCGCCGATCAGAAAAAACAATTTGGTCCGTTCGTGTCTGATTATGCGATTCTGTATGGTTATTCGCAGCAGGTGAATCAGGCGATGGATTCCGGTCTGCGTCCGGTTGTGGATAGCGTCAATGCGATCCGCGTTCCTCAGGACTATGTCACTCAGCGCGAGCCGCTGCGTCAGGCAAATGGTTCTCTGGGCGTGCTGGGCCAGCAGTTGCAGAATGCGAAATTGCAGGCAGATGCCGCGCACAGCGCGCTGAAACAGTCCGACGACCTGAAACCGGTCTTTGATCAGGTTTACAGTAAAGTGGTGACGGCGCCTTCGGAGGCGTTACAGCCGCTGATTCCGGCTGCGCAAATTTTCACGCAGCAACTGGTGCAGGTCGGCGACTTTGTGGCGCAGCAGGATACGCAGGTGAGCTTTGTCGCGAACGGCATTCAGTTCCCGACGTCACAGCAGGCCAGCCAGTACAACACGCTGATTGGGCCGCTGGCGTCTCAGCACCAGGCATTTAATCAGGCCTGGACCACTGCGGTAAACGCGATCCAGTAACGCTGTTTATGCCCGATGGCGCTGGCGTCGATCGGGCATACGGTTAAGCAACGTTGTAGGCCGGGCAGGGCAACGCCGCCGCCCGGCCATTTATTATCCTGCGACCTGCGGGTTCACGCAGTTCTTCTCCACCTTGCCTTGTAACGCATCAATTAAGTTATCCACCGCGCAGGCAGCCATGTTGTAGCGCGTCTCATGGGTGGCGGAGCCGATGTGCGGCAGCGCCACAACGTTCGGCAGCGACAGCAGCGGCGAATCGACCGGCAGCGGTTCTTGTTCAAATACATCCAGACCCGCCGCATGAATTTCACCGCTTTGCAGGGCGGCAATCAGCGCGTTTTCATCCACGACCGGGCCGCGCCCTGCGTTAATGAAAATGGCGGAGGACTTCATTTTGGCAAACTGCGCCGCGCCAAACAGGTGATGTGTCTCTTCCGTCAACGGCAGGATCAGGCAGACAAAATCCGCCGTCTGCAACAGGGTGTCCAGATCGCAGTACCGGGCGTTGAAGCGTTCTTCCGCCTCAGGATGATGGCGGCGGGCGTTGTAGAGAATCGGCATGTTAAAGCCGAAGTGAGCGCGTTGCGCCAGCGCAAGACCAATGCGCCCCATCCCGACAATCCCCAGCGTTTTGTGGTGTACATCAGTGCCAAACCAGTCTGGCCCGATGCTTTTTGTCCATTCCCCCACTTTGACGCGTTCGGCCACTTCCACCACGCGGCGGGCGGTGCTCAGCACCAGCGCCATTACCGTATCCGCAACGGTTTCCGTCAGCACGGTCGGCGTGTGCATCAGCAATACGCTGCGCGCGTTGAGGGCAGCCACATCAAAATTGTCATAACCCACGGAGACGGTCGATGCCGCGCGTAGTTTCGGCATCTTCTCCAGCAGTGCGCTATTGACGGTTTCGCTGGAGCCCAACAAACCTTCCGCGCTGGCGAAAGCCTGGGCGTGTTGTTCTACCGTTTCCGGGCGAAGATTTGGCACCTGCGTGACGGTGAAATGCTCTTCCAGGCGATGCAGTAAATCGTCAGGTAACGCTTTGTAGAGAATAATGGACGGCTTCATGCGGATCTCCGTGAGTTAAGGTTTAAGCGTGGCGTGCGCCAATCGGTAATTGCTGATTGTTAGCAGGCTTAACAATTAAAGTTAGCCATACTGAGGCGAAAAGCGCCACCCCCATAAAAATGTACGAGGCGGCCGGGCTGCCGGTTGCGCCGTTGAGATAGCCGACGAACCATGAACCAAAGAAAGAGCCCAGCGCGCCCATACTGTTGATCAGCGCCATTGCGCCGCCCGCGACGTTACGCGGCAGCATTTCAGGAATAATGGCGAAGAACGGGCCATAAGGGGCATACATCGCCGCACCGGCGATAACCAGCAGGGTATAAGAGAGCCAGAAGTTGTTCGCGCCAACGGCCCATGAGCCGATAAAGGCAAAGGCGGCAATCAACAGCAGCGGCCAGACGAACAGTTTACGGTTTTGCAGTTTATCGGATGCCCAGGAGACAACGATCATCGCGATCGTCGCCGCCAGGTACGGCACTGAAGAGAGCCAGCCGACTTCCACCATGCCCATATTCGTGCTGCCGCTGCGGATGATGGACGGCAGCCACAGAACAAACCCGTACACTCCGATACTCCAGGTGAAATACTGCATGCACAGCAGGATGACGTTGCGTGAGCGGAATGCCTCACTGTAATTGCGTACCGCTTTGATGCCCTGCTGCTCTTTTTCCAGCTGCGCCTGAAGAGCGGCTTTTTCTGACTCCGTCAGCCATCCGGCCTGTGACGGTTTATCTTTCACCAGCACCCACCAGAAGAACGCCCAGATGATGGCGGGGAAGCCTTCAATAATGAACATTTCACGCCAGCCGAGCGCCTGAATCAGGTAGCCTGAAACCACAGACATCCATAGCACCGTCACCGGGTTGCCGAGAATCAGGAACGTATTGGCGCGCGAACGCTCTGACTTCGTGAACCAGTTGCTGATGTAAATCAGCATGGCGGGCATAACGGCCGCTTCCACGACGCCGAGAATAAAGCGGATGGCGGCAAGCATTGGGATATTACTCACCATCCCGGTCAGCGATGCGCATGCCCCCCATAAAATCAGGCAGATAAAAATTAGTTTACGTACGCTGCGACGCTCGGCGTACACCGCGCCTGGGATCTGGAAGAAGAAATAGCCGAGGAAGAACAGGGCGCCCAGCAGGGAGGAGATCCCTTTCGTGATGCCGAGGTCTTCGTTAATTCCCGCTGCGGAAGCGAAGCTGAAGTTTGCGCGATCCAGGTACGCCAGGCTGTACGTGATGAACACGATAGGCATGATGTACCACCAGCGTTTTGCTGCATTTGTTGAGCTTGTCATAGGCCTGCCTCTGTCACTATGCCGCCGCTGTATGTAGGGTACAGGGGGCTGTTATCATTGCGTGAAGTTTATTCGCCTAACGCTTCACGAGTGGGTAATCCTTCGCTGTCGCCCTGAACCTGAATCGCCAGCGCGCCAATTTTATTGCCTCGCGTCACTGCCTGATGCAGCGTGCGGCCTTCCAGCAGGGCGCTGATCACGCCCACGGCAAAGCCATCGCCCGCACCAACCGTATCGACCACGTTGTCCACTTTTACCGGTGTGACGCAGCCTTGCTCGCCCTCAGCGGTTTTGTACCAGGCGCCATCCGCGCCGGTTTTCAGCACCACCGCTTTCACGCCGTGGCGCAGATAAAAATCGGCAATGCCCTCAGGCGTTTGCTGTCCGGTTAATATCATTCCCTCTTTCAGACCGGGCAGCACCCAGTCAGCCTGGAAGGCGAGGCGGTTAAGTTTTTCCACCATTTCGTCTTCGCTTTTCCACAGCACCGGGCGCAGATTCGGATCGAATGAAATCGTTTTGCCCTGTGCTTTCATGGTTCGGGCGGTATGCGCCAGCAGTTCATAAGAGCTGGCGGAAAGCGCCGCCGCAACGCCGCTTAAGTGCAGATGACGCGCGCCGGAGAAGTACGCATCGTGGTAATCGTCCACGGAAAGGTGGCTTGCAGCAGAACCTTTACGGAAATATTCCACAATGGGATCGGTTCCATTTTCGACTTTAGATTTAAGCTGAAAGCCGGTGGCGTAACGTCCGTCCAGCGTGACGCCCTGCGCATCAATCCCTTCTTTTTCAAGCGACTTAAGGACAAAACGGCCAAAACTGTCATCACCGACGCGGCTTACCCAGCCGACGTTTAACCCCAGGCGCGCCAGGCCGGTCGCTACGTTAAGTTCGGCCCCGGCGACGCGTTTGATAAACGCGTCTACGTCCGCGAGATCGCCCGTTTGCGTGGCGACGAACATCGCCATTGCTTCACCAATCGTGATGACATCCAGAGAATTTTTCATGCGTTACTCCTCACGTAACAAATCGACGTAGCGACGAGTCACCGCCGTCAAGTCTTGCCCTTCCAGTGGGAACTCAATACCGCGCGGTACATCAACAGGCAGCGCGTTCAGCAGCGCCAGCCAGCGGGGGTCGGCGTCATCCGGCGCAACGGCGCGGAAACTGTCGTGATGGGGCGTGGCGGCTTTAACGTGGATATAGCCGACGGCGGGCGCCAGGTAGCGTGCGGCGTCTTCCGGCGAGTCGCCTACCCACAGCCAGTTCCCCATATCAAACGTCAGTCTGATGGGCAGGTTCTGTACCTGACAGGCGGCATTGAAGCGTTGCATCGGGCGCAATTTCCCGCAGGCGGTTTGATCATTTTCCACCACCAGCGCCATGCCGCTGCTCTCCAGCCAGTCACGCAGGGTGTCGAGCTGATCCTGGCGTTCAAAATGACCCAGCGACACTTTCAGCCACAGCGCTTGCAGCGTGCGGGCTTCCTGTAACAGGTCGGGAAGGTGGGGGTTGAGGCTGCCATCCTCCAGAAACAGCGGTTCCGGCGCGGAATAGCAGGCCAGCAGGCCGAAAATGTCAATGGCGGCCGCCAGCAGCGGGAGCGCGTTAAGCTCGGCGTCAGTGAACATTTCACGGCGAATCTCGACGCCATCCGCCCCCGCTCCGGCAATGATGGGCAGCATCGCGGTTTGCCCGCCTGCGGCACGCACCTGGTCGTAGCCATAGGCGGCGGTGACCACCATAATTTTTCTTTGCATGGGAACTCCAAATCTATCGCTCTTGCTATTACGCTAGATGGAACCGGTTCCAAAGAAAAGTGCAGTGTGTCGAAATTATGATCACCATCACGAAGGAAAATTAGCGGGCGGTGGAGCCGCGAACGATCAGCTCGCCGGAGAAAACCTGCTCGTGAATCGCGTCGCTGCCCCCTTCAATGCGGCGTACAACCTGCTCGACAGCGGCAAAACCAATTTGCCAGGTCGGCTGTTTCAGCGTGGTGATGCCGACGCCTGCCAGCTCTGCCCATTCCAGTTCGTCAAAACCGAGCAGGCCGATGTCGCTGCCCCAGTTAAGACCAATGCGTTTGAGCGAACGGGCGACCTGCAATGTGAGCGCGCCGTTAGCGGAGATCACGGCTTTGCGCATCCCCCGGTGCTGCTGGTGAAACTGGCGCAGGGTGTTATCCAGTTGCGTATTTTCCGCCAGCGGCACCTCGGCGTTTTCCGCCACCACGCCAGGGTAACGCGCCAGCGTCGCACGAAATGCGTTCAGGCGCTCGCGGCGGGTATTGACCATACCGAGCGGTTCGCTGAGAAACAGGATCGCCTCGAACCCTTGCTCAATGAGATGTTCGGTGGCGGTTGTTGCCGCCTGGGTGTTATCCAGACCCACGACATCGCAGGCGAAATCAGGGATTTTACGGTCAATCAGAACCATCGGCAGCGCCGACTGTTGCAGGCGGTTCAGCCCCTCCTCGCGCATCCCGACGGCGTTCACCACGATGCCTTCCACCTGGTAGCTGCGCAGCAGATCCAGATAGTGCAGTTCCTGATCCACCTCATTATTGGTGTTACAGACCAGGGGAGTGAACCCTTTCTCGCGGCAGGCGGCTTCAATGCCGCTCAACACGTTAACGGAATAGGGGTTGGTAATATCGGCGATGATCAGGCCAATCAGGCGGGTACGACCGCGTTTCAGGCCTCTGGCCATCAGGCTTGGGCGATAGTCGAGTTCGGCAATGGCTTTTTCAATGCGCGCCAGCAGGGCCTCGGACAGCAAATGCTTCTCACCGTTGAGGTAGCGTGAAATGCTGGTTTTTCCGGTTTTAGCGGCTTTCGCCACATCGCTGATGGTTGCCCGTGTTGATTTGCTCATCGCTGATTTCCCTGAATTTGGTGACAACACCTTAACGCGAAAATCAACGATGGCAAGCGCTTCATGCCGGATAAGAATGTAGGCCGGATAAGGCGAAGCCACCATCCGGTGATGTGCCGGGTGGTACTGTCGCCACCCGGCACAACGATTACTGCAACGGACTTAAGGTGATTTCCACGCGGCGGTTTTGCGCTTTACCTTCGGCGGTGCTGTTGCTGGCGATTGGGTTCGCCGGGCCCATGCCGCTGGTGCGGATGCGGTTGGCGGCAACGCCCTGGGTGATCAGCGCGCTGGCCACGGAGTCCGCGCGCTGCTGCGACAGACGCATGTTCAGATCCTGCCCGCCGGTACTGTCGGTGTAGCCCACTACGTTAACGGCGGTTTTGTTGTACTCTTTCAGCACCATCGCCACGCCGGTCAGCGTGTTGGCGCCTGCCGGTTTCAGGGTTGCGCTGCTGCTGTCGAAGGTGACGTCATTCGGCATATTCAGGATGATGTTATCGCCACTTCGCGTCACGCTCACGCCCGTTCCCTGCATTTTGTCACGCAGTTTCGCTTCCTGTACGTCCATGTAATAGCCAACGCCGCCGCCCAGCGCCGCGCCTGCCGCTGCGCCAATCAGCGCGCCTTTGCCGCGATCTTTCTTGGAGGAGGAGAGTGCGCCGACGCCTGCGCCGACCAGAGAACCAATGCCCGCGCCAATGCCGGATTTACCCGCTTCGCGCTCGCCGGTGTAAGGGTTTGTTGTGCAGCCAGATACTGCCAGGGCGCCGCTCACGATAGCAGCAATGACCAAAACACGTTTTTTCATCTTAGTTCCTTAATGACTTTTTTATTTTTTCGCCACAGCGACGGTGGCGGTTGATTATGACGTGCGAACATGAAGAAAATTCCAGGGAAGACTCTTAAATTTGTAAGTAACATTGAGCGGCATAATAAATAAGCCGTCACACCTGCATCGCATTCAGGAGCGCATTTTGATCAACGCACCATCGCACTATTCGGTATTAACCGCCGCCCACTGGGGACCTGTCCGGGTCGACACTGACGGCGAGACGATTCTCGCGTCTCGCGGGGCGCTGCCCACTTCGCATCTCAATTCCCTGCAAACCGTCGTGCGCGACCAGGTTCACAGCCCTACCCGGGTGCGTTTCCCGATGGTGCGTAAAGGGTTTCTCGCCTCGCCAGAGAAGCCACAGGGCGTGCGCGGTCAGGATGAATTTGTGCGGGTGAGTTGGGATGAGGCGCTGGATCTGATCCATACCCAGCACAAACGTATTCGTGAAACATATGGGCCGTCCTCGATTTTTGCCGGTTCTTATGGCTGGCGCTCGAATGGCGTGCTGCATAAAGCTTCCACCCTGTTGCAGCGTTATATGGCGCTGGCGGGCGGGTATACCGGGCATCTGGGGGATTACTCCACGGGGGCGGCGCAGGCCATCATGCCGTATGTGGTGGGCGGAAACGAAGTCTACCAGCAGCAGACCAGCTGGCCGGTTGTGCTGGAACACAGTGACGTGGTGGTGCTATGGAGCGCCAACCCTTTGAATACGCTAAAAATTGCCTGGAATGCGTCGGATGAGCAGGGCATTGCTTACTTTGCCGCGCTGCGCAACAGCGGGAAACGACTGATCTGCATCGATCCAATGCGATCGGAAAGCGCGGCGTTCTTTGGCGATAAGATGGAGTGGATCGCCCCGCATATGGGGACTGACGTGGCGCTGATGCTGGGGATTGCGCATACGCTGGTGAAAAACGGCTGGCATGATGACGCGTTTCTGGCGCGCTGCACGACCGGTTACGAGACATTCGCCGACTATCTGCTGGGCGTGAGCGACGGCGTGGCGAAAACGGCGGAATGGGCCGCAGATATTTGCGGCGTATCCGCCGCTAAAATTCACGAACTGGCGGAACTCTTCCATAAAAACACCACTATGTTGATGTCTGGCTGGGGGATGCAGCGTCAGCAGTTCGGCGAGCAAAAACACTGGATGCTGGTAACGCTTGCCGCCATGTTAGGGCAAATTGGCACGCCCGGCGGCGGTTTTGGCCTCTCGTACCATTTCGCCAACGGGGGAAACCCGACGCGCCGCGCCGCCGTACTGGCTTCAATGCAGGGCAGTCTGCCAGGCGGCACCGATGCGGTAGACAAAATTCCGGTGGCGCGCATTGTCGAGGCGCTGGAGAATCCCGGCGCGCCCTATCAGCACAACGGTATGAACCGCCATTTCCCGGATATCCGCTTCGTCTGGTGGGCTGGCGGCGCGAACTTTACGCATCATCAGGATACCAACCGTCTGATTCGCGCCTGGCAAAAGCCGGAACTGGTGGTGATCTCCGAATGTTTCTGGACCGCTGCGGCGAAACATGCCGATATTGTGTTACCTGCCACGACCTCTTATGAACGTAACGACTTAACCATGACCGGCGACTACAGCAACCAGCATCTGGTGCCGATGAAGCAGGTTGTGCCGCCGCGTGATGAGGCCCGTAATGACTTTGACGTGTTTGCCGAACTGAGCGAGCGCTGGGAAACGGGCGGTCATGCGCGCTTTACCGAAGGGAAAAGCGAGCTTGAGTGGCTGGAAACCTTCTACAACATCGCCGGGCAACGCGGCGCCAGCCAGCAGGTGACGCTGCCGCCGTTTGCACAGTTCTGGGAAGCCAACGATCTGATTGAAATGCCGGAGAATGCGGCCAACGCGCAGTTTATCCGCTTTGCGGATTTCCGCCGCGACCCCGACGCGCATCCACTGAAAACGGACAGCGGCAAGATAGAGATCTACTCCCGGCGAATTGCGGACTACGGCTATGCGGACTGCCCAGGACACCCAATGTGGCTGGAGCCGGACGAATGGCACGGCAATGCCGAACCCGGTCAGCTACAGGTGCTGTCCGCCCATCCGGCGCATCGTCTGCACAGCCAGCTTAACTACAGCCAGCTTCGTGAACAGTATGCGGTGGCGGGGCGCGAACCGGTTACTCTGCATCCGCAGGATGCGCAGACGCGGGGCATTGCCGACGGCGACACGGTGCGGGTCTGGAATCACCGAGGACAAATTCTGGCGGGCGCGGTGGTGACGGAGGGCATTAGACACGGCGTTATCTGCATTCATGAAGGGGCATGGCCGGATTTAGAGGTGTCGGCTGGCGGCATCTGTAAAAATGGCGCGGTAAACGTGTTGACCAAAGATCTCCCCAGTTCGCGACTGGGGAACGGCTGTGCGGGCAACACCGCGCTGGCGTGGATTGAAAAGTATACCGGCCCCTCGCTGACGCTTACGGCGTTTAATCCGCCTGCCAGCCCATAATCCATGTCGGATGCTGTGTATCTTCCTGCCATGCGCTGTCTTCGATACGAAAACCCAGCGCATGGTAGAAATTCACCGCCGACTGATTTTTCTGGTAAACCTCCAGGCTGAGCGCGGTAAAGCGCAGCTGAACATGCTGCACCAGCGCCTTGCCAATCCCGCTGCGGATCGCGTCTGGCGTGACAAACAGCGCGCCCAAAAAGCGCGCTTCCATCACGCTGGCAAAGCCTTTCAGTGAACCTGCTTCTTCCCACACCCAGGTCTGCGCGGCGGGCAGGTACACGTCACGCACTATCGCTTCGCTTTCGCGCCAGTAGCGCGCTTCGATAAACGGGTGGGCATAGATCGTGCTTTCCATCCAGAGCGTCAAAATTGACGCCATATCGTCAGTCCGGGATTCGCGAATCATGCTGACCTCCAGGATGGCAGAAACAGCCCGTGATATGGTCGTTGACCAGCCCGCACGCCTGCATAAAGGAGTAGCAAATGGTGGTGCCGACGAACTTGAAGCCGCGTTTTTTCAGCGCTTTTGCCAGCGCATCTGACGCGGGGGTTGAGGTGGGGATCTCGCTCAGGCTGGCGGCGCGCGTTACCTGCGGCTGGTTTTCGACAAAAGACCAGACGAATTCAGCAAACGGTTCGCCATTTTGCTCCATTGCGAGATATGCCCTGGCATTGCCGATGATGGCCTGAATTTTCCCCCGATGGCGAATAATGCCCGCATCCTGCAACAGACGCTCAACGTCGTCTTCCTGCATCGCCGCGACGCGAACGGGATCAAAGTGGTGGAAGTTTGCGCGATAGTTTTCCCGTTTCTTCAGCACGGTGATCCAGGAAAGCCCCGCCTGCTGGCCTTCAAGGCAGATCATCTCGAACAGCTTTTTGCCGTCGGTTTCGGGAATGCCCCACTCCTTGTCGTGATAGGCGATGTATAGTGGGTCCTGACTGACCCATCCGCAACGCTGCATACTCTTCCTCGCTGTTTTGACTACCGCAAAAATTTCATTCGGCCCGCCTTGATGCGCCAGCTAAAAAGACAATATTTAATACAGGGCTAATAAGCCCTGGAACCGCCAAACAATGACAATAATATCGCCGAATTCGGCTCTTCTCTGGAGTCGCGTTGATGATTATAAAAAAATGCAGTGGTCGCCAGGTGTGGTGCTGCCTGGCGAGCGTTATCGTCTGTGCAATTTTCACTAACACAGCATATGCCTGGCAACAAGAATATATCGCTGATGCTGTATCGGGTCATACGACAGAACGCTATACATGGGACAGCGATCACCAACCAAGTTACAACGATATTCTGGCGGAGCGGATTCGGTCCAGCCAGAATGCGCCTGGCCCTGTGCTGAGCCTGGCCGATCAAACGCCACTGGATGCGACCAGCGGCATGAGCATGGGCTGGAATTTTCCGCTTGCCGGGCGCGTGACGACCGGGCCGGTCGCCAGCCTGCATTACGACGGCTCAACCACCTCGATGTTTAATGAATTTGGCGACAGCGTGACGGCGCAGGCGCTGACCGACCCTCTGTGGCATGCCAGCGTCAGTACGTTGGGCTGGCGGGTGAATTCGCAGTTTGGCGATATCCGTCCCTGGGCGCAAATCAGCTATAACCAGCAATACGGCGAGAACATCTGGAAAGCGCAGTCGGGGCTGAGTCGAATGACGGCGGCGGATCAGAATGGCAACTGGCTGGATGTGACGGTGGGGGCGGATATGCTACTGAACCCGCATATCGCGGCGTATGCGGCGCTCTCTCAGGCAGATAACAGCGCAAGCAATAGCGACTACCTGTACACCCTGGGCGTTAGCGCCAGATTTTAACGAGAATATGCACGTAATAAAAACAAGTTTTTTACAATTGAGTCTCTTTAATAACAAGACATACAGCGATAGTGGGTACTAACTGACATTAAAAAAATCACGCTGCGCAGTCTTTGTCTCGTCATTCATTCCGCAATCCAGGCATTTCATTCCGTTCTGATGGCATTTCATGCCGTTTTTCCCCTGCATAAAAAGCACTTCGTTATTGTTGTCGGCAGTGAATTTCTCCTTTGTTTATGCAGGAAGACTGCCATGAAAACTTCTGATTATCAGCGTACCCGTTGGCTGACGCTTATCGGCACCATCATCACACAATTTGCGTTAGGTTCTGTTTACACCTGGAGCCTGTTTAATGGCGCGCTCTCTGCAAAACTGGATGAGCCCGTCAGCCAGGTGGCCTTTTCATTTGGCTTGTTGAGCCTGGGACTGGCGATCTCCTCTTCCGTGGCGGGTAAATTACAGGAACGTTTCGGCGTAAAACGCGTCACGATGGCGTCAGGTGTTTTACTGGGCATCGGCTTCTTTTTAACGGCGCATTCCAACAACCTTATGATGCTGTGGCTGAGCGCCGGGGTGCTGGTTGGCCTGGCAGACGGGGCGGGATACCTGTTAACGCTGTCTAACTGCGTAAAATGGTTCCCGGAACGTAAAGGGCTGATTTCCGCCTTCGCGATTGGTTCTTATGGCCTCGGTAGCCTCGGCTTCAAATTCATCGACAGCCAACTGCTGGCGACGGTCGGTCTGGAAAAGACATTTATGATCTGGGGCGCGATTGTGCTGGTGATGATTGTCTTTGGTTCAACGCTGATGAAAGACGCGCCGAATCAGGATGTTAAAGCGGTAAACGGGGTGGTGGAAAACGACTTCACCCTGGCGCAGTCCATGCGTAAACCGCAGTACTGGATGCTGGCGGTGATGTTCCTGACGGCCTGCATGAGCGGTCTGTATGTCATCGGCGTGGCGAAAGACATTGCTCAGGGGCTGGCGCATATGGATGTTGCTTCGGCGGCCAACGCGGTCACGGTGATTTCCATCGCTAACCTGTCAGGCCGCCTGGTGCTGGGCATTCTGTCTGACAAAATCGCCCGTATCCGCGTGATTACCCTCGGTCAGGTTGTCTCGCTGGTCGGGATGGCGGCGTTACTGTTCGCGCCGCTGAATGATGTGACGTTCTTCGCCGCGATTGCCTGCGTCGCCTTTAACTTCGGCGGTACGATCACGGTGTTCCCGTCGCTGGTGAGCGAGTTCTTCGGCCTGAATAACCTGGCGAAAAACTACGGCGTGATTTACCTGGGCTTTGGGATTGGCAGTATTTGCGGGTCGATTATCGCCTCGCTGTTCGGTGGGTTCTACGTCACCTTCTGCGTTATTTTCGCTCTGCTGATCCTCTCTCTGGCGCTCTCGACCACGATTCGCCAGCCTCAGCGCCGCGTCTTTAAAGAGGCTCACGCCTGATTTTATTCATCATTTAACCACTTCCCGGCCCGGATATTTTTGTAAATATCCGGGCCGCTTGCTTATTCTTCCGACACTTTTACGCTTCCCTGTGGTCTACATACCCGCGCGTGTAGACTGTCTGACATCTGCTGTTACCGCATTTATCCACCTGCCCGGTCTGGAATGGCCTTTTGCGGGTGGTTTTTATCCCGATTTCCAGGGTTTGCTTGCATGAAATACATTAAATCGATGACGCAGCAGAAGCTGAGCTTCTTGCTTGCGCTCTATATCGGCCTGTTTATGAATTGCGCAGTGTTTTACCGCCGGTTTGGCAGCTATGCGCAGGAATTTACCGTCTGGAAAGGCCTCTCGGCAGTGGTTGAACTTGGGGCCACGGTTCTCGCCACGTTCTTCTTACTCCGTCTGCTTTCCCTGTTTGGTCGCCGCGTCTGGCGGGTTCTGGCTACGCTGGTGGTGCTGTTCTCCGCGAGCGCCAGCTATTACATGACCCTCCTGAACGTGGTGATCGGCTACGGCATTATTGCCTCCGTGATGACCACGGATATCGATTTATCGAAAGAGGTCGTCGGCTGGCACTTCATTTTGTGGCTGGTGGCGGTGAGCATTCTGCCGCTGGTCTTTATCTGGAGTAACCGCTGTCGTTATACCCTGCTGCGGCAGTTACGCACGCCGGGACAGCGCGTTCGCAGCGTGGCGGCGGTGGTTCTGGCTGGGGTGATGGTGTGGGCGCCGATTCGCCTGCTCGACGTTCAGCAAAAGAATGTTGAACGAACAACGGGTATCGATTTGCCGAGCTATGGCGGCGTGGTGGCGAACTCTTATTTACCGTCGAACTGGCTGTCGGCTTTAGGGCTGTACGCCTGGGCGCAGGTGGATGAGTCGTCGGATAATAACTCGCTGATGAACCCGGCGAAGAAGTTTACCTATGTTGCGCCAGAAAGCATTGATGACACGTATGTTGTGTTTATCATCGGCGAAACCACGCGTTGGGATCATATGGGCATCTTCGGCTACGAGCGGAACACGACGCCGAAGCTGGCGCAGGAAAAAAATCTCGCGGCGTTCCGGGGTGAGTCGTGTGATACCGCGACCAAACTCTCGCTGCGCTGTATGTTTGTGCGCGAGGGTGGCGCGTCGGAGAATCCGCAGCGTACGCTGAAAGAGCAAAACATTTTTGCGGTGCTGAAGCAGTTAGGGTTTAGCGCCGATCTGTATGCGATGCAGAGCGAAATGTGGTTCTACAGCAATACGATGGCGGATAACATTGCCTACCGCGAGCAAATCGGCGCAGAGCCGCGCAACCGGGGTAAGACGGTTGATGATATGTTGCTGGTGGATGAAATGCAGCGTTCGTTAGCGCAAACCCCTGATGGGAAACACCTGATCGTGATGCATACCAAAGGGTCGCATTATAACTATACGCAGCGGTATCCCCGCAGCTTTGCGCAGTGGACGCCGGAGTGTGTCGGCGTTGACGACGGCTGCACAAAAGCGGAGATGATCAACTCTTACGATAACTCGGTGAGCTATGTTGATCACTTTATTACCCGTGTGTTCGATCAGCTGCGCGATAAGAAAGCCATTGTGTTTTACGCCGCCGATCACGGCGAGTCGATCAATGAGCGTGAGCATTTGCACGGCACGCCGCGCAAGATGGCGCCGCCAGAACAGTTCCGGGTGCCAATGCTGGTGTGGATGTCGGATAAGTATCTGGAGAACCCGCAGCATGCGCAGATGCTTGCGCGCCTGCAACAGGCGGCGGCGATGAAAACGCCGCGCCGTCATGTGGAGCTGTATGACACGGTGATGGGATGTCTCGGCTACACCTCGCCAGATGGCGGAATTAACGAAAACAACGACTGGTGCCATATTCCGGCTGAACAGAATGCAGTGGTGCAGTAAGCGGTCTGCTGACTTTCTCGCCGATTGAATGGCATTTTCAAACTAAGGGATTGACGGGCGCGCACCTGAGCAGTAAGATGCGCCCCGCATTCGGTGATTGGCGCAGCCTGGTAGCGCACTTCGTTCGGGACGAAGGGGTCGGAGGTTCGAATCCTCTATCACCGACCAATTCAGAAAAGCCAGCCCACGGGCTGGCTTTTTGCTGTCTGGAATTTAACGAGGATGAGAA
>NZ_JAOWFX010000010.1:0-449 GCF_030333435.1 Citrobacter sp. CK191 | reverse complement strand
CCACACAGATTGTCTGATGAAAAACGAGCAGTAAAAACCTCTACAGGCTTGTAGCTCAGGTGGTTAGAGCGCACCCCTGATAAGGGTGAGGTCGGTGGTTCAAGTCCACTCAGGCCTACCAGATTTTCCCTGAATACTGCGTTGTGAAATGACTCACATACTTTAAGTATGCTTCGTCATTCCACGCCTTGTCTCAGGAAAAATCATCGGTAAGAGGTTCTGACTGTACTGTATGGGGCTATAGCTCAGCTGGGAGAGCGCCTGCTTTGCACGCAGGAGGTCTGCGGTTCGATCCCGCATAGCTCCACCATATTTTACTGCTCATATAAGAAAACTTCAGAGTGTACCTGAAAAGGTTCACTGCGAAGTTTTGCTCTTTAAAAATCTGGATCAAGCTGAAAATTGAAACGACACACGTAAAGTGTGTATGAGTCTCTCAAATTTTCGCA
>NZ_JAOWFX010000009.1:0-206 GCF_030333435.1 Citrobacter sp. CK191 | reverse complement strand
GGGAGGATTCGAACCTCCGACCGCTCGGTTCGTAGCCGAGTACTCTATCCAGCTGAGCTACGGATGCATCGGGAAACTTACTTTATTGCAGATTTTGATACCGCTACTAAAGCCGTATCAAGTAAGAGATGGTGCATCCGGGAGGATTCGAACCTCCGACCGCTCGGTTCGTAGCCGAGTACTCTATCCAGCTGAGCTACGGATGC
>NZ_JAOWFX010000008.1:0-263 GCF_030333435.1 Citrobacter sp. CK191 | reverse complement strand
CTTTGTGCCCTTAAAACGAATCTTTTACCCTGATACTGCGTTGGCTGCGCTCGTAAACTCAGTCACATACCTGTGTATGCCCCTTCCTTTCCTTCGCTTGCCGCCTTGTCTCAGCGTAAAATCTTTCGTTTTCGCAAAATCTGTAATCAAAGCTGAAAATCGTCTCTCAGTCCGCCAAAACACCTTCGGCGTTGTAAGGTTAAGCCTCACGGTTCATTAGTACCGGTTAGCTCAACGCATCGCTGCGCTTACACACCCGGCCT
>NZ_JAOWFX010000007.1:0-255 GCF_030333435.1 Citrobacter sp. CK191 | reverse complement strand
AAGCGCAGCGATGCGTTGAGCTAACCGGTACTAATGAACCGTGAGGCTTAACCTTACAACGCCGAAGATGTTTTGGCGGATGAGAGACACAAACAATATTCAGCTTTGATTACAGATTTTGCGAAAACGAAAGATTTTACGCTGAGACAAGGCGGCAAGCAAAGGAAAGGAAGGAGCATACACAGGTATGTGACTGAGTTTACGAGCGCAGCCAACGCAGTATCAGGGTAAAAGATTCGTTTTAAGGGCACAAAG
>NZ_JAOWFX010000006.1:0-260 GCF_030333435.1 Citrobacter sp. CK191 | reverse complement strand
CAGTGTCCCCTTCGTCTAGAGGCCCAGGACACCGCCCTTTCACGGCGGTAACAGGGGTTCGAATCCCCTAGGGGACGCCAGCGTTCAACTGATGAGGTCAGACCTCCCAGGGGACGCCACTTGCTGGTTCGTGAGTGAAAGTCACCTGCCTTAATATCTCAAAACTCATCTTCGGGTGACGTTTGAGATATTTGCTCTTTAAAAATCTGGATCAAGCTGAAAATTGAAACGACACACGTAAAGTGTGTATGAGTCTCTCA
>NZ_JAOWFX010000005.1:0-203 GCF_030333435.1 Citrobacter sp. CK191 | reverse complement strand
AATCCTCTATCACCGACCAATTCAGAAAAGCCAGCCCACGGGCTGGCTTTTTGCTGTCTGGAATTTAACGAGGATGAGAACCTCCGGGGGCAAGAGGTTCGACTCGAGCGTAGCGAGAGAACGTTGCGTGAGCAACGGCCCGAAGGGCGAGCCACGTAGTGGCGAGTAATCCTCTATCACCGACCAATTCAGAAAAGCCAGCC
>NZ_JAOWFX010000004.1:0-239 GCF_030333435.1 Citrobacter sp. CK191 | reverse complement strand
ACGCGGGGTGGAGCAGCCTGGTAGCTCGTCGGGCTCATAACCCGAAGGTCGTCGGTTCAAATCCGGCCCCCGCAACCAATTGAAATATGATGTAATATTTTGCAAAGTAGTTCGAATCACAACAAGGCGGCGACGCAGTGAATCCTTAGGAGCTTACTCCAGTAAGTGACTGAGGTGAACGAGGAAAGCCAACGCAGATGTGGTTTGAAATACGAAGCAGAAAGACGGACGCGGGGTGG
>NZ_JAOWFX010000003.1:0-574954 GCF_030333435.1 Citrobacter sp. CK191 | reverse complement strand
GTGGAGCGGTAGTTCAGTTGGTTAGAATACCTGCCTGTCACGCAGGGGGTCGCGGGTTCGAGTCCCGTCCGTTCCGCCACTTATTAAGAGCCCTGAGCTAACGCTCAGGGCTTTTTTCTTGCCTGCTGTTCCATTATTGCTTATTTCGCAAAAATCCTCTGCGTTCTACGATCTTTTTCCGCATAAAAATAACCAGATTGAACTGTCTCCGTATCTGCAAAATCGCAAGGTCGTGGATTGGGCAAAAAAGGCGATTGCCGCACTGGATTGCAACGATCGCCTTGTCAGCCCGGAAGGTCTGGCGCCAGAGTGGGACTGATCGGCTAACCCTCACTCTGTACCCTTAACCCTCTTTTACAGCTCCTTCGGGGGCTTTTTTACATGATCACTGAGAAAATCGATGAATGCCCGAATGCGGGTACTGACCGCACGATCGCTGTAATAAACGGCACTGAAAGGCATCTCTACCGGTAGGCGCTTATCGGCCATCAGCTCCACAAGCTCTCCCCGCGCGATTTCTTTATCAATCATATAGTCAGACAGGCAGGCGATCCCGTTACCACTCAGACAAAGCTGCTTGAGCGTCTCACCGCTATTTGACGACAGACCGCTGCTGATTTCATGGAGTTGCCCGTCGCTACATGCTACAGGCCATGTATTGAGCGAAGCCGGTTCAGTGAATCCGAGACATAGATGCTGTTTTAACTCTTCAATGGTTTCGGGTTTGCCAAAGCGGGCAATATAATCCGGCGACGCGATAATCTTTCGATAACTGGTAAAGAGCGGGCGGGCGCGCAGGCTTGAATCGGTCAGCGTCCCGGCACGTATGGCGACATCGACCTTTCGTTCAATCAGATTGATGAATGTTTCTGAGGAAACCAGTGATAGCGTCATTTCTGGATAACGCTCGCGAAAAGGCTTAACCAGCGGCATCAGAAAGTGCAGTATCACCGGCGTGGCGGCGTCGATACGCAACAGGCCGCGTGGAGTGCTTCGCGTTTCCATCACCTCCGTTTCAGCGGCGGCCATGTCTTGTAGTATCGACTGCACGCGACGAAAGTAACGTTCGCCTTCTTCCGTCAGACTCAACTGGCGTGTTGTGCGATTAAGCAGACTCACGCCCAGTTTCATTTCCAGCTTTTTGACTGCCCGGCTGACCGCAGAATTCGCCTGTCCAAGTTGCTCCGCAGCGCGGCTAAAGCTACCGCTTTCGACTACGGCAACAAATATCACGAGTTCTTCTGATGTAGCTTTCATTTTTGCACCTGAAGCAAAATTACATTGATATTTTGGCTATTTTTTCATTAAAACATCCTGGGCTGTTGGTTTCAATCTGCGCGTGAGGTGTGGTGGCCGGAGCGCCTGTTCTGACGGCGTTAACCCGTGATCGGTTGGATAGGCCAGTTCGCGCTGTTCCTGGTTAAATTTACGGAGGTAAGCGCTTGCTTACAAAACAATATGTAACTGCTCGTTGAAAGTGTGAGCTAAAATCCCTATAACAGAATAACCAGTCCGTGCCCGGGCTGGTTGACGTTACAGAGGTTTTAAAGTCAAACGTGCGAAAAAATACTTATGCCATGCGCTATATTGCCGGACAACCCGCCGAGCGGATTTTACCGCCTGGGTCGTTTGCGAGTATTGGCCAGGCATTACCCGCCGGAGTGCCGTTAAGCAGTGAAGACCGCATTCGGATTCTGGTGTGGAATATCTTTAAACAGCAGCGGGCCGAATGGTTATCGGTGCTGAAAAACTTTGGCAAAGATGCGCACCTGGTTTTATTACAGGAAGCGCAAACCACGCCCGAACTGGTGCAGTTTGCGACCGCTAACTATCTTGCAGCCGATCAGGTTCCCGCTTTTGTGTTACCTCAGCATCCTTCGGGTGTTATGACGCTTTCTGCTGCTCATCCCGTCTACTGCTGCCCGCTGCGCGAACGTGAGCCCATCTTACGTCTGGCGAAGTCAGCGCTGGTGACCGTATATCCTTTGCCTGATACGCGATTGTTGATGGTGGTAAACATTCACGCCGTTAACTTCAGTCTTGGGGTGGATGTGTATAGTAAGCAGTTACTTCCTATTGGCGATCAAATTGCGCATCACAGCGGCCCGGTGATTATGGCCGGTGATTTTAATGCCTGGAGCCGACCACGAATGAACGCGCTGTATCGCTTTGCGCGCGAGATGTCCCTGCGCCAGGTGCGTTTTACTGACGATCAGCGCCGACGGGCGTTTGGCCGTCCTCTTGATTTTGTGTTTTATCGAGGTTTGAACGTTAGCGAGGCTTCCGTACTGGTCACGCGCGCGTCCGATCATAACCCGCTACTCGTTGAATTCAGTCCCGGCAAACCTGAGCAATAAGGTGTGTCAGGTCTGCCGTGGGGCAGGCCTGAAGTGGTGCTGCCCTTTATTTTGCAAACAACCAAAGGACAACACGATGACAACACACTCCCACCATGACAACGTCGAAAAGCAGTTTGGCTCTCAGGCAAATGCCTATTTAACCAGCACCGTTCATGCTTCTGGTCGTGACTTACAGCGACTGGCGGAACGGCTGTCCTCTTTTCCGCATGCCAGCGTACTGGATATGGGATGTGGCGCCGGGCACGCCAGTTTTATTGCTGCGCAGAACGTAAAGCAGGTGGTGGCTTACGATTTGTCTTCGCAGATGCTTGAGGTCGTCGTACAGGCGGCGAAAGAGAAAGGTTTAGAAAATATCGCGACCCGACAGGGGTATGCTGAAAATCTGCCGTTTGAGGATCACGCCTTTGATGTTGTGATTAGCCGCTATTCTGCACATCACTGGCATGATGTTGGGCAGGCACTGCGTGAAGCCAACCGGGTTCTGAAAGCGGGTGGCGTGTTGATTATGATGGATGTGATGTCGCCTGGGCATCCGGTGCGCGATATCTGGTTACAGACTGTAGAAGCGTTACGCGACACTTCTCATGTACGTAACTACTCCAGCGGTGAGTGGCTGTCCCTGGTGAATGATGCGAATCTGATTGTCGATACGTTGTTAACGGACCGCTTACCGCTGGAGTTCAGTTCATGGGTAGCGAGAATGCGTACGCCTGCGGCGCTGGTTGAGGCTATTCGTTTGTATCAGGAGAGCGCATCCGCGGAGGTAAAAGCGTATTTCGCTTTGCAGGAGGACGGTTCGTTTACCAGCGATACGATTATGGTTGAGGCGCATAAAGCGGCATAAATAAAAAAGGCACTGGGGGGAAACCAGTGCCTTTTCTGAGTCATGCTATCAGGAGTCAGGTGTGCTGCTGTTCTTCACAAACAACGTTAGCTGATCGCCTGGTTGCAGATTTGCTGTATCGCTGTTCCAGCGCATCACATCTTTGATGTTCACCCCGTGACGTTTGGCGATACTCGAAAGCGAATCACCTTTCCGCACACGATAGGTAATGCTATCGCTGTTGTTGGCCAGACGCTGTGCGCTACTGCCAGCGCCAATCGTCAGACTTTGGCCCACTTTCAGGTTAGATCCGCGCAGACTATTCCACTGCTGCAAATCTTTCGTGCTCACGCCAAGGCGTGCCGCGATGCCGGAAAGCGTATCGCCAGAGCGAACTTTGTAGCTACGGCTGTTCAGCGGCGTATTGTCTGCGACCAGCGTAGACTGTACGGCAGCAATTTCGCCTGAAGCCAGAGACTCACGCAGTTGTTCTGCATGCTTCTTTGGCACCATCACGTACTGTGGGCCGCTAACACCTAGCGTAGAGCCTTTCACGCCAGCATTAAACGCTTTCAGCTTGGTGACGGACATGCCCGCCATATCTGCAACCTGCGCCATCTCAACCGGGCTGCTCAAACGAACGCGCGCCAGCGCACGACTTTCGTCTGTGGTTGGCAGACGCACGCCATAGCGTTTGCTGTTTTTGAGAATATCGCTCAATGCCAGCATTTTTGGCACGTACAGCTTCGTTTCCTGAGGTAACGAAAGCGACCAGAAGTCGGTGGCTTTGCCACGCGCCTTATTCGCTTTGATTGCCTTCATCACGCGACCTTCGCCGCTATTATAAGCTGCAACGGTCAACAGCCAGTCGCCATCAAACATCTTATTCAGACGCTGCATCATGTCTAACGCGGCCGTTGTGGAAGCCACAACGTCACGACGCGCATCATAATTGCGGGTCTGTTTCAAACCATAATTGCGCCCTGTGCTCGGAATGATCTGCCAGATGCCTGCGGCATTGGCGCCAGACGTTGCGTGTGGGTCAAAAGCGCTCTCCACTATGGGTAGTAGTACCAGTTCCATCGGCATGTTACGTTTCTTAACCTGCCCGGCTATCCAGTACATATACGGCTCTGCCCGTAAAGTTACATCGTGGAGATAGCTCTTATTGCGTAAATACTTCTGTTTCTGTTCGCGTATCCGGTTGTTCTCCGGAATTCCCATCTTTAGCTCGTCGCCAATGAAAGCCCACAAGTCTTGATCCGGCGCGAGAGACGTCCCATCGTCCATCCATCGTGCCTGACTCGTAAACTTTCCTGCTTCCCCTTGACCAGCTGCAGAAAGGCTCTGTGCGTGCTGTTGGACGTTGCCAGTGTTCTGAGACGACTGGCACCCCACAAGCAGGACAGAGGCGAGTAATATCGCTTTTGCCTTCATGTGTGTGTCAATAGTTGCTTAAAAGACGACCGATCATAACGGCGAAGTTCGCCAATGACAAGTAGGAATTGTCAGAAGCTGTCTTTCTTTGACCTTAACCAGGCAAAACGCTCTTCAGGTTGTTGCAACTTTGTTTCTTTGTTTATTTCATTAATTAAATCAGGATCTTCCGTTCTCAAAAAAATATTATTTTTCCGCTCATTTTTCAGAATTACGGGGAGTGTAATTTGGTTTTTTGCGCGTAACTCATTAACTTTACGATAATATTCATTTATGAACGAATCGTGCGGTAGGATGCTCAATGCAAACTTCATGTTTGCTAAAGTATACTCATGTGCGCAACAAATCAGCGTATCGTCAGGAAGGGCGCTGATTTTTTTAAGTGATTGATACATCTGTGAGGCTGTACCTTCAAACAGGCGTCCACAGCCTCCAGAGAAAAGGGTGTCGCCGCAGAAAAGGTAAGGATGACTAAAGTAACAGATATGTCCTAAAGTGTGACCCGGTGTGGCAAATATACTAAATTCATGCCCTAAAACGAGGGCGCTATCGCCATCTTTGACTACGTGCGTGGTTCCCTTATCTTGTGTTTCTGCCGGTCCGTAAACCACTACGTGCGGAAAATGTTGAAGAAGTTCTTTCACGCCGCCAACATGGTCGTGGTGATGGTGAGTGAGGAAAATCGCTTCCGGCTGCCAGTTCTTCTCTTTGATGGCGTTTAGCACGGGAGCCGCTTCGCCAGGATCAACGATCAGACAACGTCCTTCATTATTACTCAGAACCCAGATGTAATTGTCCTGAAATGCGGGAATACTGTTAAGATTCATAAATTACCTCTTAGTGCGTAGCGGAAGGTTGTGATGAAACCGGCAAGGATCCCTCAAACAGTCATAGCTCCCCATCGCTGGGGCGATTTGCCCTGGGGTGAATACTATCGTGAGGCGCTGGAGCATCAGCTTAACCCGTGGTTCGCCAAAATGTATGGTTTTCATTTGCTTAAAATTGGTAATTTAAGCGCAGAAATCAACTCTGAAGCGTGCGCCGTTTCTCATCAAGTCAATATTTCCCTGCAAGGCGCGCCCGTCCAGGTTCAGGCCGATCCCTTACATCTTCCCTTTGCCGATAAGTCTGTTGATGTTTGTCTGTTGGCGCATACGCTACCGTGGTGCGTCGACCCACATCGGTTACTGCGTGAGGCCGACCGGGTGTTAATTGATGATGGCTGGCTGGTTTTGAGTGGTTTTAACCCGATTAGCCTGATGGGCCTACGTAAGCTGGTGCCCGTCTTGCGTAAATCTTCACCTTATAACAGCCGGATGTTTACGCTGATGCGCCAACTGGACTGGCTCTCGTTATTGAATTTTGAAGTGCTGCACTACAGCCGTTTTCATGTTTTACCCTGGTCAAAGCAAGGGGGAAAGCTGCTGAGCACGCATATTCCGGCGCTGGGCTGCCTGCAACTGATTGTGGCGCGTAAGCGAACCATCCCGCTTACGCTTAACCCGATGAAACAAAATAAAAGCAAAGCGCGGATTCGCCAGGCCGTGGGCGCGACCCGGCAATACCGTAAGCCAGACGCTTAAGCCTCTGCCTGATAGCCAACGTCTTCCTGCGTAGGGTTCATCGCTGCCGCACGCGCCAGCTCATCGCAACGTTCGTTTTCAGGATGGCCGGCATGGCCTTTTACCCATTCCCATTTGATTTGATGTTGGCCCAGCGCGGCATCAAGGCGCTTCCAGAGATCGACATTCTTTACCGGCTTTTTCTCTGCTGTTTTCCAGCCGCGCTTTTTCCAGTTGTGGATCCATTGCGTAATTCCCTGACGGACATACTGGCTGTCCGTGCTTAATGTGACTTCACAATGTTCTTTTAACGCTTCCAGCGCGACGATGGCCGCCATAAGCTCCATGCGATTGTTAGTTGTGAGGCTATATCCTTCGCTAAAGGTTTTTTCATGGCCGCGATAGCGTAAAATAGCGCCATAACCACCTGGACCTGGATTTCCCAGGCAAGAACCATCGGTGAAAATTTCTACCTGTTTAAGCATCTCTGGTAGACTTCCTGTAATTGAAATCGATCGTAAAACGACAAGTCTGACATAAATGACCGCTATGAGCACTGCAATTACACGACAGATCGTCCTCGATACCGAAACCACCGGTATGAACCAGATCGGCGCCCACTACGAAGGCCATAAGATCATTGAGATCGGTGCGGTCGAGGTCGTAAACCGCCGTCTTACCGGCAATAACTTCCACGTCTATCTAAAACCGGACCGACTGGTGGACCCGGAAGCGTTCGGCGTACACGGTATTGCGGATGAATTTCTGCTTGATAAACCCGTTTTTGCCGATGTGGTTGACGACTTCCTGGAGTATATCCGTGGCGCGGAACTGGTGATCCATAACGCATCGTTTGATATCGGCTTTATGGATTATGAGTTCGCCAAGCTCAGTCGTGGTATTCCGAAAACAAGCGAGTTCTGCAAAATCACCGATAGCCTGGCGCTGGCGAGGAGGATGTTCCCCGGCAAGCGTAACAGCCTTGATGCGCTTTGTTCACGCTATGAGATAGATAACAGCAAACGTACGCTGCACGGCGCATTGCTCGATGCCCAGATTCTGGCCGATGTCTATCTGGCGATGACCGGCGGGCAAACGTCGATGGCCTTCTCAATGGAAGGGGAAACGCAGCAACAGCAGGGTGAAGCGACAATCCAGCGTATTGTCCGCCAGGCCAGCAAGTTACGCGTTGTTTTAGCGACTGATGAAGAGCTGATGGCGCATGAGTCGCGTCTCGACCTGGTGCAGAAGAAAGGCGGAAGTTGCCTCTGGCGGGCGTAATTCGGGGTTTTACGACGTAAAAATAGCCGTCCGGGTGATTTTTACAGCAAACGATTCAAAACGTGAGAAAAACCGTTGACGAGGTGCGAGGCAATCCGTAATATGCGCTTCGTTCCCAAGAGGAACACAACGCGGAGCGGTAGTTCAGTTGGTTAGAATACCTGCCTGTCACGCAGGGGGTCGCGGGTTCGAGTCCCGTCCGTTCCGCCACTATACAGAAAGCCTGAATCAGAAATGATTCAGGCTTTCGTCGTTTTAGCCTTCAACAAAAATTATCCTTCTCTGTAGAAATGCCAGAATCGTTGCAAAGAAGGATGAACAATCATCAGCGTAACGTGAACGGGTCGGCGTCCTGCCATGCCGGAAATTTCTCGCGGTATTCCCGTAACGCCGTGAGCGACAGGTCTGCATCAATACGTGTCGCCTGATGTGGTTCGGCGGTGGCGATAATCTCTCCTTGCGGGTTAATCACCCGACTGTCCCCACGGTAATGGTGCCCGTTGCCGTCAGTGCCAACACGGTTGCAGCCTGCTACATAGGCCTGGTTTTCAATCGCGCGTGCGGTGAGCAGCGCCTGCCAGTGTAGCGAACGTGGAGCAGGCCAGTTTGCTACATACAGCGCCAGGTCATAATCATTAAGATTGCGGGACCATACCGGAAAACGCAGGTCATAACACACTAACGGCAGAATACGCCAGCCGCGCCATTCAACGACAACACGTTTATCGCCCGCCTGGTAATGATGATGTTCATCCGCCATGCGGAACAGATGGTGTTTATCATAGCAACGAACGTTGCCGTCAGGTTCAACCAGTAAAAAACGGTTTACCGGGCCACGTTCGGTTTGCAACGCAGCGCTGCCCGCAATCAGGGCATCAGTCTGTTGTGCTTTGGCCAGCATCCAGTCGATCGCATCTTCTTGCGGGAGTGACTGAAGTGCGGCTTCCATTGCAAAACCGGTGGTAAACATTTCAGGTAAAACAATGACGTCACGTCCGGTGATGGTTTCCAACAGTCTGTCAAAATGACGTAAATTGGCCGGACCGTCCATCCAGACCAGCGGTTGTTGCAACAGGGTAATTTTCAAACCAGGCACGATCGGGGCTCCTCGTTGAACAGCATTTTTACACTGTAGCATGAGTATCAACGAAAATGTGGCAATAAAAAGCCCCGCAGAAGCGGGGCTTTCAGGGGCGGTGAGGATTAAGCGGCTTCGACTTTACGCACTTGCTTCTCTGGCAACTTTACCGGCTGAGTCGCCAGCGCGTCGGCATCAAAATCATCAACGTTAATGCTGCGCAGACGGCTTTCTTCCGCTTTCACCAGAATGGCGGCTTCATCGTTATCAATCAGCCCTTTTGCCAGCGCGTTATGCGCCAGTTCATCCAGACGGGTAAACGGCAGATTTTTACCCAACTCTTTGCAGATCCGCTGGTGGATAGGATCTGCCACTATTACGTCCAGCAGCGCTTCTTCCAGCAAGCCGACCGGGTTATGCTCGCTCGGCGTCAGGTATTGACCGCGACCGATACGTGAACGGGTTGCGCTCGGTACTTGTAGAATCTGCGCGACCTTATGATCCAGCTTGTCGGAAGGGGCAAGGTAGTGACGACCGGTTGGGAAGATCACCACGTTCAGCAGACCCGCAACAAAACGGTTCGGGAAGTTTTGCAGCAGTTCATCCATCGCTTGCTCCGCCTGATACAATGCATCCTGTACGCCCCAGTGCACCAGCGGCAGATCGGCTTCGTTACGGCCTTCATCGTCATAGCGTTTCAGCACGGCGGAGGCCAGATACAGCTGGCTTAAAATATCGCCCAGGCGTGCGGAGATACGTTCACGACGTTTCAGGCTACCGCCCAACACCGCCATTGAGACATCAGACAGCAGGGCCAGGTTGGCGCTCAGTCGGTTAAGGTGCTGGTAATAACGTTTCGTTGCGTCGCTGGTCGGGGTGTAGCTGGTCAGGCCGCGGGTCAGACCGAGCCAGAAGCTGCGTACTTTGTTGCTACCGACATGGCCGATATGTTTAAACAGCAGATTGTCGAACGCATTCACATCGTTGCTTTGCGCGGCGGCCATCTCTTCCAGAACATACGGATGACAGCGAATCGCCCCCTGACCGAAGATCATCATGCTGCGGGTCAGGATATTCGCACCTTCAACGGTGATGGCAATAGGCGCCCCCTGGTAAGAACGTGCCAGGAAGTTGCTTTCGCCGAGCATAATGCCTTTACCACCGGTAATGTCCATCGCGTCGATGATGGACTGCTGGCCGCGATGGGTACAGTGGTACTTGACGATAGCTGATAGCACCGCCGGTTTTTCACCCAGCATAATGCCGTAGGTAATCAGCGACGCTGCGGCGTCCATTACGTAGGCGTTACCGGCAATGCGCGCCAGTGCCTCTTCAATACCTTCCATCTTGCCGATAGAGATTTTGAACTGGCGACGAATATGGGCATATGCCCCGGTTGCCAGAGCGACGGATTTAACCCCGCCGGTCGAGTTGGACGGCAGCGTGATACCACGGCCTACCGACAGGCATTCCACCAGCATACGCCAGCCCTGGCCTGCCATCTTCGGCCCGCCAATGATGTAGTCGATCGGCACAAAGATATCTTTGCCGTGCGTAGGCCCGTTCTGGAACGGTACGTTCAGTGGGAAGTGACGGCGACCAATTTCGACGCCAGGCGTTGAGGTCGGGATCAGCGCACAGGTGATACCCAATTCTTCTTCGCCACCCAGCAGTTTTTCCGGGTCAGAGAGTTTAAAGGCCAGGCCCAGCACGGTCGCGATAGGGGCCAGCGTAATGTAACGTTTGTTCCAGGTCAGGCGCATACCCAGCACCTGCTGGCCTTGCCATTCGCCCATGCAGACGACGCCGGTATCAGGAATTGCGCCCGCATCGGAGCCCGCTTCCGGGCTGGTCAGCGCGAAGCAAGGGATCTCCTGACCACGCGCCAGACGCGGCAGGTAATGGTTTTTCTGCTCTTCAGTACCGTAGTGTTGCAGCAGTTCACCTGGGCCTAATGAGTTAGGCACGCCCACGGTAATCGCCAGAATCCCGGAAACGCCGGAGAGTTTTTGCAGCACGCGAGACTGCGCATACGCCGAAAACTCCAGGCCGCCGTACTCTTTCTTGATGATCATCGCGAAGAAGCGATGCTCTTTCAGGTAGTCCCACAGCTCCGGCGGCAGATCGGCTAATTCGTGCGTGATCTGGAAATCATTCGCCATACGGCAGGCTTCTTCTACCGGGCCATCCAGGAACGCCTGTTCTTCAGCAGTCAGATGCGGTTGCGGATAGTTGTGCAATTTTTTCCAGTCAGGTTTGCCCTGGAAGAGATCGCCTTCCCACCATGTTGTACCGGCATCAATGGCCTCTTTCTCCGTGCGCGACATCGGCGGCATCACTTTACGGAAGCTACGAAACGCTGGCGCAGAGATCATCGACTTACGCATCGGCGTAACGTTAAACGGTACGAGGATAATGGCCAGAGGAACCAGCACCCAGATAGACCACAGGCCAGCAACGCCCAGCGCGGCTGTCCATGCGAGTAAAATCAGGCTGCTGAGGAATAAGCTCACGCGGTGATAAAACAGCGCGCCGAGCAGAACAACCGTTGCGAGAATACTCAAAATCATCATAACGAAAAGCTCCCTTGCTTGTAGGAGGTCTGACCACTTGTGATGATATGGTTGTAGTGGATGTCATTTCTTTTAGCAATGTGTTTACAAAATAATTACAACGAAGCTCACATTGTTGCCGTTTTCACCGGCACAAAAAATCAAAAGCCAGCGGCATTCCTGTGGCTTGTGCTTCTCGCTTTCTGCGCTATCCGGTACACTGCATCTGTCAATTACATTCATGCTGAAGGATATCCTCATGTACCAGGATCTTATTCGTAACGAACTGAACGAAGCGGCGGAAACGCTGGCCAATTTTTTAAAAGATGAAGCCAATATTCACGCTATTCAGCGCGCGGCGGTCCTGCTGGCAGACAGTTTTAAAGCGGGTGGCAAGGTACTTTCCTGCGGTAACGGCGGCTCTCATTGCGACGCGATGCATTTTGCCGAAGAGCTGACCGGTCGCTACCGCGAAAACCGTCCAGGCTACCCGGCGATCGCTATTTCTGACGTCAGCCATATCTCCTGTGTCAGTAATGATTTTGGTTACGACTATGTTTTCTCCCGCTACGTTGAAGCGGTTGGCCGTGAAGGGGATGTGCTGTTAGGGATCTCAACTTCGGGCAACTCTGGTAACGTGATTAAAGCGATTGCCGCAGCACGCGAGAAGGGAATGAAAGTCATCACCCTGACCGGGAAAGACGGCGGTAAAATGGCAGGGACGGCGGATATTGAAATTCGCGTGCCGCATTTCGGTTATGCTGATCGTATTCAGGAAATCCATATCAAAGTGATTCATATCCTGATCCAATTGATCGAAAAAGAGATGGTTAAGTAAGCGGATAATTCTTTACTGTGTTTTTGCCGGATGATGACGTTAAAGCGTCTTATCCGGCCTACATTTGATTTGTCCAGGCCTGATAAGCGCAGCGCCATCAGGCGGTTCAGCGTTTTAAGGTAGGTGATGTATGTGCGAACTGCTCGGGATGAGCGCCAATGTGCCAACCGATATTTGCTTTAGTTTCACCGGGCTGGTTCAGCGTGGTGGAGGAACCGGGCCGCACAAAGACGGCTGGGGCATTACGTTTTATGAAGGTAAAGGGTGTCGCACGTTTAAAGATCCGCAACCCAGTTTTAATTCGCCCATCGCCAGACTGGTGCAAGACTATCCCATCAAATCCTGTTCCGTCGTTGCCCATATTCGCCAGGCGAATCGTGGGGAAGTGGTGCTGGAAAATACGCATCCGTTTACCCGTGAGCTTTGGGGGCGTAACTGGACGTATGCGCATAACGGGCAGCTCAACGGCTACAAATCGCTTGAAACCGGTAATTTTCGCCCGGTTGGTGAGACGGACAGCGAAAAAGCGTTCTGCTGGCTGCTGCATAAGCTGACGCAGCGTTATCCGCGCACGCCGGGCAATATGATGGCGGTATTTAAATATATTGCGACGCTGGCAGAAGAACTCCGTAAGAAAGGTGTCTTCAACATGCTGCTGTCAGACGGGCGCTATGTTATGGCCTATTGCTCGACCAATTTATTCTGGATCACCCGCCGCGCGCCGTTTGGCGTTGCCACGCTGTTGGACCAGGATGTGGAAATCGACTTCAGTTCACAAACCACACCGAATGATGTGGTTACCGTGATTGCAACGCAGCCGCTGACGGGAAATGAAACCTGGCAAAAGATTATGCCAGGCGAATGGCGATTATTTTGTCTCGGGGAGCGTATAGTTTGACGCCAGCTGTGGCTGAACCACTTCATGGCTCAACGGTTTGCTGACCACGTAACGGCCATCAACAACGGAAACCGTTGGTGGCTTACGGGTTTGCTCAAAGTAGTCGTAGCCCGGTTTTAGCTGCGTCCAGAAATCTTTGTAATACGAATACTTATGGCGCTGCATATTTGCATCGGTCATGCGGAAGGGATAGATGCTCACCTGTACGCTGGATTGCCCGAATACCAGGGCGCCGGTTACAAACTGGAAAATCTCATCAATGCCGCTGTCGGTCATGGCATAGCAACCGACGGAGACGCAGGCGCCGTGGATCATCAGATACTTACCTTCATAACCGTGTGCGCGGTCATAGGCGTTCGGAAAACCGATATTAATGGCCTTATAGAAACGGCTGTCCGGTTTGAGCTGATTACGCTGGACGCTGTAAAAACCTTCCGGGCTTTTAAAGTCACCCTGGCGCTGTTTGGGGCCTAAGCCACCGGAATAGTTGCAAATTTTGTAGCTGTCGAGCAATTGATATTGCTCACCCATCTTGACGTACAGATCGAGCGTACGCTCTTCTTTAAAGATCTGAATATAGACAGGCGACCCCATCAACTGCTGCTTATATTCTTTACTGACTGGCGTGGTTGGGCTGCTACTGCTTAGCAAACCGGCAAATGAGACGCACGGGATCAGAAGCATCGCAAGAAAAAATGCGATTTTACGCATACTGCTTATTCCTTGATAAAACGGTTACACACGCCAGAACGGCAAACAGAGTCCCCAAATCAGACTAATCCGTATTTGGTGCGCTCACATTATCACCACGGCAGTTTTTCGCAAGCCCCAGGCGATGCGTTTACAATTTAGTTTCTCTTTATACTGAAATTTAGCCGTCAAGGCAGTCAGAACCCGGCGCATTCTGCCGCGGCTTAATTTCCACTCGCTTCTCACAATACAAAATATACTGTATACTTAAACAGTATTGCAGAGGTGAGCCATGCGCAAAATCATACATGTTGATATGGACTGTTTTTACGCGGCGGTTGAAATGCGCGATAACCCGGCCCTGCGTGATATTCCCATTGCTATCGGCGGCAGCCGCGAGCGCAGGGGCGTTATCAGTACGGCGAATTATCCCGCCCGCAAATTTGGCGTGCGCAGCGCGATGCCGACCGGTATGGCGCTTAAGCTTTGCCCGCACCTCACGCTATTGCCGGGGCGGTTTGAGGCGTATAAAGAAGCGTCGCAGCATATCCGTGAAATCTTCTCTCGTTATACCTCGCGTATAGAGCCGCTTTCGCTGGATGAAGCCTATCTGGACGTCACCGACAGCACTTATTGCCACGGCTCCGCCACGCTTATCGCTCAGGAAATCCGTCAGACGATTTTTAACGAACTCCAGCTCACCGCATCAGCAGGTATTGCTCCGGTTAAGTTTCTGGCAAAAATTGCTTCTGATCTTAATAAACCGAATGGGCAATATGTGATTACCCCCGCCGATGTTCCTGAGTTTCTCAAAACCTTACCGCTGGGGAAAATTCCGGGGGTGGGTAAAGTGTCTGCGGCCAGGCTGGAAACGATGGGGCTGCGTACCTGTGAAGATGTGCAAAAGTACGATCTGGCGATGTTACTCAAGCGCTTTGGTAAGTTTGGCCGCGTGTTATGGGAGCGTAGCCAGGGGATTGATGAGCGGGATGTGAACAATGAAAGACTGCGTAAATCGATAGGCGTTGAACGTACGCTGGCGGAGGATATTCACGAATGGGCGGAATGCGAGGCGATCATTGAGCGGTTATATCCAGAGCTGGAAAGGCGGCTGGCAAAAGTGAAGCCTGACCTGCTCATCGCCCGCCAGGGGGTTAAATTAAAATTTAACGATTTCCAGCTGACCACTCAGGAGCACGTCTGGCCGCGTTTAAGCAAGGACGATTTAATCACGACGGCGCGTAAAACCTGGAATGAGCGGCGGGGAGGGCGGGGCGTGCGGCTGGTAGGGTTACACGTTACGCTACTGGACCCACAACTGGAAAGACAGCTTCTGCTGGGGCTGTGACTTTGATGTATTGCCGGATGGCGGCGTAAACGCCTTATCCGGCCTACAAATCAGCGTGTAGGCCGGGTTAGTTGTAGGCCGGATAAGCGCAGCGCCATCCGGCAATGTTTCGTAGCGACTTACTTCGCCGGAATAGACTTCAGCAGTTCAGTCAGAAGCCGCCAGTAGTGACCGACGCTTTCGATATGAACCTGCTCATCTGGAGAGTGCGGGCCGGTAATGGTTGGCCCGATAGAGACCATGTCCATATCCGGGTACGGTTTTTTGAACAGACCGCATTCCAGACCCGCGTGAATAATCTGGATGTTCGGCGTCTTATTGAACAGACGCTGGTAAGTTTCACGCACCAGGTGCATTACCGGCGAGTTCGCATCTGGCTGCCAGCCCGGATAGCCGCCTTTTGCTTCGGTTTTCGCGCCGGCCAGTTTACCCAGCGAATCCAGCATGCTCACCACGTAGTCTTTACCGCTGTCGATCAGCGAGCGGATCAGGCAGTGGATTTCCACGTTGTTGTCGGTCATGGTCACAACGCCCACGTTCAGGGACGTCTCAACCACGCCTTTCGCTACGTCGGAATTGCGAATCACGCCGTTTGGCGTGGCGTTCAGCAGACGGATAAAGCCGTCGCGGGACGGGGCAGTCAGCGCCGCTTTGTCGTTAGCGGCTGCTTCCAGCAGAACCACCAGATTCTTCTCTTTCTCTGCCAGCTCGTTTTTCAGGATCTCCTGATAAGCGTTCACCCGCGTTTTCAGCGCATCGACGTTATCTGCCGCTACGGCAACGGTGGCGAAGGCTTCACGCGGGATAGCGTTACGCAGCGTACCGCCGTTGAAATCAACCAGACGCAGACCCAGTTCTTCAGCATGATCCGCCAGGAAGCGCACCAGCAGCTTGTTGGCATTGCCGAGACCGACGTGGATTTCGCCGCCGGAGTGGCCGCCTTTCAGGCCTTTCAGCGTCAGTTTAAAGCTCTGGAAGCCCGCCGGAATGGCTTCACGGGACAGCGGCAGGTTAGAGGTAAAATCGATACCGCCTGCACAGCCCATGTAGATCTCACCTTCTTCTTCGGAGTCGGTATTGATCAGAATATCGGCCTGTAGCCAGCCAGACTGAAGGCCGAATGCGCCGTCCATACCGGCTTCTTCCGTCATGGTCAGCAGCACTTCCAGCGGGCCGTGTGCGACGTTGTCGTCAGCCAGAACGGCCAGCGCGGAAGCCATACCAATGCCGTTATCCGCGCCCAGCGTGGTGCCGCGGGCTTTTACCCACTCGCCGTCAATATAAGGCTGGATCGGATCTTTGGTGAAGTCGTGTACGGTGTCGTTGTTTTTCTGCGGAACCATATCCAGGTGCGCCTGCAAAACCACTGGCTTGCGGTTTTCCATACCTGCGGTGGCAGGTTTACGAATCAGGATATTACCGACCCGATCGCGCTCAGCGTGGAAACCTTTCTCTTTGGCCCAGCCCATAATGTGTTCAGCGAGCTGCTCTTCATGGTAGGACGGGTGAGGAATAGAACAGATTTTTGCAAAAATATCCCACAGCGGTTGTGGAGATAATTGAGACAGTTCAGACACGATAAGTCTCCTTGACGATGTCCTGCAAAACTTTCTTGCAGGCCACAGGGTTAGCAGATTGATTGTCACCACAAGTCGGGCTTGCGAGATGCGATTGAGAATACCACTTTCCTGGTCTTCGGGTAGTATAAAGCACGTAAAAAGAGGGCTGGATTCCGCGAAACACTGGTTTTTAGCGCGTCAGGTCTCTATAATCTCGCGCAACCTGGTTCACCCTCAATTTTTAAGCCGTAGATAAACAGGCTGGGACACTTCACATGAGCGAAAAATACGTCGTCACTTGGGACATGTTGCAGATTCACGCACGCAAACTGGCAAGCCGCCTGATGCCTTCTGAACAATGGAAAGGCATTATTGCCGTCAGCCGTGGTGGTCTGGTACCGGGCGCATTGCTGGCGCGTGAGTTGGGTATTCGCCATGTCGATACCGTTTGCATCTCCAGCTACGACCACGACAACCAGCGCGAACTGAAAGTGCTGAAACGTGCGGAAGGCGATGGTGAAGGTTTCATCGTGATCGACGATCTGGTCGATACCGGCGGTACTGCTGTTGCTATCCGCGAAATGTACCCTAAAGCTCATTTCGTCACTATCTTCGCTAAACCGGCTGGCCGCCCGCTGGTGGATGATTATGTGATTGATATCCCGCAGGACACCTGGATTGAGCAGCCGTGGGATATGGGCGTGGTATTCGTCCCGCCAATCTCTGGTCGCTAATCACTGAAATTTTCAACGCCTGGCAATGCCGGGCGTTGTTTTTTTTAGCCGCACACACGTTACAATAGGCCTCAGTAAGTACCCTTGGAGGCTGCACGAATGTCACAGGCTAACCTCAGCGAAACCCTGTTCAAACCCCGCTTCAAACATCCTGAAACGTCGACGCTTGTCCGGCGCTTCAATCACGGAACGCAGCCGTCCGTGCAGTCCACTCTGGATGGTAAAAACGTGCCGCACTGGTATCGCATGATCAACCGTCTGATGTGGATCTGGCGCGGTATCGATCCGCGAGAAATCCTTGATGTGCAGGCGCGTATCGTAATGAGCGAAGCCGAGCGAACCGACAAAGATCTGTACGACACGGTGATTGGCTACCGTGGCGGTAACTGGATCTTTGAATGGTCGAAACAGGCGATGGAATGGCAGCAGAAAGCCTGCCAGGAAACAGACCCACAGCGCAGCGGGCGCCACTGGCTGCACGCTTCCTCGCTCTACAACATTGCGGCTTACCCGCATCTTAAAGGGGATGAGCTGGCGGAGCAGGCGCAGGCGCTGGCGAACCGCGCGTACGAAGAGGCCGCGCAACGCTTGCCGGGCTCGCTGCGTGAAATGGCGTTTTCGATCCCCGGCGGCGCGCCTGTCACTGCGTTTTTGCATATGCCGAAAGGGGATGGTCCGTTCCCGACCGTACTGATGTGCGGCGGCCTGGATTCCATGCAAACGGACTATTACACCCTGTTCGAACGTTACTTCGCGCCGCGCGGTATGGCGATGCTGACGCTGGACATGCCGTCGGTTGGATTCTCGTCAAAATGGAAGCTCACCCAGGACTCCAGTCTGCTGCATCAGCATGTGTTGAAAGCGCTGCCTGGGGTGCCGTGGGTTGATCATACCCGGGTGGCGGCGTTTGGTTTTCGTTTTGGCGCTAACGTTGCGGTACGTCTGGCCTACCTGGAAGCGCCGCGACTGAAAGCGGTAGCCTGTCTGGGGCCGGTGGTCCATGCGTTGTTAAGCGATTCACAGCGTCAGGGGACGGTGCCGGAAATGTATCTTGACGTGCTGGCAAGCCGTCTGGGGATGCATGATGCGTCAGATGAAGCGCTGCGCGTTGAGCTAAATCGTTATTCACTGAAGGTTCAGGGGTTGCTCGGCAGACGCTGCCCAACGCCGATGTTATCTGGCTTCTGGAAAAACGATCCGTTTAGCCCGGAAGAGGAGTCCCGGCTCATCACCTCGTCATCTTCCGACGGTAAGCTGATGGAGATTCCGTTTAATCCGGTGTATCGCAATTTTGACACTGCGCTGAAAGAAATTACCGGTTGGATCAATCACAGATTGTGTTAATGGATTGCTAAATTTTATTGTTTTGGTAAAACAGTTGCTTCACCAAAGGAGATCGCAATGACGTTACCGAGTGGACACCCGAAAAGTAGATTGATCAAGAAATTCACTGCGCTTGGCCCGTATATACGCGAAGGGCAGTGCGAAGATAATCGTTTTTTTTTCGATTGCCTGGCTGTTTGCGTCAACGTGAAGCCAGCGCCTGAGAAACGTGAATTCTGGGGCTGGTGGATGGAACTGGAAGCGCAGGAAAAACGCTTTACCTACAGCTACCAGTTTGGCCTGTTTGACAAAGAAGGTAACTGGACCGCCGTGCCGATTAAAGAGACCGAAGTGATTGAACGCCTGGAGTACACCCTGCGCGAGTTTCATGAAAAATTGCGTGCACTGCTGACTTCGCTGAATCTGGCGCTGGAACCCGCCGATAACTTCAAAGAACCGGTGAAGTTAACGGCGTAACATAGAATAATGCCGGATGACGCTACGCTTATCCGGCCTGCAACAGTGCAAAAGAGTAGGCCGGATAAGACGCCTGAGCGTCGTCATCCGGCAAATTAAGACAATCAGAACTGGTACGTCATACCAATCGCGACGATATCATCGCTGCTTACGCCCAGCTTGTTATCATCGTCAATCTGGTTGATTTTATAATCAACGAACGCAGACATATTTTTATTGAAATAATATGTTGCGCCCACATCGATATATTTCACGATATCTTCATCACCGATACCTTCAATATCTTTGCCTTTAGACTGAACATAGCCCAGAGAAGGACGCAGGCCGAAATCAAACTGATACTGGGCAACCGCTTCGAAGTTTTGCGCTTTATTGGCGAAACCACCGGAAATAGGCGCCATGTTGCGGGTTTCAGAATAGATAGTCGCCAGGTAAATGTTATTGGCGTCATATTTCAGACCCGTCGCCCAACCTTCCGCGTTTTTACCTTGTCCGCGAGATTGCAGGTTCTGCTCATTGGTGCGGTCTGAATTGGCGTATGCGCCGATGATGGCGAAGTCGCTGCCGCCGAAGTCATAGCTCAGAGATGTGCCGAAACCGTCGCCATTCTGCTTTTTGACGTCGCGGTTTTCGTTTTTACCCTGATATTGCAGGGTTAAGTTCAGACCATCGATAACGCCGAAGAAATCGGTGTTACGGTAAGTTGCCAGGCCACTGGCGCGTTTGGTCATAAAGTTGTCGGTCTGTGCAAGGCCGTCGCCGCCGAATTCAGGGAACATATCCGTCCACGCGGCAACGTCGTACAGGGCGCCCAGGTTACGACCATAATCTAACGAACCGAAATCGTTCAGCTTCAGACCCGCAAAAGCCAGACGGGTTTTCTGACCGCCTTCGCTTTCTGTTTTGTTACCGGCGAACTCAGCTTCCCAGCGACCGTAACCGGTCAGCTGATCGTTAATCTGCGTTTCGCCTTTAAAGCCAAAGCGGATATAAGTCTGGTCGCCATCTTTGCTGTCATCATCACTGATGTAGTGCATCGCTTTTACTTTGCCATACACGTCCAGTTTATTACTGTTTTTGTTATACACTTCTGCTGCCTGCACGGATGCCGATGCAACAATACCCATCACCACTAATGCCAGAGTGCTCTTTTTCATTTTCATTCCTGATTTAAAATTACGCGCTAATATTCGCTGGGAGTGATCCCCGTGAAAAACAGGATGGTTTTTAACGCTCTGCAATGAAGGTTTTATGACAAATTAAGAATATTTTTAAAAAAGGATGATTTATTATTGCGGTAATAAAATTGTCAGAAACTGCCGCTACGCTTGCTGATCCTGCGCAACAAAATTTCATGCTTTGTGCTCTGGTTGTTGGCAACCGGGGCCAGTCCTGCTAAAACGTTCGTTTGATATCATTTTCCCCTATTTTGAATGGCAGAGAATCATGAGTGACAGCCAGACGCTGGTGGTAAAACTCGGCACCAGTGTGCTAACGGGCGGATCGCGCCGCCTGAACCGTGCCCATATCGTAGAACTTGTTCGTCAATGCGCGCAGCTACATGCCGCAGGCCATCGTATTGTGATCGTTACGTCGGGTGCTATCGCCGCCGGGCGTGAGCATCTTGGCTACCCGGAACTCCCGGCGACCATAGCGTCTAAACAACTGTTGGCGGCGGTGGGGCAGAGTCGTCTGATTCAGCTTTGGGAACAGCTATTCTCTATCTACGGTATTCACATCGGGCAGATGCTGCTGACGCGTGCGGATATGGAAGACAGAGAGCGCTTCCTGAACGCGCGTGACACCCTGCGTGCGCTGCTGGACAACAATATTGTCCCTGTCATCAATGAAAACGATGCCGTGGCGACCGCTGAAATAAAAGTGGGCGATAACGACAACCTTTCCGCGCTGGCCGCCATTCTGGCGGGCGCCGACAAATTGTTGTTACTGACCGATCAGCAAGGGTTGTTTACCGCCGATCCGCGAACCAACCCGCAGGCTGAGCTGATTAAAGACGTGTACGGCATTGATGATGCGCTGCGTGCGATTGCAGGCGACAGCGTCTCTGGCCTGGGAACCGGGGGAATGGGCACCAAATTGCAGGCTGCCGACGTTGCCTGTCGTGCCGGAATCGACACCATCATCGCAGCGGGCAGCAAGCCGGGCGTGATTGGCGATGTTATGGCAGGCATTTCTGCGGGAACCCGTTTCCATGCGCAAGCCTCCCCGCTGGAAAACCGCAAACGCTGGATCTTTGGCGCGCCGCCTGCCGGTGAAATCACGGTGGATGAAGGGGCGACATCTGCGATTCTGGAACGCGGTAGCTCATTATTGCCAAAAGGCATTAAAAGCGTGACAGGTAACTTCTCGCGTGGTGAAGTGATCCGCATCCGTAACCAGGAAGGGCGCGATATCGCCCACGGCGTCACCCGTTATAACAGCGACGCGCTGCGCCGTATTGCTGGTCACCACTCTCAGCAGATTGACGCGATTCTTGGCTATGAATATGGCCCGGTCGCTGTCCATCGCGATGACATGATTACCCGTTAAGGAGCCGACGTATGCTGGAACAAATGGGCATTGCTGCCAAAGCGGCGTCCTACAAACTGGCGCTACTCTCCAGTCGCGAGAAGAATCGCGTACTGGAAAAAATAGCGGACGAACTGGAAGCGCAAACTGAAAGCATCCTGAGCGCTAATGCTCAGGACGTTGCCGAGGCGCGCGAAAACGGCCTCAGCGAAGCGATGCTGGATCGTCTGGCATTGACACCGGCGCGCCTGAAAGCGATTGCCGATGACGTCCGTCAGGTGTGTAACCTGGCCGACCCGGTCGGACAGGTGATTGATGGCGGTCTGCTGGACAGCGGGCTGCGTCTGGAACGTCGTCGTGTTCCGCTGGGCGTCATTGGCGTGATTTACGAAGCGCGTCCCAATGTGACCGTTGACGTCGCCTCGTTGTGCCTGAAAACCGGCAACGCGGCGATTCTGCGCGGCGGTAAAGAGACGTATCGCACCAATGCGGCAACGGTTGCGGTGATTCAGCAAGCGCTGGAAGCCTGCGGCTTACCGGCTGGCGCAGTCCAGGCGATCGACAGCCCGGATCGCGCGCTGGTCAATGAAATGCTGCGTATGGATAAATACATCGACATGCTGATCCCTCGTGGCGGCGCGGGCCTGCACAAGCTGTGCCGTGAGCAGTCGACGATCCCGGTGATCACCGGCGGGATTGGCGTATGCCATATCTTTGTTGACGACAGCGCGGAGATCGAACCGGCGCTGAAGATCATCGTCAATGCGAAAACCCAGCGTCCGAGTACCTGCAACACGGTGGAAACGCTGCTGGTGCATCAGGATATCGCTGCGCGTTTTCTGCCTGCGCTGAGCAAGCAAATGGCGGAAAGCGGCGTCACGCTGCATGCTGACGATGCGGCGCTGGCCCAACTGAAATCAGGCCCGGCGAACGTGGTAGCGGTGAAAGCCGAAGAGTATGACGACGAGTTCCTGTCGTTGGATCTGAATGTGAAAATCGTGGCCGACCTGGATGATGCGATTGCGCATATTCGCGAACACGGCACTCAACATTCTGATGCGATCCTGACGCACACTCTGCGCAACGCCGATCGTTTTGTGAATGAAGTAGATTCGTCCGCCGTTTACGTCAATGCTTCTACCCGATTTACCGATGGCGGACAATTTGGCCTTGGCGCGGAAGTGGCTGTCAGCACGCAAAAATTACACGCACGCGGCCCAATGGGGCTGGAAGCGCTGACCACCTACAAGTGGATCGGCATCGGTGACGATACCATTCGTGCGTAATTAAAACCGGAGTGATGCAAAATCAGCCACTTGATTCACAAGGCTATTGACGCATCACCCGGTTAGTTTTAACCTTCTACCCCGTGATTCACACTCGTGGTCATGTCCTTTCAGGGCCGATATAGCTCAGTTGGTAGAGCAGCGCATTCGTAATGCGAAGGTCGTAGGTTCGACTCCTATTATCGGCACCATTTCAACCTCTTCCCAGGTCTACCGAAATCAACTTAAAGCCCGTATACTGCGGTTTCTGGCCCGTATCTTATCTCCTGTTATCAACTGGACTCAACCGGAATCAAGTTACAGTTGGGGGCATAAGTGGGGGCATTCTGTGTTCGGTCCAGGGAGATGCCCCCAATGAAGCTAAATGCGCGACAGGTAGATGCAGCTAAACCCAGAGAGAAAGCCTATAAGCTGGCAGATGGTGCTGGTTTGTATCTTGAAGTCGTTCCCTCTGGTTCCCGATACTGGCGGATGAAATATCGCTTTAATGGGAAAGAGAAGCGTATGGCTTTTGGGGTCTATCCGGCAGTGTCCCTTGCACAAGCGAGGGCACTGCGTGATGAAGCCAAGAAAAAGCTGGCCGAGGGCATCGATCCGTCTTTCGCCAAGAAAGAAGAAAAGCTGGTTCGCGATGTGCAGCTCAATAATACGTTTCAGGCTGTGGCACTTGAATGGCACGGAACAAAGGTGAGCCGATGGTCAGAAGGTTATGCCTCCGATATCATCGAAGCATTCAATAAAGATATTTTCCCCTATATCGGCCAGCAGCCGGTAAATGAAATCAAACCGCTGGTTCTGCTTAATGTGCTGCGTCGAATGGAAAGCCGTGGCGCGACGGAAAAGGCCAAGAAGGTTCGCCAGCGTTGCAGCGAAGTCTTTCGTTACGCCATTGTTACCGGTCGTGCGGAATACAATCCTGCAGCGGATCTAACCAGCGCGATGTCAGGGCATGAATCAAAGCATTATCCCTTCCTGACTGTTGAGGAGTTACCTGATTTCTTCAAAGCTCTCTCAGGCTATACAGGAAGTCCGCTGGTTGTTCTTGCCGCTCGTCTGCTGATCCTTACAGGAGTTCGCACCGGTGAGCTTCGAGGTGCTTTCTGGAGTGAATTTGATCTTGAAAAAGCGGTGTGGGAAATTCCTGCTGACCGAATGAAGATGAAACGGCCTCACCTTGTTCCCCTCTCTACCCAAGCACTAGAGATCGTACAGCAGCTCAAAGTGATGTCTGGGCAATATCCTCTAATGTTTCCTGGGAGAAATGATCCCCGGAAAACAATGAGCGAAGCGAGTATTAATCAGGTGTTTAAGCGGATTGGATACACGGGGAAGGTAACGGGGCATGGTTTCCGTCACACGATGAGTACGATTTTGCATGAGGAAGGGTTTAATACGGCATGGATTGAAACCCAGCTTGCGCATGTCGATAAGAATGCGATTCGCGGGACATACAACCATGCGTTGTATCTGGAAGGGCGAAGGGAGATGATGCAGTGGTATGCAGATTACATTGATAACATTGGTAAATTTAATCTAATCATAGCATCATAATTTCACCTACAAACTTAGCTACTTATTCGTTAGATAAAGTGAAAATACAAGCAGGTCTCCTCCAAAACGGAGGAGTTCCATACCAGAAAATTTCTTTTTTTGCTGAGTTTCATTTCTGCTTTCTGGAGAAAAATTACATTTACTTCTGAAGATCTGCTTAGTTATGTAAGTTCAAACGATAGATACAAACGCAGGCTATAACGCTCTGTGAGGGATTCAGAAAGTCGATTGAATGTAGTGCCAATGGGGCACGGTAAGATATGTGAGTTTTACCTTTAAACTGACCATGCTAATGGAGGCATAATGGCTCGTATCGCTTGTCTTGGATGGGGTTCCTTAATTTGGGAGCCAAGAGGTTTACCTGTTCAGGGGAAATGGTCTGAGGATGGCCCACTTATATCCGTTGAATTCGCCAGACAGTCGCTAGATGGACGGATTACGCTTGTGCTAGTCGAAACTGATCGATTAGTGCCTTCCCTGTGGGCGATAATGGAATCAGTGGATCTTACCTCTAGTATTGAGGCTTTGCGTTGCCGTGAAGGTATCCCAATAAAAAATATTGAAAAGCATGTTTGCAGGTGGTCTGCTGGTCAGCCTTCTCCAAAACTGATCCCAGGATTGTCTGAATGGGCTGATACCAATAACGTGGACCATGTGGTATGGACCGGTCTCCCTCCAAAATTCAACGGTAAAGAAATCCTTCCGACAGCCGAAAAAATTGTGAAGTATTTAGAACAACTATCTGGAGAACAAAGAGATAGGGCGGAGCAATACATTCGTCGTGCACCGCGTCAGATCGACACCATGTATCGGCGTATTATTGAATCATCGCTCCAGTGGCATTCAACGGGCGGTGAATAGGCATCTGGTCAGACCTGTGTTGAGGGCTGACATTTTAGCATGTGTTTGAGCTGATTAAGAGGAGGCAGGCTAGGATTTCGCGGGGTGCGTATAAACAGAATAAGATACCTTAACTCAGACTCGAGGACGTCCGTCATAAATGTCAGCCCCAAAACTACTAATTGCGGTGGCAAGTATGCCGTAAATTACCCCACTGCAAACCAGTAATTGTTTACGAGGTTACTATCCCCCGTTTAATCTAATGTTTTGACAGCATTGTTACAGTAGTAATGGATTGCCGATCTTGTTTTAAGGTGAATGCCCAACAAAAGGAGCTGTTATGCTACCCGACCATTTAAAAGGTTTACATTTAAGGTCAGCAGGTTTGATAACCGTTGAAGGCCGGACCATAAATGTTTGGGAGTTCTCGCCCCCAACTGATCCGGCGATTCTTGACAGTTGGGCACTGCATTTTCGTCGGCAATACTGTACAGACCAGGAGCTTCCTGAGCTCTTGTGCGGGACAGGAATGACGATAGAACAGTATCTAAATGCACATATTTTCCCCGACAAAGTCAAGGCTCCCGGGCCATCAATTCGTTCTGGTGATTTCGCTGAATTTCTCATTTCCGACTACTTGGAGTTCACGCTCAATCTGTGGGTGCCCCGAGGAAAATACGCTGACAAAGCCAGCAACAATGAGTCCGTCAAAGGCGTTGATATACTAGGCTTCCATCAGTTGGATATTGCTACTCCCAATCGAGGGGATGCCCTTTATGCCTTTGAAGTTAAAGCGTCTCTTTCAGGTGGTATATATGGTGGCCAGCTCCAAAATGCTGTTGACGATGGTTCTAACGATCAACACATAAGGCAAGCTTTCACGTTAAACGCCACTAAACGTAGGTACCTTCGTGAAGGAAAGACACTGGAAGTGAGCCGAATTGCACGGTTTCAGAATCCTGCAGATAACCCTTATACATATTACTCAGGTGCGGTTGCTGTTCTTTGCAACACAGCTTTCAATGAAGAAGAGCTTGCCAAGACACTGGCCAACACGCACTCAAATGAGGCAGCACTTTATCTGATGGTTGTGAGAGCCGATCTTCAGATGAAACTGGTTCATGAACTTTACGAGAGGGCCTGCAAATGAAGGCTGGATTCAATAGCAAACGCCTCTTTGGCATAACACGCTCGAAAGGTAAGATGTACGAGTTTGGTCTGGATGAGTCTCTGCATCTCAGAATGCCTGAAGGTTCAGATCCTCTGCAGCTGTTTATTATGACCGTAGCAACCTTGGGCGACGTTACCGGGGTGCTGGCTGAGCTGTCACTGCCATTAGTTTCTCTTCCCCCTGAGCCGCAAGCGGAGCTGAATTTCTGCGCCAGCTTTTTTGACGCAGTTCTGGATTCAGGATTTGCACAAGGCCTCGAAAGCACAACATTACTATTAGCCTCTGCCGCCTATTATGTGGCTCGACGCCCGGGAAGTAGCTTAGTCCTTGCCCGTCGAATTGAACCTAAAGAAGAAGACAACAATGTTGAGCATTTGCTTCAATGGTTGCTCAAAGCGGACTGGAGGACTTACTGGCTTTTAGACGACAAACGTTATGGACCGCTGCTAACATCGTTTTCGCGTGCTGTTGCTAACCATTTTGCCGAAGGTACCCAGCTACAAGAGATTGATGTACTGATGAAACTCCTCAGGAATGAGGCTTATAAAATGGGCACTCCCGAGGAAGTGCTTTATGCAGATGTCGCCATATCGATTTGTCGTATGAGGCTTGCAGCATCTGCTTGGGTAACCCTCTCCCAATATTCAGGTTTATCAGTGGATCATTGGCGGCCGGTCATTCAGAGGGAACGCTTTCCTAAAGAACTCTGGCCTTCTCAGATTCTTTTAGGGGAAAGAGGGATATTCAGAGGTGACTCGGGCTTGATTCAGATGCCTACAAGTGCCGGGAAAACTAGGTCGATTGAGTTAGTTCTGCGCAGTGCATTCATGTCTGGGCGCACGAAGCTTGCGGTTGTGGTTGCACCCTTTCGGGCACTCTGCCATGAAATTGCCTTATCACTTCGGCAAGATTTGGCCGGCGATGACATTAAAGTCAATGAACTGACGGATGCCTTGCAGATTGACTTCGTTGAACAAATTGCTGACCTTCTGGGAAGTGCCCCGCCCTCAACATCGAACGTATTAGTCCTCACACCCGAAAAGTTTCTCTATGTGCTGCGTCAGTCCTCTCAGGCTTTGAAACACATTGGTCTTGTCGTTTACGACGAGGGGCACCAGTTTGATACTGGCGTGAGAGGTATAACCTATGAATTGTTGCTCACCGAAATCAAGGGATTGCTGCCTGATACAGCGCAGACTCTACTTATTTCAGCTGTGATGCAAAATCCACAGGCCATTGCTAGCTGGCTGATGGGTGAGGATAAGGCACAGGTTATTGACGGCGCAACGCTATTACCTACGAGCCGGTCTGTTGCCTTTGCAAGCTGGACAGAGTCGCTTGGACAGTTAATGTTTCATGAAAATGGATATGACAAAGAGGACTACTTTGTTCCGAGAATAATCGAAGCGGCACAGCTATCGGGAATTAAAGCAGACAGCTCGATATTTCCGACCCGGACGAAATCGAGCGACGTATCGCTCTATTTGGGTCTACGCGTTATTAGTAAGGGATCCGTAGCTATTTTCTGTGGGACAAAGTTGATTGCAAATGGTATAGCAAAAAGGGCTGTCCAGATTGCGGATGCAGGATATAACACGTTATGGCCTTCAACCTACGCTAATCCTGAAGAAGTCATGGCACTGAAAACTATTATTGAGGGTAATTTCGGTAGCAATTCCTTTCTTTTAAAAGCTGCAAAGCTGGGTATATACACGCATCACAGTAATACACCTCAGGGTATACGCTTAGCACTAGAACATGGTATGCAGAAAGGACTGATTAACTTTATTGCATGCACATCTACGCTTGCTCAAGGTGTAAACTTGCCTATTCGCTATCTTATCGTGCAGGGAGTATATCAGGGGGTAGGACGTGTCAAAGTTCGCGACTTCCAGAATCTTATTGGGCGTGCCGGTCGTGCAGGGATGCATACTGAGGGGGTTGTAATCTTCGCTGATGCAACAGTTTGGGACAGAAGGAAAAATTGGCAGGAAGGATGGAAATTTCAAAGCGCTGTGGAGCTTCTCTCTCCTGACCGCGCTGAAGGCGTTACCAGTTCACTCCTTTTATTGTTAAAACCTTTTGCACTCCCCCGTAACCAAGAATTGCCCTTTGCTGGGGGCGATTTGCTGGATTTTATGGATAAGGAGGTTGAGTGGGAAGGCTGGGCTAATCTGGTGGCGGATTCAGACCCTCGCCTCAGTAAGTCGAAAAAAGATGCTCTAGTAAAAGCGCTGTTGAGCTCCTTGGCAGAACGGAAAAAGATGACGCATACACTTGAAAGCTATCTAATGGCAAACTGTGCTGCGATGGATGCAACCGCCTTTGAACAGAGGGCCGGGGAACTTGCACGCGAGACATTGGCGTACTCGCTTGCCTCTGCCGAAGAGGCTGAGAAACTTGAAGAATACTTCAGATTGGTTGCCAGACGTATTGAGTCGGTTGAGAGCTCACCCTTAAAGCAGGCATTCTTCGGCAAGACATTGCTGGGCGCAAAGCAGACTAAATTTATTGAAGTATGGTCAGGCGAACATAGAGCAATGCTGCTAGCGCTGGATTCCTCTAATGGATGGCTCAATGCCGTCTGGCCACTACTGACCGAGCTCTGCGACAATCGTTTTTTCCGTAGCGTCGAGCCTGCAGGTGCAGGGTTCGAGATCGCCCTTTCGTGGATGTGCGGAATGAGTTACGGAGAAATCTTCAAGAAAGCATCCCAGATGCAGGTTAAAAAGAAAGCCGGTAAGCGTAAACAAAAAGTGAGTGACGACGATATTCTTAAGTTCTTGGAGAGCACACTGGCATTTGATTGTTCGCTCATTCTGGCAGCTCTTGCACAATTCCTTTTTAGTCCAGAGGAAATAATCGGAGAGCAAGGGGCATCGCTCGCTCATTTTCAGAAGAGCCTAAAAAATGGTCTCCCTGACGCGCTATCCATGAGTATATTTGAGGCGGGATTTGCTGACCGTTTTATTTCTCAAGCTATTCGCGACGCTCTCCTCCAGGATGGATATGGAGGCAGCTCATTTGATGAGGCTAGGCAAAATCATTTAAGCGTTATTGAGCAAGTTGTCAAAGGAACCCCTGCTTATTTCAATTACGTTTTAAGCTCATACTGATGTCTGGTGGACTCGTAGCACGGTGCATTATGCTGCATGGGTTCCACCACACGATGCGTACCATTTTGCATGAATAGAAATTTAACACTGTCTTGATTGAGTTACAGCTTGCTCACGTCGATAAAAACTAATCCGCGAAACGTATAACACGCTAGCGCTTAGGTGGGTTATATAGTGATATAGAGAACTATTGTTTACTTTTAAAATACTAAGAGCTATATATTCTTGAATCTAATTGTAGCAATCCTTTGCTACAATTAGATTATTCTTACATTTTAAGTAAGCGATTATATCTTAAGTTGAAGGCCTCTTTACCACCTTCCATTATCTCACAAACATTAAGTCTGACATCAGTGTCACATAAACCACCTGCAGATAGTAATTGCACCTGACCGCCGTTAAAATGCATAACATTTATGTACTCAGCATCTCCATTTACAACTATGTTTGGGTTGTGGGTAATGATTATAATTTGTCTTCTTCTTTTATTGCTATGTATTTGAGATACTATTAACTTATTGATTAGAGCATTATCTAAATCATCTTCTGGTTGATCGACTACTATTGGATTATCTCCATGACTTAACAGGAATGCGAGAATTGCAGCGGCTTTCTGTCCCGCAGAACCTCTGTCAATTGAGGCGAACTTCCCTTTTTCAACATCTCTTGCATATTCTACCAGTAAACGGTCTTGTGGAAGCCAATTAATTATTCTTTCTAATATTTCTGGCTGCGACTTTATTTTTTCACATAACGATGTTTTAAATCTGCCATCGACTCTATGTATAGTTACATCTTCACTTGCTGCAATTTTGAATATAGTATCCTTTATTTCTGAGATATATTTTATCGTTTTTCTTAAATCTCCACCATCATTTATTACTTTATAAAGTAAACTATCTTCACGATCATCTTGATAAATGGATGAATTGAACCCATTGCTATAACCTAGAATAGAACGGAAATCATTTTCAATATTATTTTTATCTCCAAATGGAATGATTGACATTTTAACATATTTATTATTCCCAATTACTGAACGGATGAATTTCTCTCGTTTTTTTTGTAGGCGTCTACGTAAGATGTAACTCAAGGAAATCGAACGATTAAAATCTGTTTTGTAAGAATCAAGTTTATTTTCTTCTTCTACGATTTCATCTAACTGTTTTTGTGTGTTATTTCTTTTTTCGATCCATTGTTCATATTCTTGAGGGTTCAGTTCATGCCCTTTGCTTTCGTAAGTTTGAACAACTTCCTTATACCGATCAATGATTTTTTTACTATTTTTTTTCCATTCAGAGTTATCGAGTGCTTGTACGGTTTGCTGTACAATGTTGTCAATCTTTGCTTTTGATGATTTGATATCAGATATGACTTTATCAATTTCAGCAGTGAAATTTTTATGAATTTCACTTACTTCATTTTCATTTTCTAACTCATGTCCTAAATTAGATAAATCAAGAGGGACTGTGTTAAAATCAATAATTGATTGTAATGCATTGCTCAAACTTTCTATTTGGAAACTATCTTCTATTTTTGTTTGTTTTTTTGATAGCGTTTGATAGTTATTAAAAACATCTTTATGTCCACCCTTTTCAAAGCTGGATATATCAGAGTTTAAGTCATCAATTTGTGCTTGAATAGAGGTTTTTTCAAGAGCGCTCAGCTCAATTTTTCTAATGCTTTTTGCTAAATTAATTGATGTAACTTGTTGGGAAGCTAATTTCTGTTTCCAGCTGGAAATATCTACTTGTGGTGTTCGATCAACTATGTTTAGTAAACTTTCAGGATTAGATGCTAAGGCATTGATTTGCTTTTGGCTATAAATGCTTATGTTGAATCTTTCCTCTGGTTTGCCCGGAGCATCTTGCCACTCTTCATTTTCAAATTTCTTTATTTCAATGTCATTATTTTTTGTCCATATAACATTAAATAAATCATCACGCCTCTTTATTCCTACGCTGACTTCGGTATCATCTCTAGTAACTCCATCAATAAAAGAATCTAGATCTCTTTTTATAGATTGTAAGCCGACTAACTCTTCAGATCTACCCATCGCAATTCGTAGTGATTCAACAAATGTTGATTTACCAGCGCCACGTCCACCAATTATAGCATTGAAGAGAGGGTGCAGTTTTATCTCAACAGGTTTTCCTGGGATAATTCCACAGTGGGTCATTTTTTTAATTGTTAGGTTGTTAATTGACAGGTTTGGTAGAGAATTAGGATCGTCAATTTCGTTACTTACGCAGAATTTATTATCGTATAATGCAAGCCTTAAACCATCAATTGTTGGTTTTCCCATCTTGATCCAAGAGGTATTAGCTCCTAGTCTAGACTTTTCATGAGCATCAGAACCTTTAACTCTACCTATATCTTGAAATGTCTTTTGTAGTTCTACATCTACGCTATCAAGGAAGTTTAAATCGACAAATTCTGCTGCAACAATTTTTTTTGCCCATGTACTTATTTCTGAGTTGTTGTTTTTTATTCCCTTTAATAGCCCTTTAGGACCATCAATATGCGCAGGAATAGCAATTCCATTTTCCTTGCTTATCAGCTCAATTACTTTATCAACAGATTCGGTAGCGCATGTTGACTCTGCATCTCCATGTCCTTCCGTAATCCCACACATGCCAAGCACACCATTAATTTTAGCTGTGCCACAAGAGGGGTCAAAAATTGATAATATATGAACCCTAGATTGCCCGGTGCTTACGGTTATTTCACATCCTGGGAATAAAATTAATGGGCGATATTCTTGATAGGATGTTTCAAGCGCTTTTAGCTCTTGCTTCAAGATATCAATCCATGCCCCACTAACATGGTCAGTTACTGCAACGCAGTCAACCTCTCTTTCCATCAGGGCAATGAGCCACTCTTTTGCTGTTTCTGCTGGCGCTTTGTAATCTGATGAGGCAGGAGTGTGTGTATGAAAATCAAATTTATACCAATAGCTTCCTACATTAGTGTACATATCAAAGTCCTACTAAGTTATTAAGCTGAAACGTTTTATTGTTTTAAAACATGATGTTAAATCATATTTCCTATTCACATTTTTTACTATTAAATTTTAAAAATTTTGAGTTTTGCTTTCATATATGAAAAAATGCATGTGATGTTGATCGTTTCATTTTTCCGCGTGATAATGAATGTTTCCGTCAGAGGAGAAATTCCTATGAAGCCCCTACAACTCTTCAAAAACCTCTCCGATGAAACCCGTCTAGGGATCGTACTGCTGCTCAGAGAGATGGGAGAGCTGTGCGTGTGCGATCTCTGTACAGCGCTGGATCAGTCGCAGCCCAAGATCTCCCGCCATCTGGCAATGCTCCGGGAAAGCGGTCTATTGCTGGATCGCAAGCAGGGGAAATGGGTTCATTATCGCTTATCCCCGCATATTCCATCCTGGGCTGCTCAGGTGATTGAGCAGGCCTGGTTAAGCCAACAGGACGACGTACAGGCCATCGCCCGTAAGCTGGCATCGGCAAACTGCTCTGGTAGCGGTAAGGCTGTTTGCATCTAAAAAATTTTCCTGAACATATATGTTTTTCCAAATGTGAGGTATTCAGAATGAAGACGTTAACGGTGTTTGACCCGGCAATGTGCTGCAGTACCGGCGTATGTGGCTCAGATGTCGATCAGGTTCTGGTTGATTTTTCTGCTGATGTGCAGTGGCTGAAAGGACGTGGTGTACAGGTTGAACGTTACAACCTGGCGCAGCAGCCCATGAGCTTTGTTCAGAATGAGAAAGCGAAAGCATTCCTCGAAGCATCTGGAGCAGAAGGTCTTCCGTTACTGCTATTGGACGGTGAAACGGTGATGGCAGGGCGATACCCAAAACGCGCTGAGCTGGCTCGCTGGTTCGGTATTCCGCTGGAGAAGGTAGGGTTAGCTCCCACCAGTTGCTGTGGTGGTAATACTTCCTGTTGCTGAATATGTCAGGAGGACATATGAAATTCTTACAGAATATCCCGCCTTACCTGTTTTTTACCGGCAAGGGTGGTGTAGGAAAAACTTCTATTTCCTGCGCGACGGCTATCCGCCTTGCTGAACAGGGTAAGCGGGTTTTGCTGGTCAGTACTGACCCAGCCTCCAATGTCGGTCAGGTGTTCGATCAGGCTATCGGTAATACCATTCGCCCTGTGGCAGCAGTTCCTGGACTTTCCGCTCTGGAAATCGACCCGCAGGAAGCCGCCAAACAATACCGCTCCAGAATCGTTGATCCTATCAAAGGTCTTTTGCCTGATGACGTTGTTAACAGTATCAGCGAGCAGCTTTCAGGAGCCTGTACCACTGAGATTGCGGCGTTTGATGAGTTCACCGGCTTATTGACAGACGCTTCCCTGCTGACCCGCTTCGATCACATCATTTTTGATACAGCGCCGACGGGCCACACGATTCGCCTTCTCCAGCTTCCCGGTGCCTGGAGTAGCTTCATTGAAAGTAACCCGGACGGTGCTTCCTGTCTTGGCCCAATGGCCGGGCTGGAAAAGCAGCGTGAGCAGTATGCTCATGCGGTAGAGGCGTTATCCGATCCTGAACGTACCCGCCTAGTTCTGGTTGCGCGACTGCAAAAATCTACGCTACAGGAAGTCGCCCGCACCCATGAAGAACTCGCCGCAATTGGCCTGAAAAACCAATACCTAGTGATTAATGGTGTGCTGCCTAAAGCCGAAGCTGAACATGACGCCCTGGCCGCTGCGATATGGCAACGTGAGCAGGAGGCACTGGCAAATCTTCCTGCCGGTTTATCTGGGCTACCGACAGATACCCTATTACTACAGCCAGTCAATATGGTTGGTGTTTCAGCATTGAAGGGACTGCTGGATACCGGTTCTGAGGCATTACCGCTCCCGGTAACGAACATCCAGTACACGCCTAAAAACTTATCGCTCTCTGGCCTGGTCAATGATATCGCTCGCAGCGTACACGGCCTGATTATGCTGATGGGCAAAGGTGGCGTAGGGAAAACCACGATGGCTGCTGCCATCGCCGTCAGGCTGGCGGATATGGGATTTGACGTACATCTCACGACCTCTGATCCTGCTGCGCACCTGAGTACAACGCTGAACGGCAGCCTCAAAAACCTGCAGGTCAGCCGCATCAACCCTCACGATGAAACCGAACGCTATCGCCAGCATGTTCTTGAGACGAAGGGAAGAGATCTGGACGAAGCCGGGAAACGGCTGCTCGAAGAAGATTTACGCTCCCCTTGCACCGAAGAAATTGCCGTCTTTCAGGCCTTTTCAAGGGTAATTCGTGAAGCAGGTAAGCGCTTTGTGGTCATGGACACGGCACCTACCGGGCATACGTTATTACTGCTTGATGCTACCGGGGCTTATCACCGTGAGATTGCCAAGAAGATGGGGGATAAAGGTCATTTTACCACTCCGATGATGCAGCTTCAGGACCCGGAACGTACCAAAGTCCTGCTGGTCACTCTGCCTGAAACCACACCTGTACTGGAAGCTGCAAACCTGCAGTCCGATCTTGAGCGTGCGGGGATTCATCCCTGGGGCTGGATTATCAATAACAGCCTTTCGATTGCACAGACGCAATCGCCGCTGCTTTGCCAGCGCGCCCTACAAGAGCTTCCTCAAATCGAGGTTGTGAAAAACCAGCATGCAAGCCGCATAGCGTTAGTACCGGTAGTGGCTGCAGAGCCCACTGGCATCGAGAAACTCAGAGAGCTGGCCGTTTAATTTTTTTTGTATACACAGGGCGGCAGAGCCGTCCTGTCTGGAGGATTTATGTTACTGGCAGGCGCTATTTTTGTCCTGACCATCGTTTTGATTATCTGGCAACCGAAGGGATTAGGGATCGGCTGGAGTGCGACGCTGGGCGCGGTACTGGCGCTGATATCTGGCGTAGTCCATTTTGGTGATATCCCTGTAGTGTGGAATATCGTCTGGAATGCGACGGCGGCCTTTATTGCCGTGATTATTATCAGCCTTCTGCTCGATGAATCGGGCTTTTTCGAATGGGCAGCGCTGCACGTTTCCCGCTGGGGTAGCGGTCGTGGACGTTTGCTCTTTACGTATATCGTTCTGCTCGGTGCGGCGGTGGCGGCACTGTTTGCCAACGATGGTGCGGCACTTATTCTGACGCCGATAGTCATCGCCATGCTGTTGGCATTAGGGTTCAGCAAAGGCACCACGCTGGCATTCGTCATGGCTGCCGGTTTTATTGCCGATACGGCCAGCCTGCCGCTTATCGTGTCGAACCTGGTGAATATAGTCTCGGCGGACTTCTTTGGACTGGGCTTCACTGAGTATGCGTCGGTAATGGTGCCGGTGGATATTGCCGCTATTATCGCCACGCTGGTGATGCTGCATCTGTTCTTCCGCAAAGATATTCCACCGACTTACGACCTGGCTCTCCTGAAAGCACCGGCAAAGGCGATTAAAGATCTGGCAACCTTCAGAACTGGCTGGATAGTGTTGATCCTTCTTCTGGTTGGTTTTTTCGTCCTTGAGCCGTTGGGTATCCCGGTCAGCGCGATTGCGGCTGTAGGGGCTGTCATTCTGTTTGCGGTGGCGAAACGAGGCCATGCCATTAACACTGGCAAAGTGCTTCGCGGTGCGCCATGGCAGATCGTCATCTTCTCTCTGGGGATGTATCTGGTGGTCTATGGCCTGCGTAACGCTGGTCTAACAGAGTATCTCTCTGGCGTACTGAACGTGCTGGCAAATAAAGGTCTTTGGGCCGCGACCTTTGGTACTGGCTTCCTGACGGCTTTCCTGTCTTCCATCATGAACAACATGCCTACCGTGCTGGTTGGCGCTCTCTCTATTGATGGCAGCACCGCAACAGGTGTTATCAAAGAGGCGATGATTTATGCCAACGTGATTGGCTGCGATCTGGGACCGAAAATTACACCTATTGGTAGCCTGGCAACGCTGCTCTGGCTGCATGTCCTTTCACAGAAGAACATGACCATCACCTGGGGATACTATTTCCGCACCGGGATCGTCATGACTCTGCCTGTGCTGTTTGTAACGCTGGCCGCGCTGGCGCTACGTCTCTCTTTCACTTTGTAATGAGATACTGATATGAGCAACATCACCATTTATCACAACCCAGCCTGCGGCACGTCGCGTAATACGCTGGAGATGATCCGCAACAGCGGTATTGAGCCGACCGTTATTCTTTACCTTGAGACTCCACCTTCACGCGATGAGCTGGTCAAACTCATTGCGGATATGGGCATTTCCGTCCGTGCTTTGCTGCGTAAGAACGTCGAGCCGTATGAGGAACTGGGTCTTGCAGAAGATAAATTTACTGACGACCAGCTCATCGACTTTATGCTGCAGCATCCAATTCTGATCAACCGTCCGATCGTAGTGACGCCACTGGGAACTAAACTTTGCCGTCCTTCGGAGTTGGTTCTGGATATCATTCCGGAACGTCAGAAAGGAGCATTTACCAAAGAGGATGGTGAGAAAGTCATTGGCGAAACGGGGAAGCGTGTTAAGTAATCTGCCCACTTTAAAATATCGGACGCCTGTTAACGCTATGCGGGTGTCCACCTTTCGCTCATAGCAGACCTCGCAACGCTTCAGGCGGTCCGCTTTGTGCTAGGAGCGGACACGGCCAATACCACTGGATATTAATCAATGGGGGGGGCAGCCCAGCATTACAAACCAAGAATCTGGGATAGCGCTGTTGCAGCCGCAGACAATGCCGCAAATGAATTGTACTTAGATTGAAGCCGCGCAGTAGCGAAGAAATCATGGAGGTTTACATTAAGTTCGGGATCTTCATATGTGACCATGACAATTTTTTTGCCTAGCTCAACTTTTGCTGTGGCAGATTTAATCCATAAAATTGCAGATAAGACTCCAAAAGTTAATGACATCACATGATGATCCTTAATCCAGCTCATCACAAAAAGTATATCTTCCACTCATCACCTCCCTGATAAATAACAATAGCATTACGGACAAACAAGAAATCTCCTGTCGCGAGAACCTCGTCGATTTTAACTCTACACTAGTGATTGGCTATTCGAACAGGATACAGCGGCAAGGCTGCGAACTTCCGCTTATCGCTCACAGCAGCCGCACCTGAGTGAAGTCCCCATAGGGAAACCTGTGGGGACTTTTTCTCTTTTTTTGACGTCGCACTCTCATCTCCGAAAATTCAGGCGATGGCACTGAGAAATTCTGTCGGGCCTGGAGTCTTTTGCAGGCAGGGTACCGATGCGTTTATCCCAAGCCCTGCTTGGCCTAAGGTTTCTGCCATGGAACGTGCCAGGTGCTGCCATCTTCAGACGTAAAATTTCCTGCCTTATCATCCGTCCGGAAACACCGGGTGACTTTGCCGTCAACGTTGCAATTTCTCCAGTATAACGGGAAGCCCTCAGTCTCCTTATGTAGCTGCGCCAGCGTTGAGCGTCGCTCGTGTATCTCATCCAGTGAGGGAACAAGCGTCAGGATAAGCACAATGACCACACTGCACAGAACCCCCTGTGCAGCCAGAAACCAGAGCCAGCTTCGCCAACCAAGAGACCTGCAGGCTCGTTCATAGCGGTTAGTTGCACCGTCTGCGGCTCGATCGGCTTCGCGGAAATGGTCCGCCAGAAGTCGTGCAGACCTCTGAGCCGTTGAGTCGGCCATTGCTGTAACGGCACTGATAACATCATCTCTGACCTCTCTCATCTGTTTTTCATGAGATGTTGCGGAATGAATCAGTGCTGACGTTGCCCTGTCTGCTGTTTTTCCCTGCTGCTGTGCGGCCTGAAGGAGCCTGTCTGCGGCCTCAAAAAAGAGGCGTATGTCGTGTTCACTGACGGAATTTGTGTTTTTCATAGGCTCAGCTCAATCCCTCTGTCGTGGTCTAATGATTGCTCTCTCTCCAGCTTTGGCTGGCGATCTACTTCATGCCTGTACAGGAGCCATTTCTCATGTGTCATCGAAAGCTCCATCATATTCTTCAGCTCTGCATACCTCAGATTACCGCTGCCGTCACAAACGACGATAAGCGCGCCCGCGTTGCTCTCTGCGTCCACGCCCTGGCACCACCTGACCAGTTTCAGGTAGTCACTGACGGCAACCGGATCTTCGGCATTAACCTGAGTCGAAAAGATGCTACGGGTTGTCTGTGCAATAAAGTTCTCAAGGTTCAGGGGCTCAGCCTGACGGGGGGACCGAGAGAGGGCGATGAGATAGCTCGAAAAGTAGGTTTTCACACCCACCTGAACATCAGGCGTTGTTTCAACATACCAGTGGATTCGGTGAGAGAGTGGCCTCAGCCTCACATCACTTCCTAGCGCGTGAGAGAGCTTTCTGAAACGGGCGGCCTCTTTACCAGAGCGGTTATCCGCAGATTTGAACTCAATTAGCCGTAGGGTGCCGGGAAAGGAAAGCAGGACATCAGCCAGCGCCTTGTCCTCAGGCGTCTGTTGGAGCAGATTGACAGATGCTGGCAATACATGCCCGCGAAGCTGTGCCCCTACAGAGACGCCCAGTCCGTACAGGAAATTACCAATAACCACGTTCTCATAAAGTTTCACTGTCTGCTTCCCCTCCTCAGTTCTTAGCGCGGCTCCGCACGTATATTTATCCACACGCCGGAGCTGGCATATTTATGACCGCTGTTTACCTATATCCATAGCGATTTATCGGCCTCTACTCTGTGAGGATGATTGTTTTCGAAGGAGATTTTTACATTACACTAAGCGCTGGAGCAAATGAGCCATTTAGAAAGAGCGGACCTTACCGGCCCTGTGTTCAAACTTTTTGGTGAAAGTGCTTTCCCGTCAGACAGCATTAATCATTCAGTAATGAGAAGCCGACGCAGTCACGGGCTGGCCGCTGCATATGCTGAGCTGCTCCGCCAACTACTTGTATCTGAGACTACTGGCTTACCTTTGACTCTCACATCAGGCAGTGTCACATCCTAGCCATGCTTGTTCACTACGTCACGCCACTCACGAGCCATCGCCAGACGTATGCACCAGCTGCCCTGCGCGGGCATAGCGATGGGTTTATCTGTTAGGTCATCGCTGTAAAGTTAGGAGGATGTTGACGAGTTTGTGCTTATTGATAATCACAGGCAGGATGAATGGGACTATGAGCGATATTTCAACAACGGGTAACGTTTGTTTGCGAGAAGACATCACTGAACTCTTGGAAATAAAAATTAGCTTCTATAGGCCATAGCAGATATAGTTAATGGAAGATTAAATAAATGATATCGATAAAGTTTTGGACGAACATGCAGCTTCGAAAGAATTGAAATTAAAAGGATGGATATTATGACTTGGGTGGTTGGAGGGAACTGCTTTAATGGGTTTGTCTGCGTAGCCGATATTCAGGCAACAATAACATTGACTGGCGGGGAAGTTCGTTATTTTAATTGCATTCAAAAAATACACCAAATAGGAAGTAATTTATGCGTGGCTTTCAGTGGTGATATTAGGTCAGGATTCAAAATCATCGAGTTATTGAGGGAAAATATTCATCAAAACTTTCAGGATGGTGAATGCTTTGATATTGATGGCCAATCTAAGATATTGATAGGTTTTCTTAATTGCTGCTATGATTATATCAATCCGAACCATAAGCCTTATCTTGAATTAATGTTTCTATGGAATTCACAAGAAGGCGATGGACTTCTATATCGCCCATTTTGCATGAAATTTAAATCGCCAAACTTTACTATGAATTCAACCGCATTGCCTGGGGTTGCTCAATCAGGTAGTGGAATGACTAATAGCACTTTTCAGGCAATATCTTCTTTTTTAGAGGGAAAGGAAATTTCCACGCCGGAGTACAAAAAATTATTTTCTAACATTGAAGGTGCTCCAGATATTATCACTCTTAAAAATTTCAAAAACATAATTCTGAATGAAGCGTCAAAAGTTAATCAGCCGGGTATAAGTCGAACATTGATTTCTTTTGAATCAGAAATACCCTTTGACGAGATTTATAGTGAGCAACAAAACAAGAATTTAAAAGAAGCATTTATCACCCTAGGTTTAGGACCCACTGAAATGAAAACTGAAAATTACAGATTATTTCTTTCTGTGCTCTCAGTTCCTGATGTTCAGAAAAAATTAGATTATATCAAACGATATAATCCATTTTTGTATAACTCGATAAGGGATATATTGCAACAGGGGAAAAAGTCAATAAATATACAGCCAATAACAGAACTTCCGCCAATTGTTGTCGATCGTCATGTGAGTGATGAAGAAGAAATTCACTCTTATAAACTAATAACCACGTGGCCTGAACTTAAAGCATTTTTGGGCGAAAAGCGCATTAGCGTATCGGCTATGCAGGCAACAGCGTGAATTAGCTATCCTCTTTCAAACATTGCCACTTACTTAAGTTGTTCGCTCACATCGGACTTTTAGCCCGGTTAACGTGTCCGTTCCGTGGGAGGAGCGGACAACACCTAAATGCTCTTGTAGACTTGGCTAGTTCTTCATTGTTTCTGTTGTTTCGTACAAACGAGGGAAATTACAAAGATTACCTGTAACTTGCACCAGATCTAGATACGGGTATCTTTAGATAGCCATTCGACGCTAGTAACATCTCAATTTCATAATTATTTATTTCACATTTAGGGCCAAGAACAACTTCAAATAGAAGATTTTCTTTTGAGGAAAAATCATATTCGAAATACGATGTTATTCTATTTCCTGTAACTCTTTGCTTTGGCCTTGAAATTGAATGTAAGAAGTTAAATTCGCCACGCTCATTCCCTGTAACAAAGGGAAGGTGTACAATTCTCACTTCTTGCTCTTCTTCAAAGAATTTATTTTTAGTAAATAAGCATTTTGTTCTGACCTCAGTTGTTATATGATTATAGGTCATCCATCTATGAGAGTCATCAAGAAAAGATGATGCAATTACAACATTAGACATGCGGTCAGCAAACTCACGGATAACTTTAACATCATCATAAAAAACTTCATTGATGCCTATGGAATGAATATCAGACATACCCAAAACTGGGGCGACGTCAGAAAACCCAAAGGCTTCAGTATTAAAACCAATTGATACTCCACAGCCATCACTAGCATAGGCACGCCATTGACTTAAGAGATCTTTGTTTTTTGAAAAACTACAAATATAAGGATGTGGGAATGAGTTTTGAAAGCAAAGAAGGAACTCATCAATAACATAATTATTAGATGGATTTCTCTTTGAATCCAGAGCATCCAAGAAATAGTTTTTAGCATAATTTATTTCAGTATAATCATTTAGATTTCCAGCCGATGAAATCCAAAGTTTCTTATTATTTATAATGCTCAATAGTGCATTGAGATCACAATAGTGATAAACTTTACCCATCAAAGACACAACCTTCTTTATAATATAAAAATCCCCTTGCTTATCTCAAGAGGCTCCCGCGACTTAGCTAACGCCTGTCTTCCAACACTCATGCCTCTCAATGATTTAATCGCAGATGTATGAGTAGATATCGCATGATAATAAAATGAAGACTGAATCACCATATATTTAACCGATACCTTATTGCTATCCATAGATACTGTTTTATCGTTGTAGAAGGTAACTGCTACACCGATGACGTTACCCAAAACTAACTTCCGCTCCTCACTCACTATGGACCTTGCTGAGCGTGAGTTTCTTCGTGTTCGGGGGCGGAAGTGGCTAACAACAATCTGTGTGGTTCAACGGGGAACGGGTCAATACAGTGACTGAGAGATAAACCATATTCATTCATAACCTTCCTTGGGAGGATACGCTTCGCATGCAGCTAGATATTGCTAATCGATGAGCACAAGTTAACCCTGACCTATTAATGGGTAATGTTATCAAATAAGGAATAAAGTGTTGAGCCTTATGAGGAACTGGGCTTTGCAGATGAGAAATTTACTGACGCTCGGTTAATCGTTGTGACGCCGCTGGGAACCAAACTGTTTCGTCCTTCTGAAGTTGTTCTGGATATCCTTCCAGATGCTCAGAAAGCGGCTTTCACCAAGGAAGACGGTGAGAAGGTTATTGATGATGCAGGTAAACGGCTGAAATAAACATTAAGGGGGCAATTGCCCCCATATTTGTTAATTCTTCATACCCTTCCGAAAGTCTGTTCGAATCAGTTCATTATGATGATTACCATTGTTTATTCTGTATTTTACAATGGTATCATGGGGTTAATGGTATTTAAGTTTGCTTCATCTAGAGCACCATATCACGATGGTAATGAATTTATACCTTTCATTATGCAACAGCATATAATGAAACCGATGTATCAAGCTGATCGACCATTTCGCAGATTTGCGATTGTTCATAGCTCAGGACCGGTCGTTGCTTAACCACACTTACTACAAGTGGTTTAATCAGCATATTGGCCGTTGCTCGGTCTTGCTCTTTTGCGGCGAAGATTACCTCCAGGGTTTTTTGGTCAATTACTGTTGCCAGATTCGCGTTCAGGTTTTCAAGTTCGTGTTCTGTAAGCATGAAACTTGTTGCAAGCCATGTAACCTGTTCCTGGATGAGAGCCAGCACTTTTACTCGGTCGTCTTCAACCAGTGCACCCGCTATTTTTTTGGAAATCGCTGTGGCAATCATACCGCCTAACAAGCCACCAGCTGCGCGTCCTGCTAAAGCACCGAAAGGACCTAATGGACTAAGCATCATTCCGCCAGCAATAGAACCAATTGCACCCCCAGCCACACCAGATGAAGTAACTGCCAGATTTTTTATAAACTGTGCCCCAGAAATACGACCTCGCACCATTTTGATCATATCCGGACCAGTGGTCACGGCGACCAGTGCGAAAGAGGTAACCAGTGTGCCACGCATCATCTTGTTAAGGGAGTTGAGATTGTTAGCTCCGACTCCCTGTTGAAGCGCATTACGAACTGTCGGGCTGGCAGCGGCAAAATCAATATTTTTAAGTAATCCCTGAACGGCACTGATACGGTGTAATTGCTGTACCGTCACATAAACTGTCAGTGTGCGGGTAAATGTTTTACCTGCCTGTATTGCTGCCGTTTGCAACGCAGCCTTACGATCGCCGGTATTGAGGTAGAAAATAGAAGCTGTCAGACCGAAGCTGATACCTCCAGCTGCGAGGCTGATGATAGATCCTTCCGCAATGTCGTAAGTGATAGATTCGAACGTGCCAAACTTAGTAATGTTTTGTGCCTGGCTATAAGTCAGGTGTCCCTGACGTACAAGTTTTGTGGCTTCTGCAGGATCGGTAACGCCGGGGACTTTGCCATCGCGAATTTTGTTCTCCATCGTTTCAAGCGCTTTCGAATACTGGTCTTTCGGAACCTCTAACTGCATTGGGGTTCCGTTACTGTCATAATAGCGATAATTACCGTTTTGTCCGTCAAAACCAGCACCGACGCTACGTGCAGCGGTTGCACAGTATTTGGTCTGAATCTCTGAACCGTTAACCAGCCTGTCTGCACCATTTTTCGCATTATCATCACCGAGAATATGTGCATCTTTTAGTTGGATTTTGTCAGTAAGATGATTTCCCCGTTCGGCTGCAAAACCATGTCCTTGTCCTCCCACTGCAAACATTTTTTCGTTAGTATTCCAGGCCTCCGGGAGTGTCATGAGAATCAGACCGTTTGTTGCTGCACTGGAAATAAATTCAGCCTGTGGTCGCTTGTGAATTTCAATGCAGAGTTTTTCCGTTTCCCGGCAAATATCTGAGCAATACCATTCTTGGCTCCCACCACCGCCTTGGTGTTTTGCGTTTTTAATTTCGCTCAAACCGCATGAAGTGCAGGTACAAAGCTCGTCGACATAGTGAAACGAGACAAATTTTCGACCATCCGAAAAAGAATAATAGTTCCCACCATCAAGATAACGGTTCAGGAGATCATCATTCGCAGCAGAGGGTAAATTCAGCCTATTACCAAAAAGGCTTCTTAGCTCATCTGATGAGTGTACTATTTTACTGTTTAACTGCTCATTAAATTCAGCCATCTTTCTTTCATACCAGGCATCATTTAAAAGCCAGTTTTCACCAGCCAGATCCTGCTCTCGAGTATCGCCCTGAAAAATATGCTGTGAGACCAACTTGAGATAGATAGTCTCTACGAATTCTGCTGAGAGGTTACTTCCTTCTTTTAGTTCCGTCAGCCAAAGTTTGTTATTGATCGCTTTTTGCTCATTTAACCCTGTATTGATGGCATTAGTTAACTTCTTGAGTTCCTGAATTTGGTTTGCCGCATAGAACTGTGTCAGTAAGGCTGCTATCCAGTATAGCAATCCTGTCCACCACATCAGTGAAGATGAGATATTATATTGCCAGGCTATAAACGGTGTAGCCGCAGAGCAGGCCATCAAAAAGTAAGACGTATAAAAACAGCAATAATACTCTTTAAGTTTGGCATTGATATCGGCTGGTATAAGCCCGTTTTGTAGAATAGCCTTGGTTTGTACAGGTACTGCAAGCAGGCCACTGGCAAATGCAGCGGTTAAAATAAACTTCATTGAATCAAATGAATAAGCTTCGTAGGCAATATGTTTACCATCAAGTCCCCACATAAAGCTAATCACCATTCCTGCTATGGCAAGAGGTACACCCAGCAGCCAACGTGAGTGAAGCGCATAGGTTACGCGCTCTACAATATAGCCCGCCAATAAAGGTGGGCCTGCAACAATCAATGCACCCAATCCTAATATCACACCTAGAATATTGAGAGATGCCTTAAACAACGCTTTTATAATAACAAAACCGATTACCAGTAAAATTAACGCACCAATTATCTGTAGCATTGTGGTTTTATCCTTGCTGTAATTTTTATTCGAGTGCTACGCCATCATAAATGTGTCAAGATCATCCGCATTTTTGATTATCTTCGTCTCTTCAACACCGTGGGCCTGGGCAAGCGTGATGCTTGCTTCCAGCAACCGGCGATTGTTTTCCACGCTAAATGCAGCTGCGGTAAGCTCACCCAGCGCCGCGAACTCGTTCAAAATTCGGTTGAGTGCTTTCTGCTCAATCTCACTTAAGCGACATGTAAATTGCTCCATTTTTTTCGCCAGCAATTGGCGTGCTTTACTGTCCAGATTTTTAGCTACGGTAACCATAAACTTCCCTGAGATAGAACCAACCAATGCCCCCAAAACAGGCACAGGGATGATTGCCTGACCTGCGACAGACATTGCGCCAACGATGGCAGATTCCGCGCAGATGATAAGGCCAAGATCGGTAAATTCATCAGCATTAATCTCACCGCGCTGATAGGAGAGAGCAAGATTGCTTACACCTTTAGCGGCAGTGACCAGCGCGCTGGCGAACGGTGCTCCCAGAGAGGCATAATTGGTCAGGGTATAAATTGCTCCGGCGGATACACCGCCAATAGCGGCACCTTTCAATGTATCTAAGCCGACATCCTGCCAGTCCTGTCTGTTGAAATCTCCACGAAATATATTTTTACCGTCACGGTATTTGCTATATATACCTGTTACAAGAGCAAAGGTTCCACCGAAAGCGGCTCCCATTGCGGTTGCACGCATGCCTTCACTTAGGGAGGGTTGGTGATCGTCAATAATTTCTGCTTTTTTTGCCTCGTTCTGTTCCGCTAATTCCTGATCATGTTTATCAAGCGTTTCGTCAATTTTTCCCCACTGAACATCTTTGTAATCAGAAACTCCAGGACGCACGACATCATTAAAGGATCTTCCCGTTGTACTTTCAATTTCTGTAACTTTATCCCTGATAGCCTGTATTGTTTTTTCGCTCAAGCCCTCCACCGGCTTCCCATCAATAACATCCTGAATCGTTTGCCAGGAGTCTTTGGGGATATGGTAAAAGGATTCTCCTTGGGTGAAATTGGGATAGGTTTCCATGTGCTGAAGGACATGGTTCAGGTTATTATTAACTCCGTTGATAAACTTTGACTGCACGTCAACGCCATCTATCATATAATCCGCCGGAGCGGTTCGACCCACTCCGTCAAACGTGGCGCTAAGATCAGAGGCATCCTGAACCCTTTCTTCTATTGCCTGGCGAGCATTGCGCACGCCAACTTCTACCTGCTCAGCAATTTCACCGTGTTTGGTGCTCATTGAGCCCAGGATGTTACCCGGTGACGCGATGAAATCACGCACCTTTTGCATTTGTTCGCCAGCCAACTCAAATGCACGATCCTGCTGCGATAGTTTTAACAGTTCATTATCAATGCGGGTCTGATTAATGGCGTTAACCGCGCTGCCGATAAGCTGGTCGCCAACTGTATTATGGTTAATGCTCATTACTGGATTTTCTTGTTGATCAGTTTTGATAATGCATTGATATGGTTAATCAATGCCCCTAATTGATCTTTCTGCTGGGTATTAAACTGGCAATAGTCTTGAGGCGCAGCCTTTTCCAGCACATCAATAATGCTTTCAGTACCATGATAGTGCTCGGATGTGAGCATCTTGAGTTCTTGCGCACCACGTTCCATCACGCGAAGTTCGCTGGTTTTTGCGCGAACCTGGCGCTCTTCCTGTTGTGCTTCATCAATGATTTTACCGTTTTTGCGACGGGCTAGTAAGGTTCCGCCAGCGATGCCTACAGCACCAATCCCCCAGCCTATTGGACCCGCCAGAGCCAGTAGTGCGCTTCCTGCTGACATGCCACCGCCACCCGCAGCCAGTGCGCCGCCGCCGAGCCATGCCAGGGCTGCATTTGTTGCGGCAGCTCCGCTTAACGTAGCAATAGCGGTACCCGTGGATGCTGTACCAAAAGTTGTTGCGACCGCCAGCGCAGCCGTAGGGGCAAATGCGGCGACCCCCGCCCCAACGGCAACCCCCGCAGCAGCCGTTCCTTTACCAATATGTGATGCGCGGTATTCTTCTTCCAGTTTTTCCACCACGTTATCAAATTCAGCGATTTCCGCTTTCAATTCGCTCCAGGATTTATCAAACTCTTTCGGTGTATTCGCCAGTCGATTAACAAAATTTTCACCACGGGCAATCAGGTCCTTACTGCATTTCTGGCGTAACAGAAAGAGGGCAGTGATCTCATCCTGGGTGTCTTTAGCCTGTACTTCATAACGGTTAGTTGCACTTTTGAGACTGGCTAATGCTTCTTTTCTTTCTGAACCACGTAACATTTTTTACTCCTGCTGTATGTTGTCAAAAATAATTTCACTGCAATGGGTTTTTCATTTCTATTATCTGCTGGTTGAGCTTCTGATAAAAAAGTTGTTGTAGGCTAACCGGGGAAATAATAGTGAGATTTGGTAACCAATAACGTAATAATGGAAATAGCTGGTTTTCGTGTGCCATTTTGGTTTGCACGATCAAGTCGCCATTAGGTTCCTGACGAATTAACTTTTGGGCAGGCAGAACATTTCGACGTTTAAAAAAATGGCTTACGTCGGCTGAAATTTTAAGGAGTACAATCTGCTTATCCAAAGAAAACCAGACATCATCTTCTTCAGCAAAGTATTGTGTGATATGGGGTTGTGGTGTGAAGTGCTCTGATTTAAATTTCAGCCAATGAATTTTGGTGAGCTGGAATCCTTTAACCTTTTCATTCTCTACCGCACCGAGATACCAGACGCTCTTTATGTTAATAAGCTTATAAGGCGCGACGGTCCGATGTTTCCCTTTATAATGAAATTCACAAAGGCTATTTTCACGAATCGCTTTATCGAACACACTATAGTTATTCTCAAGTACGCGTTTCGCTTCTGGATCTCCGGGCAGCGATCTGATGATCAGTGAAGTCATGTCAGGCTGGGAGAAGATTTTTTTTACAGGGAATAACTCTGCCATCCCTAGGGCATTGATGAGATTTTGTTGTTCTTTTAGAGCCTGAGGTTTAGCGTAAGCGGGAGCCAGCCTGTAAATACCATCACCATCGGGGACGATTCTGTCGCCCAGACGATTAAGATCACGATACAAAGTACGCTCACTGATGTTGAATTCGTCCATCATCTTCTTACGTGATACAAAACCGTACTGGTAAAGTTCTGCAATAATAGCGGTTATTCTTTGTACCATTACCTCATGCCCGCTCATGCGCGTTCTCCTTGTGATTTTTCCTTGAGATTACCAGTCGCTACTGACAGGGCATGTCAGTAGCGACTGGGGGATCATGTTTTCATATCGGCAAATTTCTCACATAACTTAAGGAGATTAAGTCGAAAAGTCAGTTAATGGCTTTTGCGGTCAATAACATAATCAGTCTCCTGCAGGCAGTCGCGAGTAGCCACTCAGAGGTGAAAGAACAACTGACGTGTCAAGGCTTCAAAAGCGGAGTATGCTGAGATTCAGTCGATTAGAGCCAGGCTGAAGAAATCTTTATAGACTTAGTTTGTTTTGCCTCAGGACTGGCTGCAGCCAAATGAGCGTTCATTCCGGCTGTATGACTTGGTGCGCTCCTTCGCAAAATAACTCAGCCTGAAAGTGAGTTTATCGTAAACCGTTTTGTAGTCTAAATTATTGACGTCCAGGTAATACAATGGGTTGTCCGGGATATGTACCAGCGTTCGATATCCGGGGGGAGAGCTCAACTGTAAGGCACTCAGCCAGGCTGCCTGTATCAGGCTGGCTAACCCAGTTCCATCTTCACCGTACACCCCTAACCCGTTGAAAGTATCTTTATTCACAAAGAGTACCATGTGGTAATGAGACTTCTTGTTTACTTCTCCAACCTCCCGGACCCAGGCGTAACGTAAATGACATGGGTAGCATCGAATACCCTGCTTTAGTTTGCTTCGATATCGTGCTTCAATCTTTGCATTAAGCGATTCTATAAATCGAGAGATAAGACCAGCCTTACATTCATCGTGGTTATCAGGAAGTCGTAGGTCTACACGGACAACCATTGTTCGTGGGTATTGTGCTGTAGCGTTATTAATCACGCGAAGCATCCGTTGCAGATACATTGTATTGAATGGGGCATGACGTTGATCAAGATAAATATCATTAAGCATCATAAATTCCTGTTGTCTGTATAGTATCTAGGGTTGTGTCTTACCTTGGGCTGATGAGGTAATTAAATGGTGATTTATGGTTTTGATTTGAATGTTTGTTAGTTTGATTTGTGGGAGCGTGTATATGTGCAGAGTGTATTGACTATTGTTGTTTATATACTTGCAATGGATGAGTGTGTTGATGGTTGGATGTGTAGTATATTGTTGTATATATTACCAATCCGGGGTGTTAATTTTAATGCGTGTCATGCAAGGTGTGATTTTATTAGCTGGTGATCATTTATTTTTACTCCGAAGTTAACATGTGGGTTATATAATGATATTTATGATATAAACATGCAGTCCGATTGGGGGCATGGGCGTAATTTCATTTCAGCTTCGCGATGCTTTAACTCGTTCTCGTAACCAATTTTCAACTTCACTCTGTAACCAGCGAGAACTTCTCCCTAGCTTAATAGGTTTTGGAAATTCACCATCTTTAATTAATTTATAGAACCACTTGTCAGTTAATCCAGTTAGGGTGGTGATAAATAACATGTCAACTAATTTGTCTTCAGTTAATAGTGTTTCAGTTATCATATTAGATTCTCCGGTTGTTATTAGTGTGGCAGAGCTCAATTTGGAATTGAGTTCGCGTTCAGGCATAACAACCGGTTGTTATGTAAAAATTATAATGAGCCTTTTAAGTGATTCTGGAAATTGAAATGTCCCACTTCATGCATATAAAGCAGTAAGGTTTTTTATAATTCGTTATGGCTATTTCAATCTGTTTATATTTGCGCTTAGAGTTTTATATCCCTTTGTAATCCAGGACCCAAACAGTTCTTTTACTTCTTCCCCTCTGCTATCCCCCAGTCCTCAAGAAGCCAAATTTTCGTGACCGTATACACGTTATCAACAATAACTCATTGAGTTAATGTGCAAAAATGGGCATTTTTGTACCTATAATCACGTAGTGACAAGGGGGTAGTGGTGGTTTCATTTTATGATGAAAGGAATCTCATTTTATTTTTGTACTTTAAATTAAAGAAATTCGAGGTTGATATTCCTCCTGAGTCGTCCGAAGCAAATCTTGCAAACTATGAAAAGAGAGTGCGCAATTTATTATTGAGTGGGAATAAAGGTTCCGAAAGAGAAGTAGATACTTTTATCAATAACACCCGGGTTGAGGCTAAAAAAGAGATTCCATGTGAAGATGAGCTTGAATGGTTCACCACAGACTCCAGGGCTAGTTATTGGTTACTTTGTAAAACAGATCAAGATCACGTTACCGCGGGTTATGCACCCTATACAAACACTTTCCCTGTTCAGGCAGGAAATTCTCTGTTAAATGAACCATTCACTTTAGGATTCGATATTCCGCCGGTCCATAATCTTCGGGTGCGGCTTATCAAAGATAAAGTTGTAAGAAGCATTTCTGAAGGAAATACCAGACAATACATCCTAAAATTACATAATGAGTGGAATGAATTAATCACAAAGAGAAATTTATTTTCTGATGTTAATGGGAAGGCAGGGGTGACCATTGACTGGTTGCTGAACTATTTGCAGGAAAACAATATTACCTTGCAAAAGTATCGGCATGCTGAAGGAACAGAAGAAAAAATCGCATACTGTTATGCGTCATATTTTATCTGGCGTGAGGATGTTTTTAGAACTGAAGCAGAAAGAGAACTATTCATAAGGAAATTTAAAAGTGCATTGAGCACACAGAAAAGCCGAGAGAAGAAGCGTGCAGATAAAAATAAAGCCCTTAACGTGATCATTTCTCAGGAGACTCATGATAAGCTTCGTGATATATCTGTGAGAGAAGGGATCTCAAATGCCAGAGTTATTGAATATGCTATTCATCTGGCATGGAGGCAAAAATTGAATCCACGCTGAATGTTTTTTTGGATATATATCATCCCCATGAAGGATTCAAAAAGGCAGCCATGTAAGCTGCCTTTTTATTATCAATAAGAGGGGGGTGTTATGAAAAATAAATACGGTTATTCTTCTTTGCTAAAGCCGGTATCTGGATTACCTGAATGGGTTACTGAGCATTTATTGCAACAAATAAGACAGATAACTGAGTATGAACCGGTTATAGGTATTATGGGTAAAACGGGAGCAGGCAAAAGTAGCCTTTGCAATGCCCTGTTTGCTGGTGAGGTATCTCCTGTCAGCGATGTGGTAGCCTGCACCCGGGAACCTCTGCGCTTTCGCCTTCAGGTTGGCGAGCGCGTTATGACGTTGGTAGACTTGCCCGGCGTAGGGGAAAGTAGTGCACGCGATAGCGAGTATGACGGGCTGTACCGTGATCAGCTTCCCCGGCTCGACCTGGTGCTGTGGCTGATCAAGGCCGATGATCGGGCGCTGGCGGTGGATGAGCATTTTTATCATCAGATAATTGGTGAGTCGTACCGGCACAAGGTGCTGTTTGTTATTAGTCAGTCGGACAAGACCGAACCCACTAGCGGTGGCGGTTACTTATCCACAGAGCAGAAGCAAAACATTAGCCGTAAAATTTGCCTGCTGCATGAATTGTTCCAGCCTGTTCATCCTGTATGTGCCGTATCGGTCCGGGCTAAGTGGGGATTACGAACAATGGCGGAGAGAATGATTCGCTGCCTGCCGCGCGAGGCCAGCAGCCCGGTGGTCGCGCAACTGCAGTCTCCCTTTCGCACAACAGTAGTCCAGGAAAAAGCGCGCGTTGATTTTGGTGAAACTATCGGTGCGGTGCTGGATACGGTGAGTACTTTCCCGCTGATACCGACTCCGGTGCGGACCATCATTCAGGCCATGCGCACCACCGTGGTATCAGTGGCCCGTGCTGTCTGGGATTTCTTCTTCTGAGCGTTTAATTCCAACCTGTTATTCCATGAGCCCTGTCGCCTGTGCGGCAGGGCTTTCTATTATTGTTTTCGTTATGAGGAGTCTGCTTATGACCCGTCTGGCTTCGCGCTTTGGCGCAGCAAATCTTATCCGTCGTGACCGTCCGTTAACCCGCGAAGAACTGTTTCGTGTGGTGCCCAGCGTTTTCAGCCAGGACAAACACGAATCCCGCAGCGAACGTTATACCTATATTCCAACTATCTCCCTGCTGGACAGCCTGCAGCGCGAAGGTTTTCAGCCATTCTTTGCCTGTCAGACCCGCGTGCGTGACCCGGGGCGTCGGGAACACACCAGGCACATGCTTCGCCTGCGGCGGGAGGGGCAAATTACAGGTAAACAGGTGCCGGAAATCATTCTGCTTAACTCTCATGATGGCACCAGTTCGTATCAAATGCTGCCGGGATTATTTCGTGCGGTGTGTCAGAACGGGCTTGTCTGCGGTGAGTCGTTTGGTGAGGTGCGGGTACCACATAAAGGTGATGTGGTGAGTCAGGTGATTGAAGGGGCTTATGAAGTGCTTGGGATTTTTGATCGGGTGGAAGAGAAAAGCGATGCCATGCAGTCTCTGATGCTACCGCCACCTGCGCAGCAGGCACTTGCGAAAGCAGCGCTTACGTATCGCTTTGGTGAGGACCACCAGCCTGTTACTGAATCGCAGATACTCTCCCCACGCCGCTGGCAGGATGAGAGCAATGATCTGTGGACCACTTATCAGCGTGTACAGGAAAACCTGATTAAGGGCGGGCTTAGTGGACGCAATGCTAAAGGCGGACGAACGCATACCCGTGCGGTGCGTGGCATTGACGGGGACGTAAAACTCAACCGTGCGCTGTGGGTGATGGCGGAAACGATGTTGTCACAGTTTCAGTCTGTTTAAATTCAGGTTCTGCATCTGAAAAGTTAATGCCTCGTTAAAGAATGACATGCCCTGTCAATTCACCTCTTCTTGTGTTGCTGATTAATTGAACAAAAACCCCAGCTTACCCAGTGATCAGTGGCTTCCTGTCCATCGAAAAATAGTTATTGCCCCGGACATACCCTGTCAGACCCCTTCTTTAGAATCATAACCCTTTCAGTCAGTTAACTCGTATGGAGAAATGATAATGACACAGACAGAGCGCCGCCACGACAGGCTGGCGATCAGGCTGTCGCTGATTATCAGTCGCCTCGTCGCAGGTGAAACGCTGGATATGCGCAGGCTGACCGCAGAGTTTGGTGTATCTGCACGTACTCTGTACCGCGATTTTCGTGAACGGCTGATGTATCTGGATCTTGAATGTAGCAACGGTTGTTACCGCCTGCGGACGGGGGTGAGTGGTGCGCAGGCCGAGCTGGATGTGCTGACCTTCGCCCACCGTACAGGTGTAGCCGATCTGTTTCCGGGGCTGGACCGTCGACTGGTCAGCCTGCTGCTGAACTGCAACGACGCGCCCTGTCTGGCGGGTGAAGCTGTGGGTATAACCAGCCCGTCAGCGTCACTGTCATTCTATCGTCTGGTCAAAGCCATTACCGCCTGCTATCGCGTCACGCTGCTTGCTGACGGACAGCGTTGCGAACGGCTGGCACCGTATCGGCTGATGATGCAGGAAGGTCACTGGTACCTGATCGCTGAATATCAGGAGCGCCCGGCTGTTTTCACCCTGAATGAAATCCATGTGGTACAGCCCACAACGGAGATATTTAGACGTAACGAGAGGCTCTGGCGGATGGCAGAGAATACCGGTTTTGCCCGGGCTCTGCCGCATTTCCGCTGCATCCAGCAGTCGCTGAATGCATTTACCTCACCCTGAAGTTTTTCACCAGCCAGCATCCACGGAGAGTGGATGCTGGCTTTTTTATTTACACACAACAAGGTTAATACGATGAAGCGAAATCTGAATACCAGCTATCGGCTGGTCTGGAACGAAGTTCTTGGCGCATTTGTGGTTGTTTCAGAACTGGCAAAAGCAAAAGGAAAGCGTACTGGCGCAGTACTCGCACTAGCCGTTGCCGGACTGACCTCTGGTACAGCACTGGCGGCAGAGACCTCTGTACCTGTCGGGGAGACGACTGACGGGGTGGTTATCAGCAATAACGACACGCAGCTGGTTTACGGGCAGGCGAATAACACCACCATTAACACTGGGCTTGAGTACGGCAGCGATGATGAAGATAACAATCAGGGCGGCCAGTTCGTACAGGATGGTGGCGTAGCAAACCACACCACCATAAACAGTAACGGTCTTCAGGCGGTGCTTGCAGGCGGCAGTGCCAGCGATACAACGATAAATACCGGTGGTGGTCAGAGCGTACACGGTCAGTCTTCCGGTACGGTACTGAACGGTGGCGAGCAATGGGTACATTCCGGCGGGATTGCCAGCGGTACCGTCATTAATGAAGGCGGCTACATGGTAGTTAAAGGGGGGGCTCAGGCAATTGGCACCGTTGTGAATACCGGCGCACAGGGTGGTCCGGATTCGGAAAACAGCGACGGGATGTTTGTTTCTGGTACCGCAACAAATACAACCATCAATGAAAATGGCCGCCAGGTCGTTTTCGAGCAAGGGACCGTCGTCGCTACGACGGTGAATGCTGGCGGTGACCAGAGCGTTCATGGCAGTGCAGAAAATACCACGCTAAATGGCGGCTATCAGTACGTTCATTCCGGTGCGGCAGCAACGGATACCGTCATCAACAACGGTGGCTGGCAGGTAGTTAAGGACGGCGCTCAGGTCAGCGATACCACGGTCAATAACAGCGGCAGACTCAGCGTGGTGGCGGGTGGCAAAGCCTCAGATGTCATTATCAATGCCGGTGGCGCACTGGTGACAAATACGGCTGCGGATGTGTCCGGCACCAACCGGCTAGGCAGCTTCAGTGTTGATTCGGTTTCCGGTAACGCAAGCAATGTGGTGCTGGAAAATGGGGGGCGACTGGATGTCCTCACTGACAATGCCGCAGACACAACAATGGTCGATAAGGGCGGTGTGCTGGCGGTTAACAACGGCGGAACGGCGACAAACGTGACTATAAATGAGGGCGGTGCCCTGATTGCCGACAGCGGTTCAACGGTCAGCGGTACAAACGCGCATGGTGAATTCAGTATTGATGCTGCATCTGGCAAAGCCAGTGGGCTCTGGTTGGAAAACGGCGGTCACTTTAGCGTTAAATCCGGTGCGATAGCGGAAAATACAGCCGTTGGCAGCGGCGGCGAGCTGAGTGTGGGAAATGGCGGTGGGCTGGCCGGAACCACCAGCCTGGCTGAGCATGCAAACCTGACGATTACGGGGGATGTCATCAGTACCGGCACCATTGAAAATGCCGGTACGATAACCTTCGCGCCTGAGCAAAGCGATGCCGCCAGAACTCGCCTGTTTGCTGCTTCCTCTGATATTACCTTTACTCCCCGCAAGCTCACCACGACAAACATTGTCGGCCAGGGTGGCACCATTAACATGAGCATTAATCTGGCTAACCCAGACTTCCCGGCTGATATGCTGGTTATTGATGGTGGGCAGGCAACGGGTAAAACCTGGCTGAATTTCACCAATGCCGGTGATGCCGGGCTGGGCCTCGCCACCACGGGGAACGGCATCAAAGTAGTGGATGCGATTAACGGTGCCACGACGGATGCCGGGGCCTTTGCACTTGGCAGCAAACTGCAGGCTGGTGCGTATAACTACATCCTGAACCACGGTGCTGCGGATGAAAACTGGTATCTGACCAGCGAAGCTGGCTATCGTGCTGAAGTTGCTCTTTATGCTTCGCTGTTTGCGCAGAGCATGGACTATGACCGCGCACTGGCAGGCAGTTACAACCAGCGCAGCGCGGTCAAAGGTGACAGCGGAGTCTGGGGACGCATCCAGGGCGGTCACATGGGACATGATAATAACGGCGGAATTGCACAGGGTGCGACACCGGAAAGCAGCGGCAGCTACGGCTTCGTACAGCTGGGTGGTGACATGTTGAGTACGCCATCACTGAAAGCCGGTGTGTACGGTGCAGCAGGACATTCTTCTGTTGATGTAAAAGACGATGACCGCTCCCGCGCCGGGACTGCCCGTGACGATGTGTACAGCCTGGGCGGTTACCTGACCGCCGTGCATGCCGCCAGCGGCCTGTGGGCGGATGTGGTGGCTCAGGGCTCCCGTCATAACCTGAAAGCGACGTCTGATGCAGACAGTTTCGCTACCCACGGCTGGGGCTGGCTGGGCTCGCTGGAAACGGGCCTGTCGTTCAGTGTGACCAGTGGCCTGATACTGGAGCCGCAGCTTCAGTATGTCTGGCAGGGGCTGTCCCTGAATAACGGCTATGACAATGGCGGCTACGTGAACCTCGGTGACGGTAGCGTACAGCATATTCGTGCCGGTGTTCGCTTCGGCAGCCAGTCAGAGATGGCCTTCGGTAACGGTACTTCCACACAGGCTGGTTTTGGCGACAGCATGAAACGCAGCGTAAGCGAACTGCCGGTGAACTGGTGGGCGCGTCCGTCTTTTATTCGTACCTTCAGCTCAGATGGTGATTTGAGCATGGGAACGGCCACGGCGGGAAGCAATGTTACCTTTACCCCGTCTCAGGATGGCACAGCGGTTGATCTCCAGGCGGGTATCGATGCCCTTATCCGCCAGAACGTGACGCTGGGTATTCAAGGCGGCTATACCCGTAGTGTCAGCGGTAACAGCGCTGACGGTTACAACGGGCAGGCCACGCTGAAAGTCGCCTTCTGATAGCACAGCCCCACTAAAACAGAGATAACCACTCTCATCCGGCCCCTGTTGCTTATGCAGCAGGGGCTTTTTGTTTTTAACGTTATGTAATCGACTTCACGCCAGCACACAGTCGCTGGCTTTTTATTTCGGAGAAACATCATGAACGCATTCAATAGCAATAGCGTTACGCCCTTTCAGGAACAATCGCCAGCGACAGGTATTACCGCCTCTGTTGTGCCCGATCGTCAGCGGCTCTCATTCTGGCCGACACACTTTGGTTCCATTCCGCAGTGGATAATCCTGAAGCCCCGCATTTTCGCCTGGATGGACCGCTTCTGTGATGAGTACAGCGGTGGTATCTGGTCCTTTTACATGCTCAGCAATGGCGGAGCGTTTATGGCTCCCGATGCTGACAGTGACGATAAATGGCATCTGTTCAACGGCATGAACGGCAATGGTGCGGAAATGAGCGCGGAAGCCGCAGGTATCGCTGTCTGCCTGATTGAATACAGCCATCACGCCTGTCGCACCGAATGCTATGCCATGACCGCGCACTATTACCGCCTGCGGGACTATGCCCTGCAGCATCCCGAAGCTCACGCCATTCTGAGCATTATCGATTGAGGATACTCATGATGGAACAGCCACTTACCCCACAGGCTCCGGTGCTCCCACTGAGCGCTCAACGCACTGTGCAACATGCCCTGGCCCTGCTTGACCGCCACCTGCGCGAAACTGGCGTGGCGTTCACCTCCATACAGGCCGCCCGCGACTGGCTGCGGTTGAAAATGGCCGGGCTTGAGCGAGAGGAGTTTATGGTGCTTTATCTCAATCAGCAGAACCGGTTGATTGCCCACGAAACCCTGTTTGCCGGTTCCATTAGCAGCACCGAGGTACATCCCCGTGAGGTGGTCAAGCGGGCCCTGTACTTTAATGCGGCAGCAGTGTTATTTGCGCACAACCACCCTTCCGGTGACACCACACCCAGTCAGGCCGATAAAGCTGTCACGCAGCGTCTGGTGCAGGCGCTCCAGCTCGTTGATATCCGTGTGCCTGACCACCTTATCGTCGGTGGCACGCAGATATTGTCGTTCGCTGAACACGGTCTGCTTTGAGGTATTACATGAAAATTATCAGTAAACGCCGGGCGATGACGATTTACCGTCAGCATCCGGCCTCCCGTATTTTTCGCTACTGCACCGGCAGATATCAGTGGCGCGGCAGTGTCTGTCATTACACCGGTCAGGTAGTTCCTGACATTCCCGGCGTGCTGGCGGTATACGCCGAACGTCGCCAGGACCGCAACGGGCCGTATGCCTGCCTGATGAGTATTACCCTGAACTGACAATAAAGGAGGCTATAAATGAGTAACATGACATGGGGCCTGCAGCGGGACATTACGCCACGCCTGGGAGCCCGTCTGGTGCAGGAGGGGAACCGGCTGCACTATCTGGCTGAGCGGGCAAATATCACCGATAAGTTTAGTGATGCCGAGTGTATGAAGTTGGATGTCGCATTCTCGCATTTTATCAGTCAGATGGAATCAATGCTGACCACTGGTGAAATGAATCCTCGCCATGCCCACTGTGTCACCCTGTACCACAATGGTTTCACCTGCGAAGCCGATACCCTTGGTAGTTGCGGCTACGTATATATCGCCATTTATCCCACTCAACGCTAACGAATTTCACGAGAGCAAACATGAAAACTCTACCTGCTACAATTTCGCGGGCGGCGAAGCCCTGGCTGTCGCCCGTTGCAGTCTGGCAAATGCTACTTACACGCCTGCTGGAAAAACACTATGGTCTGACCCTGAACGATACGCCGTTTTGTGATGAAACCGTTATACAGGAACATATCGATGCCGGTATCACTCTGGCTAATGCCGTTAACTTTCTGGTAAAGAAATATGAGTTAGTTCGTATCGATCGCAATGGATTCACCTTACAGGAACGAACGCCATATTTGACTGTGACAGATATCCTTCATGCCAGGAGAGCATGCGGATTAATGAACAGTTGTTCGTATCTGGAAGTAAGTAATATTGTTCTTAGCCGATCGCGGCAGTGAGAAAGACTTCAAGAGCCGAGAAGATTTGTACGGTCTGTGAAAAAATTGGTGATATTGGCGACTCGGTGAAAGGCTCATCGAGTCGCATGAAAAACAAGGTGGGGGCACAAAAGGGGGCATTTATAAAGATGAAACGAGAAAATATGTATGTTTATCAATGGTTATGTGGGGTGTGTTATGTTCCTATTATCTTCCAAATTCTTCCCAGGTCTACCGAAATCAACTCAAAGCCCGTATACTGCGCCTTCTGGCCCGTATCTTATCTCCTGTTATCAACTGGACTCAACCGGAATCAAGTTACAGTTGGGGGCACAAGTGGGGGTATTCTGTGCTCGGTCCAGGGATATGCCCCCAATGAAGCTAAAATGCCCGACAGGTTGATGTCGCTAAATCCAGAGAGAAAGCCTGCAAGCTGGCAGACGGAGCTGGTTTGTATCTTGAAGTCGTTCCCTCTGGTTCTCGATACTGGCGGATGAAATATCGCTTCAATGGAAAAGAGAAGCGTATGGCTTTTGGTGTCTATCCGGCAGTCTCCCTTGCACAAGCCAGGGCACTACGTGATGAAGCCAAGAAAAAGCTGGCCGAAGGTATCGATCCATCATTTTGCCAGGAAAGAAGAAAAGCGGGTTGATGTGCAGCTCAACAACACGTTTCAGGCCGTGGCGCTTGAATGGCACGGAACGAAGCCGATGGTCAGAAGGGTATGCTTCTGACGTTCTGGAGGCCTTTAGGTTCTACTGAATGTGCTACGTCGAATGGAAAGCCGTGGCGCGACAGAGAAGGCAAAGAAGGTTCGCCAGCGTTGTAGTGAAGTCTTTCGCTACGCTATCGTTTAAACTTATAGTTCCGAAGGAACGATACCGCATCTGTGTGAACACGTTCACATACGTTATCTTCCTCATCACGCCATCGCTGTACTATATTGATATCAAGCTCAATACCTATATTTCTGTCGGCCGGTAATTTATTGCGCATGACAGCCCCACCACCTGGATGGGTTTCAATATAAGTATGGTGCTGCGGCATAATATTAATGAGCCGCTGAAAGCACTTGCTTTTTCCGCCTGGATATTTCATTACTCAATCATCGCCATAAATGATGATATAAAGTTATTGTCCCGTTCATTATATCTCTCATCATGTAGTTAAATTCATGACATTTACTCTGTCAGGTGTTGACATTGCACATGATGGGGTCCGTTTGGAAAAAGGAAAATATCTCAAGCTAAGACTTTTTTGTACTACCCGGTGTCAACTGTGCGTAATGACCGATGCCCAAATATTTGCAGCCTTTTACCGTCATTACTTTCAGTTTTTTGGGTTGTCTCTACGGAGGTGTTTGCACTCGATGTCACTGCGTATCATCGCGTTCAGTTTCATATGTCTGAAGAGGAAGCTGTAAAGTCGCTGAAGCAGATTACTCCGCCAGCAGGTTAATCAGCGTATATACCGGGTGGTCAGAATTAGCAAATGTAAGCGCGAGGAAGATCTGACCATTTTGTTGCATAAGATGGTGAGAGCATTTCACTATTCATTTGCCATTCCGGCGCTATCCCTCCGAGGTTGTAACTCGTCAAACAGGTTAAGCTGAGAAACGCCAGAAGGGGTAAAGTCATTCAGCATCACACCTGCCTTCGCGTAACAATGGCCCTCAAGAAAGATACGATCCAGAGCCTTTACAGCGGCGGTGATGATGTCACATGTATCGTGGGTGGGAAGACGCAACTTTTCGCTGGCCACGTTGCTGTAGTAAGTCTCTTTGACTGCAAATAGTGACGTTTTTTGACGTGCCGGCAATATTGTCGTTCTCCTCGCAGCTTAGCGGTCTTTCCGGGGATCTCTAACCCATGTATTTCCCAGTATCCTGGCTTGTGCTTAAATAGCTAAATCGGTTTAACGTTATTTAGCTATGAGGATTACATGGAAAAGATCTGGGTGCTTGGCGACGCGGTTGTGGATCTTCTGCCGGATGGTAAGGGCAGATTACTGCAATGCCCCGGGGGCGCACCGGCCAATGTCGCGGTTGGCATTGCCCGCCTCGGCGGCAAAAGCGCGTTTATCGGCAGAGTCGGTGATGACCCATTCGGCAGGTTTATGCAAAAGATGCTTGCGGACGAACAGGTCGACGTTCAGTGGATGCGGCGCGACCCGCAGCATCGCACATCAACGGTGGTGGTTGATCTGGACGAACAGGGTGAACGCTCGTTTACGTTTATGGTACGCCCGAGCGCCGATCTGTTCCTGACATCTGATGATCTCCCGCCATTTCAGGTTGGGGAGTGGCTGCATGTCTGTTCGATTGCCCTGAGCGCAGAACCCTCTCGTTCCGCTACACTTCAGGCAATGGAAACCATCAGAAAGACCGGTGGTTTTGTCAGCTTCGACCCCAACATCCGCCACGATCTCTGGCGTCATGATGCCGAGTTGCGCCAGTGCCTTGCGCAGGCATTGACCAAAGCCGATGTGGTGAAACTTTCCGTGGAAGAGTTGAGCTATTTAACGGGGGAGCATCAGGTACAGGACGGTCTGACGGCGTTAATGCAAAGCTGTCCTGCCAGTCTGGTGCTGGTAACTCGGGGTAAAGAGGGGGTGATTACCTGGCATGAGGGCACGATGACCCACTATCCCGCGACGTCAGTGGAATGCGTTGACACCACCGGCGCAGGGGATGCCTTCGTGGCGGGACTTCTCTACGGACTGGCGTCAGCAGGCTCTGCCATTCCCCATCATCTCCCCCCGATAATCGGACTCGCACAACGCTGCGGCGCACTCGCCACAACGGCCAAAGGGGCAATGACTGCACTGCCGTATCTCCACGAACTGTAATATCCCTCCGCAGGCTGCCTATCGGTGGCCTGAATTGTTGCCCTGATCACAATTGTTAAACCGGTTTAGCAAAAAGCATTGCCGATTCAGAATCCATCAGTTTAGTATCACTTTCCTAAACCGGTTTAGCTGATTAGCAATATTCAATAACTTCTTTCAGGATGCGACAAAATGTATAAAAAACGCAGAATTGCCGTGATGATAGGCATGCTGATCGGCAGTACCTCTGTTCTTGCCCAGACGGATATGACGAGTATCGAATCACGCCTTGCGGCGCTGGAGCAGCGTCTTCAGGACGCAGAAACCCGCGCACAGGTGGCTGAGAAACGTGCCATAGCAGCAGAACAAAAAACGCAGCAGTTGGTTGCCGCCCAGCAACAGGCGCAAACCATCACCCGGGAGGTGGCGCAGCGGACTACCGCGCTGGAAAAGAAAGCCGATCAGAGTAGTGGATTTGAGTTTCACGGCTATGCTCGTTCCGGCCTGCTGATGAACGACGCAGCCTCGAGCAGCAAAAGTGGCCCGTACCTGACGCCAGCTGGGGAAACAGGCGGGGCGATTGGGCGTCTGGGGAATGAAGCAGATACCTACGTCGAGCTAAACGTGGAACACAAGCAGACCCTGGACAACGGCGCAACCACGCGCTTTAAGGCCATGCTGGCCGACGGGCAGAAAACCTATAACGACTGGTCAGCGGACAGCAGTGATCTCAATATTCGCCAGGCCTTTGCTGAACTGGGCAATTTGCCTGATTTTACCGGTGCGCTGAAAGGCAGTACCTTCTGGGCGGGAAAACGTTTTGACCGCGATAACTTTGACATTCACTGGCTGGATTCTGACGTGGTGTTCCTGGCCGGTACGGGCGGCGGTGTGTATGACGTGAAGTGGGACGACACGCTGCACAGTAACTTCTCTGTCTATGGGCGCAATTTTGGCAGCGAGGAGGAGATCGACAACAACGTTCAGAACTACATCCTCAGCATGAACCACTTTGCCGGACCGTTCCAACTGATGGTGAGTGGTCTGCGGGCTAAAGACAACGATGACCGTAAAGACAGCAACGGTGACCTGATTAAAACTGATGCGGCGAATAACGGTGTTCACGCTATGGCTGGCCTGCACAACAAGAGTTTCTACGGCCTGCGGGAGGGATCTGCCAAAACGGCGCTGCTGTATGGCCACGGCCTGGGTGCGGAAGTAAAAAGTATTGGTTCCGATGGCGCACTGCTGTCTGAAGCTGATACCTGGCGCTTTGCCAGTTATGGTGTCACGCCTCTGGGCGGCGGCTGGCATATTGCACCTGCAGTCCTGGCGCAGAGCAGTAAAGACCGTTACGTCAAAGGCGACAGCTATGAATGGGTCACGCTCAACACTCGTCTGATTAAAGAGGTCACGCAGAATTTCGCCCTGGCGTTCGAAGGTAGCTATCAGTACATGGATTTGAATCCTGAAGGCTACAAAGACCGTAATGCGGTCAACGGGAGTTTCTACAAGCTGACTTTCGCCCCGACATTAAAAGCAGGCAAGATCGGCGATTTCTTCAGCCGTCCGGAGCTGCGTCTGTTCGCCACCTGGATGGACTGGAGCAGTAAACTGGATAACTACGCCAGCGATGACGCCTTTGGCAGCAGCGGCTTCAATGCTGGCGGGGAATGGAACTTTGGGGTTCAGATGGAAACCTGGTTCTAAGCCTTCACGCTCCTGCGTGGCGGGAGCGTTTTAAACACCATAAAAATGAAGTCAGGCAGAGGTATATATGGATTTTGATAATATCGCCCGCGAACTCATCCCGCTGCTCGGAGGCAAAGAGAACATCGCAAGCGCCGCTCACTGCGCAACGCGTCTGCGTCTGGTTCTGATTGACGACGCGCTTTCCGATCAGCAGGCCATTGGCAAGGTCGAAGGGGTGAAAGGCTGTTTTCGTAACTCCGGGCAGATGCAGGTGATTTTTGGTACCGGTGTGGTTAACAAGGTCTACGCCGCGTTTATTCAGGCTGCGGGGATTAGCGAATCCAGCAAGTCCGAAGCTGCAGATATCGCCGCACGTAAGCTGAACCCGTTCCAGCGTATTGCTCGTCTGCTGTCTAACATCTTCGTGCCAATCATTCCTGCCATTGTGGCGTCCGGTTTGCTGATGGGCCTGCTTGGGATGGTAAAAACCTACGGCTGGGTGAATGCGGATAACGCGCTTTACATCATGCTGGATATGTGCAGCTCGGCGGCGTTTATTATTCTGCCGATCCTGATTGGCTTTACCGCAGCCCGGGAATTTGGCGGTAACCCGTATCTGGGGGCGACGCTGGGTGGCATTCTGACGCACCCGGCGCTGACCAACGCCTGGGGCGTGGCGTCCGGCTTCCACACCATGAACTTTTTCGGTTTTGAAATCGCCATGATTGGCTATCAGGGAACCGTGTTCCCGGTACTGCTGGCGGTGTGGTTTATGAGCATAGTGGAGAAACAGCTGCGCCGGGCGATCCCGGATGCGTTAGATCTGATCCTGACCCCGTTCCTGACTGTTATTATCTCCGGCTTTATTGCGCTGTTGATCATTGGCCCTGCGGGCCGCGCGCTGGGAGACGGTATCTCCTTCATCCTGAGTACCCTGATTGCTCATGCAGGCTGGCTGGCCGGGCTGTTGTTTGGTGGTCTGTATTCGGTAATTGTTATTACCGGTATTCACCACAGCTTCCACGCCATCGAGGCCGGACTGCTGGGGAATCCGTCGATAGGCGTTAACTTCCTGCTACCAATCTGGGCGATGGCGAATGTGGCGCAAGGCGGGGCGTGTCTGGCGGTGTGGTTCAAAACCAACGATGCCAAAATCAAAGCCATTACATTACCGTCGGCGTTCTCTGCGATGCTGGGCATCACCGAAGCGGCGATTTTTGGTATCAACCTGCGCTTCGTGAAGCCGTTTATCGCGGCGCTGATCGGTGGCGCGGCGGGCGGTGCTTGGGTGGTGTCGGTGCATGTCTACATGACCGCCGTGGGACTGACTGCTATTCCGGGCATGGCAATAGTACAGGCCAGCTCGCTGCTTAACTATATTATCGGCATGGTGATTGCTTTCGGTGTGGCGTTCACCGTCTCCCTGCTGCTGAAATATAAGACGGACTCTGAATAATGACTTTAGCTTCCCGCTGGCCTGCCGTGTTGCAGGCAGTAATGCAAGGCCAGCCGCGTGCACTGGCGGACAGCCATTATCCGCAGTGGCATCCCGCGCCGGTAACGGGGCTGATGAACGATCCGAACGGGTTTATCTGGTTTGCCGGGCGCTACCACCTGTTTTATCAATGGAACCCACTGGGCTGCGATCATCGCTATAAGTGCTGGGGACACTGGAGCTCCGTGGATCTGGTGCACTGGCAGCACGAGTCAATTGCCCTGATGCCCGACGAAGAGTATGACCGTAACGGCTGTTACTCCGGCAGCGCCGTGGATAACAACGGCGTGCTGACCCTGTGCTACACCGGCAACGTCAAGTTTGACGACGGCGGTCGCATCGCCTGGCAGTGTCTGGCGGTGCAAAATGACGATGGTAGTTTTACCAAGCAGGGGCCAGTGTTGCCCCTGCCGGAAGGGTACACCGGGCATGTACGGGACCCGAAGGTGTGGTGCCATGATGGGCAGTGGTACATGGTGCTCGGTGCGCAGGATCTGCAAAAGCAGGGCAAAGTGCTGCTGTTCACATCCGATGATTTACACCACTGGCAGCCCTGCGGTGAGATTGCTGGACAGGGCGTGAACGGTCTTACGGACTCCGGGTATATGTGGGAGTGTCCGGATCTGTTTGCGCTTGATGAAACACATGTGTTGATCTGCTGCCCGCAGGGGCTGGCGCGCGAACCGCATCGCTATCTCAATACCTATCCGTCAGTCTGGATGAGCGGGGCATTTGATTATGAAACGGCTTCGTTTGCCCACGGCGAGCTGCATGAGCTTGACGCCGGTTTCGAGTTTTATGCGCCACAAACCACGGTGGCGGAAGACGGAAGACGCATCCTGATCGGCTGGATGGGCGTGCCGGACGGTGAAGAGATGCTTCAGCCCACATGTGCGTACGGCTGGATCCACCAGATGACCTGCCCGCGGGAATTGAAGTATCGCGACGGCAGGCTCTGGCAAACGCCTGCCAGAGAACTTGAACAGCTTCGCGAAGCCGAACACCAATGGCAGGGCCGCGCCAGCGATGCGCCAGAACTGGAGGCGACGCGTCTTGAGTTTGAACTGAGCACTTCGTACGTGAATGCCGATTTTGCCGGCGCGTTGCGTCTCACGGTCGATGACCACGGTGTGCGTCTGGAACGCGCCAGTCTGAAAACCGGTGAAATGTTGACCCGCTACTGGCAGGGCGACGTCAGCCATTTACGCGTTCTGTGCGACAGCTCCAGTATTGAAATTTTCATCAACCATGGCGAAGGGGTGATGAGCAGCCGCTATTTTCCTGACCATCCGGGCCGGGTACGCTTCGAAGGTGCGTCCGACATCACATTACGCTACTGGTCGCTGCGCCGCTGCATGATAGAATAGGAGTTTTGGCAGCCGGATCTAAGTCGTTGTGAGAAAAACAAAACGCGTCACAATAAAAGACATCGCGGAACTGGCGGGGGTCTCAAAAGCCACCGCCAGCCTGGTACTGAACGGACGCAGCAAAGAGCTACGGGTGGCGGAAGAAACACGGGATCGTGTACTGGCTATTGCAAAAGAGCATCACTACCAGCCCAGCATTCACGCCCGCTCGCTGCGTGATAACCGCAGCCACACCATTGGTCTGGTGGTTCCGGAAATCACCAACTACGGTTTTGCCGTCTTTTCTCACGAACTGGAAACCCTGTGCCGGGAGGCGGGCGTTCAGTTGCTGATTTCCTGTAGCGATGAAAACCCAGGCCAGGAGACCGTAGTGGTCAATAACATGGTGGCGCGCCAGGTGGACGGGTTGATTGTCGCCTCCAGTATGTTGAATGATGCGGATTACCAGAAACTGAGCGAGCAGATGCCCGTGGTTCTATTTGATCGCCACATGAACGACAGCTCTCTGCCGCTGGTCATCACCGATTCGATTACTCCCACGGCTGAACTGGTGGCGGATATCGCCCGCCAGCATCCTGACGAGTTCTACTTCCTCGGCGGTCAGCCGCGGCTTTCCCCGACGCGTGACCGTCTGGAGGGGTTTAAGCAGGGGTTACGTGAAGCCAACGTTGAACTGCGCCCGGAGTGGATCATCCACGGCAACTATCACCCAGGTTCCGGTTATGAGATGTTCGCTGAACTTTGCGCCCGACTGGGACGTCCACCTAAGGCGCTGTTCACCGCCGCCTGCGGGTTGCTGGAAGGGGTGCTGCGCTATATGGGCCAGCACAACCTGCTGCAAAGTAACATGCGGCTGGCCAGCTTTGACGATCACTATTTGTATGACTCACTCACTATTCCTGTCGATACCATCCGCCAGGATAATCATCAGCTGGCATGGCACTGCTTTGATCTTATTGGCAAATTGATTGAAGGGGAAAACCCGGAACCTCTCCAGCGTAAGCTGAAAGCAACACTGCAACGGCGATATAAAACAGAAAAACAGACGCAATAGTCTGTCCTGACACGTTAATAAAAAGAATCGGAGAACCACTGGCTAACGGTATTTTTTTCAGACACGAAACTCAGATTCTAAACTCTTCGGGATAACGCTTACCGTCCATGGGCACCTCTTTTTAAGCCATCTTAAACGACTCTGAGGTGTCTGTTAAACCCGTGGCGATTCAGGATTCAAGCCATTCGGCACCTATATTGATGAGAAGTCTGCGTATCCGTGGCAATTCATATTGGTAAAACGGATAAAGTTAACTGTGCCCCCAGTTGAGTCCAGCATTCAGTCATGTTTTCATCGGATCAATACCAATTATTTTACTTGAATTTAATGGGGTTTTAGAGTGAATGCCAAAGAAGTATCGGTGAACCTACCAACATTATAAGATTTTTTTCGCCATTAGGGCTGTGGGTTAAAAGCCTTACCACCCGGCAGGAAGGCGGTAAGGTCAGGAAAAAAGTGGCATAAAAGATGAGAACAAATACCTGAAAGGAGGGGGATGAAACTCTCTGTCAAAGTGCCTTAAAGGACGTAACGAATGCCGAACACAAATTCATTGTTGACCAGGCGTCCACGCATATTTTCATCCTGTAGAGCACGGGCGTTTACAAAGGTGTTACGGCCGCTTTCGATATTGCCCATATCGACATAACGATAAGTGGCGTACAGGGTCAAATCGTTAATAACTTCATAAGAAGCACCCGCACCAACGGAGTACGTAAAGTTGGTTTGCGTGTTGCCGGCGAACTCGCGGGTGTCATTACCCTGCCAGCCACCTACTTTCACTTTCGCTACACCGGCGCCAGCCGTTGCGTACAGGGCGAATTTATCGGGAAACTTAAACTGCGACTTGAACAGCGAGACCGTGACAAGGTTGGCCGCATGGCACACCGGATTAACGGCGGTGCACGGATGATGAATTATACGCCGCTGAAAGAGACCTGTGAGGCGCTTGAAGTTGCCTGCAATAACGAGCAGGACTGGGAAACGATTGAACAGTTGGTCGAATGTGTGCTGGAAGATATGGTGCGCTTTAATAAGTGGCTGGCAGAAAAATCTTAACCCCCTCCGGGCAGTTATGAACTGTTTGAAAGAGGGCGATAAACAGCAGCTGTCTGGCTGACGCCTTCTGCGCCAGCATGCGGTTCTGCCGCTCAGGGATATATTACCCACTGCGGTTTATAGCCCGTATCTTATTAACAGAGTCATTTAGCCGAAAGTTCTCTTCGGATGATTTCTGCGCCTGCGCTTAGGGCATCGAGCTTACCTCTGGCTACCTGACGAGATAAGGGTGCCATACCACAGTTGGTAGAAGGATAGAGCTTGTCGGCATCGACAAACTGAAGCGCTTTGCGTAACGTACTGGCGACTTCCTCTGGTGTCTCAATGGTATTGGTTGCCACGTCAATGGCTCCTACCATGACTTTTTTACCGCGAATCAGTTCAAGCAGATCCATTGGAACATGCGAGTTATGACATTCCAGTGAGATGATATCGATATTAGACGTTTGCAGTTTGGGAAAAGCTTCTTCATATTGTCTCCACTCTGACCCCAGCGTCTTTTTCCAGTCGGTATTGGCTTTGATGCCATATCCATAGCAGATATGCACAGCGGTCTCGCATTTTAGCCCTTCAATGGCTTTTTCTAACGCGGCGATCCCCCAGTCATTCACTTCATCAAAAAACACATTAAATGCGGGCTCATCAAACTGGATAATATCGACGCCGGCAGCTTCTAACTCTCTGGCTTCCTGATTGAGAATTTTTGCAAATTCCCAGGCCAGCTTTTCGCGGCTTTTATAGTGGGCATCGTAGAGCGTATCGATCATCGTCATAGGCCCTGGCAGCGCCCATTTAATTGGCTGACAAGTGAGCTGGCGTAAATACTTTGCATCTTCAACAAAAACGGGTTTTTGACGCGCTACCGCATCAACAACGGTCGGTACGCTCGCATCATAGCGATTACGAATTTTAACAATCTGACGTTTCTCAAAATCAACGCCGCTGAGGTGTTCAATAAACGTGGTGACAAAGTGTTGGCGCGTTTGCTCGCCATCACTAACAATATCAATACCTGCCCGTAGTTGATCATCCAGGGATAAACGTAGCGCATCTTGTTTTCCCTCGATTAATTCCTCATTTTGCAATTTCCAGGGCGACCAAAGCGTCTCAGGTTGAGCAAGCCAGGAAGGTTTAGGTAAACTGCCAGCCGTTGAAGTGGGTAGTAATATTTTCATAATCGATGACCTTTTATTTTCGGTTAATCAGAGAGCGTAGTGAGCAGACCACTTTTCAAGAATATCCTTGTATGGTTTGATGAAATGCTCTTCTGTAAACTTTCCCTGCTCAATAGCCAGCTGGCTGCGTTCTTCCCGATCATAAACAATTTTTGTTAATGAATGATCCTGGTGGTTCAGATTTGGTTGATAGCATTGACCTGCTGCGGCGTTGGCATTGTAAATTTCAGGTCGGTAAATCTTCTGGAACGTCTCCATCGTGCTGATGGTGCTGATAAGCTCAAGATTCGTGTAATCACTAAGTAAATCACCAGAAAAATAAAAGGCCAAAGGTGCAACGCTATTTTGGGGCATAAAATAGCGAACCTGCAAATCCATTTTTTTGAAGTATTTCTCAGTTAACGAAGAACCACCTGGCTGGTATTCGATACCCAATACAGGATGCTGATTCCCAGTCCGATGATAGATATCGTTACTTGACACGCTGAGACATATCACAGGTGGTTTTTTGAAATGCTCTTTGTATTCACTTGAGTTTATGAAATGTTTAAATATGTTCCCATGCAAATCACCAAAATTATCTGGAATGCTAAACTCAGGTTTGTTTTTGTTATGCTCTGGCAGTAATACGCTAAAATCATAATCTCGCACGTAAGAGGAGAAATTATTCCCGACAATACCTTCAAATCGTTCGTTGTTCTTTTTGTCAATAATATTGGTTTTTAATATTTCAATTGCAGGGAATGTATCGATGTTGCTATCAACGTTAATATTCATCGCAACAGAAATGATATCAAGTTCCACAGAATAACGATCGCTTTTGGGGTTATCCCAATACGCCAGTGTATTGAAGCGATTGTCAATCATCACTAACGTGTTGCGTAAGTTTTCCTGGCGGTTCTTTCCTCTGGCCAGATTCGCAAAGTTGGTAGTAATACGCGTATTTTCAGAAGGGTTATAATGCTCATCGAAGCGACTGCTTTTGATCGTAAATGTAAAATCGTTATTCATCGTGATCCTGCATCCTAAGTCATGATATGAAAACTGAATTAATTTATTGATTTTACAGAGTTACCTGACTTTATTATTTAGCAGTCTTCATGTTATCAATAAGTGAGTAAGGTCTCTTTTATGCCAGAGTCACTGGATGAGTGAAAGAGACTTAATTTCATTACAACATGAGTCATATTCATGGTCTGCTGTATGGTCAAACCCGGTCATGCTTGTAATCGATTAAGTTGAATAGTGATTCTTCTGACTGACCGGTTCACCTGGCTCTGTTATTCAAGCGCAGCTGGCAGGATGCTGTGCAGCAGAACATTAGCGCCTTTTTCTGCCCATTCCGGCTGAATATTTTCTGCCTCGTTATGGCTGATGCCTTTTTCGCAGGGGATAAAAATCATGCTGGCGGGCGCGATTTTGCTGATATAACAGGTATCGTGACCGGCGCCGGACACCATCCGTTTGCTGCTGTATCCCAGTGCCTGGGCCGCGTTTGCGCTGCGCTGTAGACAGGTCTCGTCAAATGCGATGGGGGCGTAATCGAAGATACGTTCCACGTCGAGCTGAATGCCGCGCTGATTCAGATCGGCGGTTGCCTTGCGAAGCGCCGTTTCCATTGCCTGGAGGACGGTAGTCTGTGGATGACGAAACTCCACGCTGCAATGTACTTCCCCTGGCACTACGTTACGCGATCCCGGTGAAATCTGCGCCATGCCGATTGTCGCTCTGCCGTCTGGTTCGTGCTGATTGCCAATATCTTCCACCGCCAGCGCCAGACGGGCGAAAGCGGTCAACGCATCGCGGCGGCTGGCCATTGGCGTGGTGCCGGCATGGGCGGCAAATCCGCGAATTACAACGTTGAACCAGCGCTGGCCCATAGCGGCATGCACCAGGCCGATATCAATACCTTCCTCTTCGAGAATCGGGCCTTGCTCGATATGTAGCTCGTAACAGGTGTAGACAGGGAAGGCGACGGCGGGCTGGTCGCCACGGTAACCGATGGCCTCAAGCGCTTTGCCGACGCTGATGCCATCCTGATCTTCACGCGCCCATGCGTATTGTTGTGTGAACTGCCCGCTCCAGACGCCGGAGGCCAGCATTGCTGGCGCGAAGCGCGCGCCTTCTTCATTGGTCCAGTTGACCAGTACAATATCGCGTTCGGTTTCAATGTTCTGATCGTTTAAAGTACGCAGCACTTCCAGCCCGGCCAGCACGCCGTAAATTCCATCATATCGCCCACCCAGCGGCTGAGAATCAACGTGTGAACCGGTCATCACCGACGCAAGCTGTGGTTTTTTACCGGCGCGGCGAATAAACATGTTGCCCATGCTATCGATTTCGCAGCGAAATCCGGCTTCCTGCGCCCAGTCGCGCAGTAAATCACGGGCGAGGCGATCCTCATTGCTTAATGCCAGTCGGGTGACGCCACCGGCTGGCGTGCCGCCGATTTGCGCCATTATCTCAAGCGTTGACCATAAACGCTCTGCATTCACGCGGATCATACGTCTTCCTTTTTGGTGCGATAGCGAAAGTCACAGCATGCGCCACCCTGCATGATGGTGGTCGTACGGGTCAGCTCCACGTCGGGCGCGTAGCCGACGATAAATTTCTCATCGCGGGCGCAGGAGAGCAGGTGGCCAATCTCACCGAGGCCCATCTCGTGGTACATCTCGGCATAACGGCAGCGGGTGACGTTATAGTTGTACTGCTTGTCGTCGGCGTCGATCACTTTGACATCCAGCGCGTTATCCTTCTCCCACAGGTATTGCAGGGCGATAAAACTCTTCACGTCTGTGCCATTCGGCTCCTTGCGCGCAAATTCTTTACCGGCATCGATCGCCGCCTGCTCAATGGCTTCGCCAATGACCGCCTGGGCGCGGGCTTTCCCTATCTCGCGCACCAGGATTTCATAGATTGGTTTAATAATCTCTGCTTCTATTTTGCGGCGGGCGAGAATGCCCAGCTCATTATTATCACTCATCACATTGCCTCACTGCGTTACTTCGTTTTGGCGCCGCCCAGTACCGTTTGCGGCTGCCATTTACCATCCACGACTTTGTAGACGGTGAAAGACGGCGATTTCAGGTTGCCTTCATTATCAAAAGCGATCTGCCCGGTAACGCCGGAATAGCTTATTGCGCGCAGAACCGGCAGATACTCAGCCGGATCGACAGAGTCGGCTTTTTCCATCGCGGCAACCAGAACGCGGGTGGCGTCATAGGCGAACGGGGCGTGGAGTTCAATATGGGTGTGGTAGCGAGACTGATACTCTTGTTCGAACGCCTTACCGCCCGGCATCTGCTCAACCGGCAGGCCCGGCTCCAGCGCCACGACGCCTTCACCTTCTTTCTGGGCCAGTTGCAGGAAGGTCTGGCTGACGAAGCCGCCTGCGCCCATCAGCGTGGCGTTCATACCCAGCTGTTTGATACGACGCGCCAGCGGCGCGGCCTGGCTATCCACGCCGCCGAAGAAGATCAGGTCAGCGTTTTTGCTACGAATGGCGGTCAGCACGGCGCTGAAATCCACGGTTTTGTCGTCAACGTACTGGCGGTCAACAATCTTCACGCCCTGCGCTTCAAGTGATTTTATAAACTCGTCAGCCAGCCCCTGACCGAATGCGGTACGGTCGTCGATCACGGCAATACGTTTTGCCTTCAGGGTATTCACCGCGTACTGACCAGCAAACTGGCCGCCGTCATCGTCATGCCCCATCACACGGAAGCTGGTATCAAAGCCCTGCCTGGTATAGGCATGACCGGTGGCAACAGGCGCGACCTGGGCGATACCCGCATCGTGATAAACGCGTGCCGCCGGAATACTGGTGCCGGTATTCCAGTGGCCGACCACGCCCGCCACGCCGCTATCGACCAGACGCTGCGCCACAGCCACGGCAGTGCGCGGGTCGGACTGATCGTCTTCAGATTGCAGCCTGAAGGTCACCGCTTTACCACCGATGGTCGGGTGCTGCTTGTTGATATCGTCAATCGCCAGTTGGGCTCCGTTCTCCAGATCTTTACCAATACGGGCAGACGGGCCGGTAAGCGGGCCTGCAAGACCGATGGTCACGGTTTCGCTTTTAGCTGACCATGCACCTGTAGAGGCAAAACTACTGAGCAGAATAGCGGCGCTGAGCGCACTGATTTTTACTGTTTTCATTGTTTTTCCCTGCTGTTGGTGAGTGTGTTAAACAGGCATTTCGCCCAAATAAATCTGTGCAATTTGATCGTCATTAAGCATCGCTTTCGACTCGCCGTGATGCACAATGCTGCCGCTGTCCATCACCCAGGCGCTGTCGGTTACTTCCAGCGCTAGTCGGGCGTTTTGTTCAATGAGCAGCAGGGCGACGCCGCGTGCGCGCAGCCCGGCGATCACGGTAAAAATGTTTTCCACCATCCTGGGGGCTAACCCCATAGACGGCTCGTCGAGGATCAGCAAACGCGGTCGGCTCAGCAGGGCGCGGTTGAGCGCCAACAGCTGCTGTTCGCCGCCAGAGAGCAGTCCTGCAAGCTGGTGCTGGCGTTCGCCAAGACGCGGGAAACGCTCAAAAATCTCTGCCATTTCGCGCTTAACGCGGGCGGTGTCACGCCTTAACCATGCCCCCATCTGCAAATTTTCAAGCACCGTCATGCGGGCAAAGATGCCGCGACCTTCCGGCACCATCACCAGCCCGTTGCGCAGCAGCGTCTCCGGTTTCTGTTTGCGTACGGCTTTGCCATTGAACTCAATGTTGCCGTTAAAACTTTCCAGCCCGGTGATGGCGCGCACGGTGGAACTTTTACCCGCGCCGTTGGCGCCAATCAGCGTGGCTTGTTCACCCTCATGCAGGGTAAAGGAGATATCGCGAACGGCCTGAATACCGCCGTAATGCACATCCAGGCGTTCCACCTTCAGTAACTCAGACATGCTTATTGCCTCCAAGCCAGGCTGCGATAACTGCCGGGTCGCGACGCACGCTATCCGGCGTGCCGCAGGCCAGCGTTTTGCCGTAATCGAGCACCGTCAGGCGGTCGCAGATGTTCATCACCAGCTTGACGTCGTGCTCGATCATCAGCAGGGTTTTGCCATCTTCACGAATACGGATTAACAGCTCGCCAAGCGCGACCTTCTCGGCGGCATTCATCCCCGCAGCAGGTTCGTCAAGCGCCAGAAGCAGCGGATCTGTAGCCAGCGCGCGGGCGATCTCAAGACGACGCTGGTGGCCATAGGCCAGATCGCAGGCGTGGTAATGGGCAAACTTTGCAATGCCGGTGTACTCCAGCCAGCGCCAGGCCTGTTCGCGGGTTTGCGCTTCTTCCTCACGGGCGCGTTTATGGCGGCTCAGTGCAGCCCATAGCCCATTACGGGTACGAACGTGGCGACCGACCATCACGTTTTCCAGCACCGACATCTCGTTGAACAGACGCACGTTTTGAAAAGTGCGTGCAATCCCGGCGGCGGTGACTTTCTCTATCTGTTTTGGGTAATAGGGTTGGTCTGCAATAAAAAACGCCCCTCTGTCTGCCGGATAAAGCCCGGTAATCAGGTTAAAACAGGTGGTTTTTCCGGCTCCGTTGGGGCCGATCAGACCGTAGATCTCGCCTTTATTAATGGAAAGCGAGACATCGTCCACGGCGGTCAGGCCGCCAAAGCGTTTGGACATATTGCTCACGGTTAACAGGCTCATGCTTTCACCTCTTTGTGGCGAACCGGCCAGATACCGGATGGGCGAACCAGCATCACCAGCACCAGTGCAAGGCCGTAGAAGAGCTGACGCAAAATTTCCGGGTCAATCAGTACCGTGCCGAACAACATCTGTTGAACAGGGGCCGCCTGGCTACGGAGCAGTTCCGGCAGAGCGGTCAGGAGCACCGCACCGAGGATCACGCCAGGGATGTGGCCCATACCGCCCAGCACCACCATCGCCAGCACGGCAATGGACTCTTGCAAGGTGAAGGATTCCGGGGAGACAAATCCCTGAAACGCGCCAAACAGTGCGCCAGCGACGCCGCCAAACGAGGCGCCCATAGCAAAAGCCAGCAGCTTATAGTTGCGCACGTTAATGCCCATCGCGCGGGCCACGTCTTCGTCCTCACGAATCGCGTGCCAGGCGCGACCGATACGTGAGTGTTGCAGGCGCAGGCAGACAAAAATGATCGCCACAATGACCAGCATCAGCAGGTAGTACCACAGCCACAACGCGGGTACTTTAAAGCCGAGCCAGTGATAAACACCGCTGAACTTCAGGCCAAACAGATTAAGCGTATCCACGCCGGTGATGCCTTTGGCGCCGTTGGTGATATTCACCGGGCGATCGAGGTTGCGCATCAGAATGCGGATAATTTCGCCAAAGCCCAGCGTAACAATTGCCAGATAATCCCCGCGCAGCTTCAGCGTCGGTGCGCCAAGCAAAATGCCGCATACGGCAGCGACCAGTGCCGCAGCCGGAACGATCAGCAGATACGAGGTATGTAGCCCGTCCGGGAACCAGACGGCGAGGATTGGGAACACCTCAGACAGATGGGGAGAGGCCAGCAGAGCGGCCAGATAAGCCCCAACGGCATAAAAGGCAATAAACCCCATATCCAGCAGGCCGGTATAGCCCACGACGATATTGAGCCCCAGCGCCAGCATGATGTAGAGCAGGGCGAAATCGATCACGCGGACCCAGTAGTTACCGCCAAGCTGACTGGCAACGACAGGAGCAATCAGCAATGCGATGCAGAACAAAGTCATACCTGACCAAAATTTGCGCGTCGTGGCTGGAGCTTGCAGTTGTACGGTTGTCATTGATTTTCCCTTACGCTCTGTGCGCCACGCGCTCGCCCAGCAAACCTGCCGGACGGAATACCAGCACCAGGATCAACACGATGAAGGCAAACACGTCCTGGTAATTACTGCCAAAGACGCCGTTAGTGAGTTCACCGAGATAGCCCGCACCCAGCGCTTCTATGACGCCCAGTAAAATCCCGCCGATCATCGCGCCGCGAATATTGCCAATGCCGCCAAGCACGGCGGCGGTGAACGCTTTAATTCCGGGGAGAAAGCCCATTGAGAAGCTGGCGTTACCGTAGTTGCTCGCCATCATCACGCCGGCCAGCGCCGCAAAAATGCCGCCGATAGCAAACGTCAGGGTGATGATGGCGTTTGGGTTAACGCCCATCAGCGTGGCGACTCGCGGATTCTCTGCCACTGCGCGCATGCCTCGCCCGAGGCGAGTGTATTCAACCAGCAGCCACAGACCGGTCATGACCGCCAGCGCCAGCCCGACGGTGACAATGCCGGTGAGAGTGATAATCGCGGGTGGATGAGTTTCGCCGCCGGAGGTCACGGCGATCGGGGCCATCGACAGGATCTGCGGGAACATCAGCGGGTTGCGGGTCCAGACGATCATCGCCACGGTTTGCAGTAATACGGAAACGCCGATACCGGAGATCAGCGGAGCCAGCCGTGGAGCGTTACGCAGCCTGCGATAGGCGAAACGTTCTACCGCCATTGCCAGCAGGGCGCAGACGGCCATCGCAATGAGCAGCGCTACACCGAGTTGCAGTAACTGCGGCATAGCAGGGAAGGTATGATTCAGGACATTGATGGCGGAGAGCGTAGTGAGCGCGCCAACCATCAGGATATCGCCGTGAGCAAAGTTAATAATACGCAAAATACCATACACCATGGTATAGCCCAGCGCGATCAGCGCGTAGATGCTGCCCAGCATCACACCGTTTATCAGTTGTTGTATGAGTGTGTCCAACGTTTGTACCCGACAAATTGCTCTTTCAGTGGGTACCATCCAATAATTGAATAAAATTGTAAAATACACATATATTATTTCTTATGATAAACAGATATTTTCATATCTTAATGATTAATATGATTATTTTATTAATCACAAAACAAGGTTACAGCCTAAAGAAATCAATATATGAATAAAACAGAACAATTGACGACATTGCCCTCCTTTGCGGAGAGTCGCCTTGCCAACGATCCTCCGTTGCGGGCGGTGCGCGCCTTTGAAGCCATTGCCCGGTTAGGAAGCGTGACGCAAGCCGCGAGGGAACTGGCGATTTCTCCATCTGCGGTTAGCCATCAGCTCAAGTTACTTGAGGGATATCTGCAAATCGCGCTCACCGAACGGCATGGGCGACGACTGGCGCTGAGCCAGCAAGGGCGTGAATATTATCGTTCGATCCGTGCGGCGTTTAACGTTTTGCGTCAGGCGACGGAGCATCTGGTGGAGCAGGAGCAGACCCGGCAGGTAACGATTAGCCTGATTCCGCTTTTTGGGATGGGATGGTTTATTCCTCGCCTGCCGATGTTTATGCGCGCGAATCCGCATACCGAGATTAACGTGGTGTATGCCAATCACCGCAACTATCTGAGTGATGCTTCAGACATGTCGATCCGCTTCGGCAATGGCAACTGGGCGGGATACCAGAGTGAAAAACTGATTTCCGGGCGCATGGTGCCAGTATGCAGCCAGGCGTTTTTGCGACTGCATGGTCATATTGATACCCCGGAGCAACTGATGCAGATGCCGCTGCTGCATGATGAAGAACGAACCACCTGGCATCAATGGTTTATTCAGCAGGGCGTGAAGCGTTCCCCGCCGCGCAGCGGCCCCTTGTTTGAGGACGGTCTGCTGACGCTGGCGGGCGTACAGGCAGGACTGGGATGCGCCCTGATGCGCGAACCCCTCATTATGCCGTACCTGGACAAAGGCGAGCTGGTGAAGATTTTCGATCTGCCAATAGATGACGGGCGCGACTACTATTTGTGCGTCCGCCAGGATAGTGAAATGACGCAGGATGGCAAACTATTACAGAACTGGTTAAGGCGCGAAGCGGCTACCGTATAACGATGTCACCGCATATGAAGCGAATATGGGCGACATAATGAAATGCCGTTTTCAGCGTAGCGTTGCATAGCCTCTGGAGAACGCAATTTCTTCCCGGTCGCAGACGACTTGCCAGGCGTCTGCTGACGGGGTGATAAATCCCCGCAGCCCCAGAGGCCGTAATAGCGTGGCGTCGCGTTCTGTGTTCAGCGTCAGCAGCGCCGTTTGCAGCGCCGTAATGGCCTGTGGATTAACGGTATCGCTTGCCACCAGTAAAGGCATCGGTGCAGGAACGCTGCGCGTCAGTATGCGCACATGGCGCGTTAGTTCCGGCTCATACCGGCACAGAAGCGACCAGGCATAGCTGTCCAACGGGCCGACATCCGCTTCGCCCGCCGCCAGCGCTTCCACCACGCGTCGCGGGGTGATTAGCGGCCCGACAAGCGTGCGATAGAGCGTCTTTCGCGTCTCGTTAATGTATGCCGACAGATGATAGCGTACCGCGTTATAGCCGGAGTGCGACTCTGGGTTGGTATACGCCAGCCGCCCGCTGAACGTCTCTTCCAGACATCTGGCGGTAGACGATGTTGGCACCATAAATAGGGTGCGGTAGTGCCCTGGAATCCCTTCCCTGGTGGCCTCTTCCGTAACCGGCGCGGCCACCGGGCGTACCGGAAAGCGCCGCTGCGCGAAGGGCCAGCCGCACATGAATACCGCCAGCAGATCGGAACGAGCCCATAGCCCCTCCAGCCTGGCCGGGGCCGGGTAGTCAACAATCTCTGCCGTCAGCCCGGCGCGGCGCACGGCTTCGGGCAGGAGTCTTTTCCACCCCTCCGCCGCTGCCGGAGTTACCGAGTACATTCTTGCGTTAACAATCATCGGTAGCGTAGCTCCTGACCAATACCCAGCGCACGCGCTTTCTTCAGCATCGTATGCCCCAGTGCAATATCGCTTAGCGACAGCCCCCGGTGCCAGAAGAGGATGGTTTCATCATCATTTTCACGGCCTGACTTCGTGCCCGCGACAATGTCACCCAGCTCGGCATGCAGGGTATGCTCACTTAATTTTCCCGCTTCTACGTGGGCTCGCAGTGAACCAAACATGCCGCCTTTGCACTGCCCCCAGTCGTCCACCACCAGCTTGTCCATCATGTCGGTGAGCGACAGCTCCACGGCGCTCATGGTGCCGTAGGGCACAACAAAGGCGCCGGGCTTTATCCATTCTGTTTTTAACAGCGGCGTCGGCGCATTAAGACGCGAGGCTTCGACCACAATATCCGCGCCGCGCACGCAGCTTTCCCAGTCATCGGTAACGATGATTTTTTTGCCGAGATCCTGCTCCAGACGGCGGGCAAATGCGGTACGGCTTTCCGGGCGACGCGAATGAATGCGGATTTCATCAAAATCATAAATGCTGTTGAGCAGGCGAACGTTCCACCAGGCGGTTCCCCGCGCGCCGATATGCCCCAGCACTTTACTGTTGCGGCGGGCAAGGTGGCGTGCGCCCAGCGCGGTAAGCGCGCCGGTGCGCATATCTGTGATTGCCGATGCGTCCAGAATGGCGACCGGCATCCCGGTGCGCGGATCGAACAGGTTCAGTAGCGCCATTTCCGAGGGCAGCCCGAGCGTATAGTTATTGACGTAATCGCCGACGATTTTTACCCCGGCGAGTCCCAGCGGTTCGATATAACCGCGCAGCACGTTAAAGTGGCCGTTAAACGCTTTATCGGGAATTAAATGCATGCGCGGTTCAATGACTGTTTTTTTCTCTCCCTGTGCCCGCAGCCCGTCCTCCACCGCCGTGAGGATTTCCGTATCCGTGAGCTTCAGTTGGTCAACGTCGGGGCCGTTTAGCCAGGTTAAATGGATGGGTTGAGTCATAAATTTCTCTCACTGGTAGCATGGTTCGCATCGGGTCGTACGTGGGTGAAAAGCCGCTGGCGAGTTAATACGCCAACGGGTGCGCCGCATTTGGTGACGGTGATGCTGTCGGCGCGCCGGGAAAGCATCAGCGCCAGCGCGTCTTTCAGAGTAGCGTTGACGTCAAGCCGTTGTGGATGGTCAGCGTTCAGAGACGTTTCCATCGCCTGGGCGACCGGGGTAATAGCAAGAAGTTTCAGCGCCGCATCGCTGCCGACAAAAGCCGCGACGAACTCATCTGCCGGGGCCGAGAGCACTTCAGCGGGCGGGGCATACTGACACAGGCGCCCTTCGCGCATAATGGCGATGCGATCGCCCATTTTGATGGCCTCATCAAGATCGTGAGTGACGATAATCACCGTCTTTTTCACGCGTTGCAGAATCTGCTTAAACTCGGTCTGTAATCGCCCGCGAACCAGCGGATCGATGGCGCCGAACGGTTCATCCATCAGCATGACCGGCGGGTCCGCCGCCAGTGCGCGGGCAACGCCGACTCGTTGCCGCTGACCACCGGAAAGCGCGGCAGGAAATCGGCTGGCGTATTGCCGGGCATCCAGCCCGACCAGTTCCAGTAATGTTTCCACTCGCGCCTGAATACGCGAGGCGCTCCAGCCCAGCAGGCGCGGCACCGTGGCGATGTTGTCCGCGACGGTCATATGCGGGAACAGTCCGACGTTCTGAATAACGTAGCCGATATGCCGACGCAGCATCACCGGATCTTCCGTTGCGACGTCGCGCCCGTTTACCCGGACACGCCCGGAAGTGGGTTGTTCCAGCCGGTTGATTAAGCGCATGGTGGTGGTTTTACCGCAGCCGGAAGGGCCAATCAGGGCCGTGGTGGTTCCCTCTTCAAATGTCATGGAGAGATCGTCAAGCGCTTTACGCGGCGAACCAGGATAAATTTTGCTAATATTTTCCAGTGTAATCATTGTATTAGCCCTTACGTCGGCTGAGAATACAGGCGCTCAAGCAGGGCGAAAAGCGCTTCGATAGCCACAGCGAGCAGAATAATCGGCACCGCGCCGACCAGCAGGCGCGACATGTCCATGATGGCAATGCCGGTGGTGACAAAATCCCCCAGACCGCCGCCACCGATAAATGACGCCAGAGCCGCGCCGCCGACAACCTGTACGGCGGCGGTACGGCAGCCGGCGAGAATGCCGGGAGCCGCCAGAGGCAGTACGATTTTGCCTGTGACCTGCCAGGGCGTCAGCCCCATGCCGTGCGCCGCTGAGAGCGTATCCGGGTTCACGGACTGAATGCTGGTGCAGGTGTTGAGCAAAATCGGCGGCACGGCCAGCACCACCAGCGCGACGACTGAAGGCAGCAGGCCAATACCGAGAAACGGCATGACCGCCGCAAGGATCGCCAGACTTGGGATCGTCCGCAGCGTGCTGGCGCCGCTGGTGATGATAAAAGCGAGGCGAGGGATGTTCGCGATCAGCACACCCGTCGGGATAGCAATAATCAGGGCGATGCTGAGCGCCAGCCCGCACATCATCAGATGCTGCCACACTGCCTGCCAGAACAGCGGCTGGTTATCCAGCACCCATAGCCATGCCTGGGTTATCATTGGTCTCTCCCCTGTAAAACGCGCCGCTGTAGCCGGACAAAAAACAGATCCGCGCCGATCGCCAGCAGCGACGTCAGGCCGCCGCCGATAAATATTTTCTCTGGATAGCGCTGATCCAGCCCGGCGAGAATAATTGCGCCAAGTCCACCGGCGTTGATATATGCCGCGACCGTAGCGATGCCGATAAGCGTGGTGGTGGCAATGCGCAGTCCGGTGATGATGAACGGTAGCGCCAGCGGCAGTTCCACTTCGCGCAGATTGCGCCAGGCGCCATATCCCATTCCGCGCGCCGCTTCGCGGACGTCCAGCGGAATGGCATGAAAACCGGTGGCAATATTGCGGGTCAGGATCATCAGCGCATAGGCTGTCAGCCCGACAATCGCCGGGAGCATTCCGATGCCGAGCCACGGGATGAGCAGTGCGAATAGCGCCAGCCCTGGAATGGAAAAAATCATGCCGGTGACCGCCATCACCAACGCATACAGTCGCGGGCGGCGGGCGGTGGTAATGCCGAGAAACAGTGAAATAGCGAACACCATCAGCATTGCGGCACCGACCAGTACCAGATGCTGCCAGAGCGCCAGCAGAATGTCGTCATAGTGTCGCGTCGCCCAGCGCATCAGGAGGTCTCCAGCAATACGGCCTGGCCTGCAAGCCATTCCGGCTGCATTATCGCGTCGGCCAGAACGGAAATATCGCCAGCGCTGGCGCGATCTTCATCCAGCGGCGCCACCCGAGCGCGAATCTTGTCGTGTAATGCCGTTGCATAGCGTCCTGGCCGTGGCGACGCCTGAAGATCCAGCGCCTGCGCGGCGACCAACAGTTCAATGGCCACCAGATAGCGCAGGCTTTCCAGTAGTCGTGTGGTTTTGGCGACCACCCCCATTGCCTGCGAGGCGTAATCTTCAATCCGATCGGCTACCGGCATCGTCAGCGGGGAGAGCGGCTGGGCATGATGGGCGATATCGCTGACCAGCGCGGAAACCGTTTTTTGCAGCGTGGCGAAGCCTGTCTGCCCGGCGTGGCGGGTGAGAAAACGCGGCAGGCCGCTGGCGGCGGGTGACATCAGTTTCATGATGCGTTCGCCGCTGCATGCGGCATGGCGGGCGAGAGCCAGCCCGAGGCTTTCCAGCGCCAGCGCCAGATGCGTGGCATCAAAATTGGCATTTGCCAGAACTTGTTCAGACTCAGCCAGCAGGCCGGGATTGTCGTCGGCGCTGTTGAGTTCCAGTTCCACCGCCGCGCGGGCATTCAGCCAGGCATGGCAAACGCAGGCCAGCACCGGCGCGACGCAGCGGAAGCTGAGCGGGTCCTGCAACGAACGCGCGCTGCCGGGCTGGAGTAGCGGGCTGCCTTCCAGCAGCGCCAGCAGATACGCGGCGGTCTTAGCCTGTTGCGGTGCGGGGCGCATCCGCGCCGCCCAGGGCGTCAGCGGCGAGATATTAGCGCGAAATGCTTCAAACGAGAGCGCGATAGCGCCCGCGTGGGCGTTCATAAGCCGGGCTGCGTCGTGCAGCAGCAGCGCGGCGAGGCCAACGCTGGCGGCGTTAGACGACACCAGCGCCAGCCCGTCTTTTCCACGCAGCGGCGCAGGCGTCAGACCCGTCTGGTTCAGCAGTGCGGAGACTGGCGCCACCGTACCCTGAAATTCCGCTTCGCCATCGCCGATGAGCGCGCGTCCGATATGCGCCAGCGGCGCGAGATCCGCTTCGCCGATAGATCCGATAAGCGGAACGCGCGGATGGATGCCTTCGTTGATAAAGGCCAGCAGCATCTGCGCCACGGGCAGAGAAATACCCGATGCGCCCTGCACGAAACCCGCAAGACGCGCCAGCATGATCGCGCGAACCTGTGCGGGCGTTGCCTGCTGGCCGACGCCGACCGCCCGCGCCAGCGGGATTCGTCGCTGAATCGCCTGTAGCAGACCCTCATCGTGACGGTCATTTTGCGTGTGCAGCAGCGTCGTATCGACATTAGCGCCAAGCCCGGTGGTGACGCCATAGATATGTTTTCCGGCGCTGATGCTATGCAGCAGAAAATCAAAGGACGCGCTGATGGCCTGCTGCGCCTGCGCCCCCAGCGCGACAGTCTGGCCGCAGTCAGCAACAGCTCGCACGTCATCAAGCGTGAGCGGCGCGTCGCCCAGAAAAAGTGTCGTTGTCACGGTCGTACCCTATTTAATTACGCCTTTTGCGCGCAAAAAGTCTTCCGCCACATCGCGCGGTTCTTCTTTATTCTTTTCCACTTCCGCATTCAGTTTTTGCATCGTGGCGTTATCAAGCAACTGGCTGATGTTATTTAAAATGTCGCGAACCTGGGGATGTGCCTGTAGTGCTGTATCGCGCACGACCGGCGCAACTTCGTAGGGAGGGAAGAGGTGTTTGTCGTCTTCCAGTGCGACATACTGGTTTTCCGCGATTTGCCAGTCGGTTGCGAAGCCGTTTGCGACGTCTATTTGCCCGGCAGCAAGGGCGTCGTAGCGCAGGCCGACTTTGGCAAACTGGCGGAAAGCTTTAAATTTAATGCCGTAGGTCTGCTCCAGCCCTTTCAGGCCGTCCTGACGGTCGCCAAACTCCGCACCTGCGCCGATGGTCAGTTCCGGCGCGGCTTTGGCGAGATCGGAGAGCGTTTTCAGGTGGTATTTCTCTGCGGTTTGTTTGCTCACCAGCAGTGCGTAGCCGTTGTTCACGCGGGCTGGTTGCAGCCAGGTGAGATGATATTGCTGCTGGTAGGCGTCGCTGACCTGCTTAAACACCTGTGCGGCATCGGAGGAGGGCTTTCCTTTGACCACTGCGCTGAGCGCCGTACCGGTATATTCCGGGTACATATCAATTTCGCCTTTCAGCAGCGCGGCGTGGGCGATTAGCGTCCCGCCCAGGTTTGTTTTGCGTTCAACGGAAAGACCGGATTGCTCCAGTGCCTGGGCATAGATTTCCGCCAGAATATATTGTTCGGTAAAGTTTTTGCTGCCCACAACGAAATCCGCTGCCTGCGCCTGCGCTGCGAACAACCCCAGCGCCAGCCAGGAGGCTGCCAGTTTGTTTTTTATGCTCATCCCCGTTTCCCCGCAAAGAAATGCATGAATTTACTTGTATATACAAACCAGCGAAGCTAGCAGCATATTGACGGCGCATGAAATAGGGATTCGTTCTTTCTTATAACGAAACTTTAAATGTTTACTATTTGGCTGACTTCTCCTCGTACCAGCATCGCCAGACAAGTTTCAGACGGGGCTCAGTGCCGTTGAATGGTCTTAACGGCGGAGAGCGCCGGGTGGATACATAAGTAATTTTGGCTGCTCAGTAATCCCATCTTTTTTAATGCCGACCTCTTGTAGTAAGAGACCGTTTTTTCAGAGATGTTTATTGCGCTGTACATTCGTTTCACATTCCCGGCACGGACTAACTCGCTGAGAATAAAAAACTCTTTGTCAGTGATGGTGTTATTTTCCGTATTTTTTCTATTTGAAATAGCAATCAGAATATCGTTTAATTCTGATAGTGTTTTGTTTTTATTGAAGTAATATACACCGTACTGGCAAAAGAAATGGCGACGGGAATGCAGGCCTGACGGTGATATGCACAGCGTAACCTTACTAAAGAAAAAGGTTATTAACCTGTCGAGTAAACCCGGTTCTCTGACGGAGAGTAACACAACGGTATCTTTTGATAGCGAAAAAGAGGTGGTTAGCGTGAAACGTTCAAACTCGCCAGCATCGCTTAAAAAAATGCTCTCAACACGCGTACCTGACTCTTTCATCCCTTTCGATATACCCGTCAGATAATAGATGTCATCAGACACTATCACTATTTTCGACTTCATTTGAATCCCTTTTTTATATTTGAAATATGCTGATTTCCTTAATATTTAAATCGTTATTACGAATGATTCTCGCTCATCAACGGGCCAGAGAAATCCCTGGGCATAATGTACGTCGCTCTCCGAAATAAAGCGGTGCTGGTATTCGTTTTCAACGCCCTCCACCAGAACATGATCCGTCAGATATTCCACCTGCTTTACCAGCGTTGTCATTGCTGAGGTATCCTGTTCAGCGGATATTCTCCAGAGTTCATGTTTATCAATTTTAATCCCATCAAAGCGAAAGGGGAGTTGCGCAATTAACGGAATATGCCTGACATAGAGATCGTCCAGCCAAAGTTGAGTATTAAAAGCGCGCATTAGGGTCAGAATTGCATCAATATGCGGCACAAGTCGCGGAAAATAAGACTCGCTTTGCTGGCAATCAATTTCAATGACCTTTGGGCCGGGTAACATGGCAAGAATCGATCTGAGCCACACCAGATTCATAAGCAATGGAATCGTAATATTCAAAAATAAAATGCCATTGCGATCGTGCTGATTTGCTACTCCCGTGCATATCTGTTCCTGAACAATATGTGACAGGAGTTCTGGCGAAACAGAGCGGAAAAATAGCTCTGGATCTGCCCCTTCCGGCTGGCAGAGCACCTCACCGCCAATCCGTCTACCGGTCTGGACATGAATGATAGGTTCGATACGGCACATGAGTTTCATAATAATGGCATATCCTTTTTAATTATAAACGGTGCATCGGGATTTTCTGGGATTAATTAAATCGGTCGCGATAAGATATGCTTGCACTTTTTAGTGGATTACTGTTTATCGCTTTCAGCATTTTTATGTGTTCATTTTTAGTGCTTAGATGCAGCTTTTTATTGATCTTTTTGATGTAGTAAAAAAGCGTGTGATAGCGTTTATTTATTATTTTTGCGATGTCATGGGTAGGCGTGCTGTGGGCCAGTTCGGTCAGCACGGTCCATTCAATGTCGTCAAAAGAATCCGGCTGTTCTATTTCAGCCATGAGATCGTTAATGTACTGGCTGTAAAAAGCCTCATCCAGCCAGCAGGCATGAACGGCATGATTAAGCTCGGACATGGGTTCATACTTAGAAACGATATTGATATAATGAAAACTTCGCAAAACCTGAAGCAGGTAACTGTTACGCGTAAAAGTAAACACCGTTAAGCGAATGCCAGGATAGTTTACCTGCATATCATAAATGAAATTAAGCGCCTCCAGCGCACTCTCCTCCAGCGTAAAAACTTCCATGACGACATTATCAATAATATGGTTTTCTATTTTGTATTTTGCTTCTCTGAATGTCGGGCTGGTGTGTAATACCAAAGGGTTGATCAGGTGTTTGCAAAGAAAATTAATCATATAGTTATCGGTATCAATAATTAACGTTGAATGGAGCGGCTGCGTAACGCTATTTAATGACTTGACAGAGTTTTCTATCATGACTAAATCAAATCTTGCAGTGGAAGGATTACAGGGGGAGTCCTCACTGCTGAGATAAAGAAATTGATCGTTCTGTAGTGTACGCATTATATTTTTCGATCCGCATATCGTTTACAATAATGACAAGATGTAAAATTTAACTGTAACTATTTATAAAATAAGAAAATAATAGTGATGCTATTAAAACACACCATGATAAGGCGTTGATATACACTTCATCCTTCAGGCTGCCTCTTTGTTGGCTGCGCTCATTCACCCCGGTCACGTACTACGTGTACGCTCCTGGGGGCTCATTCACTTGCCGCCTCGATGCTTCTCAAATGATTTTGTGTATAAATATCTTTCTTTTTTTGTTGAGGCTTCTGATTATTTCAGTAGATGACTATTCTGTTTCTCGCCTTTTATCATGGGTAAATGATGTTTACTTTCGCCGTGGTTTGTATTCTGCCTTCCGTCGGTTTGGCACCATAGATGTAATAATATGCTCTCAGTGGAATATCAAAATTGCTTCCCCACTGCGCAATCTTATAGAGTTCATACTCGCTGGTAATATTACCTGCGGTAAGCTCTGTCTGGCTGATGGCAATTTTTTTACTGGTATCGGCACGCATAATTCGCACCCCAATATTCCTTGCCGTTCCCTGGGTGTTTTTCAGGGTGTATTTATCCGTATCGACGCTGGCGCTACTGAGATAAAACTGAATGGTGCGTGTGCTCATGCCTTCTAACAGGTCGCTGCATTCGGCATGCAGAGTGAAGTTTTCATAAAACTGCGCTTCCTTTCCTGCGGATATCAGGCTGGTAAGATCGGTTTCCGGTAGCGTGACCGTCGTATCCGGGATGCTACAGGTGCTGACATGAGGACGATAATTGATCGTGATATTCTGGTAGAACAGGCGTTTCTCTTCGTCAGAACCGATAAGGCCTAATATCCATTTAATGAATTCGGCTAAATTAACGCCGGGAAACCAGAAATCGATACCTGAAGCATCAACAACGGATATAGCGTGAGCAAGAGTAATACTGGTTGCGTCCGGGCCAACGTTATAGACATAGGCCGGGTTGGCGCCGCTCGGTACGCTTTTGAGTAACTTAGCCTTATAGGTATAGACCACGTTATTCAGCGAAGTACCGGGAATATGACTTTCTCCAGAGCGACTATAGTCTTTTTTCGTGGGTACAATATTGCCGATGGTGAATTGCAATACATAGTTACCATAATTGATATAGGCCGTGCTGTTGGCCATTTCAGAGATAATGGCAACACGGTTAGCATAACCAATCCATTCGCCGGTACAGCTAAACGTACCGGATGACAGTGACAGGTTCTGCGAACCTGTGGTTTCGCTGCTGAGGGAAAGTGAATCCAGGTTGAGCACCAGATTGCTCTCTTTTTGCGCGCCGGAATCGCTTTTACAGGAGGCCTGTACGCCATAGCTTATCGATCCCAGTAGCCAGGCAAGAATTAACGTTATTGTACGGATAGTGATTTTCATCCTCTGCTCCTGCCATTAGCGGCAAATATTTATCTGACCATCGTGGGTCGGCTGGCTAATAACACAGCTTTGGCGGCCGTCACTGCTGGTTTTGATATGTAAACGTGACGGGAGCTGTTCCGTTTTCAGATACAACATTCCTCCCTGGGCGACATATCCGACGCTGGCGCCAGCATCGTCAAAAATTTCGGTGCCGAAGGGGAGAGGGCGCCCGTTAACGGCCCGTGCTGGCAACATGAACTGCCGCCGTTGGTCGGTATCGAAGCGCACATAGGTGACGGAACCCGCATAAGGCACCACTTCCTGGATATTGCCTTTCAGCTCAACGCCTTCCTTCATATGGGTGGTATCTAACTGGATTCGGTTTTTACGGTACGGGGACAGGTAAGGAACCAACGCTTTCCCGGCGGTATTCGTGGTGCGTGTGCCGTCGCCGCCCAGCGTGGCCCCTTGAGCGCCTGGCGCGTCGATAATCGCGAAGGTATCGCCCAACTGGCTGGACGTCAGCAGGCCGTCTCGATAAGCCACCAGGCTACCGCTGGCTCCCGCGCCGATCTGACGATAGTCTCCTGACTCGCTATAGCTGCCGTTTAAGGTGGTAAACGCAGTGCGATAGCTCAGGCTGCTGCTGGCCGAGTTATTCCCACCGCGACGGTTGCTGCCGCTGACGCTATAGGTCGCCTGATTAAATTCGCCTGCGGTTCCGCTGATCCCCACGTTCGTGTCGGAATAGCCGTCACGATTAAATGTAACGCTGCTGTTGAGGAAAACGGGCCGTTCAAAGAGACTCAGGGGCACCGAGAACGTGAGGTAATAACGTCGTTCTTCGCGCTGATTATCGTTACGCATGCTACTGGCTGAGAGGGTATAACTTACGGCGCCAACGTGGTTGGAATACCCCAGTTGATACTCTTTTGTTGTGCCATGACCATTCCAGTAGTCCCGCCAGGTTCCTGATAAGTAAAGGGAACCCAGTTCCTCACCCAGAGACTGGCTCAGGTTGATATTAAAGGTGTTTTTCTGGCGCATATATCTGGCATTAGGGCTGTCAGCGTTCTCTTTTTGCCAGTTATGCAAAGCGATTGCATCATTGAAGCTGTAATAGTTTTTCGTGGAATAGCGATACGCCGCCAGCGCAAAGTTCGTCCCGGTGACATTAAAGAAACGGCTAAAGGCGATTTTGTAACTTTGCCCACGGACTTTTTTATCTGCCGGAATTTGCGTTTGTGACTGTGTGACGTCAAAAGACAGCGCGCCAAACGGGAGGTTAAGGCCGCTCCCGAGAAGAAACGCGTTATAGTCTTCGCTGTAAATTACCCCGGTATAACCGGTGATCAGGTTATTGATCCCGTATTGATAGCTGCCCTGGGCAAACTGGGGGCGATAGCGGCTTTCTTCCGTGCGCGCTTCCCCCAGCAACAGACCATATTTCCCAATCCCTTCTTGCAGCATGTTTGGCACCGAAGAAAAGGGGACGATGAAACTGCTGGTGCGCCCGTCTGCTTCAATGACTTCGACATTCAGATCGCCGCCTGAGCCGGTAGGAAGGATATCCGCAATTTCAAATGGGCCAGGCGACACGTTTTTCTGATAAATAACCTGCCCGTTCTGACTAATTTTAACCAGCGCGTTAGACTGTGCGACGCCGCGTACAATCGGGGAAAAGCCCTGCTGAGAATCGGGTAACATGCGCATATCCGTGCCCATGCTGACGCCGCGAAAACGCAAAGAGTCAAAAAGATCGTTGCTGGAATAGCTGTCACCCATGCGGATGATCGATTTAAGCGCAGCGATCCCGCGCTCAACGTAGCGTGTATTGTTTGTCCATGATCCTTCCACGCCCTTGCTTTTGTTATAGCTGGAGCTATCGCGAAATTGCCAGCCAAACGCATTCAGCCCGCTGTTTAACTGGAAATAGGCGTTTTCCTGATTGCGTCCTCCGCCTTTGGCTTCGTTGTAGTTATAGTTGGCATTGTATCCCAGCATCAGCGCCGGAATGCCTTCATCCCAAAAGACGGGATCGACATAACCGCGCAGCGTCTGGCGAATATACGCCTGGGGAATGGTCAGACGCAGCGACATATCGGCCGCATTGACTTTCATACTGCCTCCGTGCAGTAACGTATTCACATCCACTCGCTCGCTGGCGCTATTTGCGGCAGGGACTATTGAGGGAAGAAGCCCAAGCTGGGCAATATTTTCATGCTGGAAAAACGTTCCTTCATCCGTGATATAAACGGGAAGGCGGCCTTTCCACTCCTCGTTAATAAAAACATCAAACGGGTATTCACCAGGAGGAAGCGCAGAGGCACGATAAAAACGCGACATATCGGCATTTTTAGAGTCACCGGCTAAAAAGTCAGTATTGAAAGCCACGGCATACGCCCGACTATAAATAGACATCATCGCCAGTATTGGCAATAAACATGCGTATTGACTCTTTTTACCAGCCATTGCCATCCCCATTCATTTGGACATTATTATATTATTTTGTGGTGAATGAATATTTTTGATATGAACCGTAATCATCAACTAACAGAATATCCAAAGCCTGCCCCGATAAAACCGCCCCTGTCGTGGGTATTGTCAGTGTTGACAATGGCGCAATCATTTTCGGTTCGCCAGTAAGAGATTTACCTCGTGAACTCATTGTGGCAATCGATGCGAAATAAGGAGCCCGGTTTGTGGCGACAAGTTGATTACCCTGCGCGCTAAACGATAAATACTTATGTAAATCGCTGGCCGGAATCGTGAGTTCGGTCGGGCGATAAAATAATTTGATGCGCGACTTAATGGCGATTTGCATCGTGTTTTTGCCATCAAGATTTTCCTGTTTTGGCGGAATATCCAGCACATTCAGGTAATAAACGGACTCCCTGTCCTGAGGCAGCGCGTTGGCTGAGCCGGTATAGCGAATGCGCAGCTGCTGGCCGCTACCGCCTTCAACTTTCACCACTGGCGGCGTCAGCAAAAAGGGAACCTGAGCGGTTTCTGGCGTAGAGTCTGGATTACCTTCGTCTATCCAGGCCTGAATTAACGCCGGACTGTTGCCACGGTTAATCAGCTGAACCGTTGTTTCTTTTTGTTCTTCAGGATAGATAACCCTGGTATTGCTAATAATAACATTCGCCAGACTGCTAAAGCTGAAGGCAATAAGCGTTAGAAAAATGAGAGAACGTTTCATATTAACCTGAAAAAAGAGAGCCTAATCTAATCAATATACCTGGTCGCGTTTATTTTCTCTCTTTCCTCCTGAATTGCAGGTATAAGAATACCTCACCAGAAGGTGAAAATAATTCGCTAATACAATAAGTCAATAATGACGAATCAGGCTCTTTATTTATATGAGTAAATTAACCCGTTGCTTATAAATACGCGACGGTATAAGTCAGCATGGTGTTAACGGCACCGGTATCGGCAGCGTCTGAACCGACTTTATAGTAGTTCGCATACAGATCGACAGTGGCGCTATCACCTTCAACATTCGTATCAAGGTTAGTATGCAGGTTCAGCGGCGTCTGGCTATTGGCCAGCGTGCTGAGTGCGATACCCACGTTTTTCTTCGTGCCGTCGGTTCTCAACTGTGTGTTGTTCAGATACAGACCATCGTTAGAAATACTGTCTGAACTCAGGATCAGATTCAGGGTATTTTTATTTCCCGCGCCATCGTCCTGCCCCAGGGAAGCAGAAGTACAGCCGGTAAATTCCAGAGTAAATTGTTTACGGTTTTTCTGGATCAGACCTGCGGTAGATGCATCGCTAACGGCGATGGGATCTAATGGAATCGTCAGGTCAGCAGAGTTTCCGCCGTTAATTGTACAGGTTGTATCAGTAACCTGGCCGGTAAAGGTGATAGTACCGCCAGAAGCCTCGGTTGCAGCGCTGACATTAAAGGCTGCGAAGGATGACGCGATAACGAAAGAAGAGATAGCGAGCTTTTTCATTGATATTAACTCCAGTATGTTTGCTCCCGTCCTGGGGACGAACATTTCATGTCACAAAACCGTCCTGGTCTTGCTGTCTACATCCGTAAAATCCCTGAAAACGGAAAAATGGAGCCTGCATCATTATTTCCATCAGGTTAGGTGATGATCCTAATTGATGTAACACAATCTTAAAATATCAGTTTAAGAATTTACTTAAATTAAGTGTATAAGTCTGCTGTTTTGGTTTTTTTTCTTGTTTATCAGCATATGGCACTGATCATGTAACTGAGATGTAACTTTAAATTTTAAAATTCTTATAAAACGAAAGGTAAAATGGAAAAAATCTGATGCTTACATTCAGTAATATTGATTTACACAATCAGGTAACGACAAAAAAAGAGAATATTTTGCTCGCTAATGTTATATTTATAAAGAAAAGTAGTTAAATGTTCTTTATTTGTTTTGTTTTTGTTTCATTGTTTGGGGTGAATTATTTTAATTAATAAGATTTATTAAAATGAAAGTGGGTGAAGAGGATGAGCAAAAGGGATAAAAACGCTCTGGCATGCAATATAAAATGGCGTTTTAATAAAAAGGAGAGAAGAGGGGGATTGCTGCTTATTCTTGCAGGTACGCACTGACGCTAACTAAATAGCGCAATGGCAGGGGAGCAGAGTGTACGGCTTTGCCATATGGGGACTGTTATATACCGCAAACTCCGTATTTTTATAGGCGGGGCTGCGTTCTGTCGTTGCATTCCGGTCTTTATCTGTCCCTTAATTCGCTCCCGATCACCGCAGACTTCCCAGCATTTTATCTTCTTCGGCGCCGCTGATTAACCGGGTTAATTCCTGACAGGCAGCAATACGGCCATTTTCTAATGTGAAACAGGCAAAGACTTCGGTTTGTGCCTGTTCGCCGTTCGTTTTGATGACGGTCACCAGGTGATGGGTCAGAACGTGATTGCCCTGCTGAGCGATGGCCAGAATGTTCACCTTCATGGTACGAGTAACCTGTTTTAGTTTTGCCATGTGCGTGACGAAGTTCTCGTAATCAAGGTCGATGCCATTTACCGTCTGGCGATAATCGGGCGTGAAAAATGATTCAATAGTGTGTTCATCGTGCCCAGGTCGGGAAATAACGGCATCAAGCGCCTGAGCAACGCGTTGCATCATATTTTCCAATGTTCTCTTCCTCATCGTGATTGCGTACAGGGAAGATTACCCTCAGGCTGAAGCGGCAAAGTAACCGTAGTAAGACAATAAATACGTTAAATCGGCCATGATGATAGAAAGTATTCAACCTTTACATCACTCCTCTAAGCATACGACTCAGTGGCACCATCACCCTGGCGGGCAGTTGTACTGGATCACGCGTGGCATGGTGATGGTCGAAACGGAGCAAGGGCAGTGGGCGTTGGTGCCCGTTTCGGTAGGGTGGATTCCGCCGTCGTTACCCCATTGCGCGTGGATGCCGGTGAGTGCATATGGCGCCAGTCTGCACTTCAGCGCGGAATTTTGCAGGGCCTTTCCCTCCTCGCCGTGCATTCGGGCAGCGTCGCCTTTTTTACTGCTGTTGCTTGAGAAAATTTGTGGGGAGGGAACCATCGGAGAGCCTTCAGAGCGGCTGGCCCACCTGTTGCAGGTTATGGTCGATGAGATTCGCTGTGCTGATGCGCTCTCTTCACAATTGATCCTTCCCGACGACAGAAGGGTCAGACAGATTGCGCAAAAAATACTGGCCGACAGGGCCTGTACGCTGAGTCAGGCAGAGCTGGCGAAACAGGCCGGGCTGAGCGTCAGGACGTTGAGCCGCCTTTTTATACAGCAGACGGGATTAACATTCGGTCAGTGGAAGCAAAAAGCGAAAGTCATTTTGTCTCTGGAATATTTACTGCGCGGAGAGCCTGTCAGCCTTGTCGCGCAATTAGCGGGTTATGAGAATGTGAGTGCATTTATTGCCGTGTTCAGGCGTTTTATGGGAATGACGCCAGGGCAGTTCTATCTGCGTTTCGGTCATGGTACGAATGTGGTTTAAAAAAAGGTCGCATAAATAGAGTCACTTATGCGACAAGGCACACGGAGTCAGACATCCCTGCCTGTATAATAGAATCTTATGATTTGTTCTTCGTTTTCTCCAGAATGACGCCTTCCAGAAAAATAATTCTGTTTTCCAGCAGATTAATATAATCCTTCATCAGGACATTTTCTTGTCGCAACGTTTTAAAGACATTAATTTTTAAGTTAAGGTCGTGGTCTATTTTATTTCTTCCTGTTTTTTTTATGTTTAACAGTTCCCTTTTCATAAATATTCCTTATGCTTATAAGGTTATGCCTTTATTTCTTATTGCCCATATTTATGCTGTGTAATTATCTTGTCAAGATTATTATTTTTTCTCATTGGATTTAAGATGCAAGGACAATGTACCGGAGAGAATAAATGAGACTCTGGACTCAGGTGTGTTCTGTTTACATTGATGTATTACGCTTTTATCAGTGTTGACATGTTATCAGTTAGTTGTTTATATAACATATATTTTACAGGGAAAAGTTCATAATTGTGATATGGTCACTTGAACTCTTTTTTATTGGACTGCATGTCTTTCATTTTTTTGCTTATTTAGCACGCTCATACAGATCTTTTCTAAACTTTACCTGATGTGCGCCTGTCTTCTTCTTCCTGAAAAGACGTATAATTGTGAAACACAATTCGTACAAGGATAATAATTATGCCGAAAATCATTCAGTCTTTATTATTATTTATTGCACTAAGTAATATCTCAATGGCATCGACGCAGGAAACGGCGTTTTTGGCTGAACGCGGGCTGGCGGGAAAATCGGTTGAGCAAATGGTGGATGCTATCGATCAAAACCCTCAGGCGCGTCCTTTACCGTATACCGCTTCTGTGACCAGCACGGATCTGAAACTGTCGGCGAATGGCGAAACGTACACCTTTCCGCTGGGTGAGAAATTTTATCTCTCGCTGGCGCCTTATGAATATCAAACCCATCCCTGTTTTAACCACAGTCTTTCAGGTTGCCAGGGAGAAATGCCGGACACCTGGTTTGATGTGAACGTGACAGATCGGAACGGTACGGTGTTGATACATAAGAAAATGAAAAGTTATCAGAATGGCTTTATTGGGTTATGGCTACCGCGTAACACTGAGGGGATGATTGAAATCAGTCATGAGGGGAAAAAAGCGGCTTATTCGTTTAAAACCGCGAATGACAGTCAGACTTGCCTGACCGACCTGCAATTACGCGCTGCCTCGTAAAGAGATAAACAGCCTGAAGAGATGACTGACGATGTGCTGCATTCTTCGCCAGTCTCTATCTTCAGGGCGATTCCCTTGCCGGTGACTCAGCCCCGCATCGGGTGCGAATCACGTATCATGTAATGGTGACTTCTTTTCGGATTTTGTTTTGAAATTCCGTAGACAGCGATTTAAATTGCGCTCGCTTTTCTGTCAGTGTGGTAATGACTTTATTGCTGCTGGTACATCTGCCGTAGATAAAGTCAAAATAGATAGAGCAGTTTGAAACTTTACACAGCGTATTATAATCATCCTGTAGATGCGGAAAGTAAATAGATATTAATGCTTTTATTTTGGAGTAAAGTTTGCTGTCGCCGCTTATTGTCGGTTGTGTTATCGGCGTTTCTGTGGCGCTTTTACTCTTCACTTTTGTAATGAAAAACTCAATGGTGGATATTCGATACGTATGCCATTCGATTTCCATTGCTAACAGCTCCTCATATTTTTGCAGAATTTTATTATTCTGATCCTCTTTCCTTTTGAGTTCCAGCCCATCCATTATTTTTTGTTCTATTTTAGCTTCGGCTTTCAGAATGAGTATCCATCCTCCAGACAGCGCCAGGATGCAGCCAATTATGATTAAGGAGATAATAAATATTATGTCCATACATCAGACTCCTTCATTTGTTATTTTGCTCAAATTGCCTGAGTACCATTGCGACACAATCCGGCCTGTACTTAAATCTTATGTTGTATGATTGCTATAAATTCTGTTGATATTTTAAAAAATAGATGCAGGGTTAGCTGATATGTTTCATTAAGTCAAATCAGATCGCCTTGTCAATGTGTAAATAAAGTATTTGTTTTCTGTTCAAGCGTAAGGTTTTTGATTTTTCTTATTTCTGTTAGACATGAGGCAGAGTATTAGTAATTCTCTTAGGGCGTTAATGGACGAACATACAACAAAAGGAGTTTGTTATGGAGTGGAGCGTCGAAAATAACCTGGTGTGCCCGACAACGGGAACCGCCTTTGCGCTGACCAGCGGAGCGGAAAATCTTAAGTTCATTCTGTGGTATAAGGGCGATTATTTTTTACGCACAGGTTCCGTTATCTCCCCGGAGGATTCAGGCGTCCTGGCGAACGGGAAAAAAAGAAACATCAAAATCCTGCACGTTTTCCCCTACAGCAATGCGTTATGGGCCTCTTTTCATAACCGAATTGATTGCCCGGGAAATGGCGTTGTTACCATCAATCACTGTGCGCGACAGCAGCGGTGCGTATTCACGCTTTGTCCGTATGGCGCGAGGACTGTCACCGGATAAAATAATTTATGGCGTGACTATTCTGGCATCGCAGAACGTCGTCGTTACATGCAAATTGGGTATCCATCCTTTTTATTGCTGTCATTTAAGACGGGCCGGTTTTGTGTCGCCTGAATACAGAGTGCCCTGAGTAGAAAAGAAGCGACCTGATATGTCTTTAAGGTTTATAACAAAATCAGATAAAAGAATCCTTACAGCTTCTGTCTTTCTGTTTTTTCTGGTATTTGCCAGCGTGCTGTGGCTGGAGTTAACGAGCGTACAGCAAAGTAAGCAGGCGCTGCTGCAATCTGAGGTCAAAAGTCTGGCTTTTGTCGTCGATAAAGTATTAGGCGATGCCCGACTGGCGATTGCGCAGGCGCAACCGTTACTGGGTCAGCCCTGTAATACGACACTGGAAAAAAAGCTCAATATTATCCCCACACGCTACCCGCATCTTCAGTCGCTTAACTTTACGCAGGGCAATACGATTTATTGTTCCTCGCTACTCTACAACAAAGGGTACACCCTGAGTCCTGCTCTCTCTTTACAGCAGGGCATAAGGGTTGATCGGGTGATCACCTCTCCGCATGATTTCATCATGATGCTTTATGTTTCTTATCCGGCGGGAAGAATATTTGCGGCTTCTGATGTGCGCATTATTGTTGAGCGCATCAAAAATATGGCGTTCAGCGATCGTATTGTTTTACGCATGAACGATAAAATTTTAACCGCCTCTGGCGTTAAACCGGGGAGTTTGCAGGAGTCGCATTTTTCACACTATATAAAAGCGGAAAGTTATAACAAACTTTATACGATTGCCTGGCGAAAAACCGAACTGGGGGATGCGCTGGTCGTGATCGCCCACTCATGGCGCTATATTGCGATGATTATCGCCAGTGCGCTCGTATCATCCATATTGCTCTGGTTACTGTTATCGCATCGGGCATCATTACCTCATCACCTTGCGGTAGCCATCAGAAGAAATGAAATCCAGCCTTACTACCAGCCGATTGTATGCGCCAAAACAAACCGCGTGATTGGCGCGGAAGTTCTGGCCCGCTGGCAACATTGTGAAGCGGGTTCTGTTTCTCCCGATATCTTTATCCCGGTGGCAGAACGTGCCGGGTTGATTGCCGACCTGACGAAAGGATTACTGGATCTGGTGGTTATCGATATTCAACGCTCGGTCACGGTATTTAAACCGGGTTTTAAATTTAACCTGAACATCAGCCATGCTCATCTGGTGAAGGACTCTTTTTATTCATTCATCGGGACGTATTCAGGTGTGTTTCGCGAACAGAACCTGCAACTTGTTTTTGAAATCACCGAGCGTGGAGAGATCGAAGTGAATGATGATATCTCCAATAAAATTGATTATATGAAGATTCATAATGTCGGGCTGTCGCTGGATGACTTTGGCACGGGGTTTTCTAACCTGTCTTATATCACTGGCCTGCGGCCAGAGAATATTAAAATAGGTCGCATGTTTATTAATCTGATTTCGGAAGGGAAAAATACGCCGCTTGTTGATTGTGTGGTCGAGATGGCACAAAGAATGCGTATTCAAACGACTGCGGAAGGGGTGGAGCATAAGTATCAGGTTGATTATCTTCGATCTAAAAATGTTGATTTCTTTCAGGGCTATTTCTTCTCCCGGCCACTTTCATTCGCGAATTTTATCCGCTTTATCAGAGGTTATCAGGTTGTCACGTAACATACTGATTATAGGAATTATATCCTGAAGGACTCTGCGCGGGGGAGGGGGCGTGATATGAACGATAAGCTATCTCAAGTGCGTGACAGATTACCGCTCATAATAATTATGCTGTATAGCGATGATTCAGACTGGCGTCTCTTTACCTAAATCATACTGAATTAACTGCCATTGCACGGGCGAGCCCTGATAATAAGGCATCATTTCCCCTTTTTTTAGGTTCACTACAGCCGATACCGCGGTACTGGACAATTGCCAGTAGCCGCTTTGTGGACTGGCCTGCCCGCTGTTACGCGTGATGCCGAGAGGTTTGCGACTGGCATCGTTTTGTGACGAACCTGAGGAGAGTGTCGAAAGCATGTAATTACTACTGTCTATCTTCATAACCTAACAATCCATGAGGAACACATATTGTTATCAAGCGACATTTACCGGCAACAACTTAAATCAGGGAGGTGATTATTCATAATGTGAATAAAATCTTGTGACTTATTGCAAATAAAACATAATTTAGCCAAAATAAGCCCCTGTATTGGTTAAAGATTATTCATAATGATTGGTCGCCTGATTAACTGTCTGATACTCCTTGTGTCATTCTCCGCTGCCAGCGCTTATGCGGTTAACTGTCAGCGTGCTTCTATGCCTTTAGAAAACACCATTTGTAACAACGACAATCTTCATTGGCTGGACAGCACAATGACGGTTATCTATCACACGATGTTGGTCAGAAACCCTTCTCAACAGGTTCACAAGAAGTACCAGGAATGGGAAAAGTCGCTACAGGCGTGTACCTCCGACAGCTGCATTGAGCGCGCCTACTATCAGGGCATCAGTTCTATTTCAGACGTTGCCCCGGATTTTGACTGGGAAGGGCTGTGGTGGAACACCAGTGTGTCCAATTTAAGTGGCGGAATGATCCAGTTCAGCCGGAGCGCGGAATGGTCAGTCACGACGGATATTCGCGTCTGGTCGGGATTGAATAAAGATGAGTTTACGGCTGAAGCCCGAAAACTGTACGGCATGGCGCTGGTCGAACGTATTGCCGATACCAGTAATTGCAAACTGCTGTTTATCCCCCGTAAAAGCGGCGCGCTTCAGGTCTACAGCAACGCGGACTGGGGATGCCGGATTTCGATGCCGACGGGGGCATTTATTGATGGGCGCTATCTGCGCTCGGATCACGATCCCCGCCCGAAGGCGACGCTGTACTCGCTGGGAATTTTCTCCGACCCCAAAATGGATGAGCGCTTCCGCGCGCTGGTGGGGGATGATTACCAGAAGTTTGTGGATACCGCCAACGTTTACATTTATCAGGATGATATAGATAACATCGGCGCAACGGTCGTCTCTATGTGGGTGCGTGGCGCGGCGAACAACCATACGGCCATTATTATGTACACGCAAAGCAATATCTGGGCGGCGAGGGTAGAACGCGACAGCGCCGGAAAAATGCAGTTGTACTACTTCAGCACCAGAGGTAACGATATCAAGAAAATGCCGCGTACGCTCGCTGGCTGGAAACTGCGTTACCTGGATCAATAAAACCTGTCGTTATGGGAAAGGAGATCGTCATCGCGATCTCCTTTGTCGATCTCCTGCCGGTTATGCCAGCGTCCCTACGACGTTCAGATCCGCGTCATCCGGCACTTCATTATAAGAAAGAATATGCAATCCGCTGGCGAACAGCCGACCATAGCGGGAGATCACTGGACGTAGCTGCGGCGTTACCAGCAGCAGCGGCGGCAGCCCTTTCGCCTTCATCTGCTCGTAAATCATCGGCATTGTCGTCTGCAACTGGGTCAGAATGTTCGGATCGACAGGGAAGCTATCCAGCGCCACTTTTCCGGCCTGCTGCGCCTGGTTGAGCGCGCCCAGCAGCATATTCTCCAGTTGGCTGTCGATGGTGTAGGCCGCGAGTTGTTGACGATCGCCGTTAATGGTGTGAACGATGGCGCGGCGCAGAGCATAGCGCACGTCGGAGGTCAGCAGCACGGGATCTTTCGTCACGGTGACGCTTTCCAGCAATGTGGACGCGATGGTGACGATATCCTTCAGTGAAATCTGCTCCAGCAATAACTGGCGATAAATGCGCAGCAGCAGACTGTAGTTAAACGCGGCATTTAAATCCTCCGCCAGCTTTGGCGCCTGGAGCGCCAGGCGCGCATGCAGGTGGGTAATATCGTCATAGTTAAACAGATCTGGCAGATGCTCGCGGGCGACCTTGTTGACGTGCGTCGCCACCACGCTCGCGCAGTCAACCACCTGATAACCAAGATTCAGCGCTTTCGCCTTTTGTTCCGGGTCGATCCAGACAATCGCCATGCCGTAAGCGGGGTCGGTATCCAGTATGCCGTTGATCTCCCCGTACAATTCAGTGCCGGGAATCGCCATCAGTTTTTCAGCCTGGACTTCGCCGAGCGCGGTACGAATGCCGTTGATATGAATCGCGTATTGCGCCGGTTTCAGGCGGAAGTTTTCCCGGATGCGGATCTCCGGCAGCAGTACGCCGCAGTGCTCGGAAATGACCTGGCGAACGCCGCGTATACGTTGTGACAACGGACTGCCCTTCGACTCATCCACCAGCGTGACCAGTTTATAGCCGAGATTCAGGCCAATGGGCTCCACCAATGGAATGCTTTCCCAGGAAACGCCTGGCGTCGCATCCGGCGCGATGGCTTCGGTGATGGCCTCCATATCCGTCTCTTCCTGGGCGGGCTGCACCGCTTTGCTCTGCCGCCAGGCGGCAAACAGCAGCAGGGCGGTGAAGCTCAGGAAGGCGATGTGCGGCATTCCCGGCACAATCGCGAGAATAAACATCACGAAAGCGGCGGTATAGAGCACCTTCGGGCGAGAGAGAAGCTGGATTTTAATCTCATCGCTGACGTCATTGCCTTCGCTGACGCGGGTCACGATAATCGCTGCGGCAGTCGCCAGCAGCAGCGATGGGATCTGGGCGACCAGACCGTCACCAATGGTCAGCAGAACGTACTGGCGGAACGCGTGGCTGGCATCGAGATCGTATTTAAAAATACCGATACAGATACCGCCGATCACGTTGATGATCAGCACCATGATCCCGGCGATGGCGTCACCGCGAACAAACTTCGACGCGCCGTCCATCGCACCGTAGAAGTCTGCTTCTTTCGATACTTCCTGTCGGCGGTTTCGGGCCTGCTGTTGGTTAATCAGACCCGCGTTCAGATCGGCGTCGATAGCCATCTGTTTGCCCGGCAACGCATCCAGGGTAAAGCGCGCGGAAACCTCGGAAATACGTTCCGCCCCTTTGGTGACCACCACGAAGTTGATGATCATCAGGATGATAAACACCACGAAACCGACGACGAAATCGCCGCCGATGACCACCTGACCAAAGGCTTCAATGACCTTACCCGCCGCGCCTTCGCCTTCATGACCGTGCAGCAACACCACGCGGGTAGAGGCGACGTTCAGCGTCAGACGCATTAACGTCGTGATCAGCAACAGCGTCGGGAAAATCGCAAAGTCCAGCGGACGCTGCATATTCACCGATACCAGCAGCACGATGACCGCCAGGACGATATTAAAGGTAAACAGAATATCCAGCATCAGCGGCGACAACGGCAGAATAACCATTGCCAGCACGCAGAGAAGCAGAATAGGCACGCCGACTTGCCCCTGACGGAGCACGCTCAGCGCGTTGCGCAATTTACTGTTCGCCATTGGCTTTCAGTACCTCTTGAGGAATGTTGATTTGCCTGTTCAGGCGGGGCTTTTGTTCCACGTTGCCTTCGCGCCAGGATTTTAATTGCATGACGTAGGTCAGTACGTGGGCAATAGCGCGGAAAAGCTGTGTGGGAATCTGTTGGTTAACGCGGGTGGTGTAATAAACTGCCCGCGCCAGCGGCGGAAATTCCACCACCTCGATATTGTGATTAGCGCCCACTTCACGGATCCAGAGCGCAACATCGTCGATTCCTTTAGCAACGATGTAAGGGGCTTCGGCACGCTGTGGATCATATTTCAGCGCAACGGCGTAATGCGTCGGGTTGGTGATGATAACGTCTGCCGTTGGTACGGTTCGCGCGATTTGCCCCATCGCCATCTGACGCTGAAGCTGGCGGATGCGTCCTTTAATCTGTGGATTACCGTCGTTGTTTTTATACTCTTCTTTCACTTCCTGTTTGGTCATGCGCATTTTTTTGGTGAACATGAACTTGCTGAGCGGTACATCCAGCAGGGCGAAAATGACGATAACGGCGATGAAGTAGCTGAAGACGTGACGAAAAATGGCAAACCCTTGTCCGATCGCCTGACGAAGATAAAGCTGTTGCAGGTGCAGCAGAGCGTGCATGGAGTCATGCACCATCATGTACAACACGGTAAGAATAATGCCGCACTTGAGCAGCATTTTGCCGACTTCCGTGTAGTGGCTGGCGGAAAACATCCGCTTGATGCCGCTAATGGGGCTGAGCTTTTTAAAATCCGGCTTCAGTTTTGTGGGGGTAAAAATCCAGCCGCCAGGCACCAGGCTTGCCACTATGCAGCACAGCGGAATCGGAATCAGCGTTGCGATAAAGCGCAGTACAACCCAGATGTTCAGCAGCATAAACTGATTCAGCGCCGTGGGATCGTCGAGCCTGCCCGCCATTTCACCGACAGCGGCAAACGATTCACGGATTAACTGCTGGTAATAGGGCAGAAATGCGGCAAGGGTGAAAAACGACGCCAGCAGTCCCGCCGCCATCGTCAGATCTTTTGAGCGCGGGAGGTCGCCTTTTTCACGCGCTTTGCGCAGTTTTCCGGGGGTGGGTTTTTCGCTTTTGTCGCCGCTGGAGGACATTACGACACCCTTATGGCGTCGAGCTTCGCCAGTATTTCATTGGTGAGATTGAGATAGTGATCAGGAATGTTGGTCACCATCATCGAGATACAGAGCAACCCAAACAGCATACTGATCGGAAAACCCAGCGAGAAAAGGTTCAGCGTCGGTGAAACGCGGTTTAGCAGGCCAAATCCGCCCTGCACAATCAGCATGACGAACGTCGTCGGCAGCGCGATAAGCGTCGCGGATGCCATAATCCAGCCCAGTCCCTGAACAATCAGCGTCAGCGTTGGCTGATTAATCGCCTGACCAATAGGCCAGTAGCTAAAGCCTTTGAACAGAATCGTGACCAGCAGCAGGTGCCCATCCATGATGAAAAAGAGCAGTGCGCAGAAAACATAAATGATCTGCGAAATCACCGTGGTGGAACTGCCGTTGACCGGGTCGTTCATCATCGCCATCCCCAGCCCCATGTTCATCGACAGAATATGCCCGGCGGTTTGCAGCGTGACAAAGACGAGCTGGAGCGCCATGCCGAACAGGAATCCCCACAGGAGCTGCTCGCCGATCAGCAAGACGGTGCGCATCGAAAGCAGTTCGCTGAGTACAACATTATTGGGCAGCATGGGGGTGATAATGATCGACAGCGCCAGCGCTGCGGCAATCTTAATGCGACGGGAAAAAGCCCGGTTGTCCAGCACGGGCGCGAACTGCAAAAACGCCAGGATGCGGAAAAAGGGTAGCACCAGAGCCATCAGCGGCGTGAACAGCGCCTGTATATCGATTCCCATCGCCGCTTAACCGACCAGCGCCGCCGCCTGGTGAAAGATCTGGATCGTAAAATCCACCAGTTGCGTCAGCATCCACTTACCGGCGAAGATCAGCACGCCCAGGGTGACGACCAGTCGCGGCAGAAAGCTCAGCGTCTGTTCGTTAATTTGCGTGGTGGCCTGAAAAATACTGACGCACAGCCCGACAATCAGGCTGGGAATAATGGCGACGGCGGAAATCAGCAGCACCAGATGGATGCCGGTCGCCATGATGTCGCCTGCCGTGTCCATGTTCATCATCGCTAAAGACCCTGAACGCTGGAGGCCAGCGTACCGACGATCAATGTCCAGCCATCGCACAGGACGAACAGCATCAGCTTAAAGGGCAGCGAGACAATCAGCGGCGAGAGCATCATCATCCCCATCGCCATCAGGATACTGGCGACAATCAGGTCGATCACCAGGAAGGGGATATAGATCATAAAGCCGATCTGGAAGGCGGTTTTCAGTTCGCTCAGCAGATAGGCCGGAGTCACGATCGTGAGATCCTGCTCGCGCGCATCGCCCTCGATCCCGGCGATGCTCATCATTTGCGCCATCGCTTTATTGTTCGTCTGGGCCAGCATGTAGTTCTTCAGCGGCACTTCCGCCTTCGCCAGCGCCTGTTTCAGCGTGATTTCATCTTTTTGAAAAGGGTCAATGGCGTCAGTATAAATCGTGGTCCAGACCGGGCGCATCACCAGCAATGTCAGCGCCAGCGCAATCCCGGTAAGAATTTTATTGGGTGGACTTTGTTGCAGCCCGAGCGCCTGGCGCAGAATCGCCAGAACGATAATGAAGCGGGTGAAACAGGTCATCATCAGCACCATGATCGGCAATAAGCCAAGCAAAGTCATCAGGATCAGGATCTCAATTTTAACGTTGTAATCCTGACCTGCGCCGTTGGCGGCGGTGCTAAAGAGGGTAATGTCGCCATTTGCAGCCAGTGCCGGTTGTGCGACAAGCAGACTCAGGAGCAGCAGAGCGATGCCGCTTCTGTTAAACAAGCGGTTCATCGCGTGAGCTCACCGAGTTCTTTGGCGTTGAATTCAATGATTCGCAGGCCGTATTTATCGTTGAGCACCACCACTTCTGCTTTACCAAACAGAATGCCATTCACTTTAATGTCCAGCGGCTCGCCCGCCATCTTGTCCAGTTCGACCACCGAATCGCTGTTGACTGACATTAATTCAGCAAGCGAGATATTTACGGAAGCGACTTCCAGCGTCAGCGTCACGGGAATGCGGCTAAACAGCGCCATTTTACGGATATCCGTCATCGCGGTGTTGCGCGTTTCAGGCTGCAAATCCAGGCGGATATTCCCTTCGACGGTGTCTTCCTGCGTCATATCGCTAAGGTTCAGGTCATCCAGGTCAAGAGACTGGCTTAGCTCGTGTTGCAAATCACTCATATTGCTTCTCGGTTGTCTTATCATAGATATCGCACAAAAACAGCTTGCTACGATCTTCAACGATAGCAGCCTCAAAAATCTGTTCTTTGCCGATAAATACCGGTAAAGGTTCGTTAATGGCGATGGGGATGATATCCCCGGGTTTAATATCGGAAATCTGGGCGACGGTCAGGTTCAGGCTGGCCAGACGCCCGCTCAGTTTTAACGGCAGACTGTCGAACAACCGTTCTATCTGCGCAGGGCTCAGGGGCACGCTTTTCACGGCGCGGCTATCGGCCGCATCTGGCGAACGGAGTATCGCCAGCATCTGATCAACATGGTGGTGATCGAGCAGAATGGTAAAAGAGCCATGATCGTACCCTTCGAGGGTAAAGGTAATGCACCAGGACCAGTGGCTAATGACCGTTGAATAATCGACCTTAATATCGAGATTTTCGCCAAAGGTTTCTTTGCAAATCACCAGTTGCGTGAGTTCCTGACCCAGTTTACTTCTCAGGCGTTCTTCTGTTTTTGTCACGCGCAACGATTCATCTGGCGCAACATGGCTGCTGTCTTTACTTAAACCGTAATAATCATGAAGGATGTTCAGCAATAAGATGCGATCAATAACAAAGGCGACATTTCCGTAAGGCGTCGAAAAAACCTGCGCATTCTTATATTGCTGGTCGATTGCGAAGGTCATCGACTTCAACGCGGCATTAACACGGAGTTTCTTCAGAAAATAAATGCTCAGGCGTGCATCAAGTATGTCAAAACTGTCATTCATCAACTTGGGTAACTTGTGCCACGGCCGACCGAGTTTACTGGTGTCGAGCTTTACCAGAGAAGGTAAATCCTTTCTCTGATGAATTCTGACTCGCTGTGATGCAGGGTTCATGATTATTCCGGGTTACCAAAAGTTTAGATGAAAAATAACGCCACTTTTTGGTTGTTGTGTAGCGTGAACCGTAAAATTTCCTGGAGGTATTTGAGTTTTAAAAATTATGTGTCGCTCTTGAACAACACAGAAGAAACGTCGCTGTCGAAAACTCTCACACATTACGTCAGGATGTAGATTAGACAATCTTAACCCTGCTATTGCAAGCATCCAGGGGTTATTAATCCATTATTTCTCTAGGAATTTTCTCATTAATAACTTTTTTAATTCATTGATTTTTATAGATTAATATTTTAATACCCATTAAAAACAAGACAATTCCTATTCGCTACGTATACTGCCTTTACTTTATGAAAGTTGCCTGATTCATGAGTTAAAAAAACTGTTTATTTTTATTAACATCTTATAAAAACCCATTAACAAACTGGGTTTGTGATGTTTTTAAAAGATGCTTTGAATAATGGCTGAACAGCATATTTCTTATTTTGTTTTTTCTGTTGGTACACCTAAATGAGTATTATCATTGAATGCGAAGATCGTAATAGAAATGGCTTTATCGCCGTTTCTCCTGCCAGCGTTAGCGTAATGTCGTTAGCGCGTCGCGTTGCTAAGTATAATGTATCAGTACTGATTACGGGCGAAACGGGAACAGGGAAAGAGTGTATCGCCAAATACATTCACGAGAATGCCTGCGGCAGTGACGCCCCGTATGTCGGCGTTAACTGTGCAGCTATTCCAGAGAGTATGCTGGAAGCCATTTTATTTGGTTACGAGAAAGGCGCGTTTACCGGCGCTGTTGCGAGCGTCGCCGGTAAATTTGAGCAAGCTAATGGCGGCACGCTGCTGCTTGATGAGATTGGCGATATGCCGTTGGCGTTGCAGGCAAAATTACTGCGCGTATTGCAAGAGCAGGAAGTTGAACGTCTGGGAAGCCATAAGCGTATTCCGTTGGATATTCGCCTGATCGCTTCTACAAATAAAGATTTGCAGCAGGAAATTGCCGAAGGCCGTTTCCGCCAGGATCTTTTCTACCGTATTTCCGTCGTGCCTATTCATATTACGCCGCTGCGTGAACGCAGGCAGGACATCCTGCCATTGGCCCAGCGTTTTATCACTAAATACCGCGCTTTTCATAAAGGCGATCTGCGTCTGAGCGATGAGGCGCGTACCGTCCTGCTCAGATACGACTGGCCGGGTAATGTCCGTGAACTGGAGAATGTGATTCAGCGCGGCATGATTTTGTGCAACGGCGAAGAGATTCACGCCGCCGACTTTGGCCTGGCCGTTCGCGCTTCCCAGCCTGAAGCGCCGGTTATCGAAATGATGCCTGCCTATCGCGAGCAGGAGACGGGCAACCCGTCGATCCGCGATGTCAAACTGCACGGACGGCTGGCGGAATACCAGTACATCATCGATCTGCTTAAACGCCATAAAGGCAACAAATCCAAAACCGCAGAGTTTTTAGGCATCACCCCACGCGCTCTACGTTATCGTCTCGCCTCCATGCGCGACGAGGGTATTGATATTGAATGTTATTCCTGAGGCCAGGAAGGATTGATGAATGGATAAGATTACTGCCGCAGGCATTAACACGACACACCAGGCGTTGCTGAACAGAATGCAGCAAACCGCTTCATTAGCGTCAGCCGGTTCGGTTGACGTCTCTTTAACTATCGCTCCCGCCAGCAACGCGTTTGGCGTCAGTGAACCGATTTCCTTTGCGGGCGCGCTGAATAACGCTATCGATAACGTCGATGCGATTCAACACAGCGCAGGCGTAAAGCAAAAAGCGATTGATATGGGGCTGAGCGACGACTTAGCCGGTGCGATGATCGAAAGTCAGAAAGCCAGCGTGGCTTTTTCGGCCATGATGCAGGTGCGTAATAAGCTCACCACGGCACTGGACGAAGTAATGAATATTCTGCTCTAAGGTTTTAACCGTGCTTACTAAGATTAAAAGTCGTCTCCCTTCCGTGTCGGTGCCATCCGGTCTGAATAAGCCCCAGCTCATGGCGATTGTGGGCGGCGTGGTGCTGGCGGCCGCGATTATTCTGTCGCTGTGGAACCGCAATCAGGGTTATGTCGCGCTCTATGGTTCGCAGGAACATCTGCCGGTGTCACAGGTGGTGGACGTTCTGGGGGCAGAAAACATCGCTTACCGCATTAACCCGGACAATGGCCAGATTCTGGTGAGCGAAAGCAAACTGCCGCAGGCGCGAATGGCGCTGGCGGCAAAAGGCATCAGCGCGGCGACGCCCGATGGCTACGAATTGATGGACAAAGAAGAGATGCTCGGCAGCAGCCAGTTTATTCAGAATGTCCGTTACAAACGCAGCCTGGAAGGGGAACTGGCGAAGAGCATCATGGCGTTGGACCCCGTGGAAAACGCGCGCGTCCATCTTGGGCTTAACGAGTCCAGCTCCTTTGTATTGACCAATAAACCGACCAGCAGCGCATCGGTCATGGTGCAACTGCACTATGGCAGAAAACTGGATGAGCAGCAGGTCGCTTCTGTCATTCAACTGGTGGCCGGAAGCGTACCGGGTATGCAGCCTGGCGCGGTGCGGGTGGTCGATCAGAGCGGTAATTTGTTGTCTGACGGCATCGAAGGCCCGGATGGCGGCATGACGAGCAAGCGTATGGGCGATGACGTCATGCAACGCATTCGCGAGGATACCACGAAAAATATCACCAGCCTGCTGACGTCGTTAGTGGGGCCGGGCAACTTCCGTATCAGCGTTGCGCCGACCGTAGATTTAAGCCGTGTGGAAGAGACTCAGGAACGGCTGGGTAAAGATCCGCGCGTCAGCGATGAACAACTGAGCCAGGAAAACACCACCAATGAAATGGCGTTTGGCATTCCCGGCTCGCTGAGTAACCGTCCGGTCAACCCGACGCCGCAGGCTCCCGCCAACCCGGCGGAGGGCAATCCGCCCGCTGAAAACGCTGCAAACGCCGCGAATAACACCGACCCGCGCTCGCTTTCCAGCCGCAGTCAGGAACAGCGTAAGTACGCGTTTGATCGTGATATTCGCCATATCCGCCACCCGGGTTACAAGCTGGAAAAACTGAGTGTCGCGGTGGTGCTGAACCAGGCCGCTCCTGCGCTGGCGAAAATTACGCCGGAACAACTGACGTCGATGACGCGCCTGGTGGAAAGCGCGGCGGGTATCGAAAAAGCGCGCGGCGATGCCTTAACGCTGGATGTTCTGACCTTCACGGCCCCGGCAGACGATGTCATGCCAGACCTGAAATGGTGGCAAGACCCTTCCATGCAGTACTGGGGACAGAATGGCGGAATTGGGCTGCTGGCCTTGCTGACATTGCTGTTTGGCGTTCGCCCGCTGGTACAGCGCTTTGGACGTCGCGACCCGATCACCCTTGATGGCGAGGCGACGAAGAAAGAGCTGGAAGCGCCTGACAATGGGGTGGTGATGAACGATGACGAGTTCGCCAGCCTGTCGAAAGCGGCGTTCAACAATAATGAAGATCTGCTGCCGCCGCAAAGCTCCGGCCTGGAAGCCAAAGTGGAATTCCTCCAGCTGTTGGCTCAGAGCGAAACCGAGCGCGTAGCAGAAGTACTGAAACAATGGATCAACAGCAATGACCGAAGCAACAGTAAGCCGGAATGATAAAAACCACTCAGCCTCAGCCGGGCGCAGCCGTCTGGAGCAGGCGGCGATCCTGCTGATGAGCGTAGGCGAAGAGGCCGCCGCGCAGGTGATGCAGAAGCTGAACCGCGAAGAGGTTATGTTGTTGAGCGAAACGATGGCGCGTCTCCATGATGTGAAGGTGCATCAGGCGCGTCTGGCAATGAACAATTTTTTCTCTGATTACCGCGAACAAAGCGGGATCAACGGCGCCTCACGCACGTATCTGCGCAGCATTCTGGAAAAAGCGTTGGGCGGTGAGATTGCCCGCAGCGTGATCAACGGTATCTACGGCGATGAAATTCGCTACCGTATGGCACGCCTGCAATGGGTCGATATCCCACAGCTGGCGGCATTGATTGAGCAGGAACATCTCCAGCTCCAGGCCGTTTTTCTCGCCTTCCTGCCACCGGATATTGCCGCCAGCGTGTTAAGCGTTCTGCCGCAAGAACGGCAGGATGAAATTATCTATCGCGTCGCGCGTCTGGACGACATCAACCGTGACGTTATCGACGAACTGGACAGACTGATCGATCGCGGCGTCGCGGTGCTTTCCGAGCATGGTTCAAAAGTGATTGGCCTCAAACATGCCGCCAACATCGTTAACCGTATCCCCAGCAATCAGCAACAGCTGCTGGATCAACTGCGCGAGCGCGACGAGAAAGTGGTCGAAGATCTGAAAGACGAGATGTACGAGTTCTACATTCTCAGTCGTCAGACGCCGGTGACGTTGCAGCGTCTGATGGATGAAATCCCGATCGAAGAGTGGGCGGTAGCCCTGAAAGGGACGGAGCCGGTTCTGCGTCAGGCCATCTTTAACGTGATGCCAAAACGCCAGGTCACGCTGCTGCAAAGCACCACGACCCGCCTGGGGCCAGTGCCGATCAGCCGTATAGAGCAGGTGCGCAAAGAGATCATGCAGGTTGTGCGCCAGCTGGCTGAAGAAGGTGAAATTCAGGTGCAACTGTTTGCCGAGCAGACGGTGGAGTAAACCATGTTCAAGAAACGGAGTTTACCGCTGGATGCCCTGACCGCCAGCCGCCAGGCGGTGGTTAAGCCGCGCTTATACCGCTTCCCGCCCCTGCGTAATCGCAGGATGCCTGCCGGTGTTGTCGCTGATGAAGACGCCGCACCGACGCTGGACCCCGCCGACTACCAGTTACAGGTAAAAGAGGGGTTCCAGGAAGGGATGAACCGGGGGTTTGCCCAAGGGATGGAAGAAGGCCGGGAAGAGGGCTACCAGGAAGGTATTCGTCTTGGTTTTGACGAAGGGATGCGCAAAGGGCTGATTGAAGGTAAACAGCAGGCGCGCCAACAGTTCCTGGACGCCGCCGCCCCGTTTGAGCGCCTGACCGCAGAGGTGCGGAACTACCTGGAGCGTTACGAGCAGCGTCGCCGCGAAGAGTTGCTGCAACTGGTGGAAAAAGTGACCCGCCAGGTGATCCGCTGTGAACTGGCGTTGCACCCGACGCAACTGCTGGCGCTGGTGGAAGAGGCGTTGACCAGCCTGCCGCATCAGCCGGAGCAGGTGCGTGTTCAGCTGAACAGCGAAGAATTTATGCGCATCAGCGAGGCCGAACCGGAGAAAGCGCGTGAGTGGGGACTGGTTGCCGATCCTTCTCTGGAGCCGGGAGAGTGCCGCGTTATCACCGATACCACGGAGATGGATGTGGGCTGTCAGCACCGTCTCGATCAGTGCGTAGATGTACTGAAAAACAGTTTGCTGCCGGAATCGCCGCATGAGCAGCCTTGATTTTGAAGAGGCGCTGCGCTCTATCGAGCAGATCGATCTGGCGCGCGTCGCCGGGCGGTTGGTCAGGGTCAACGGCATTCTGCTGGAGTGCGTCGGTTGTCGTCTGGCGGTAGGGCAGATGTGCCACGTTGAAAGCGTCGATCAGGAGATGATGGATGCGCAGGTGGTTGGCTTTGATCGTGACGTGACCTACCTGATGCCCTTCAAGCATCCCTCTGGCCTGATCGCTGGCGCCCGCGTGTTTCCCGCAGGCAAAACTGAAGGGGTTATGATCGGCGATCAGTGGCTGGGACGCGTGGTAAACGGTCTTGGCGAACCTCTTGATAATAAAGGAAAGCTCGGCGGAGATACGCTGTTAGCACAGCAGCTTCCGCAGGTGCATCCGCTTAAGCGTCAGCCTGTTCATGCGCCGCTGGACGTTGGCGTTCGCGCCATCAACGGCTTGCTGACTATTGGTAAAGGCCAGCGCGTCGGGCTGATGGCGGGCAGCGGCGTCGGTAAAAGCGTTCTGCTCGGCATGATCACGCGTTACACCCGGGCGGAAGTCGTGGTGGTAGGACTGATCGGTGAGCGAGGCCGTGAAGTCAAAGAGTTTATTGAAAATGCTTTGCAGGCTGAAGGGCTGGCGAAGTCGGTGATTGTCGCCGCGCCAGCGGATGAATCGCCGCTGATGCGCATTAAAGCCACCGAGTTATGCCACACCATTGCTGGCTATTACCGCGATAAAGGGAAAGACGTTCTGCTGCTGGTAGATTCCCTCACGCGTTACGCGATGGCGCAGCGCGAAATCGCCCTGTCGCTTGGCGAACCACCTGCGACCAAAGGCTATCCGCCGTCGGCGTTTGGGATGATCCCGCGGCTGGTTGAAAGCGCCGGAAACAGCGAAAGCGAGGGATCGATGACCGCGATCTATACGGTGCTGGCGGAAGGGGACGATCAGCAAGATCCGATTGTGGACTGCGCCCGCGCGGTGCTTGACGGGCATATCGTGCTTTCGCGCCACCTTGCCGAGGCCGGGCATTATCCGGCGATTGATGTCGGCCAGTCTATCAGCCGCTGTATGAGTCAGGTGACGGAGCGTGAGCACCAGCTCGCCGCCCGCACGCTGAAACAGCTGTATGCCGAATACCAAAGTATTAAACCGCTGATCCCGCTGGGGGGATACGTTGCAGGCGCCGATCCGCTGGCAGACAGAGCGGTACGTCTTTCGCCCGCGATCAATCAATTCTTACAACAGGAAGTCCAGGATGCCGCGCTGCTTGAGCCGACAATCAGCGATCTGTGCGCCCTGGCGCAGGCAGGGTAATGCACGATGAGCAAACTGATTTCTACGCTTGAGCAACTTCACCTGCTGCGCACTCGCGCGGTAGAAGACTTAAGCACGAAGCTGGCATCGCAAAACCAGCTGTGCCAACGGTTTGAGAAAAATATCGATACGCTGACGTCACTTGCTGCGGGTCTGGTGTCCCAGAGCGCCAACAGTGCGGCCATGATGATTAACCAGTCGAAATATAAACATAACATTCAACGCATTATCGACTGGCAAAAACAGGAGCAGGCGCTGGCGCACCTGGAAGCGCAAAAAATTCAGGGCAACCTGCTGGCGGAGGCGAAGCGGGAAAAAAGCATTGAGCTGGTTCTCGACGCTAAACGCGCTGACCGGCAGGCTGAAATCAACCGTCGGGAACAGAAAATGACCGATTCGCTCTCTGCCCAGTGCTGGCTGCGTCAACAACGTCTGATTCGTCAACGATAAGCGCTATGAAAAGAAACAAACCGGGTTTCCCGAAAACGTCTTCGCGTTCTCTGATGGGGACGCTGATTCACCGTCAGCAGACGGCACGCGTTCACAGCACGCCGTTTGTTAGCGTCGTCTGCCCGACGTATAACCGACGCGAGTTCCTGCCGTATCTGCTGTATATCTGGCAGTACCAGGACTATCCGGCCGACAAACGCGAACTGATTATTCTGGATGATTCTCCGGTCAGCAATGCCGATCTGATTGAGATGATGACGGACCCGTCGCAGCCCAACGTGCGTTATGTCCACAGTGAAGCGCGTCTGGTACTGGGGCAAAAACGTAACATGCTCAATGCGATGGCGCAGGGAGAGTACATCCTGTGTTTTGACGATGACGATTATTACCCGCCGGATAAAATTTCCTGGCAGGTGGCGCAGATGCAGGCCAGCAACGCGCTGTTCTCCGGCAGCGATCAGATTTATATCTGGTACAGCCATCTGGACAAAATCTATATCACGCACCCTTTCGGGCCGAGACATGCGCTGAACGGCACTTTTGGGTATCACCGCAATTTGTTGAAAAAAAATCGTTATGACGACGATGCGGCAAAAGCGGAAGAGACGGGATTCCTGAAAGGCTTTACCACGCCGGTTCACCAGATAGATCCGAAGCGCGCCATTCTCTGTATTTCGCACAGCAGCAATACCTATGACAAAGATTTCATCATGGGCAGCTCCACGCCGGTGGATCTGACGCTGGAAGACATTGTCGATGACGCGAACTTGCTGGCGCACTACCGTCGACTGAGTCATGCGCCGCTAAATGTTCAGGTGAACTGGCAGGCTTTTGAAAAGGTGGCGGTGCTCTACGACCCGGCAAAAGAGGCGGAGCTGGCCCGTCGCTGCGAGGCTTTACTGGATTTTGGCCTGCGCGGCGAACAGATCTGGCCGGTAGCGAAAAACGCGGAGGCGTCGGCGGAACGGGCGGAACTGGCAACGCACTGCCAGGTGCTTGAGCGGGCGCAGAAAGAAGGCTGGAAAAATGTGTTGCTGCTGGATGCCGACGTGCAGTTCGTCAAAAAAGAGAACGCCGTTAACGACATCAACAAGCTGCTGAATGGCCTGAAACAGCTTAACTGGCAGGTGCTTCTGCTCGGCGGGCGCTATGAAAACTTTACGCTCACCCAGTCATTGAAGGGCGTAGCGCGGATCTATAACGCGGGCTGCGGCTGCGCGTATGCCGTTAACGCAGGTTATTACGATGCCCTGCTGGACGCCTATCGCCAGGCGATGGACTATCCGGCAAGCCTGGATCGCTGCTGGGCGGCATTAATGAATAAGGGGGATTTGTGGCTGGGATTCAGCCCGAGCTTTGCCTTCCTGCAACATCACCCGGACCCTAAAAGTGGCGAAATCATCGATTGTACGCACTGGTTTTTCCGTAAACACCGCTAACCGCAGGCCAGAATACGCCTGGAGAGAGCAAACATGGAACTGATAGAACATTACCAACCTGAATTTGTGTCACGCTTTGATGCGCGAGAAACCCCGTGCCAGTGCCCGGCTTGCCAGCATGCGCAGCAAAACTGGCCGCGTATTAGCGTGAAGCTGAAAAACCAGCAGCGTGAAAGTCTGGATATCACCTGTGAAGCGGCGGCCAGAGAGATGCTGCTTAACCCGGAGGCCTTTATCCTGCACACCTCGCAAGGGGAGGCGCAGGGCGAAGATGAGTTATCCGCCTGGAGCGAAACCCTGAACCAGCAATGTATTAACCTGGCGGTACATCCTGCGCTGTCGCTGGAAGGCAGCCTGTATGCGATCGGCGTTTTGCTGAGTAAGGCGCAGCAGTATCTGGACGGCGGCGAGCACGATCCGGCCCTGTTGTCCTCTATGGGAGAGCAACTGGCGATGCTGGCAGAGCAGGGCGTGCTGACACAGCAGTTTGCGCTGTTGCCTCCGATTGCTGAAAACCGCATTGCCGCGCTAAAAGAGATGGGCCGGGTACGCCTGAATCTGAATCTGCCGCTGACTGAAAAAATGAGTGTGGCGCTGAAAATGAGCGAGCTGTCGGTGATGCAGCCGGCGCGGTTGGCGGATCGTCTTCAGCAACTGGAATCGCTCTGGTCAACCATCCCACTGTTTGATGAACAGCCGCATATCCTGCGTAATGCGCTGATTTATCAACTGTATAACGATGTATTCCCCGGCATTCAATGCACCAATTACGGAGAGGCGCTACTGGGGCTGGCCAACCAGTTCTTCCAGATCAAAATGCTGTGCGCAATCCGCCGCGAACAGGGAGCGCTGACGCAGGATGATGTCGTGCTGCTGATTAACGCGCTGAAGGGGTGGCAGCAGCAGAATCCGTTCTCCGCGAATGCGGCGCATACCTCTGACTACAGCCTGCTGTGCGGGTTGTCGCTGTTGTAATAAATCATATGGATACTGTTTATTTACATCTTAATGCTGCAATGGGAGATACCCTGTATCTCCTGGCAGCGTGCAGAACCATCAAAAATAAAACCGGCGCGAGCATTGTTATGCTGAGCCAGCCGCACTTTAGCGCGCTGGCGCGGGCATGCCCGCATATCAGCGAGGTCTGGCCGGTGGATTCTCTTAATGCGGAGCAGCATCAATGCATTCAGCGGGCGCAGGCGCAAGGGCGACTTTTTGACTTTACGCATTGGGCCCATGCGCTCAGACCGCTACATATGATCGATGCTTTTCTCGCGCAGGCAGGGCTTGAGGCGTCCGCAGCGGATAAACACCTCGATTTGGTCATTCCAGAATCTGCCCACAGTGCCGTTGACGCGTTCTGGCAGCAACATAAATTAGAGAACGCGCCGGTGTTATTAATGCACCCTAATATTGGGCACCCAAACCGGACCTGGCCGCAAAATAACTGGCATGAGCTGGCGCAAATGTGGCTGCAAACGGGGTGGCAAGTTGTGTTCATTGGGAGCAATAACAACTCAGAGGCGGGAAAATCGATGGCGGAAGCGTATCCGGCCGGGGTTATCAATGCTATTGACCGCTTTTCAGCGCTGGAAACGGTTGCGCTTATGCAGCGAGCGAACATGCTGGTTTCCTGTGATTCAGGGCCGGTCATGCTTGCGGCGGCAACAGATATCCCTGTGGTAGCCCTCTATTCAACCGTGGCTGCGGAACACCGGTTGCCGTTTCGTTATGGGGAAGCGGGCTGGCGTTGTATGGGAATTGATCTCGCCTGTAGTCATGGGCCATGTGCGCGTTTGCTGATGAACGATGTCATTTTCACCACCGTGCTTAAACGCCCTTTTGATGTGCCGACGACTCAGGAATTTGCAAACTGGTGCGTTCATAAAACCCCTTTCCGTTGTCTGCGACAATATGAACCGGCGATGCTGTATACCCAAATGGTCAGTTTTGTTTTATCGCTCCAGGAATAACGTTATTTCTTGTCGTGCCGGTTCCTGAAGGAATATCTGGTAAAAGCGATTGGCTATGCGGCATAGCCAATCGTATTGCTAAATAGCGTGGTATGAAGACTAAAAACCTTCGGCTAATATTCTTCTTTTGTTCTTTATCGCCAGTTCAATTCTGCCTGATAGCGCGATGAATTCGCTCTCATCAATAATATTGCTGTCGCGAGCAATTTGGTTAATCAAGGCATGCAGCAACACAAGCCCATTCTCTGTTGGCGTGTCTACATACAGTTCATGAAAAATGGATGCCAGATAGTGAATCATCTTCTGTGCGGAAAATAAAGGCAGCGTTTCGGGCAAATTACGGATTATCGCATCCTGATATAGCATACCCGTATATCGGTTTAAACATTGTACGGTTTGGGGATTGCTGATATTTCCGGCCCGGGGAAGCAGCAGTCGGAAGGTATCAAGGATAGCCAGCGCGCGTTTTGCTTTGCTGCTGGAAGTGGTGATTGAGCCGTTACGAATGGTATGGAAATACAGTCTGTCGGCAAGGCATCTTACTTTTGCGTCGGGCACGCTGAGCAGCAATTCGGTGGTGAAGTATTCATCCTCAAAAAACGGTGTCTTAAACCGCATATGAGCATACGTTTTTCGCCGCCAGGCATATCCCCAGACCACAACGGAGTAACCGTGTCCTGTTCGGGCGCGTTCGGTAATGCAGTGATTAAAGAACGTTTCGGCATGAAATGTTTTATTAATCAGATTACGCGGCCGTTGATAATACCCGGAAACCATATTGTTGCTGATATGGTGCAGGTGAAATTCCAGATGGGTGGAGAAAAACAGGGCATCCAGGTGATGCTTTTCCATTTCGCGCACAATGGTTTCGATACCATCCGAAGCGATATGATCGTCAGAGTCCAGGCAATAAATATATTCACCTGATGCGCTTGCTAACGCGGCGTTGCGGGCTTCGGCAAGTCCTCTGTTTTCCTGGTCAACGATACGCATACCCGGCAGACGGCTCTGATAACGCGCCAGAATATCCCGGGAGTTATCTGTCGAACCGTCATTAACCGCGATAATTTCCAGATGCCGCCAGGTCTGCGCAACGAGTGAATCAAGGCAGCGCTCAAGGTATGCGCTGACATTGTAGACCGGCAAAATAATCGATACGACAGGGTGATTCATTGGCTACTCTCCCTGTTGCTATGATTTCAGCTTTTGGATGATTATCTCAATTGCGGATTCAGCAAACGCCGTCCGCGTTTGATCGAATCGAGGCATACCTTTTAAATGGCTATGATTCAGCCTCTCTATTTTCTCAATGCTGAAGTTCCCTGGCAGGGTTTGTAATAACGATAATACGTTGACGGAAACAGGCGACCAGCTCCGATGCTTAAAGGGCGTAAAAGTATGTTTATGATCGTCGTTGAAGGTTGATGGCCAAACGCCTTGCTCGTATAAATCTTCGTCTGGAATGGTTAAAACCAGATGACCGCCGGGTTTTACGACCCTTAACCAATGAGGCAGCGCGACGTAGGGGTCCATAACATGCTCCAGGCAATGCCCTGAATAAACGAAATCAAATTCGTTATCCGGTACTCTGGCTAAATACTGCGCGTCACCTTGTTGAAGATCGAATACGGTTATTGATTGGATTAAAGGAAACAGGCTTTGATACAACGCAATACTGTCATCGCCGCCGCCAATATCCAGACCTTTTCCTGACAGCCAGCGAGTACTGAAACGCGCATCAAGCAATCTCCTGTTAATTGACATACAGGTTGTTCCTGGTATCCCCGTTCGAAATACGGGGGCGGCAGTCCGGTCTCCTGCCAGAATATGGGTGTTAACGCCGAATTCTCGCCAGCTTTTAGGCCAAAGTACAACGTAGCCCTGGTCATCGGGGTAATGTTTGATGATATGCGTCCCGCTATAGGCCTCAAGCGCTTCCAGAAACGCGTTCTCAGCGTCTTCTGTGGGAGGAGGGAGCGCTTTGCAGCCGGTGGCCTCATGCATGACGCGAAGATAGATACGGCTATCGTCAATAATAATCAGCGCATTATCCGCAAATTCTTTTAGCTGGCGTAACTCATTGAGCAGAGGAAGGCGCGTTTCCTCATTGTATTTATTGCTCTGGTAGTCCTCGAATTTAAAATCTGCGCCGGGGAAGTGTGCATCCAGAAAAACAACGGCGCGCTTGATGAAAAGAGTGCGTTTAATTTCTTCATGGGACAAAAATGTCAGGCTGTCTTCATTGTACAGATGCAGATTGTCTATTTTTGGCGCGGCATCAAATAACGGTTTATAGATTTCACAGGAATAAACTTCTTCAGCACCTGAGCGTAAGGCATATACACTTGATGCACCTTTACCAAAACCTGTTTCAATTACATGAGTAACACGATAGTGACGAATCAGGTGGGGAAGGTTGAAGCGTCGTAATTGCCCCATAATATTGGCCTCGATGAAAATTACGGATAGAACGCAAACGGAACAAAGCTACAAATCAATAAATTACAGCGCATTACCCCTGCTGATACAGCCAGTTTTCGGGTTCGCTGATATTCAACAGATTGGTCAGAATCTCCTGCTGCATATTCATCAGCATGGCGTTGTATTCATTGGTGGCCTGACATTGCGCGACCTGTTGCTGGAGACTTTGCCAGAGAGCGGAAACGGAAGGCTGGTGGGCGGCAGGCAGGCGGGCAATGAGCGTTTGCATGCCCTGCGCGTTGGCGTTAATGCCTAACCGCTCAAGCAGGCGATAACGTTGCTGACTGTGCTGCGACAAGTGCTGGTAGCATGCCATGATTTGCGCGTTCAGCACGTCAAGCTCTGCGGCGCGGCGCGCAATAATGTGGTCGCGCTGCTGTATGAGTAAATCATTCAGGACATGGTAATGCTTACGGTCTTCGGCCATGTCCTGTATCAGTGTTTTAACGCTCTGAGCGGCGTTAGTCATAATTACCTCTGGAAATACTTCTGCATCGCATCCGTCAGCGAATCGAGGTTAACCGCGATTTTACCGCTGCTGATCGCGTCTTTCATTTCAGCTACGCGCGCCATATCCACTTCCGGCAGCGCAGAGAGTTGTGTTTGCGCATCGCCCAGTACCGGATCGATCGCGGCGCTGCGCTCAATTTTCGTGCCTTCCTGAGCGACAGTGCGGGTCTGTTCTGCGGCGCTGCTCTTGTTGATTGCGGTTGCCAGATTGTATTGATTCGCTACTACTTTCATCGCTTCGCCTCTTTTTCATCTTTTCGTTATGGTTGCGGATGAATCCTGCCCTGCGGAAGGAGGACTTCCGATGCCCTCACCGTTAAAGAGCGGCCTGCTGCCGGTAAAACTTAAACCGCGAATGAATATTTTTAGTTTCCGCTGGCGTAGACCATTTTGACGACGCCAGCGTCCGCGACAATTGCGCTTACCACCCGCTCGCTGCTCTCATTTTTCACCTTAATCATTTCGCCTTTACGTCCCTTTTTCATGGCTTCCCCCATCGTACGGGCCTCTACGCCTCCCTGTTCGGCGATCATCAGAACGCGCTGACCGCGTTCAACCAGCACCGGAGATTCCAGTTGCGTCAGGGTGATCGGCTGTAGTTCACGAATGCGGCGCTTCACGGTCAGCCCAATGGCCTCATCCGGGTCGGTGAGGTAGTTGCCGCGCGTGCTGCTGATGTTGAGCTTTTTGATGGATACGTCGCTGGCGGATAACACCTGGCCGCGCTCCAGCGAATTTTTGGCGATCACCACCGGAAGATAGACATCCGGTTTGACGGTGACGGCGACATCCCAGCCTTGCGGCCCTTCACAGCGCACATCAAAACGCAGGCGGTTGAGATCGATGCGTTCGCCGCCGGGCAGCGACACGGTTAGCGCGTCAGGGCAGGGAGCGTACCGGGAGACGTCGGAAGGGATAAACAGGTTCATCTTCGCCTGGTACTCGGGCCACTTGCGGCGCCCGGCCTCCTGGCGAAGGGCTTGCGCTGCGTGATGTTGAACGGCGGCAGTGACCTGCTTACGCGCGCTCTGCACTTTTTCCGGGGCGGCGAAGGATGGCAGCGCCGTAAAAAGCATCAGCAGGAAGGATAACGTTCCAGGGCGGAAGCAACGCTTCACCCGTGTAGGGATAAAACCAATAAAGCCATTAAAAATCATAATGTTAAAACCTTGGCATGAATATTGCTATACAGGGAAGCAGATCATTGCAGGTTTAGCATCACGAGGGTGTGAGTTGTGAGTATTACTTTTGACAAAGCATTGGGCGTTCATCCACAGGCTGTAGCGCTTCGACTTTCCCGAGCAGAGTTGCTGTCAGCCAATCTGGCAAACGTCGATACCCCCAATTTCCAGGCTAAAGATATTGATTTTGCCGCTGAGATGCAACGTTCATCGTGGAGTTTTTCGAATCCGTCAGCGCCGCAAGAGATGTACCGCGTGCCTTATCAGCCCTCTTCCGATGGCAACACCGTTGCGCTGAACGTCGAGCAGGCTGAGTTTGCGAAGAATACCCAGGATTATCAGATGAGCCTGGCATTTTTAAACATGAAATTCACGGGCCTGAAAAAGGCCATTGAAGGTAAGTAATCCTACGCAGGTGATAACGGAATATGGCTTTTACCGATATTTATCGCGTTTCGGGGTCGGCGATGACGGCGCAAACCGTTCGTCTGAATACCATCGCCAGTAACCTCGCTAATGCGGAAACCGCCTCCGCCACCGAAGACGGCGTCTATAAAGCCCGTCGTCCGGTGTTTGCTGCGGTTTATAAGAATGATGAGTTAATGAATAGCAGGGCGTTAACCGGCGCGCGCGTCCAGGTGATGGATGTTGTCGAAACCGGCAATGCCGTACAGCGTTATGAGCCGCATAACCCGATGGCGAATACGGATGGCTATGTCTACTACCCGGATGTCAACGTGGTAGAGGAGATGGCGGACATGATGTCGGCGTCGCGCGGTTTCGAAACCAATGTTGATGTTCTGAACAGTGTTAAAAGCATGCAGCAAAGTCTGCTGAGACTCGGAGAGGTATAAGGATGAATGTAGACGGCACGTCCACCAGAAGCCAGACAGGAACGTCGGATAGCAGCATTGCCAGTAACAACAATAACAGCAGCGCAGCCGGCATGAACACGCTGTTCATGCAGCTTCTGGTCGCGCAGATCCAGAATCAGGACCCGCTGAACCCTACCGATGGCACCGAGTATGTCAGCCAACTGGCGCAGCTGACGCAGGTTCAGTCAATGGAAACCATGTCGCAACTGATGGCGAACAGTTCCGTATTGATGGACAACCTGCAAACGCTCACCACCGGCAACCTGGTCGGGCAGCATGTGATGGTGCAGACCGACGCTATCAACTCTGACGGCGAAACGACGATTAACGGACGTCTGACGCTGGATCACGCTTCCGGTGTGACGACGGTCATCGTCAAAGACGCGGCCGGCACCGAGCACAAAATTGAGCTGGGGAAACAGGACGCCGGGCAGGTGGACTTCACCATTGACCCGCAGGAGCTGGGCCTGAGCGAAGGGAAATACACCCTTAGCGTTGTGACCGATACGGGCGAAGAAGGCATTCCTGTTGAAGTGGGCGGCATCGTCAACAATGTGCGCATCCCGCTTGATGGCAGCGCCATCCAACTGAATATCACCGGAATCGGTGAGATTGCTTACAACAATATTACCCAGTTTGGCAGCGACTCGCAGAAACGTGCGTAAGTCGGGTTAAGCGTTGAGTTAACAGGAATTTATTATGAGTTTTAATATTGCGACCTCCGGTCTGAATGCAATTACCGAGCAGTTGAACGCCATTTCCAACAACATTGCGAACTCCGGCACCGTAGGATTCAAATCCGGCCGTGCGGAATTTTCCTCACTGTATGCGGAAAGCCAGCCGCTGGGCGTAGGGGTTTCTGGTGTGACCCAGAGTATTACCCGAGGCGGAAACATTTCTACCACCGGAAATGCGCTCGATCTGGCGATCAGCGATAGCGGATTTTTCATGGTGCGTGACAGCACGGGGACCACGGCATATACGCGTGCGGGCTACTTCGGCACCGACAGCAGCGGCAACCTGATCAACAACCTGGGGATGTATCTTCAGGGCTACCCGGTTAATGCTAACGGCGAGATAGAAGTGGGGACGATCGGCAATCTGACGATCAGCAGCGGCTCTATTCCGGCGAAAGCGACCGACAGCCTCGACTTCACCGCCAACCTGGATGCGCGCGCCGCCGAGCCGGAGACGGCGCCTTTCAACCCAAAAGACAGCACTTCCTATAACAATACCTACACCACGCAGGTTTTTGATTCCCTGGGACGCGAGCACACGCTGAACCAGTATTTTGTGAAAACCGGCGAGAACACCTGGCAGGTTCACTATTACATGGACGACGTGGAAATCCCGGACAGCAGCCAGGCGATAGAATTTACCGAGCAGGGCGTCCTGAAAAGCCCGATTGGCCTGACGAACCTGACCACATCGATCTCCGGCGCGGCGGATCTCTCTATCGATCTGAGCTACAACGGCACCAGCCAGTACGGTTCTGACTTCTCCGTCAGCAAAAACAACAGCAGCGGCTACGCGTCTGGCGAACGTACCGGTCAGGCGATTGATGAAGACGGCAGCGTTTACGCGACCTTCTCCAACGGCGAACGGATGTTGCAGGGGCAACTGGTGCTGGCGAACTTTGCGAACCCGAATGGTCTGGCGTCAAAAGACGGCACGACGTGGGTACAAACCGCCAGTTCCGGCGCGCCGCTGACTGGAACGCCGGGCACCGGTTTGCTGGGTTCTGTGAAATCCGGTGCGCTGGAATCCTCAAACGTGGATTTGACCTCTGAGCTGGTTGGTCTGATGACCGCGCAGCGTAATTACCAGGCGAACACGAAGGTTATCAGCACTAACGACAACATGATGAACGCTCTCTTCCAGGCGGTGTAATGGATCGTTTGATTTTTACCGCCATGAGCGGCGCATCGCGCAGTTTGTCGCAGCAGCAGATCCATGCAAACAACCTGGCGAATGTGAATACCCAGGGGTTTCGTAGCGATCTTGATAATGCGATTTCCCAGCAGGTTAACGGCGAGGGATATGCCTCGCGTTATATGGCGCTGCCTACTCAGGGCGGCGTGGATATGACGCCTGGCGCGGTACGTGAAACGGGGCGCAATCTGGATATCGCCATTAAAGGCGATGGGCTGATTGCGCTGGCCAGTGGCAACCGTGAGGTTTACACCCGCAACGGGCAGATCGACGTCAGCCCGGAGGGCGATCTGTCGATCAACGGCCTGCCGGTTGAAGGTGACAACGGCCCGATCGTTTTACCGCCGTTCTCGTCCGTCAGCATCGGTGAAGACGGTGTGATCACTATCGTGCCTGACGACGGCGATATTGCCGCGCCGGTTGATGTTGACCGCATCAAGCTGGTGAACATTCCGGTAAGCGACCTGAGCAAAAATGTGGATGGCTTTCTGGTGAGCAACACGGCGATTAACCCACGCGATGAAGAGGTGATGGTGGCGTCCGGGCATCTGGAAACCGCTAACGTCTCGGCCATTAATGAGATGGTCGCCAGCATTGCGCTGAATCGTCAGTTTGAAGCGCAAATCAAGATGATGAAAGCCGCTGAAGATCTCGCTAATTCAGGCAACCGTCTGATTCGTGGCACCTGATAACAATAAGAAGGAATAAAGATGAATCCCGCTTTATGGATCAGTAAAACCGGCCTGGCGGCGCAGGACGCCAAAATGACCGCGATTTCCAACAACCTGGCGAACGTCAACACCACCGGGTTTAAACGCGATCGCGCGATGTTCGCCGATCTGTTTTATCAGAATCAGCGCACGCCAGGCGGGCAGCTCGATCAGAACAATATCGCGCCGACCGGTATTCAGTATGGCACCGGGGTGAAGATCGTCGGGACGCAGAAAGAGTTTACCGTCGGCAGCATCCAGAACACCGGGCAAACCTTCGACGTGGCGATCACCGGGCAAGGGTTCTTCCAGGTGGAAACTGCGGATGGCGATATCGCGTATACCCGCGCCGGTAATTTCCAGAAAACGCCAGATGGCGTGCTGACGAATGCGCAGGGGCTGCCGCTGGTGCCGCAGATTGAATTGCCGGAGAACGTCAAAGATTTGCAGATTGGTAAAGACGGCACCATCACCGCGACGGTGGCAGGTGAAACCGATCCGGTGGAGCTGGGGCAGTTGACGCTGGTGAACTTCGTCAATCCGGCCGGTCTGGAGGCGATAGGCGGCAACTTATACCGTGAAACGGCGGCCAGCGGCGAAGCGGTTGAAGGCGTACCCGGCGAGGACGCGCTTGGACAGCTGGAGCAGGGCTCTCTGGAAGGTTCTAACGTACAGGTCGTTGAAGAGATGGTCGACATGATCACCGTTCAGCGTGCCTACGAAATGAACGCCAAGATGGTCTCTGCCGCCGATGACATGTTGAAGTTTGTCACCCAGTCGATGTAACGACAGGGCTTTAAAGTGAAAGAGAAATGAAAAAGCAGTTAGTTATCAGTCTACTGGCGCTGTTTTTGTCGGGCTGCGAAAGCCCGGCGTTGCTGGTGAAAAAAGACGATGCGGCGTATGCGCCGCCGGAAGATATCGTGGTGCCTGAAACGCAGGTGCGCGGCGGTGGGTTATATAACGGCAACTACAACTGGTCGTTGACCCAGGATCGCCGGGCTTATCGCGTAGGCGACATCCTGACCGTTAAGCTGGATGAGTCTACTCAGGCCAGCAAGCAGGCGCGCACTAACTTTGGTAAGAAAAACGATGTTTCCCTGGGGATACCGGAAGCATTCGGCCATTCAATCGATAAGCTTTCCGGCTCGATTGACGGCAACCGAAACTTTAACGGTAATGCCACCTCGCAGCAGCAGAACAGTCTGCGCGGCGCGATCACCGTTGCGGTTTATAAAGTGTTGCCAAACGGCGTGCTGGCGATTCGCGGGGAGAAATGGCTCACCCTCAACCAGGGGGATGAGTATATGCGGGTGACGGGCCTGGTGCGCGCGGAAGATATCGAACGCGACAACTCCGTCTCTTCACAGCGAATCGCCAATGCCCGTATCTCCTATGCCGGACGCGGCGCGCTCAGCGACGCGAATGCGGCAGGCTGGCTGACCCGCTTCTTCAACCACCCGCTGTTCCCAATTTAATGGAGGCCATGATGCGTAAACTGGCACTCTTTTTCCTGCTGATTTGCAGCATGAACGCGGCGGCGCAGCGTCTTGGCGATGTGGTCGATATTCAGGGCGTGCGCGGCAACCAGCTGGTGGGCTACAGCCTGGTTGTGGGGCTTGACGGTACAGGGGATAAAAACCAGGTCAAGTTCACCAGCCAGTCCGTTACCAACATGCTGCGCCAGTTTGGCGTGCAGTTGCCTGCGAAGATTGATCCGAAGGTGAAGAACGTCGCGGCCGTGGCGATTAGCGCCACGCTGCCGCCGGGCTATGCGCGTGGGCAAAGTATTGATGTAACCGTCTCCTCAATTGGCGATGCGAAAAGCCTGCGTGGCGGTACGCTGCTGCTGACTCAACTGCGCGGTGCTGATGGCGAAGTGTATGCGCTGGCACAGGGGAATGTGGTGGTAGGCGGCGTGAAAGCCGAGGGCAACAGCGGCTCCAGCGTGACCATCAACACCGCGACCGTTGGCCGTGTGCCAAACGGCGGCTCGGTGGAGCGCGAAGTGCCGAGCGATTTCCAGCAGGAGCCGGTGGTGATGCTGAACCTGAAACGTCCCAGCTTTAAGACTGCCAACAGCGTCGCAGTCGCGCTGAACAACGCCTTTGGTTCCGGCACGGCGACCGCGCAAAGCGCGACTAACGTGGCGGTACGTGCGCCGATGGGCGCGGGCGATCGGGTGGCCTTTATGTCCTCTCTGGAAGATGTGCAGATTAACGCCGGTAAACAGCCGCCACGCGTGGTGTTCAACGCCCGAACGGGAACGGTGGTCATTGGCGATGGCGTAGTGGTGCGCGCTGCGGCGGTATCACACGGCAACCTGACCGTCACTATCCGCGAGTCGTCGAACGTCAGCCAGCCTGGCGCATTCAGCCAGGGAAGAACGGTTGTCACGCCGGAAAGCGACGTCAACGTTAATCGTGGCCGGGGTCAGATGGTGACTATTGCGGCGGGAACCAGCCTGCGCAGCATCGTGAATACCATTAACAGCCTTGGCGCGGCGCCGGACGACACGATGGCTATCTTACAGGCGCTGCATGAAGCCGGCGCGCTGGATGCTGAACTGGTCGTGATTTAAGGAAATACCATGCTGAATGCCATTAACCGACAAACCGCGATTCTGCCCGGCGATCTCTCCGGGCAGGTAAAGCCGCAGAATCTTGAACAGGCCGCCGAACAGTTTGAGGCGCTGATGCTGCGTTCCATGCTGTCGCAAATGCGCAAGGCGTCCGATGTGCTGGGGGAAGACAACCCTTTCAACAGCAAACAGCAGCGGATGATGCGTGATTTTTACGATGACCGACTGGCGTCTGACCTGGCGTCTCAGCGCAGCACCGGGATTACCCAGATGATCATCAACCAGCTTTCGCCGCAGGTGAATACGCCGCTTAAGAAAACGGATGAAATGACCGCTTTAGAAGAGCAACCGAAAGAACTTAAAACGCCTGTGGTTCCGGTAATGCGCGGGCAGGAGTAAGCCATGAGTATGATTAATATTGCCTTCAGCGGTTTGCAGGCAGCCCAGGTGGGCATGAATGTCACCTCGATGAACATCGCTAACCTGCTGACGCCGGGGTACAGCCGCCAGGGCATTATCCAAAGCTCCATCGGCCCAATGGGGGAAGCGGGTTTTACCGCCGGGAACGGGGTACAGGTCGACAGTATTCGCCGCATCTCCAGTCAGTATCTGGTTAATCAGGTGTGGCAGACCAACTCGAAAGCCAGCTATTTCGAAACCGGAAATCAATATATTGGCGCGCTGGAACAGGTGATCGGCACCGACTCTACCAGTCTTGGTAACGGGCTGGATGATTTTGTCAGCGCCCTGAGCGCATTGACCCAGACGCCGGAATCCCCGGCGCTGCGTCAGCAGCTTATTAACCAGGCGGGCGCGCTGGCGACCCGCTTCAATAACGTTAACAACTTCATCTCCAGCCAGAAAGAGTCGATCAACACCCAGCGCAACGCGATGGTTGACCAGATCAACACCCTGAGTACCAGTATTGCGGACTACAACAAAAAAATTACCGACATGGAGTCAACCGGCGGTAACAGCAGCGTACTGCGCGATCAGCGTGATGAACTGGTAAAACAGTTAAGTACGCTGGCGGACGTGAAGGTGACGGACGATGGTTCCAGCGGGTACACCGTCTCAATGGCGAACGGTCAGCCGCTGGTGAGCGGTAAGGTCGCCGGGCAGCTCAGCGCGGGGCAGGACGCCAACGGCAACTCCACGCTGACGCTGAAATTTTCCACCAGCGAGTTCACGCTGAACCCGTCGGCGGGCGGTCAACTTGGCGCGCTGTATGATTATGAAACCGGCACCCTCCAACAGATGAAAGATTCGGTGCAAGGGATGGCGGAATCGGTGGCAAAACTGTTTAACGATCAGCTGGCGAAGGGCTATGACCTGAATGGCAATTCAGGCAAGCCGCTGTTTACTTTCGATCCGAGCAATCCTGCGGGCATGTTGCAGGTGACGGATCTGAAGCCTGAAGAACTGGCGCTGTCCGGCATCCAGGCCGACGACGGCACGGGCGTACCGGGCAACGGCGATAATCTGAAGGCGCTGATCGAACTGAAAAACCAGAAAACGGATATTCCGGGTCTGGGAAATATGAGCCTGAGCGAAGGGGCGGCGGCGATCATTTCCACTATCGGTATTGCCAGTAAGCAGAGCAAAACAGAAATGGAAGCGGCGTCGACGGTGCGCGACCAGGCGCAGAATCAGCGCGATAACCTGAGCGCGGTAAACCAGGATGAAGAGGCGATTAATCTACAGATCTACATGCAGGCTTACCAGTCGAACATGAAGGTGATCTCCACCGGAAATCAGATCTTCAGCGACCTGCTGGGGATGTTTTAAGCGCCATCAGAGAATTTAAATTATGCGTATTAGTAGTCTTTACAACTCAAATGCCATGCTGGCGCAATTAGGCGTTAACGGCACGCGTATCAGTAAGTTGATGGAGCAGATGTCGACGCAAAAGCGCATTAATGTGCCGTCTGACGATCCTGTTTCCGCAAGTCGTCTGGTGCAACTGAACCGTGAGCAGTCTGCGATTAAACAGTATCAGAGCAATATTTCCAGCCTGAGCGGCGCGCTGTCGATTCAGGAGTCGAACATCACCGCGCTCAGTAACCAGATGCTGGCGGTCGGCGATAAGCTGAAGCTGGCGAATAACAGTACGCTCAGCCAGAAAGATATGGCGGGTTACGGCATGGAGCTTTCTTCAATGCTGGATTCGCTGGTCGCCACCCTGAACGCTAAAAATGAAAACGGCAGCTATCTGTTTTCCGGCACGCAGACCGACAGCCAGACGGTAACGTGGGACGAGGCGAAAGGGCAGTATGTGTACGGCGGCAATGACAGCAGCCGCGAAACGATTGTTGCGAACGGCGTCTCTATTACGGAAAACACCCAGGTTGCTCAGGCATTCTCCGGTTCAGGAAACGACCTTGAGATGCTGAATAAATTGAAAGCGCTCAGCGACAAAATGCAGGACCCGAACGCGAATTACGCTGACTATAAAGACGAACTGGAGGAGATGATCGGTGTCGCGCAAAATACCAGCGATAACATCTCCAGCCTCTTCACCGATCTTGGCGGCCGTCAGAACCGCCTGACGCTGCTCAGCGATGCGCACAGCGATGTCAGCCTTGCGAACGATCAGGTTGTACGGGACCTGTCCGAAACGGACTGGGCGACCACCAGTATCAACCTGCAACTGTATACGCAGTCGGTGCAGATCACTAATAAGGCTTACAGTATGGTGAGTCAGCTTAACTTGTTTAGTCTGTTGTAATTGTTATGCAGGTAGGTTTAAAAACAACGTCCCTTACGACTTCCGCGCCCGCAACCGGGCGCGGAAGCATTGATGCGCCGCAAACGGTCGGCCGCGTCAACGCGCCAGAAATCACCGCGACCCGCAATGAGTTCCCCGAATCGGCGCTGTTGTCCCGCCGTCCGATGCGCTACAACGTACAGCTAAATCAACAACTCACGGCAGTGCAGCAGGCTGACAGCTATCTGGCGCAGACGGAAACGCAATTGTTGCAGGTACGTCAGTCGTCGCTTCGCGGCGATGCGACGCAGCCGGCGAATACGCTGCAAAAGCATTTGATGCGTCGGACGCAGCTTTCCGGCGGCACTGTCGATCGCCATCTGACCGCGTCGCTGGAGCAAAAAAGCACGGTTAACTTTACGCTTCCCGGCAGTGAGAAACTTCTCAGCCAGCCGGGGGGAGAAACGCTGGTATTTTCACTGGGCGGGCGGCAGCGTGAGATGACCGCCATTTCGTTGCCGGAAGAGGCGACGCCGCGTCAGACGTTGACCCAGTTGAATGTGGGGCTGGGCCGTCTGGGGATTCATGCGCGTCAGACGGCAAACGGGCAACTGATGTTCAGCGTGGATGAAAGCCGTTGGGAGCGGGTCAGCCAACAGCTCACCGTGCGCGGAGAGGGCAGACATTTCCCCGCCGATGCGTTTACGTTGCTCACGCCACAGGCGGAAACGGCAAGCAGTGATGAGGTTGTTTCGCTGGCGACGCGTCGGGAAAGGGAAAGCCAGGTAAAGCTGCAAAATACGCTGGAGCACATTACCACCCAGCGCAGCAGGCTTCGTCAACAGCAGGAGCGCGTGGCGTCGCGCATCAATGATATGGCGACGGTATACAGCCCGGCGCAGGCCCGGGAAACCGCGCGCGGCCTGGGAGAGGCGCTGGCGAGCAGCGCCAGTAGCTACAGCACCCTCTCCAGGGCGCTGGGCGCGCAGGCCAACGTCAGGCTGGCGACGGTAAAAAATTTGCTGGGGTGATTATCGTAACCGGAAGCGGGCCTCCGCCTCCGGTTTTGACTTACTGCTGGATGGGGTAGAGAAAAATCGACCCACTTTGCCCTACTACCAACGGTTGCCCGTTAAATGCCAGCGGCTCCATCCAGAAATTGGTGTTCATCAGCATATCGACCAGACCATCTATCATCAGCCCCTTGTGCGTGGTGGTGTAGTAGATGGGCGTCAGGTAAAAATAGAGTTTGCCGTTTTTCCCTGACGTCGGCGTAAATTTTTCCTTTAGTACGAAACGATTGTCATCAGGGCTGGTAATGGTCGCCAGAATGGTGCCTTTCGTTGTTTTCATCCGTGAATTATAAATTTCTTTCGTCTGCGACATCAGGTCATAGAAACCAAGCTGGAAAGTCCCTTCCACATCCGTATTGGGGCGCTCTGCGCCGCCTGTGAGGGCACTGGTGCCGAATGCGATGGCGAGAAGCACGGAAATACTCAACAAAATCACAAGATTAACTTTCTTTGCATGTTGCCATTTCATTCAGTTTTCTCCGGGTTTCACGCATAATCAGGTTGTTCAGCCGTGTCGGATCGATACGCCAGTGATAAATCGTCATCGCTAACTGCTTTTTGTCGCACTGGCTGGTAAGGGCGAACGTGTAGTTCAGCGATGAATTGGTGATGCTAAAGTAGACGCTCATCCTGACTGACTGCATTTTGATCTGCTGATTAATGGTATAAAAAGTGTCTTTCAGCTTGGTATACAAGTTATTGGCGTCATAAGACGGCTCGCTGCTCGTCCCAATGGAATACAGGTTGATGTTGCTGTAAACGTTAGGCTGTATCTCCTGGGCGACCAGATGCTCATGGCCTTTCAGTTTCATGTACCAGCCGGTAAAGAGTATGCTGCCGATCGCCGTCAGCGCGAGCAGTAAAAACACGGTGGTCCAGTGGATGGATTTTTTCACTGGCCTGGTCGTTGCAGGCGGCGTTACGCGGACGATATCGTTCACTTGTTCCGCGACAGGAAGTGATGTCTCGTCGACAACCTCATATTCCCCGGCTAAATCGGAGGGGGCGTTTTCTTCCAGCGGAAGATGATTTTCTTCGGGATCGCGAACCTCGCTCTCTTCTTTTTCGATAAAGCAGCAATAATCAGGCTCAAGCAAATACCCTTTTTTAGGGATGGTTTTGATGATTTTTTGCTTTTTGCCGTCGTCTTCCAGTGCCGTACGCAGCGCGTGGATGGCATTGGGCAGACTGTTATTACCGATGACGCGGCGTTCCCAGACCAGCGTGGTGAGTTCTTCACGCGTAAAGATCTTTCCCGCATCTTGCATGAGCGTTTCAAGGAGCTTGAGTTGATATTCTCCCAGACGTTTACGTTCCCCTGTTGTTAAATGGAGAATAGATCCCGAGGGGATATCAACCAGCCAGTTATTAACGGAGTAATAGCGTTTATTCATTTATTCATCGATGGATATACCACCCCAGTAAATGCAACGGCTAAATATCGCAAGAAAATATAGCCTGAACACGGATGTTGACTATCTGTTAATTCCATTTGAAATTCTTAATGAATGCCGCTTGCCTGCGGGAGGTGAGGAAACGAAAAGCGCTTTTGCCGATGGCTGAGTTTGTTTTTCAGCCTGAACAGCACTCAGAAACAAGACACCAGCGGCCTGCTGTTGTTCTGATTATCGCGGAATCATCTTTTCCTGGCGCTCTTTTTACGCGATAAAAATGTGATGTGCAACCTCATTTGCAGTGAAAGATTCGCCTTGTTATTAATTCTTCTGATTAAAAGTTAATCGAAATAGTTAAAAGATCCTTATGTAAAATCAGGCCCTGCGAATGTGAAAAATTTGTGTTCATCAATCTCCTTTCATGGGGTGTGGGTATATTTTTTGGTAGATTAAAACAATAAACAAGAAAAAATAAAGGGGCGGAGTTAATTTTTTTATCGTTTGTGTCGCTTGATTGTATAATTATGGGGTTGGTTTTATTGCCGGGCTAAAGGTGGTTTATTGAGGATGGTATAATAAGAATAATTAATTGGATATTTTTCGTCTTGAAAAAAGAGGGTGACAAATCTTTAAATAAATTTTCATTAAATGAATTTAATTTTTCGTTGTGGTGGGTCGTTTTTATCAGTCAGCAACGACAAGAACCTGATAAAACAGACAGGTAATCCAAGGAGAAATATATTATGTCGCTTTCGATTTTCACCAGTGCTTCTTCTATGGCATCCACCAATGCCCTGAATAAATCCAACAATCTGCTGTCCACCGCAATGGAGCGTCTGGGCACCGGCAAACGCCTCAACTCCGCAGCGGACGATGCGGCGGGCTTGCAGATTGCCACTCGCCTTCAGGGTCAGACCAACGGCATGGCCGTTGCGCAGCGTAACATCTCTGATGCCACCGCATTGCTGCAAACCGCAGAAGGCGCGTTCGACGAAGTGAGCAACATCATGTACCGCATGAAAGATCTCGCCACCCAGGCAGCGAACGACACCAACACCACCAAAGACCGTGATGCCATCAACGCTGAAATGAACGACCTGAATGCCGAACTGAAAAACATCATGGGCAACACGTCTTATGCGGGCGATAAATTATTCGGTACTGGCGGTAAATTTGCCGATTCCCTGAACTTCCAGATTGGTTCTTCCTCTGGAGAAACCATGACCGTGAGCCTGGGTGATGAACTAGGCGGTACAGCGAGTGGCCTGTTTAGCGCTTCTGGTTTCTCGGGTATCGGTGACTGGAACAATACCGCTTCCGGTATCAACATCGGGAGCGCCTCCGACGCTACGGCGATGATGAACTCTCTGGAAACGGCGCTGAATGACGTCGGCGCCGTGCGCTCCAAAATGGGTGCGAGCATTAACCGTCTGGGCCACACCGCGGCCAACCTGGCAAACATGAAAGACAACACCGATCTGGCGCTGAGCAACATTCAGGATGCGGACTTCGCCAGCGAAGCCTCCTCCATGACGCGTAACCAGATGCTGGCGCAGACCAGCATGTCCATGCTGAAACAGTCCAACAGCATGTCCAGCATGGTGATGTCTCTGCTGGGTTAACAGTAAGCCGCCGCTTGCCTGGAAAGGCAGGCGATGTGTTCTTATGACGCTGCATCCTGCGCGGGGTGCGGCTTTTTTTGTGTCAGCTGTTGCCGTGCTGCTCCTTTTTGCCGTCTTTCTTCGCCATTTTTCCCCGGGTTGTCTGAAAAATGGTCATTCGAACGTCGTCGGATTTAATTTTCGAAATGGATGTGTCGTTTTGAGTCAGTACAACGAATGAATGACCTGAATGAATAAGGAATATCTATGTCGCTTTCTATTTTCACCAGCGCTTCTTCCATGGCATCCACCAATGCCCTGAATAAATCCAACAATCTGCTGTCCACCGCAATGGAACGTCTGGGTACTGGCAAGCGTATTAACTCCGCAGCGGACGATGCGGCGGGTCTACAGATTGCCACCCGTTTGCAGGGTCAGACCAACGGCATGGCCGTTGCACAACGCAACATCTCTGATGCCACTGCGCTGCTACAGACCTCCGAAGGTGCGTTCGACGAAGTGAGCAACATCATGTACCGCATGAAAGACCTTGCCACCCAGGCAGCGAACGACACCAACACCACCAAAGACCGCGATGCCATCAACGCCGAGCTGAACGACCTGAACTCTGAGTTGCAGAACATCATGAACAACACCTCCTATGCAGGTGACAAACTGTTCGGCGCTTCCGGTAAGTTTGGCGAAGCGATGAACTTCCAGATTGGCTCTTCCACCGATGAAACCATGCAGGTTGATCTGTCTAAAGAGCTGAAAGGTTCTGGCACCGACTCGCTGATTGATGCCAGCGGCGGTTTTGGCACGATTAGCGATACAAGCAGCAGCTACTACTCGGCCAGCGGCATCAACATTACTGACGCTGCCGGCGCGAAAGATCTGATGAACAACCTGGAAACTACGCTGAATGACGTCGGCGCCGTGCGTTCCAAAATGGGTGCGAGCATTAACCGCCTGGGCCACACCGCGGCTAACCTGGCGAACATGAAAGACAACACCGATCTGGCGCTGAGCAACATTCAGGATGCGGACTTCGCCAGCGAAGCCTCCTCTATGACCCGTAACCAGATGCTGGCGCAAACCAGCATGTCCATGCTGAAACAGTCCAACAGCATGTCCAGCATGGTGATGTCTCTGCTGGGTTAATCCTTCGCGGATATCTGCCCCTAAAACACCGCTGTATGGCGGTGTTTTTGTATCCGGCAATGCGCTTCCTTCTGCCGGAAATTGCGGAAGGGGACATTCCTCCTCTTACGTAACTCATTGATAAATACTTATTAAAAAATTGGCACGATAGTTGCTTTATCTACTGTATGTTGAAAGCGGCGCGCGTGCCCGGAGAAACCCACTATGTCTGATTTTGATCCAACGACACTGGCCACACAGTTGGCAGGCTATGACATTCTTGCGCTGCAAACCTCGCTGAAATCACAGACTTCCACGCTGGAAGCGCAGAAAAAAGCGCTTTCCTCGCTGCGTACCGCCCTGTCGGATTTCCGTTCGGCAATCACCGGGCTGAATTCCTCCAGCACCAGCGTGCTGAAAAATACCGCGACCATGAACCAGGAAGGGATCGCGACCATCACCGCCAGCGCGTCTGCCCGTAAAGGGACATACAGCCTGAACGTCACCCAACTGGCTTCTGCGCAGCAGAAAGGGTTTGACGGGCTTGATGATGAGGCGATTAAAAACGCCAGCGGTACGCTGAAGATCAATCTCAACGGCGAGAGCCTTGAAATTGAGATGGATGATTTAGACAGCCTCGCTGATTTTGCCGACGCCATCAATAATGCGGATTTCCCGAGCGCGTCTGACACCGCGACTTCTGACGACGGTCAAAACGGCGTTACCGCTTCGCTGATGCGTATTGATGGCAAGGTGACGCTGATGATGAGCAGCGATCAGAGCGGCGAGAAATACGATATTCAGCTGGATACCAGCGGCATGACCAACGGTCAGGATATCTTTAATGGCGAGAATGTGATTACCGCCGGTAAAGATGCCAAATTCACCGTTGGCGATTCCAGCACCGTTTACTCCAGCAGCTCCAATACCCTGGATAACCTGGTAGACGGCGTTTCGATCAAACTGACCGGCACCACCGAAGCCAACAAGCCGCTGGTTATTTCAGTCGACACGGATGCCACGGGGACAAAGGAGCAAATCCAGGCCTTTATCGATGCCTATAACACGTTGCAGGACACCATCTCCGGGCTGACGGCGACCGGCAGCAGCTCTGATTCGCGCGGCGCGTTTGCCGGTGATGCCAGTATCTCCTCGTTAACCAACGATCTGAGCAACATGCTGCGCGGCACCTTCGGCGATCAAAACATGACGAAGTTCGGCATTACTGCCGACAAAGACGGCAAGCTGTCGATCGACGCCGACACGCTCAATGAGCAACTGAAATCAAATCCGCAATCGGTCGCTGATTTCTTCAACGGGAATAACGGGCTGATTAAAGCGATGGATAAATCGCTGGATAAATACCTGAACACCAGCACCGGTTTATTAAAAGGTCGCCAGGAAACGCTCGACAGACAGCAGCGCGACATCGACACCAAAACCGAAAAAATGAACACGCGTTATGAGTCCTCCTATAACCGCTACCTGAAGCAGTTCACGCAGTTACAGTCGATCATGACGCAGATGAATAACACCATGAGTATGTTTAGCTAATTCTTAGGGAATTTAACTTTCAATGTACGGTAACGAGCAGGAAGGCTTCGGCCTCTATCACCAATCTGACCTGGCGATTCAGGCCGCAGCAGCGAATCCGCATCAGTTAGTGCTGATGTTGTTCAATGGCCTGATGGACGAACTGGTACGCGCGAAAAGCCATATTGCGGCGCGTCGCTACGAACGTAAGGCGCAAAGCATTAATAAATGCATCGACATCCTGAACGCGCTGACCAGCGCGCTGGATTTTGAAAAAGGCGGCGAGCTGGCATTAAGTCTGGCGAATCTTTATGACTACTGCGTTTACCGTCTCTATGACGCCAGCCACAAGCTGTCTGTCGAAAATATTGAAGAGGTGGAAGTTATCCTCGGCAATATTCAGGACGGCTGGGAAAAAATGGGTCAGGGAACATGAGCTATGCGTTGACGATGCGAACGCTGATGCAGGCGTTACGCCAGGCCGCAGCCGACCATAACTGGTCTGCCGTACGGAATGTTGACCTGAAGATTGCTGAATTGCTTACCGCTGTCCGGGGTAAACCCCTGGACGCGGCAGACAGCAAAGCCCTGGACGAGCTGCGGGAAATCCACCGTCAGGTGCGCGATTACTGTCAGGGGCAGAGCGACATTATTGCGAACAAAATGGCGCTCGCCATGCGCAATCGTGAAGGTGCGACGGCGTATGCCGCGTTTATGGACGCAGAGGATATGGGGTAATGGATATTCTCAATCTTTCTCAAAATGCGGGGCACGCTTCCGGTTTGCCGATGCAGGCGGAGACGATCGCCGGGCAGAGCGGCGCTCAGTCATCTGCCGGGCAGACGCAGCCAGGATTCAACGATGCGTTGATGAATGTTGTCAGCACGCTGATGGGCGGGCAGGGCAAAAATGCCCTGGGGATTACCGTCAGCGCGCAGCCGGTGAGCGTGCAGGACGAGGACGATACGGGCGATCGGCATCAGAAGGATGCCTCTCCGTTGAAAGACGATGCGCAGCAGCAGCTGTTGCAGGCGCTGTTGATGACCGGGCAGATGCCGGTTAAACCCGTCAGCTACGCGGGTCGTTCGCAAAACGAGATGAATGCGCTGACGTTGCAGACGCAGCCGTTACTGGCGGGACAGTTGCAGGAGAAGGGGGCGTTATCGCCAACGCTGCGCCCGACGCTGGCGGCAGGGGTTAACGTAACGCCTGCGACCGAGTCGCCGCAGACGCCAACCGCAGGGTTGCAGCACATTACGCCGCAGCTTATGACCGCAGTCGCTGTGGCGACGCCGACAGTGAATGCGCAGCCGGTCTCCGTTGTCTCCACGACGCCAACGGCGGCGGTGACGCCTGATGCAATGTCTGCGCATACCTCGACATTAAAACTTGATACGGAAACCTCCCGCTGGACGCAGCAATTGCAAAGCGCGTTGGGCGATCGTCTGCAACTTCAGGTGAAGAACCAGATCCAGCACGCCACTATCCGTCTCGATCCGCCTGAAATGGGCAAGATCGACATCTCGTTGCAGCTTGATAACGGGCGCGTACAGGTACAAATCAACGCCAGCCATGCTGAGGTCTATCGTGCGCTTCAGCAAACGAGCAACGATCTGCGCCAGAGCCTGACCGAACAGAACTTTGTTCAGGTAAACGTGCAGGTCTCCTCTCAGTCAGGGCAGCAGCAGGGCAAAGAACAGCAGTTCGCACAACAACACGCCATCATTCAGGCGGGAGATGAGATAGCGGCAGGTCTGCCGGAATCAGAAAGCACCCGCCGTGAAGATGATTCGGTATTACTGACCGTTTAACAAAAAGACATTTATGAACGCAAAAACAATCTCCTTTGGGCTGGCGATCGCTTTGGTTACCGCTTTACTGACGGCATGTTTAACCGTTGCCGGCACCTGGCTACTTCGCGCGGACACGGCATCGGAGAGCAATCCGTTGACGAGCTTATTTAAATCCTCCACGCCGCAACAGGTGGAGTTCGTGGAAATTAAAAACATCCTCATCACCCTGAAAGGGAAAGGTAATGCGGAGCGTTATCTGATGCTGGAACTGAACCTGGCGACCATGAGCGCGGAAAACGCGCGGACGGCGCAAGACATGATCCCTGCGATTCGCGGGGCGACCGTCAATTTGTTTTCTGAAATGGACTATGACGCCGTGCGTGCGCTAAGCGTCAGCAACCTGCACGACAAACTCAAAGCCGCCTATGCCGCCAGATTTGACAGCCTGAAGATGGACGTCCCCTTTGATGACGTCATCATCAGCAAAATGGTCTTCCAGTGATTGATAAGCCGTATTGGACATGATGGATTTTATCGCAAGTGAAACGCTGACGCCTGCGGATGAAGCGCGCTATGTCAGCACGTATCTGCCGCTCGTCAACAAAGTGGTGAAGCAACTCGCTTACCAGACCAGTAGCGTTATTGATCGGGATGATATGGAACAGATCGCGCTAATGGGGTTATTAACCTCGTTGCGCCGTTACGGTCATCCTGATGAGCAGTTTGCCGCTTATGCCATACAACGCGTTCGCGGCGCGGTACTGGATGAGCTGCGGTTGCTTGACTGGCGTCCGCGTCGTTTGCGACAGAAAACGCATAAGCTCAATGACGCGATCCGCGAGATTGCGCGTCAGCTGGGGCGTACGCCCAGCTTTGAGGATATCAGCCACCATCTTTCCATTACGGCTGAAGAGTATCAGGAATATCTCTTACTCGATTGCGCCAAAACGCTGGAGAGTCTCGACGATCTTTTGGGTAATGACGTATATGCGGGGGCGCTGGATAGCCGTCCGCTTGAAGAAGAGATCATCGTCAGCAGAACGCTACGCAACGCGTTGGCGAGTCTTGATGAGCGTGAGCAACTTATTCTCACGCTCTATTACCAGCATGAAATGAGCCTGAAGGAAATTGCGCTGGTCCTCAATTTAACCGAGGCCAGGGTATGTCAGCTCAATAAAATCATTGCGCAAAAAATTCAGTCTTTTTTCCAGAAGTGAAAGGTTTATGCAGAAATTCTTAGGTATTCTCATCATCATGGGGTGTGTTGTCGGCGGCTTTATTTTGTCAGGCGGGCACCTCGCCTCATTCTGGCAACCGGGTGAAATCATCATTATTCTTGGCGCGGGACTGGGGGCGATGGTACTGGCGAACCCCAAAGCGGTGCTGAGCGAAATGTACCGTCAGTTTCGCGGCATTATGCGCAAAAACGAATATACCGATGAGTATCAGCGCCAGCTGCTGATGCTGCTGTATGAACTGCTGGAACTGGTGCAGGACGGTGGCCTGAAGGTGCTGGATGAGCATATCGAAGCACCGGAAAACAGCGCGTTATTCCAGAAATACCCCCTCATGCTGCACGACAAAGCGCTGGTGACGTTCATCTCCGATAACTTCCGCCTGATGGCGATGGGGAAAATCAACGAGCACGAGCTGGAAGGGATTCTCGAACAGGAACTGGTGGCAATGGAAGAGAACCTTCTGCAACCGTCCCGCTCTTTGCAACGTACTGCGGAAGCGATGCCTGGATTCGGCATCTGCGCGGCGGTACTTGGCATCATCATTACCATGCAATCCATTGACGGCTCTATTGCGGTCATCGGTGTGAAGGTTGCGGCCGCTCTGGTGGGAACCTTCCTCGGCGTATTCTTCTGTTACTGCCTGATGGACCCGGTGGCGAACGCTATGGAGCAACGCACCAAAAAGCAAATCTCGGTGCTGGAGTGCGTGCGTACCGTACTGGTGAACCACGTTGCCGGTAAGCCGACGCTGCTGGCGGTCGATGCCGGGCGCAAAATGCTGCCGATGGACACGAAACCGACATTCGCGACGCTGGACGGTTGGGTAAACCAGATGATGGGTGATGCCTGATGCGTAACCGCAGCAAAGAACATACCACGATCATCAAACGCTCCTCGCGTAAAAGCCATGATGAATTTCATGGCGGCGCCTGGAAAGTGGCCTTCGCAGACTTCACGCTGGCAATGATGGCGCTGTTTATGGTGCTGTGGATCATGGGCGCGGTAACGGAAGAAGAACGTAAAGAGATTGTCTCCATGCTTAATGGCGAGTCGGTCTTTGAAGGCAACTCATTAACGCCCATTACGCAAAAAGAGGGGCAGGGCGGGCAGCTTTCGCTGATTGACAGCCGTCATCCGAAAACACCTAAACCGTCGAAAACGGCAGAGTCGTCAAAACCGTTGACCGATGCGGAGAAGCAGGTTGCTCAGCAGGCGAAACAGACGGAAAGCCTGGACGATGTGAACGCCCGCTCGCGTAATGAGATTGAAGATCTGGCGCGCATTATCATGAAAATCACCTCGACGTACGATGCGCAAGCCAACCTGAAAATGGAAATTGTGCCGCAGGGGCTGCGTATTCTGGTCTCGGACGATCAAAAACGCGAGATGTTCCAGCGCAGTAGCGCAATCCTGACGCCGTTTTTCAAACGCTTACTGACGGAGTTCGCGCCGGAGCTGAACAAGATTGACAACAAGATCATCATCACCGGCCATACCGATGCCACGCGTTTTCGCGATCAGGTGCTTTATAACAACTGGAACTTGTCCGGCGAACGCGCCATGCAGGCGCGAGCGGTTCTGACCACCGGGGGGCTGGATCAAAGCAAAATTCTGCAAGTGAGCGGCATGGCGGATCAGATGTTGCTTGACCCGCAACATCCGCTGAGTTCCGCGAACCGCCGCATTGAAATTATGGTGCTGACGCATTCCGCCAGTGATTCTCTGTACCAGTTCTTTGGGCAGCATGGCGAAAAAGTCATTAAACCGCTGACCGATAAACTGACGAAAAACCATTAATCAGATCGTTATTGCTGTGAAACGTTTCATCCGTTCTGTCCGTTTTGTACCTGCCCGGCATGTTCTGTGCCGCCAGGTACCTTTTTTTTCTCTCATCCTGTTATTGCTGATGCCGACGGGCTACAGCATCGCAAAGCCGAAGCCTGTAGAAGCGGGTATGACGCAGCAGGAAAACGCGTTGCAGATGCGGAAAAAAAATCGCGAGCGGCTGATGGCAAAAGTGAAAAAACGGACTGCCGTCGTACCGTTAACGCCGGAACAAAAGCAGCGGGAAACGGCGAAAAAACTGGCTGACCGTACTAAAAACCGCGAGATGCTGGCAATGCATGCCCGCTGGCAGCCCGGTAGCCTGGGCGGCTCCGACACGCTGTGGAGTCAGGCGCGCAAAGGGAAGGACAAAACGGGGCGCATCAGCCCGAAACTGGCGTCCCGATTACATACCGTCATCAAGCGTCTGGAAGACCAGTTAGGTAAGCCCTATGTCTGGGGCGGTAAAAATCCGCTGGAAGGATTTGATTGCAGTGGCCTGGTTTTCTACGCCTTCAATCATGTGCTGGAGCGCAAGCTACCCCGCACGGCAAACGGCATGTATCAGGACCCCACTCTTAAACATATTCGCGTAGATAAACTCCGTCGCGGCGATCTGGTGTTTTTTAACATTAACCAGCGACCGGGCGCCGACCATGTTGGCGTCTACCTTGGAAACGATGAGTTTATTGAGGCCCCGCGTAGCGGGCTAAATATCCGCATTAGCCAGCTTTCAGATGATTTCTGGCAATCGCATTACCTCGGCGCTCGCCGCATTCTGACGGAAGAGGCGATGCTGTAAAAATGACCCTTAGATTGAGTTAAAACCCATGACCGCAACACGTATGAAATTCGCCATTGATGATGGCTCAACCAATGTGAAAATTAGCTGGATTGAAAACGGTACGCTGAAGACCGTTGTTTCGCCGAACTCCTTCCGTAAGGACTGGAAAAGCGCGGCGCTGCTGCGTGGTCAGTCGGTATACAACTACACCATCGGCACCACGAAATACACCTATGATGCGACCTCGGATAAAGCGCTTTCCACGACGCACATCGAATACCAGTATGACGATTTGAATCTGCTGGCGGTTCATCATGCGCTGCTGCAAACCGGCCTGACGCCGCGTGACGTTGAAGTTATCGTCACACTGCCGATTACGCAATTCTACAAGCCGGACGATTGCCAGCGTAACGATGAGCGCATCGAAGCGAAACGTCGCAACCTGATGCGTGAGATCTCGCTGAATAAAGGCGAGCTGTTCCGTATCGTTGATGTGCATGTTATGCCGGAGAGCCTGCCTGCGGCGCTGTCGCATCTGCTTAACTCCAACGTGAATGAATTCACCAAGTCGCTGGTCATCGACTGCGGCGGGACAACGCTGGACATGGGGGTGATTGTCGGCGAGTTTGACGATGTTTCAGCAATTTACGGCAACAACGAAATCGGCGTGGCGATGGTGACGGACGCCACGCGTAAATTACTGGCGGCGGCGGACAGCGACTCCAGCTACCTGGTGGCGAACGAGCTGATCAAGCGTCGCAACGATCTGGATTTTGTCAGAAGCGTCATTAACGATGAATCGCGGATTGACGAGATCCTTGAACGGATCGAGATCAAGATTCAGGAACTTGGCGATCAGGTGGCTTATGAAGCGAAGAAATTCGCTAAAAACCCTAACCGCGTTTATCTGGTCGGCGGCGGCGCGCATCTGATCGAATCCGCTCTGCGTCAGGCCTATTCGACGCTCGGCGAACGCGTGGTGACGCTCGACAACCCGCAAAGCGCGCTCTCTCGCGAGATCTGCCTGTACCATGCTGAGTCAGGCGTTGAGCAGATTGATTCGCCGCAAATGGTTGAGGTAGGCGACGATGAGTAACAGGCAGATCCGCCGTGTTAACCTCTCATTGCATTTGTCGCCAGAGCGATCGCGCGCGGATTTGCGCGCGATGCTGCAACTAAAAAAATGGTATGGCGCAGTGCAGCGGGACGGGAGCGACGTCAATGACGCCAACATGGAGATCCGCCAGTTTCATCGCAATATCTATCTGTCCGGCCTGCAATTGCATCTTCTCAACCCGCAATTGTGCAGCCATGTTGCAGAATCCCTGAGCCGGGAAGGTTTGAGCCTCGAATCCCTTTGCGCGGAATTGCAGGAGAGCAATTTGCTGCCCGTCGCCCTCATGACCGGCGATGGCGATGAAGAAAAAGAGAAAGACTTCAGCGAACAGCAACTGGCGCAAATGCGTACGCTGATGGCGCAGGCCCTGCAAAAACAGCAGGTCGCCGCAGCGCCATCGGATAACACGCAGCATGAGGAGACGGCAAAACTGCGTGAAGAGGTCGCCCAGCTCAAAGTCTTGCTGGAACAGCAGCATCTGCTGTTGCAACAGCTGCGCGTAACGGGGCGCACGTCAGCGGCGGAACCGGCTAAATCCGTAAATGCTGAAGAAGTCGATCTCAGTACCGTAGACGCGCCGACGCAGAAGATGAGTAAAGTGCGTCAGAAAGGGATCTTTTAGACTTTCGCACTTCGCACAGCGCGTCACCAGTGTTGAAAAGGGAACCCGGCGGTTCCCTTTTTATTTTATGCCGCCGCGCACGGCGTACTACCGGTATACCGGCAGAAGGTTAATGCTGGATAGAATATGGATAAGCGCGTTAGCTGCCCCAAAGCATAAAATCAGGACAATCATCGCGTTGCCTCCCCATACCCGATAGTGCGGGCTGTTAAAGCGTTTGCGCGATGCGCGCGCCAGCAGCGCCGGGACAATCGCCGCCCAGACGGTGGCGGCCAGCCCGGCAAAACCGATGGCGTAGATAAACCCATTTGGCCAGATTAAACCGCCGGTGATGGGCGGCAGAAACGTGACCAGCGCAGTTTTGAAACGTCCTTTTGGCGAGTCGTCGAACCTGAAGAGATCGGCGAGGTAATCAAATAATCCCAGCGTAACGCCGAGGAACGAACTGGCGACGGCAAAGTTGGAGAAGACGGTCAGCAGCAGATCGAGCGTTGAGCTGTTCAGCAAACCGCTCAGCGTCTGTACCAGCACGTCGATATTGCCGCCTTTTTCGGCGATCTCAATAAACGCCGGACGCGGAATATTCCCCATCGTACCGACCAGCCAGATGATATACAGCACCAGCGCCATCAACGTTCCCAGTAGCAGGCAGCGGCGGATGGTCAACGGATCTTTGCCGTAATATTTCATCAGACTGGGCACGTTGCCGTGATAACCAAATGAGGCGAGACAGAACGGCAACGTCATCAGGACGTAGGGCAGGTAGCTGGGGCTGACTTCAGCGGTATTGAGTAAAATCGTCGGCTGGACGTGCCAGAGCAAACCGCCAAACGTCATAAAGAAGGTGAGAATTTTAGCGCCCAGCACAATGGTCGTCATACGGCTCACCGCCCGGGTGCTTAGCCAGACAATAAACGCCACCGCCAGGGCGAATAATAACCCGCCGAGCCTGGCCGGAAAGACGATCCCCATTTGTGCAAAGGTATGGTGAATAACCGAACCGCTGGCGGAAATATAGGCGTAAGTCAGAATATACAGCACGAACGCGACGGTCAGACCGTTAATAATATTCCAGCGATTTCCCAGCAGGTCTTTGGTAATCGTGTCGAAGCTGGCGCCAATATGATAATTCAGGTTTGCTTCCAGGATCATTAACCCGGAATGCAGCATACAAAACCAGGTAAAAATTAATGCCAGCAGTGACCAGAAAAACCAGGCGCCAGACATCACCACCGGGAGAGAAAACATGCCCGCGCCAATAATGGTTCCACCGATAATCATTGCCCCGCCGATCAGCGACGGCGCTTTATTTGCGACCGATAATGTAGCCATAGTGCGTTTTCCTCGCGTGGCTATGCCCGTCATTGTGCAGAGAAAAGGGCGATCCCGCTTTTCTCATACCTGAATGCGTTGAATATCGTATTAAATAGCGGAATCGCGCTCCCGCAGGGGAGCGCGTATCAGAACGTTATTTCACCGGTTTCAGCCGGGCCACAAAGTGGCGCAGCACCGGCGGTTCATAGGTGAAAGTCAGCCCTTTGATCGATGCGGCGCGGGCTTTTACGGCGATTAACGCATCCGCGATATAGTCCATGTGATCGTTGGTGTAGACCCGGCGTGGGATCGTCAGACGCAGTAACTCCATTGGCGACGGTTTTTGTTTGCCAGTGGCCGGATCGCGCCCAAGCAGCAGAGAGCCAATTTCCACGCTGCGAATCCCGGCTTCCAGGTACAATTCGTTATTCAGCGCATGAGCCGGGAACTGTTCTGCCGGAATGTGCGGCAGCAGCAGCTTCGCATCGACAAATACCGCGTGGCCCCCGGTTGGATACTGGATTGGAATCCCCCCTTCGCGCAGCCGTTCGCCCAGGTATTCCACCTGGTTAATCCGATAGGCGAGGAAATCTTCATTCATCCCTTCTTCGAGGCCGATCGCCAGCGCTTCCATATCGCGCCCCGCCAGCCCGCCGTAAGTGACAAACCCTTCCATCGGCACGCAGCGAATGCGCACGTCGTTGAACAGATCTTCATCATCACGGAAGCAGCACAGCCCGCCGATATTGACCATCGGATCTTTCTTCGCCGACATGGTTAGCATATCCCCATACTGGTACATCTCACGGACGATCTCTTTCACCGTTTTATCCGCGTATCCCTCTTCGCGCTGTTTAATAAACCAGGCGTTTTCGCAGAAGCGGGCGGAGTCGATGACCACCGGAATATTGTGCCGCTTCGCTATTTGATACACCTCGCGCATATTGGCGATGGAAACCGGCTGGCCGCCTGAGCTGTTGCAGGTGACGGTGGTGATAATCGCCGCGACGTTTTCTGCGCCATGTTCCGCGATGGTGGCGTTGAGCAGGTCGATATCAAAGTTGCCTTTCCAGTCGTACCATGAGGTGGTGTCGAACGCTTTTGGCGTCACCACGTTGATGGCTTTCGCGCCGTTTAATTCGACATGGGCGGCGGTCGTATCAAAGTGGAAGTTGGAAATAAAGACCGGTTTTTCGGCGTTGCGGCGGGCAATCAGGCAGGGAAACAGAATTTGCTCGGCGCCGCGTCCCTGGTGCGTTGGGATCGTGAACGGGTAGCCGATCAGCTCTTTTACTTTGTCGCACAGATGGTAATAGTTGCGTGAGCCGGCGTAGGCTTCATCGCCCATCATCAGGCCTGACCATTGACGATCGCTCATTGCGCCAGTGCCGGAGTCGGTCAACAGGTCGATATATACATCATCGCTTTTGAGCAGAAAAGGGTTATATCCCGCTTCTTCAAGCGCTTTAACACGGTCGTCCCAGGTGGTCATACGAATGTTTTCTACCATTTTAATGCGGAACGGCTCAGGAATACGTTTCATATTATTTCTCCAATAGCATGTCGCGCTACGTGAACGTTATTTTTGTGCCTTTAACAGGCGCAAGAAATACCGACCAAACGTAGTGTTCAGTTAATTTTTTATTGATGTTGAACGGCTAAGGAGAATTAACGCGGAAAGTCGTTAGAAATACGCGGATCGAGGTTATACCAGAAGTGCAGACCGCCTGCGGCAATGAGGCGATAAAACGATTTGTGTTTCATTACATCGTCCTCCATGAGTGAAAGGGAATTTAAAAATAGCGGAAGATTAAAATTTATCCGCGATAAAAATCACAAAATGTTAAATCTGATACAGTTCAGTTAAGAAAGTTGATGAGGCGCGCATTTTTGCGTTCATTGGGCGGTGTGAGTTTATTCATCTTAATGTGAGGGAATAGCGGGAATACCCTGCTAGAATTGACAGGGTATTTGGACGAGAAGGATCAGAACTCCATTTTTACCGTGAACTGAACTTCACGCGGGTCGCCAATCTGATTACCCAGATTATTGGTGGCAATGGATGAGGTGTAATACGTTTTATCAAACACGTTTTTCACGTTGAGTTGCAGAGTCACCGGGTATTGCAGTTTCATCTTATAGGCTGCGAAGGCATCGGCCACAAAATAACCAGGCAGATAATAGTCCGCGCCGTTGGTGGCGGAGCGACGGCTTACGCCATGTCCGCCGCCGCCAATGGTCAGCGTATTGCCCATAAAGGCGTTGTGAATGTCATAGGTCAGGAACAATGAACCGGTATGACGCGGTACGTTAGGCAGCGGTTTCCCTTTGTAATCGGGATCTTCCGTGACTTTTGCTGCGGTATAACCGTAGCTGGCGATGATATTGGTATTGGGCGTCAGCGAGCCTGCGACATCCACTTCCACCCCCTGTGAGCGTACGCGCCCTGCGGTTTTCGCCACGGTTTCGCCATCCACGATTTCGTTGTACAGCACGTTGCGCTTATCAATATTGAACAGGGCGATATTGGCGGTGATGCCGTCAAAGAGATCGAATTTCGCCCCCACTTCATAGGCGGTAGAGGTTTCCGGCGGCAGATCGCCAATGTAGCTGGCAATAGAGTATTGCGGCATAAAGGCGCGCGATACGTTGCCGAACAGCGACACAGAAGGGGTCAGCTTATAGACCATGCCGAATTTCGGCACCCACTGCTGGTCCGTACTGTCGGTGTTGACGTTGAACGGGCGGCCCTTCCCGGCATATTCGGTGTAGTACTGATAGCGCATCCCGGCGACGGCGATCCACTTATCGGTCAGATACAGCGCATCCTGTACGTAAGCGGAATAGCTCTCCTGCTTAATCGTCTGGTCGCTGTCGGAGGCCGAGACGCTGGTGCATTTGCCGAGCGTACCGTAGACCGGATTGTAAATATTAAATCCTTTCACGTTCTTACAGCGAATCATATCCGTGCGCAGCAGATCGTAATTCTCATAAGAGACGCCGGTCAGGATCTCGTTATAGAAACCAGCGATATCCACGTTTCCTTGTAAATCGGCGCGGGTCGCGTGCATCCGTTGGGTGGAGCCTTGCGTTGCATCCACGCGGCGGGTCAGGTTCCCGGTAGCGGAATCATAAGCCATCACGCGAGCCTGGTTATCGCTGTATTTATCCTGGCTGAAGCTGTAATCAAATTTCGCCGTCCACGCACTGTTGAAGCGATATTCGGCATTGAGCTGCGCCAGATCCGATTCGCCATCGGTGATATTGAATTTCTCATCAAAGCGGGTTTTCCGATCCACGTTAACCGGCTGTTTGGTATTGAGATCGAAAATGGTGCCGCGATCGAACGGGGCTTTGTAATTACGGTGCGAATAGAGCACGCTGACCGTCGCGTTGTCGCCAAACCAGGTCAGGGAAGGGGAGATGAAGCTGCTCTGGTTAGTACCATAGTTGCGCCAGTAGTCCTCGTGCTGATACTCACCGATCAGGCGATACGCCAGTTGGGTGCCTTCAATCGGCCCGGTGATGTCAAACTGGCCTGTGCCGCCGCCGAAGCTGGAGGAGGTGGCGGAAATTGAGCCGCCAAATTGCGTTTGCGGACGTTTGGTCACGACGTTAATCAGGCCGCCGGGATCGAGAATACCGTACAGCGTGGAGGCCGGGCCTTTCAGCACTTCCACCCGCGATGTGGCCGCGTTGAAACTGCGCGGCAATACGGTTTTAAGACCGTTGGTCATCACGGAACCGTCACGATTCGCGCCGAAACCACGGCGAACAAACGCATCCTGCGTTCCGCCCAGCGTGTTGGTTTGCACGACGTTGCTGATGTTATACAGCGCTTCATCGAGCGTTGTGGCGTGCTGATCTTCCAGCACTTTGTCGCTGACGGTATTGACCACCTGCGGGATATCCAGCAGCGGCATCGACGTCAGCGTGGCGGTGGACGAACTCAGCGGTTGATAACCTGACGTGACGGCCTGATCGGCAGAAGAGGAGTCTGCGCGCACGGTCATCGTCTCTTCATTTTTGAGCGGCGAGTTTTCTTTTTCCGCCGCCATGACCGCAGGAGCCGTCGTGATACCCAAAAACAGAGCGGAGCACAGCGCTCGCCCTTTCATCCCAGAAAAATAAGGAGTTAACTTAGCCATCTTTTATTTATTCCGCAAAATACCCTGCCAAAAACGGGAGGGGAAACAGGTTTATCCAGTTCATTGCCCGGCTTGCTAGCCATGCGTTTTATCCATCTTTTAACCAACGTAAACGGCGTCAGATGTGTAATTGAGAATCATTCAATCATGGGTGTTTGTAGTAGTAAACGTAAAAATGAAAAAGAAACTACAGCAGGGTTAACGTCATAAAACCGTAGTGTTATTGCGGGAAAATAATTTTTAATTTATTGATATTTATCTGTTTTTATAAGTTTGTTCGTCTTTTTCTGCGGCGTTTTTGTTGCGTGAGTACGGTGATGTAACTACAGGGCGTAATTGCTTGACTACTACAGCGCAACCCAGCAAGATCTTAAAGAGAATGAGTTTTATTTTTATTTGAAAGGCTGCGCGCGCTGGCTTTGCCAGGCTGCGACGGCGCAGGAGTGAACATGCCACAGCATGTGGAAAACACCGCCCACAGAACGGGCATTGAGCTGAAACAGCTTTCTGCTGGCTATCGTCACCACGCCATCGTGCATGACGTCTGCCTCACTATCCCGCAAGGTAAAATGACGGTGCTGGCCGGGGCGAACGGCTCAGGCAAATCCACCTTATTAAGTACGATTGCCCGAATGCTGAAGCCGTTGGGCGGCAGCGTGCTGCTTGATGGTAAAGCGATTCATCAACAGCCGACCAAAGCGGTTTCGCGTCAGCTTGGCATCCTGCCGCAATCCCCGCTGGTGCCGGAGGGGTTAACGGTTTTTGAACTGGTTTCGCGCGGGCGTTTTCCCTGGCAGAATTTTCTCCAGCAATGGACCGATGATGACGCACAGGCCGTAGAGCAGGCGTTACAGCTCACCGGAACAACCGACTTCGCCCATTTGCCGGTGGAGAGTCTCTCCGGCGGGCAGCGGCAGCGGTGCTGGATTGCGATGGCGCTGGCGCAGCAAACGCCGTTTATTTTGCTGGATGAGCCTACAACCTTTCTCGATCTGCGTTATCAGGTAGAGATCCTTGAGCTTCTGCACTCCCTGACCCGCCATCATGGTCGTACCGTGGTGGTGGTGTTACATGATCTCAATTTCGCGGTGAATTACGGCGATATGCTGGTCTTTCTCAGGCAGGGGCGGCTGGAGGGGATCGTACATGAAGGAGAACACTGTACGCCGGAGCTGATCAAATCGGTGTTTGACGTCGATGTGCAGATGTCGGTGAATCCGTTGACCGGAAAGCCGTTCTTCATGCCGTTTCGTGCCAGGGCTGGAGCGGAAGAATGACGGCTATGGTCATCGCATCAGGCCGCCGTCGTGGTCGATTTCTGCTGGCGCTTCCTGTCTTGCTACTGCTGCTGTTTATGCTGGCGGTGATTCATCTGGGCGTCGGGGCGCGTGCCGTCAGTCCGCAGACCGTCATTCAGGCGTTATTTCACTTCGATGCCAAAAACTTTGATCACCGAATCGTTATCTCTCTGCGTCTGTTGCGTATGGCTGCGGCCATGCTGGTTGGCGCGGCTTTGGGCGTAGCCGGCGTTCTGTTACAGGCATTGATTCGCAACCCGCTGGGCGAACCGCACATTCTGGGGCTGAATGCGGGGGCCGCGTTCTCCGTGGTGCTGTGTACCGCGCTGGGCGTCGCGGGGCTCAGTCAGTCACTGGTTGCGGCAGGGGGCGCAGCGGCACTCTTTTTGTTGGTGATGGCGCTCTCTTCCGCCGGGCGTGGCGGAGTGACGCCGCTGAAGGTCACGCTCTGCGGCGTGGCGCTGTCGGCGATGGTGTCGTCGCTCACGGCGGCAATCCTTATTCTGGATGAGCAGACGTTGCTGGCGATGCGCACCTGGCTGGTGGGCGATCTCGCGGGGATGAGTTGGGAAAAAGTACGCCAGGCCCTCCTGCCGTCGCTGGTTGGCGTCGTACTGGCGGTAGCGATAGCGCCGGGGCTGAATATTCTGGCGCTAGGCGACCGGATGGCCTGTGGGTTGGGCGTTAATATTCTGCGCATTCGTCTGATGGCGATGATCGCCATTGCGCTGCTGTGCGGCGCGGCGGTATCCGTCGCCGGGCCGCTGGGTTTTATCGGGCTGTTGGTTCCGGGCGTCATCAGACGTCTGGTGACGGAAGACATTCGCCAGATGCTCCCGCTGGCGGCACTGCTGGGGGCGGCTGTGCTGCTACTGGCGGATATTGTTGCCCGAACCCTGCTTGCCCCGCAGGAGCTGGCTACAGGGGTGATGACCGCGCTGGTCGGCGCGCCGGTGTTTATTTTCATTGCGTCGAGATTTCTTAAATGAGCGTTGTTCTGGCGCGTGCCGGGCTGCGCGCATGGCGGGTGGGGAAATTCTCACGCCTTGTCCGGCTGAAAACGGTGTGGTGTGTGCTGGGGTTTGCCACGCTGGCCGCCGTACTGCTGGTTTCGGGCGTGTTGCAGGGGTCGCTTCCCGTTCCGGCTTCCGCCATCGGGCGTGCGTTGTTCTCTCCGCAGGCGTTAACGGAGCAGCAGCAGTATGTTGTCTGGGATGTCCGTCTTCCGCGTTTGCTGATGGCGCTGCTGTGTGGGGCAATGCTGGGGCTGGCTGGCGCGGCGATGCAGTCGATTACCCGTAACGGCCTGGCGGACCCCGGTCTTATCGGCGTGAAAGAGGGGAGTAGCGTGGTGGTACTGGCGTTAGTGCTGCTCTTCCCGTCGGTCAGCCTGGTCTGGCGACCGCTGGCGGGTATTGCTGGCGGATTACTGGTCGCCGCGCTGGTCATGCTGCTGGCCCGTGATTTCTCCCGCCCGCGATTTGTGCTGATCGGCATTGGCGTCTCGTGGTTCTTTGCTGCGGGAATGGGCGTTTTTATGACGACAGCCGATGTCCGCGATGTGCAAACGGCGCTGGTCTGGCTGGCCGGAAGTCTGCACGCCGCCACCTGGCCGTTGCTGTGGGTGGCGCTGGGGTGGGCGTTGCCTGCGGCTGTTCTGCTGTTTGCGACGGCGAGAGCATCGGATGTGGCGCTGCTGGGTAATCACACCGCGACCGGGCTCGGGGTGCGTCTGTCTCATCTGGCGCTGCTGCGTTTTATGGCGCCGGTCTTTCTGACCGCCGCCAGCGTCTCCTGCGTGGGCAGCCTGGGGTTTGTCGGCCTGATGGCGCCGCATATGGCGCGTTTTTGCCTGCGCGGAGGGCAAATGGCGTTGCTGTGGGGCAGTGCGCTCATTGGCGCTCTGCTGGTGCTGCTCACGGATACCATCGGGCGTCTGGCCTTTGCGCCGCTGCAAATACCGGCGGGGATCGTGATTGCGCTGGTCGGCGGCCCTTTCTTTTTACTGTTGCTCTGGCGTCGTCGGGATCGTTTGTAATTTTTAAGAGGGTGTATGCGTTTACTTTTTTCGCTGTTGCTGCTGCTGGGGTGCTCTGTACAGGCAGAGGTTGCCACCCGGCCTTTTACCGACGATCTCGGACGCGTGGTGAACGTGCCGCTGCATCCGCAGCGCATTGTGTCATTACACGATCTTGATATCACCATTCCGCTGATTGAGCTGGGCGTTCCGCCGGTCGCCAGCCACGGCAGAACGCGTCCTGACGGCAGCCATTTCCTGCGTTCGGGCGCGCTGCTGACCGGCGTCGATTTTGATCATTCGACAATAAAGTTTATTGGTACGGCAGACATTGATATTGAAGCGATTGTCGCCGCGAAACCCGATTTGATCATCACCGAGCCGAGTCGCCATACGCCCATCGAACAACTGGAGAAAATCGCCCCGACGGTGAGCATTGATCATCTCGACGGCGGCGCGCCGGAAATTTACCGCAAGCTCGCGCAGCTTACCGGAACTCAGGCGCGACTGGCTATCCTGGAGCGTCGCTACCGGGAAGAGATTGACCGGTTGAAGCACACGGTGGATACCCAACACATTACGGTGTCAGTCATTCAGGCAAACCAAGGAAAAATCAATGCGTTGCACACCTATCATTCGTTAGGACGCGTCCTGCGCGATGCCGGATTTTCCTTCCCGAAACTGATCGACAGCATTCCGCCTGGAGGGCGGATTGACGTGAGCGCGGAGCGTCTGCCAGAGATGGACGCGGATTTTGTTTTTGCCACCTGGCGCGGTGATACCGGTGGTAAGCCGCAGGATGAAATTGCCGCGATGGATGCCGTGTTGCCGGGCTGGTGCGAGTTTCTTACCGCTTGCCAGCGCGGGCACTACGTTTTGATCTCCCGTGAAGAGGCGATTTCGAACTCCTTTGCATCACTCAGCCTGATGGTTGCACAGGTACAGTCGCATATTGCCGGGCGCCACTTACCGGAGGGGAAATAACCATGCTGACGGCGAAGAAAGTGAAAAATCGTATTGATGTCTACGGCGATCGCTTCCGGGCGCGGGCGCATCTGCTTTCGCCGAGGATGCAGGCGGTGGCGCGTTATATCCATGAGAACCGGGAAGTGGTACTGGAATTTACGGCGATAGAAATTGCGGCCGCCACTCAAACTTCTGACGCGACGGTTGTCCGGGCGATTCAGGCATTGGGGTTTGCCGGGCTGCGCGATTTAAAACAGACCATCGAACACTGGTTTGGCCCGGGTATCACCTCGGAAGAGAAAATGACGACCACGGTGAATACGCTTTCCTGCGATGTAAATTCGAGCATTGATTTTGTTCTGCAAGGGCATCAGCGCACCTGCGACGTGCTGTCTACGCCGCAAAACCGTTACGCGATTGCGCAGGCGGTCGCACTGTTGGTGGAGGCGCGTCAGGTGGGGATATTTGGCATTGGCGCATCCGGGATACTTGCGGACTACACGGCGCGTCTGCTCAGCCGTATTGGCTTGCCGTCGGTGGCGTTTAATCGTACCGGGATTAACCTGGCGGAACAGCTGATTGCGCTACAGCGGGGGGATGTGCTGATTATGATGGCACAGAAATCGCCGCATCGCGAAGGGTTGACGACCATCCGCGAGGCGAAGCGGTTGGGCGTGCCGGTGATTTTACTGACCAATGCGCTGGAATCACGTTTTAGCAAGGAGGCGGATGTGGTGATCAATGTGCCGCGCGGCGGTGAGAACGGGAAAATGCCGTTGCATGGTACGGTGCTGGTTTGCCTGGAAATGATCGTGTTGTCTGTCGCTTCGACAGCCCCGCAGCGTTCGATTAAGTCCGTTAAGCGCATCAATGAATTGTACCGGGGAATTGGAAAGTCAGGGGCAAAGAAATAAATTTAAATATTCTCTCCATTTGATTTTCAGATTTTTTTCATTAAATCTCCATAATCTCTCCATTATTTTCCTGGCAAATAATGCAGGAAAATAATAAGCAAAAAAATCCTTTTCAATGTGCGCAGGAGACGTATAATTAGCCAAAATGAGAACGATCATTCTCACTTTTGAGGTGACGAGGAGATGCGATGAGCAGCAAGCTGGAAATCCGCCAGAAACAACGACAGGATGAGATCATCAACGCCGCGCGCCAGTGCTTTCGCGCCAGCGGATTTCACGGCGCCAGCATGTCGCAGATCGCTGCTGAAGCCCGTCTCAGCGTGGGGCAAATCTATCGCTACTTCGCCAGTAAAGATGCCATTATCGAAGAGATGATCCGCCGTATTATCGACTATCGCATTACACAGATAGAAGATAAAACCCAGACGGAGCGTATCCCCGGAATCCTGGCCTGGCGGCAAACGCTGAGCGAGGATGATGATGCGCTGATGCTGGAGATGGCGGCTGAATCGACCCGCAATCCTCATGTTGCCGCGATGCTCGAAGAGGCGGATGCGCGGATGTTCGACAACGCCTGCGCGCACTTGAGAAAAACGTGTCCGCAACTTAGCGAGGTCCGCATCCGTTGCTGTGTTGAAGTGATTGCAACCATGATGGAAGGGGCGGTTTACCGTCGCCTGACGCCGCAAAAAAGTGACCCTGATGCGTTACAGGAGATATATCGGGATATCGTTACCATGCTTGTGAATGGCTGAATAAAGAATCTAATAATCAAAGGGAAATAAATTATTTCCCTTATTGTCGTTGTGAGAAATAGCTCATGACGCGATACCGCTGTACCTGAAATAACGTTCAGTCGCCTGGTGCTACCTTGTTAATTTTAACGGGGCAGGCGTTTCTCACCCTGGAAAAAAGATGAAATACATAACAACATCAATTATCGCGCTATTGTTATTATCCGGCTGTGATAATACGCAAACCGACAATACCGCTTCTCCGTCTCAGGAAGTGGGCGTCGTGACCCTTAAAACAGAACCCGTTTCTGTCGTCAGTGAACTGACCGGACGCACCAGCGCAGCGCTCAGTGCCGAAGTTCGCCCGCAGGTGGGGGGCATTATTCAAAAACGCCTGTTTAATGAGGGCGATATCGTCAAAGCGGGGCAGGCGCTGTATCAGATCGATCCTGCCAGCTATCGCGCCGCATGGAACGAAGCGAATGCCTCGCTCAGACAGGCGCAGGCGCTGGTGAATGCCGACTGCCAGAAGGCGCAACGTTACGCGCGGCTGGTTAACGATGACGGTGTTTCCCGCCAGGATGCCGATGATGCGCAGGCCACCTGTGCTCAGGACAAAGCCAGCGTGGAGGCAAAGAAAGCTGCATTAGAAAGCGCGCGTATCAATCTGGACTGGACCACCATTACCGCCCCGGTTTCCGGGCGCATTGGTATCTCATCCGTCACGCCTGGCGCGCTGGTGACGGCTTCACAGGAGACGGCGCTGGCGACCATTCGTGGGCTCGACACCATGTATGTCGATCTTACCCGCTCCAGCGTGGATTTGCTGCGCCTGCGTAAGCAGTCTCTGGCGACCAACAGCGATACCCTGAACGTGACGCTGACGCTTGAAGATGGCACGACCTATAGCGAAAAAGGAAAGTTAGCGCTGACGGAAGTGGCGGTAGATGAATCTACAGGCTCAGTCACGCTGCGGGCGATTTTCCCCAACCCTCAACAGCAGCTGTTACCCGGTATGTTCGTTCGCGCCCGCATTGATGAAGGGATCATGAACGATGCGATCCTCGCGCCGCAGCAGGGGATCACGCGCGATGCGAAAGGCAATGCGACAGCGCTGGTGGTCACTAAAGACAATAAAGTGGCGCAGCGTACCCTGGAAACAGGCGATACCTATGGGGATAAATGGCTGGTGCTGGACGGTTTGCGTAGCGGCGACCGGTTGATCGTTGAGGGATCAAGTAAGGTCACGCCGGGTCAGCAGGTTAACGCCGTTGATGTACAACTGAACGGAGGCAAAGGCTGATGTTCTCCCGTTTCTTTGTGCGCAGACCCGTTTTCGCCTGGGTTATCGCCATTCTGATCATGCTGGCTGGTATTCTGGCGATTAAAACGCTGCCGGTTGCGCAGTATCCTGACGTGGCGCCGCCGTCGGTGAAAATCTCGGCGACCTATACCGGCGCTTCCGCCGAAACGCTGGAAAACAGCGTGACTCAGGTGATTGAACAGCAGCTTACCGGGCTGGATAACCTGCTCTATTTTACCTCGACCAGCAGTTCCGATGGTTCGGTCAGTATTGATGTCACCTTTGAACAGGGCACCGACCCTGACACCGCGCAGGTGCAGGTACAGAACAAGGTGCAGCAGGCGGAATCCCGCTTGCCGAGCGAGGTTCAACAATCCGGCGTCACGGTGGTGAAATCGCAAAGTAACTTCCTGCTGATTGCCTCCGTGTATGATAAGTCCGACCGGGCGAGCAGCTCAGATATCGCTGACTGGCTGGTGAGTAACGTACAGGACCCGCTGGCACGCGTGGAAGGGGTCGGGAGCCTACAGGTGTTTGGTGCGGAATACGCCATGCGTATCTGGCTGGACCCGGCGAAACTGGCCTCCTATTCTTTGATGCCGTCGGATGTGCAGAGCGCCATTGAAGCGCAAAACGTTCAGGTTTCCGCCGGGAAAATCGGTGCGTTACCTTCCCCTGACACACAGCAATTGACCGCTACGGTTCGCGCGCAGTCGCGCTTGCAGACGGTAGAACAATTCAAAAAGATCATTATCAAAAGCCAGTCTGACGGGGCCGTGGTACGCATCCAGGATGTGGCGCGCGTGGAGATGGGCAGTGAAGACTACACCGCCATCGCTAAACTCAACGGTCATCCGGCTGCGGGGGTTGCGGTCATGCTTGCGCCGGGGGCGAACGCGCTGGATACCGCCACGCTGGTAAAAGATAAAGTCGCTGAATTTAAACGGGATATGCCGCAGGGCTATGACGTAGCGTATCCGAAAGACAGCACCGAATTTATTAAGATCTCCGTAGAGGATGTGGTTCAGACGCTGTTTGAAGCCATCATTCTGGTGGTCTGCGTGATGTACCTGTTCTTGCAGAATCTTCGCGCTACGCTGATTCCGGCGCTGGCGGTTCCGGTCGTGCTGCTCGGTACTTTTGGCGTGCTGGCGCTGTTTGGTTACTCCATCAATACGCTGACGCTGTTTGCAATGGTGCTGGCGATAGGCCTGCTGGTCGATGACGCCATTGTGGTGGTGGAAAACGTCGAGCGTATTATGCGCGATGAAGGGCTGCCCGCGCGCGAAGCTACCGAAAAATCGATGGGGGAAATCGCTGGCGCGCTGGTGGCTATCGCTCTTGTTTTGTCTGCGGTATTCCTGCCGATGGCGTTCTTTGGCGGCTCTACCGGCGTCATTTATCGCCAGTTCTCTGTGACGATTATCTCGGCAATGCTGCTCTCGGTCGTGGTGGCGTTGACCCTGACCCCAGCCCTGTGCGGTTCGATTCTTAGCCATACCGCGCCGCATAAAAAGGGCTTCTTCGGGATATTCAACCGATTCTATAGCCGAACTGAACAGGGTTATCAGCGCGGCGTCCTGCATGTGCTGCGTCGCAGCGTCAGCGTGATGGGCGTTTATGCGCTGTTATGCGGGGCGATGGCGCTGGCGATGTGGAAGCTGCCCGGCAGCTTCTTACCGACCGAAGATCAGGGTGAAATTATGGTGCAGTACACCCTGCCCGCAGGGGCGACGGCGTCGCGAACCGCAGAGGTCAATCGTCAGGTGACAGACTGGTTTCTCAATAAAGAGAAAGCCAATACGGACGTTATTTTTACCGTCGATGGTTTTAGCTTCAGCGGCAGCGGGCAGAATGCCGGGATGGCGTTCGTTTCGCTGAAAAACTGGTCGGAGCGTAAAGGCGAAGAAAATACCGCACAGGCTATTGCGCTGCGTGCCAGTAAAGAACTGGGCGCCATTCGCGATGCGACGCTTTTTGCGATGACGCCGCCGTCGGTTGAGGGGCTGGGGCAAAGCAACGGCTTCTCTTTTGAGCTGATGGCGAATGGGGCGACCGATCGCGATACCCTGTTACAGATGCGTAATCAGCTGATCGCCCAGGCAAACCAGAGCGATATTCTGCACGCCGTGCGCGCAAATGACCTGCCGCAAATGCCGCAGCTTCAGGTGGATATCGACAGCAATAAGGCCGTCTCGCTGGGGCTTGGCTTAAGCGATGTGACCAGCACCTTATCCAGCGCCTGGGGGGGAACCTATGTCAATGACTTTATCGATCGCGGCCGCGTGAAGAAAGTCTACATTCAGGGCGACAGCGAGTTCCGTTCTTCACCTGCGGATCTGGGCAAATGGTTCGTGCGCGGCAGCGATAACAGCATGACGCCCTTTTCCGCCTTCGCCACCACCCGTTGGGAGTACGGCCCGGAAAGTCTGGTGCGCTACAACGGCTCTGCCGCCTATGAGATTCAGGGAGAAAACGCCAGCGGTTTCAGCTCCGGCGCCGCGATGGACAAAATGGAAGCGCTGGCAAACAGCTTGCCAGCTGGCACCACATGGGCGTGGAGCGGGTTGTCATTGCAGGAAAAGCTGGCCAGCGGTCAGGCTATGAGCTTGTACGCCATCTCTATTCTGGTGGTTTTCCTCTGCCTGGCGGCGCTGTATGAAAGCTGGTCGGTACCGTTTTCGGTGATTCTGGTCATCCCTCTGGGGCTGTTAGGCGCGGCGCTGGCGGCCTGGATGCGTGATTTAAATAATGATGTTTACTTCCAGGTCGCGCTGCTGACCACCATCGGCCTGTCGTCGAAAAACGCCATTCTGATCGTCGAATTTGCCGAAGCTGCGGTTGCGGAAGGCTATTCCCTGAGCCGGGCTGCGCTGCGAGCGGCGCAGACCCGTTTGCGCCCAATCATTATGACCTCTCTGGCCTTTATTGCCGGGGTTACGCCGCTGGCTATCGCCACAGGGGCCGGGGCGAACAGCCGTGTGGCGATCGGGACCGGAATCATCGGTGGGACATTAACCGCCACGCTGTTGGCTATCTTCTTCGTCCCGCTGTTCTTCGTGCTGGTTAAGCATCTGTTTACCCGCAAGTCCCGTCGTCAGGAGTAAGTTATGTTGCGTATTTTTCTCTTTGTTTTCGCTCTCCTGAGCGCAGGGTGTGTGTCGCTTGATCCGCACTACAGCACGCCCGATGCGCCGGTTCCGGCAAGTTTACCGGGTGCGCAGGGGCAGGGGAACGCTGTCAGCCGCGACTGGCAGCAGATTGTTAACGACGCGCGGCTGCAACAGGTGGTGAACACCGCCCTTAACAGTAACCGTGATGTACAAAAGGCGATTGCTGATATCGACTCCGCACGGGCGTTGTATGGCGAAGCGCGTGCCTCGTTGTTCCCGACGGTGAATGCTTCACTCAGTTCTACACGTAGCCGTACGCTGGCGAACGGAACCGGAACGAGCGCTGAAGCCGATGGCGCGGTGTCCAGCTTTGAGCTGGATCTGTTTGGCCGCAATCAGAGCCTGTCGCGGGCGGCGCGGGAAACCTGGCTTGCCAGCGAATTTACCGCGCAGAACACCCGTTTGACGTTAATTGCCGAGATCAGCACCGTGTGGCTGACCCTGGCGGCAGATAACAGCAATCTGGCGCTGGCCAGGGAGACGATGGCCAGTGCGGAAAACTCGCTGAAAATTGTTCAACGTCAGCAGCAGGTCGGGACAGCCGCCGCAACGGATGTCAGTGAAGCGATGAGCGTTTACCAGCAGGCGCGCGCCAGCGTAGCCAGCTATCAGACTCAGGTGGCGCAGGATATCAACGCCCTGAACCTGCTGGCGGGCACAACGCTGCCGGAAAGCGTGCTGCCCGGTACGCTGGAAAGCCTTGATGCGCAGGTGATTACGCTGGTGCCCGCTGGCGTCTCTTCTTCCGTGCTGTTGCGTCGGCCGGATATTCAGGAAGCGGAACATAACCTGAAAAGCGCCAATGCCGATATTGGCGCGGCGCGAGCGAATTTCTTCCCGACCATCTCCCTGACGGCAAGCGCCGGTGTTGGCAGCGATGCGCTCTCGTCCTTGTTCAGTCATGGCATGAAGGTGTGGTCGTTTGCGCCTTCCATTACGCTGCCGCTGTTTACCGGCGGCAGCAACCTGGCGCAGCTCCGCTATGCCGAAGCGCAAAAACGGGGACTCATTGCTACCTATGAAAAAACGGTGCAAAGCGCGTTCAAAGATGTGGCTGATGCGCTTGCCCGGCGTGCGACGCTGGATGAACAGCTGGATGCCCAGCGCCAGTATGTCGCCGCAGAACAAAAAACGCTGGATGTCGGGATGCGTCGTTATCGCGCCGGGGTCGGGGATTATCTGACTGTACTGACGGCGCAACGCACGCTGTGGTCGGCGCAGCAGACGCTTATCGCCCTGCAACTGACGGACAATGAAAACCGCATAACGCTCTGGCAGTCGCTCGGCGGCGGGGCCCGGTAATCAGAGGGAGGTGTTTTTATGGCGCGCGTGTCGCTTTCGTGGGTGTTGATCCTCGGCTTGTTAACCGGGATCGGGCCGCTGTGTACCGATCTTTATCTGCCCGCTCTGCCGGAGATGTCCGAACAGTTGGCAACGACGACCACCCTGACGCAACTGACACTGACGTCTTCGCTGATCGGTCTTGGGCTTGGGCAACTGCTGTTTGGCCCGCTCAGCGACCGGATTGGTCGTAAGGTTCCGTTGATCCTGTCGCTGTTGCTGTTTATTGCCTCTTCGGTACTGTGCGCGACAACTCAGGATATTCACTGGCTGATCGTCTGGCGTTTTGTGCAGGGCGCGGCGGGGGCCGGTGGTTCGGTGCTCTCGCGCTCTATTGCGCGGGACAAATATCAGGGCGTGACCCTGACCCAGTTCTTCGCGCTGCTCATGACGGTGAACGGCATCGCCCCGGTGCTTTCTCCGGTTCTGGGCGGCTACATTGCCACCGCGTTTGACTGGCGTATGTTGTTTTGGGTAATGGCGGGGATTGCGACACTGCTTTTGCTCTGCTGCATCCTGTTTATCAGTGAGACGCTGCCGCAGCGAACGCGCGGCGCATCGTTATTTTCGACCGGGCGCAGCGTGGTGAAAAATCGTCTCTTTATGCGCTTTTGCCTGATGCAGGCCTTCATGCTGGCGGGGTTGTTTGCTTATATCGGCTCTTCGTCATTTGTGCTGCAAAGCGAGTATGGCTTAAGCCCGATGCAGTTCAGCCTGCTGTTTGGCCTTAATGGGATCGGGCTGATCGTCGCCTCGCTGATTTTTTCCCGTCTTGCGCGTCGAATCATGGCAATGACGCTGCTGCGCGGCGGCTTGCTGTTGGCCGTCATCTGCGCGTTAATCACCTTGCTCTGCGCCTGGCTACAGCAGCCGGTTCTGGCGCTGGTGGCGCTCTTTTTTACCGTCGCCTTTTGCAGCGGAATTGGCACCGTGGCGGGCGCTGAGGCGATGAGCGTGGTGGACGTTCAGGAGTCAGGAACCGCCTCCGCGCTGATGGGGATGAGCATGTTTGTTTTCGGTGGCATCGCCGCGCCGTTGTCGGGGCTGGGCGGCGAAACCATGCTAAAAATGAGTCTGGCGGTGGCGCTCTGTTATGTGGCCGCTCTGCTACTGGCTAGCGGTGGTTCACGCCTTCGTAAATCAGCCTGAGGGCGAACACGCCGATGATCGCGCCAATCACCCTGCTGGCAATGCGCTGAATCCGCCCGTAAGCGCGGCGTACCGCCGGTAGGGAAAAGGCCTGGCTCAGGAAGATGCGCCAGATGACGGAAGAGAGCATGATGCCGGCCCAGGCCATCAGTCTTGCCCATGTCGGGGTTTCCGCGCTGAGCGTGACCGAGAAAATACTGATAAAAAACAGCACCGTCTGCGGATTTGACAGATCGGTTAACAGTCCCCGGCGGAAGAACACGCTCCAGGGGGCGGAAATGGGCTGTTGCAGAGTCGGCATTTGCGGGGTGGCCTGATGGCGGATGCTGTTCCAGGCAAACCATAACAAATATGCGCCGCCGACGATTTTGATCAGCGAGAAAATTTCTTCGCACTGGGTAATCAGGGTCGCCATGCCAAACAGTCCCAGCCCGGAATAAATCGCATCGCCAAGCGCCACGCCCAGCCCCGTTAATACACCGGCCCGACGCCCGGAGGCGAGGCTGGTTTGTACCACCACAAAGAGGTTTGCGCCGGGGTTAAAGAAGGTTAAGACGAACAGGCTGACGGTCAGGACAACCGCGTGCAGAGGTTCCATAGTGAGATTTCCAGGGCCTGATAGTTAACGCCATACTATTTATAGTAAAAGTGCAGGGGTGAGAGAAAGATCACAAATTATGATACATCCGGCTGACTGGATTTTTCCGCTAATCTCAACTAGTTATTTAATCACTCAGAACAGAGCATCCGTTCCGAGAAGGCGATGATAGCGTAATAACACAACCGGAGCTTTTATATGAAGACAGGATATAAAGTATTGATTGGTGCGTTAGCGTTTGTCGTAACCAACGTCTATGCCGCGGAGCTGTTGACAAAGGTCGAGTTTGAGAAAGTGGAGTCGCAATACACGAAGATAGGCACCATTAATACCAGCAATGAGACGTCAACTATGGAGGCAAAAGAGGATCTGCTTAAAAAGGCCGATGAAAAAGGGGCTGATGTGGTCGTACTGACCTCCGGGCAAACCGATAATAAAATTCATGGTACTGCGGATATCTACAAGAAAAAATAAGCTGTCATTATGCCGGATGGCGACGTAAACGTCTTATCCGGCCTACGGTTCAGTGCTGCTCGTAGCTCGTAGGCCGGATAAGCGCCAGCGCCATCCGGCAATAAGTTCTCACTCTGCTCGTAGGCCGGATAAGCGTTAGCGCCATCCGGCGATAAGTTCTCACTCTGCTCGTAGGCCGGATAAGCGTCAGCGCCATCCGGCAATAAACCTTCACTCTTTTAATCGTCGCCAGAATGTCGTCCGGCTAATACCCAGATATCGCGCCGCCGCGGTTTTATCGCCGTTAAACTGCGCCAGAACCTGCTGCGGCGTAAGCGCTGATGGCGCTTCGGGAATCGTCGCCAGCTCGGGTAAAAACTGCTGTAAAAACTGGCTATCCAGACTGGGCTGCGGCTCGACGCTTAAAAAAAGCGCCAGGCGCTCCATCATATTCCGCAACTCGCGAATATTGCCGGGCCAGGCATAGCGCAGAAGAATGGTCTGGCTTTGCGCCAGCCCCTCGCGCACCGATTCGCCAAACGGCGCGTCTAATGCCGCCAGGGACTGTTTCAAAAATCCCTCCGCCAGCGGCACGATATCTGACGGGCGCTCCCGAAGGGGCGGAAGCGTCAGGCGCAGAATGCTGAGACGATAAAACAGATCGGTGCGAAATTGCCCCTGCTTTATCGCCTGTTCCAGATTGCAGTGCGTGGCGCTGATGACCCGTACATCTACCGGGACAGGCTGATGCCCGCCAACGCGCGTCACCTCTTTCTCTTCCAGTACGCGCAGCAGACGGGTCTGTAAGGGCAGGGGCATTTCCCCGATCTCATCCAGAAACAGCGTCCCGCCGTGGGCGATTTCAAACAGACCGGCGCGTCCGCCGCGTCGGGAACCGGTAAATGCCCCCTCCTCATAACCGAATAACTCTGCTTCAAGCAGCGATTCGGTAATTGCGCCGCAGTTAATGGCCACAAACGGAGGCGTTTTTTTACCGCTGCGCTGGCCCCGACGGGCAAAAAACTCGCGGTGAATCGCCTGCGCCGCCAGCTCTTTACCGGTGCCGGTCTCACCCTGAATCAACACCGCCGCGCTGGAGCGGGCGTACAGCATGATCGTATGGCGAACCTGCTCCATTTGCGCGGAATGGCCGCGCATATCTCCCAGATCGTAGCGGGTGCGCAGCCCGTTGCCGGAGGCATATTGGCCGCCATGTTGCAGCGTCAGCCGGGTCATATCCAGCGCATCGCTAAACGCCTGACGCACGGTGGCCGCAGAATAGATAAAAATGCCGGTCATCCCGGCTTCTTCCGCCAGATCGGTAATTAGCCCTGCGCCGACTACCGCCTCAATGCCGTTGGCTTTCAGTTCATTAATTTGCCCACGGGCATCCTCTTCGGTGATGTAGCTGCGCTGTTCCAGACGCAAATTAAACGTTTTTTGAAAGGCGATCAGCGCGGGGATCGTCTCCTGGTAGGTGATAACGCCAATGGACGAGGTCAGTTTGCCGGCTTTCGCCAGCGCCTGGAGCACGTCGAATCCGCTGGGTTTTATCAGGATCACCGGTATGGAGAGGCGGCTTTTTAAATAAGCGCCGTTGGAACCCGCCGCGATAATGGCGTCACAGCGCTCGGTCGCCAGTTTTTTACGGATATAGTTCACCGCTTTTTCAAACCCAAGCTGGATGGGGGTGATGGTCGCCAGATGGTCGAACTCCAGGCTGATGTCGCGAAACAACTCGAACAGACGCGTTACCGAGACCGTCCAGATCACCGGCTTGTCATGATTATCGCGAGCGGGAAGGTGCGTGTCAGCCATAGCAGTTGATGTTGTATTGAGGGACCGAGATTTTGTTTTAGTCGTGTTTCATAAATGTTGCAATGAAACAGCGCGAACCGTTTCATGAAACGTTAGCTGACACGCTTTTGTCCTGATGAAAGGTATGGTTAAGTTTGTGTTTTTTGTTATTTGTTTGAATTATAAGAAAAAACAAAATTCTCTCTTTTTCAGCGATCGCTCTGGCATTCCCTTTGCTCTATGTGAATCAACATTAAATAACAAGTTGATAACAAGAGGACGGGATATGTCTCTACACTCTCCGGGCCAGGCGTTTCGCGCTGCGCTCACCAAAGAAAACCCCTTACAGATCGTCGGCGCCATCAATGCCAATCACGCATTGCTGGCCCAGCGCGCAGGCTATCAGGCGATTTACCTTTCCGGCGGCGGCGTGGCGGCGGGATCGCTGGGTCTGCCGGATCTGGGGATCTCCACGCTGGATGATGTGTTGACCGACATCCGCCGTATTACCGACGTCTGCCCGCTGCCGCTGCTGGTGGATGCCGACATCGGCTTTGGTTCCTCCGCCTTTAACGTGGCGCGTACGGTGAAGTCGATGATCAAAGCCGGCGCCGCTGCGCTGCATATCGAAGATCAGATCGGCGCGAAACGCTGCGGCCATCGCCCGAATAAGGCGATCGTGTCCAAAGAGGAGATGGTGGACAGGATTCGTGCGGCGGTGGATGCGCGTACCGATCCTGACTTCGTGATCATGGCGCGTACCGATGCGCTGGCGGTGGAAGGATTAGAGGCGGCGATCGATCGCGCGCGGGCTTATGTGGAAGCGGGGGCCGACATGCTGTTCCCGGAAGCGATTACCGAGCTGTCAATGTATCGCCAGTTCGCCGATGCCGTACCGGTGCCGATCCTGGCGAATATCACGGAGTTTGGCGCGACGCCGCTGTTTACCACCGACGAACTGCGCAGCGCTAACGTGGCGATGGCGCTCTATCCGCTGTCGGCATTTCGCGCCATGAATCGCGCTGCCGAGCGTGTCTATAACGTGCTGCGCCAGGAAGGCACGCAAAAAAACGTTATCGACATCATGCAGACCCGCAACGAGCTGTACGAAAGCATCAATTATTACCAGTACGAAGAGAAGCTGGATGCGCTGAACCTGAAGTAGAGCTGTAGGCCGGATAAACGAAGTGCCATCCGGCAATGCCTGATGGCGGCTGCGCCTTATCAGGCCTACAACGGCGAAACGTACACCCTCAATACCCTACATATAACAATGACGAGGACAACATGAGCGATACGACGATCCTGCAAAACAACACCCATGTCATTAAGCCCAAGAAATCTGTCGCATTATCGGGCGTTCCGGCCGGAAATACCGCGTTGTGTACCGTGGGAAAAAGCGGCAACGACTTACACTATCGCGGGTACGATATTCTCGATCTCGCGGAGCATTGTGAATTTGAAGAAGTCGCGCATCTGTTAATTCACGGCAAATTGCCCAATAGCGATGAACTCCATGCCTATAAAAATAAGCTGAAAGCATTGCGTGGATTACCGGCCAATGTACGCACCGTGCTGGAAGCATTGCCTGCGGCGTCGCACCCGATGGACGTCATGCGCACCGGCGTGTCGGCTCTCGGCTGTACGCTGCCGGAAAAAGAGGGGCATACCGTTTCCGGCGCGCGCGATATCGCCGACAAACTGCTGGCCTCGCTCAGTTCCATCCTGCTCTACTGGTATCACTACAGCCATAACGGCGAACGTATTCAGCCGGAAACTGACGACGACTCCGTCGGTAGCCATTTCCTGCATCTGCTGCACGGCGAGAAGCCGTCGCAAAGCTGGGAAAAGGCGATGCACATCTCGCTGGTGCTGTATGCCGAGCATGAATTCAACGCGTCCACTTTCACCAGCCGGGTGATTGCAGGGACGGGCTCCGATGTCTACTCCGCCATCATCGGCGCGATTGGCGCGCTGCGCGGCCCGAAGCACGGCGGGGCGAATGAGGTATCGCTGGAAATTCAGCAGCGCTACGAAACGCCGGAGGAAGCCGAGGCGGATATCCGCAAACGCATTGAAAATAAAGAGGTGATCATTGGTTTTGGCCATCCGGTCTACACCATTGCCGATCCGCGCCATCAGGTGATCAAACGCGTGGCGAAACAGCTTTCGGAGGCCGGTGGTTCGCTGAAGATGTACAACATCGCCGACCGTCTGGAAAACGTGATGTGGGAATCGAAAAAGATGTTCCCCAACCTCGACTGGTTCTCGGCGGTCTCCTACAACATGATGGGCGTCCCCACCGAAATGTTCACCCCGCTGTTTGTGATCGCCCGCGTCACCGGCTGGGCGGCGCACATCATCGAACAGCGTCAGGACAACAAAATTATCCGACCTTCCGCCAATTATACCGGCCCGGAAGATCGCGAATTTATTCCGCTGGATCAGCGCCAATAACTTTATTTCTCTAACGATAAAACGCAGGAAATGTACCCTATGTCCGCACAAATAATGAACATTCGCCCGGAATTTGACCGTGAAATCGTGGATATCGTCGATTACGTCATGAACTACGACATCACCTCTAAAGTGGCCTGGGACACCGCCCACTACTGCTTGCTCGACACGCTGGGCTGCGGTCTGGAAGCGCTGGAATATCCGGCCTGTAAAAAACTGCTGGGGCCGATCGTTCCGGGCACCGTCGTGCCGAACGGCGTACGCGTACCGGGCACCCAGTTTCAGCTCGATCCGGTGCAGGCGGCGTTTAATATCGGCGCGATGATCCGCTGGCTCGACTTCAACGATACCTGGCTGGCGGCAGAGTGGGGCCACCCCTCTGATAACCTCGGCGGGATTCTGGCAACCGCGGACTGGCTGTCGCGTAATGCGGTTGCCGCAGGCAAAGCGCCGCTGACCATGAAGCAGGTGCTGGCCGGGATGATCAAAGCCCATGAGATTCAGGGCTGCATCGCGCTGGAAAATTCCTTCAACCGCGTCGGCCTGGATCACGTACTGCTGGTCAAAGTGGCTTCGACAGCAGTTGTCGCCGAAATGCTGGGGCTGACGCGTGATGAGATCCTCAACGCGGTGTCGCTGGCGTGGGTGGATGGTCAGTCGCTGCGTACCTATCGCCATGCGCCAAACACCGGAACACGTAAGTCCTGGGCGGCGGGCGATGCCACCTCCCGCGCGGTGCGTCTGGCGCTGATGGCAAAAACCGGTGAGATGGGCTATCCGTCGGCGCTGACGGCGAAAACCTGGGGCTTTTATGACGTCTCTTTCAACGGCGAGCCGTTCCGCTTCCAGCGTCCGTATGGTTCTTACGTCATGGAAAACGTGCTGTTCAAAATCTCCTTCCCGGCGGAGTTCCACTCGCAGACGGCGGTTGAAGCCGCCATGACCCTCTTTGAACAGATGCAGGCGGCGGGCAAAACGGCGGCGGATATTGAGAAAGTGACGATTCGCACCCATGAAGCCTGCATTCGCATCATCGACAAAAAAGGGCCGTTGAATAACCCGGCCGACCGCGACCACTGCATTCAGTACATGGTGGCGATCCCGCTACTGTTCGGGCGCTTAACGGCGGCGGATTATGAGGACGGCGTAGCGCAGGATAAACGCATTGACGCCCTGCGCGAGAAGATAACCTGCTTTGAAGACCCGGCGTTTACCGCCGACTATCACGACCCGGAAAAACGCGCCATCGCCAACGCTATCACCCTTGAATTTACCGATGGTTCACAGTTTGCCGAGGTGGTCGTGGAGTACCCGATTGGCCACGCTCGCCGCCGTACCGACGGCATTCCGAAGCTTATCGATAAATTCAAAATCAACCTGGCGCGTCAGTTCCCGACCCGTCAGCAGCAGCGCATTCTGGATGTCTCCCTGGACAGAACTCGCCTGGAGCAGATGCCGGTCAATGAATACCTCGACTTATTTGTCATCTGAGCCAGCAGGCAGTAAGTTCAACAGGAGAGCTTCATGTCTTTTAGCGAGTTTTATCAGCGTTCCATTACGCAGCCGGCGTCGTTCTGGGCCGAGCAGGCCCGACGTATCGACTGGCAGCAGCCGTTTACTCAAACGCTGGATCACAGCGATCCGCCGTTTGCCCGCTGGTTTTGTGGCGGAACCACTAATTTGTGCCATAACGCTATCGACCGCTGGCTGGACAAGCAGCCGGATGCGCTGGCGCTGATTGCCGTCTCCTCTGAAACGGAAGAGGAGCGCACGTTTACCTTCAGCCAGTTGTATGACGAAGTGAACGTGGTGGCGTCGATGCTGTTGTCGCTGGGCGTGCAGCGCGGCGACCGGGTGCTGGTTTATATGCCGATGATTGCCGAGGCGCGCATTACGCTGCTGGCCTGCGCGCGGATTGGCGCGATTCATTCGGTGGTGTTCGGCGGTTTTGCCTCGCACAGCGTAGCGGCGCGAATCGACGACGCTAAGCCGGTGCTGATTGTCTCGGCAGACGCCGGGGCGCGCGGCGGTAAGATTCTGCCGTATAAAAAGCTGCTGGATGATGCCATCGCGCAGGCGCAGCATCAGCCGCGCCACGTTTTGCTGGTGGATCGCGGGCTGGCGAAAATGGCGCGAGTACCGGCGCGCGACCTCGATTTTGCGTCGCTGCGTCAGCAGCATCTCGGGGCGCGGGTGCCGGTGGCCTGGCTGGAATCCAATGAGATCTCCTGCATTCTTTATACCTCCGGCACGACCGGAAAACCGAAAGGCGTACAGCGCGACGTCGGCGGCTATGCGGTGGCGCTGGCAACCTCGATGGACACTATCTTCGGTGGCAAAGCGGGCGGCGTGTTCTTTTGCGCGTCGGATATCGGCTGGGTTGTGGGGCACTCCTATATTGTCTACGCGCCGTTGCTGGCAGGCATGGCAACCATCGTTTATGAAGGGTTGCCGACGTACCCGGACTGCGGCGTCTGGTGGAAGATCGTAGAGAAATACCGCGTCAGCCGGATGTTCTCTGCGCCGACCGCCATCCGCGTGTTGAAGAAGTTTCCGACGGCGCAGATCCGCAATCACGATCTCTCCTCGCTGGAGGTGCTCTATCTGGCCGGTGAGCCGCTGGATGAGCCGACGGCCGCCTGGGTGACGGAGACGCTGGATGTGCCGGTTATCGACAACTACTGGCAGACCGAGTCCGGCTGGCCGATTATGGCGATCGCCCGCGCGCTGGACGACCGGCCTTCACGGCTGGGCAGCCCCGGCGTACCGATGTACGGCTATAACGTGCAGTTGCTCAATGAGGTCACTGGTGAACCTTGCGAGGTGAACGAGAAAGGGATGCTGGTCATTGAGGGGCCGCTGCCGCCTGGCTGCGTTCAGACTATCTGGGGGGACGATGCGCGTTTTGTGAATACCTACTGGTCACTGTTCTCGCGTCAGGTGTACGCCACTTTCGACTGGGGGATTCGCGACGCGGACGGCTATTATTTCATCCTCGGGCGCACCGATGATGTGATCAACGTCGCCGGGCACCGTCTGGGCACGCGCGAGATCGAGGAAAGCATTTCCAGTTACCCGAACGTGGCGGAAGTGGCGGTGGTGGGGGTGAAAGATGCGCTGAAGGGACAGGTGGCGGTAGCGTTTGTGATCCCGAAACAGAGCGACACGCTGGAGGACAGGGACGTGGCGCAAACGGAAGAGAAGGCGATTATGTCGCTGGTGGACAGTCAGATCGGTAATTTTGGCCGCCCGGCGCACGTCTGGTTTGTTTCACAGTTGCCGAAAACACGTTCTGGCAAAATGCTGCGTCGTACGATTCAGGCGATTTGCGAAGGCCGCGATCCGGGCGATTTGTCCACGCTTGACGATCCCGCTTCGTTGCAACAAATCCGTCAGGTGATTGAGGAGTAACCGAGGTGCCCGATGGCGTTATCGCTTATCGGGCCAGGAAGAAAATGTATCGCAGGCCGGATACGGTGCTTGCACCGCCATCCGGCAATTTCCCTTTTACCGCCAGCTTATCTGGTAGTGGTAGCGCCCGGCGCTGAGCTGATATTCCGCAGAGACAGAAGGGCTCCAGGAGTCATCGCCGCCTACGCCCATATGGAAACCGTCAATATTGAGCCAGGTGCCCGCTTCCGGCTGGAGCAGATGGCGGTGGCTGGTTTCCATCAGCTGTTTCTGGCCGTAGCGGCTGATGTTGAACTGAAAATCGCCGCGCCACTGATGCGCGCCATAACGCAATTCACGCGTTCCGCAGCGCAGGCCGTTTTCGCTCGGGAAAACATACGGGGTGTACATCTCTTCCAGCGGCAGATCCCAGCGTTCAAAACAGGCGGCAGAGAGACGATCCGGGTAGTTCTCGTGCGGGCCTAACCCCAGCCAGTTGACCCGCTCCGCCACCTGCGCAAGCTGGCAGCTCAGGCCGATGCGCGCCGGATGCGGTGTCCCGCTGGCGACGTCAATATCTACCGTTATCTGCATTTCACCGTTGCCGTCGATACGGTAGGTTTTCCGGCTGATGAACAGCGTCTCGCCCTGATACTGCCAGGCGTGGGCGGTGGTAATCAGTACCGCGCTGGCAAGCGTGTCGGCATCGCATTGCAGTAATACCGCTTTAGCCTGGTAATGACCGGCGGCCTTCCAGCGTTCAACCCAGGCGTTAGGGTCGATGCGGGTTGCCTCGCTCACGCCGATGTCGTTGTCCAGCGGCGCGCGGGTGAACTGATCGACAAGCGGAGTCAGCAACTGTGCCTCTTCGCCAATCCAGAATTGCGTCAATACGCCCTGCTGGCGGCTGAACTCCCAGCATTTCTCGCCTGCGACAATACGGAATGCTGTCCCGCTGCTGGTGAGCTGTGGCGCGTTGCCAGCGTGCTGCGGCCACTGCGTAGCGAGTTTTTCGCCGAGCTTCCACTGTTGCCAGGCGCTGATATGTCCGGCTTGCGACCACGCGGTTGCCTGCGGCTGTTCAACGCGTACCGTCAGCCATAGCTGGCCTGCGGTTTCCGCTTCCGGGAGCGCTGGCAGCGCGATGATCTGGCGTCCCTGCGGCGGGATATCCAGCGTCACAACGCCTGCGGTCAGCGGGTTGCCATCCAGCGCCAGTGACCAGTGGAGCACCTCGTTATCGCTATGGCGGAACAGGTATTCGCTGGTTACTTCAATCTGGCATTCGGCTCCCGGCAGCAGCGTAAACTGGAAAAACTGCTGCGCGTGTTTGGCTTCATACAGTGACGGATGCGGCGTTCGGTCGGCGAACACCAGGCCGTTCATACAGAACTGACGGTCGTTAGGCGCGTCGCCAAAGTCGCCGCCGTAGGCTGACCACGGCCGACCGTCGTCGTCGTATTTGATAAGCGACTGATCCACCCAATCCCAGACAAAACCGCCTTGCAGGCGTGGATACTGGCGAAACGCCTGCCAGTATTTCGCGTAACCGCCGAGGCTGTTGCCCATCGCGTGGGCGTATTCACACAGGATCAGCGGGCGCTGCTCGCCCGGCATCGACAGCCATTTTTTGATCGACCATTTCGGTACGGCGGGGAAGGGCTGATCCTGATCGACGCGGGCGTACATCGGGCAAATGATGTCGGTTGCCGCCGTATTCGCGCCGCCGCCTTCATACTGCACGGGACGGGAGGGATCTTCCGACTTAATCCAGCGGTACAGCGCGTCGTGGTTGGCACCGTGCCCGGACTCGTTGCCCAGTGACCAGATAATAATGCTCGGATGGTTGCGATCGCGCTGTACCATCCGCGTCACGCGCTGGCTCATGGCGGGCAGCCAGACCGGATCGTCGCTCAGGCGATTCATCGGCACCATGCCGTGGGTTTCGATATTGGCCTCATCCACCACGTACAGGCCGTAGCGATCGCACAGGGTGTACCACAGCGGGTGATTCGGATAATGGGAGCAGCGCACGGCGTTAAAATTGTTCTGCTTCATCAGCAGAATGTCTTTAATCATGGTCTCTTTATCCATCACCTGGCCGTTTTCCGGGTGATGTTCATGGCGGTTGGCGCCGCGGATCAGCAGCGGCTTACCGTTTAACAGCAGCAGACCGTTTTCAATGCTGACCTGACGGAAACCGACGTCGCAGGCTTCGGCTTCAATCAGCGTGCCATCGGCGGCGTGTAGCTGCACAACGGCACGATACAGATGCGGGGTCTCCGCGCTCCACAGCACCGGGTGTTCGACATTCAGACGAAGGGTTGTGCGATCAGGGTAAGCGCCGCGCTCATCAATGATCCCGCTGCCGAGCGGAGCGGTTTTTTCTCCGACGAATGTTTCGCTATCCCACAGCTGTACCGTCACGCGTAAATCATCGCATCGTTCCCCCGTTGTTCTGACCTCCGCTTCCAGCACTGCGCGGCTAAAATCATCGTTAAAGCGGGTGTTGATGCGCAGGTCACGGATTTGCGTTGCCGGTTTATGCAGCAGCGAGACGTCGCGAAAGATGCCGCTCATCCGCCACATATCCTGATCTTCCAGATAGCTGCCGTCACTCCAGCGCAGCACCATTACCGCGAGGCGGTTTTCACCCTTAAGCAAAAAATGCGTGAGATCGAATTCAGACGGCAGACGGCTGTCCTGACCGTATCCGACCCAGCGACCGTTGCACCACAAATGGAAGGCGGAGTTCACGCCATCAAAAATGATCCGCGTCTGGCCTGCCTGTAGCCAGTCTGCGTCAATACTGAATGTGAGCGAGTAACATCCGGTTGGGTTATCTGCCGGAACGAACGGCGGGTTAACCGGAATGGGATAGGTGACGTTGGTATAAATGGGGGCGTCGTAACCGTCCATTTGCCAGTTAGACGGCACGCGCACGCTATTCGCCTGTTGCAGATCGCTTGTCCGCCAACTCTCTGGTACTGCTTCAGGCGCCGAAAACCAGGCAAACGTCCATTCACCGTTCAGGCTGCGCTTGTGTGCGGAGTCACGGTTCGCGCGGGCGTCATCGGCATTACGCCAGCTGCAAAAAGGAGGGTGCGCCTCCAGGCGATTAAGTTGCGTTACGCCAGGGTTTTCCCAGTCGCGACGTTTCAGAACGACGGCGAGTGAATCTGCATTCTGGGGCATAGCGGTATCCTGATTGGGTTTGTTATTCGCTCACAATTTCAGTCAAAATACGAAGAAGGGATTCCTGCTGTAAAGGACAGGAGGTTCAATGAGTGAACTGACTCACACAATTGTTATGCGTTCACATTTTCGGCGCTAACAGCGAAACCTGCCGAGCCAGTTGGATCAGGGAGTCGGCCAACGCCTGCGGAGAAGTGGCCTGAGCATTGGGGGGCTGCACGGTTTTACGCTGAACCAATGAAACGGGGAGTTGCTGGTTACCGGTGGCGGGTTCGCCACGGGAGAGTTGCAGCAGTTTGTCGACGCTGGTTGCGCCAAGCAGGGGGAAATTCTGTCTGATGGTGGTCAGCGGTGGGATGTAGCAGGCGCTGTCTTCGGTGTCATCGTAGCCTATCACCGAGATATCCTGCGGGATGCGCAGGCCAAACTCAGCGATCGCCCGCATGGCGCCCAGCGCCATCTGATCGTTAGCCACCAGTATTGCGGTGGGCATCGTTCCGTCATTGAGCATCTGCATGGTTTGCTGGAAACCGGACATCGCGCTCCAGTCGCCTTCCGTTTCTGCCACCGGTCGCAGCTGATAGTGGGTCAGATATTTATGCCAGCCCGCCAGTCTTAGCCGCGCAGAGACGGACGAGTGCGGCCCTGTCAACAGCGCGATGCGCTGGTGCCCGTGTTCTACCAGATGCTCAACGCCCAGACGCGCGCCGTCGTCATGGGAAAAAATAATACTGTTAACGGGGAACCGATCGGACACGTCGAGAAACAGTACCGGCACGTTGCCGCAGGCGGCGGCAACGGCAATGGCATCGTTCTCATCAAGCGGGTAGTTGATGATCAACCCGCTTACCCGCTGCGCCAGCAGGTTATGTACCGCCGCTTTGCAGGCGTCTACCCCGTTGCGCTCCACCATCGCGATCACCACGCTGGCGCCTGACCTGTCGGCGCGGGATTTAATCGCCGCGACAATTTGCGACGGCGCGTGCAGCGCGAGGTTAGCGGTGGCGACGCCGATGAGCGGAGTTTGTTTACCCGCCAGCTGCTGCGCGACGCGATTGGGAATGTAATTCAGCTCCGCCATCGCGGCTTCGACTTTTTCACGGGTTTTGGCGGAAACGTGGCTGGCCTGATTCACCACGCGAGAGACGGTCTGATAAGAGACGCCTGCACGGTCTGCAACATCATAGAGCGTTACCGGTTTCACATTCATCACCCTGAATTTGTTGTTATCTGCGCGTTATGATGCCACACCCTGAAGGTTTTTCGCCATTCTGCCGGGCTGACGTCAGTTTGTCGGCTGATATCGACCCCGGATCCTGACGTTGTCCTCATTCCGTCGTATGAGTGGGGACGGTATGTTCCCACTTCTGTCTGAGCGCCGGTGCGCCGCCTTATTGCCAGAGTTGTAAGAGATTCTGGCAGCGGAGGCATTATGAGCTGGCGACCCTTTCTTTATCTCATTGTTACTCCTCACCCGGTGCTGAGCGCCCGGCGCGCGCGTTTGCGGCTGGTACAAGGCTGACGGGTCTTTAATAATTGCGTAGCGCTCCCGATTACCGCCCGGCGCGCTGTGTTATGGTGCTTGTTTCATTGCCGATTTCATAAGCAGAAACAGGAGCCAGACTATGTCGCAACATAATCCGTTGAGCGCCATCCTCGATAAACAGGATTTCCTGTTGCTGGACGGGGCGATGGCGACGGAACTGGAAGCGCGCGGCTGTGATTTAGCCGATAGCCTGTGGTCAGCGAAGGTGCTGGTAGAAAACCCGGCGCTGATCCGCGAAGTCCACCTTGATTACTACCGGGCGGGGGCGCAATGCGCGATTACCGCCAGCTACCAGGCAACGCCCGCAGGACTTGCCGCGCGTGGGTTTGATGAAGCGCAGTCGAAAGCGCTGATCGGCAAGAGCGTGGAACTGGCGCGCAAAGCGCGGGAAGCGTATCTGGCTGAGAACCCGCAGGCGGGCACGCTGCTGGTGGCGGGTTCCGTCGGGCCATATGGCGCGTATCTGGCCGACGGTGCGGAATATCGCGGGGATTACGTATGTACTCCCGAAACGTTCCAGGCTTTTCATCGCCCGCGTGTGGAAGCGCTGCTGGATGCGGGCGTTGACCTGCTGGCCTGCGAAACGCTGCCGAATTTTATTGAGATTAAAGCGCTGGCTGAGTTGTTAACCGAATATCCACGGGCGCGGGCATGGTTCTCGTTTACGCTGCGCGACAGTGAGCATCTGAGCGACGGTACGCCGCTGCGTGACGTGGCGGCGTTCCTCAACGCCTGCCCGCAGGTTGTGGCGACAGGCGTAAACTGCATCGCGCTGGAAAACGTCACCGCCGCATTGCAGCATTTGCACGGGCTGACCGCGCTGCCGCTGGTGGTTTACCCCAATTCGGGCGAGCGGTACGATGCGGTAAGCAAAACCTGGCATCATCACGGCGAAGCGTGCGCCACGCTGGCAGAGTATTTACCGCAGTGGCTGGCGGCGGGTGCGAAGCTGATTGGCGGTTGTTGCCGGACGACGCCGAAGGATATTGCTGAATTGAACGCGCAACGTTGAGTGTGTGGGCTGATGCCTTACCCGGCCTACAACGTGCGAACTGTAGGCCGGGTAAGCGTAGCGCCACCCGGCATCAATTACACTGCGTCTGCTAAAACAAACATCCCGTACGGGTGGATTTCGAGGTAATAATTTTCCCCCACGTCCGGCTGCAATCGGGTGGCGTTAACCTGCAATAAAATCTCCTGTCCGTGCCACGCCACCGTCACCTCATACTGCGGCCCCATATAGGCGACATGCTGAATCACACAGCGCTGGCTCTCTTCGCCGCGATCGCTCAAGGTAATCGCTTCCGGGCGCACGCCAACGGTGCCGGAACCCTGGGCGGCAAAGTGCGCCGGGCGCGGCAGTCGATAGCCGTAGATATCCACATACTCCTGACTGAACGTCGCCGGGAACAGGTTGGCATCGCCCATAAAGCTCGCCATAAAGCGTGACGCAGGTTGACGGTAGAGATCCTGCGGCGAACCGATCTGCATAATATGCCCCTTGTTCATCACCAGCACGGTATCGGAAACCGCAAAGGCTTCGCTCTGATCGTGGGTAACGTACAGCGAGGTGATATCAAACTGCTTTTGCAGTTCGCGGATCTTGTCGCGCATGCTGCGACGCAGGTTGGCGTCGAGGTTACTTAACGGCTCATCAAACAGCAGCACCTTCGGCTTGAGGATCAGCGCGCGCGCCAGCGCCACGCGCTGCTGCTGACCGCCGGAGATCTGATCAACATAGCGGTCTTCGAATCCTTCCAGATCCACCATCGCCAGCGCCTCTTGCACACGGGCTTTCACTTCGCTGCGCGACACGCCAAGCATCTTCAGACCGTAGCCGACGTTTTCCCCCAGCGACATGTGCGGGAACAGGGCATAAGACTGAAAGACCATACAGATATCACGCTGCTGAATAGAGCGATGGGTGACGTCTTCGCCATCAATGAAAATCTGCCCTTCGCTCGGTTTTTCCAGCCCGGCCACCAGACGCAAAATGGTCGTTTTGCCGCAGCCGGAAGGGCCGAGCAGCGTCACCATTTGCCCCTGCGGGATGGTGAGATTGATATTATCGATAACCGTGTTGCTGCCGAATCGTTTGGTGACGTTGCGCAGTTCAACAAAATTTTTCTGACTCATAGTGCGCTCCATTACGCCTGGTTTTTGGCTTTTGAACGGGAGATACGCGCTTCCCCGATCAGCCAGTCAAAGATGAAAATAATCGCCAGCATCACCACGATCAGAATCGAGCCGTAGGCGATCGCCACGCCGTATTCGCCGTCTTCCACGCGGTTGAGGATGTAGGCCGTCGCCACGCGGGTGTCTGGCGTGACGAGGAACACAATGGCGCTGACGGTGGTAATGGCGCGCACAAAGCTGTAGATCAGCGCTGAGAGGATCGCCGGGCGCAGCAGCGGCAGCAGGATGTGCGTGATGGTGCGCAAGCTCCCGGCGCGCAGGCTGAGCGACGCTTCATCCAGCGATTTATCGATCTGGCCTAATCCGGCGATCCCGGCGCGAATCCCAACCGGCACGTTACGCATCACCATCGAAATAATCACAATCGCCGCCGTTCCGGTGAGGTACACCGGGGCGCTGTTAAAGGCGAGGATGTACGACACGCCCGCCACGGTGCCCGGTACGGCGAAGCACAGCATGGTGGTGAACTCGATAGTCTTTTTGCCTTTGAACTGCTGGCGTACCACAATCCAGGCGATCAGCAGACCGAAGATGGCGGTGATCGGCGCGGCAATTCCGGCGTAGAGCAACGTATCAAGCAGGGAAGGCCACGCGCCGTCGCTCATTCCCTGGCCGAACAGCTTGATAAAGTTCGCCAGCGTCAGGGTGTAATCCACGCCCCAGTTGACGGTGAAGCTACCGTAGAAAATGCTGCCGTAGAGCAGGGCGTTGAAGGCTATCCACACGGCCAGAATGGCGATGACGCTCCACACCAGGGTGACAGGCAGCGGCTGGACGTCGCCACGGTACGATTTCCCGGAGACAGTGACGTAAGAGCGCTTACCGATCCACATATACTGCACACAGAACACCAGCAGCGAGAACAGCAGCAGGAACGCGCCCAGCGTACTGGCGGCCTGATAATCAAGCTGCGAACCGGTGATATAGAAATAGATCTGCGTCGCCAGCACGTCGAAGTTACCGCCGAGCACTAACGGGTTACTGAAGTCGGCCAGCGACTGCACCACCACGATCAGGAAGGCGTTCGCCAGCGCCGGTTTTAGTAGCGGGACAAACACGCCGTTAAAGGTCTGCCAACGGCTGGCGCGCAGGGTGTACGAGGCTTCTTCCAGCGATGGATGAATGGTTTTGATCGCCCCGTCAAGGATCATAAACGCCATCGGGGTAAAGGCCAGTACCTGCGCCAGCCAGATGCCGGTAAACCCGTACAGCCAGTTGGTGTTGGTCAGCCCGAACCACTCGACCATAAATTCGGTGACGTAGCCGGAGCGTCCCATCATCAGCGTAACGCCTAAACCCACTACGAACGGCGGCGTGACGATTGGCAAAATCGAGAAGATGCGGCCAATAATGGCGCTGCGTTTGGCAATGCGGGTGGTGTAAATCGCCAGTACCAGGCCGAAGAAGGTACAGCCCACGCCCACCGCAATCGACAGGGCGATGGAGTTGAGGATCACCTGGATGATATGCGCCTGCGACAGCACCGTCATAAACGCCAGCGGCGCGAATTCCCCGGCGTCGTTGGTGAACATCGGGATGAAAATCGCGATACTCGGCCAGACGATAAAGATGCCGATCAGCGCCACAATGGCGGTAAGTGAGCCGATCACGAAGCGGTCGCCGCCCAGCCATTCCAGACGGGTCAACGCCAGCGTCATGATCGCGCCCAGCGCGACGAACAGCACGATAGTGGCGTAGCCTAAACCACGGCCTTCAACGGTGGCGCTGACGACGATAAAGGCCATACACAACAGCGCCCAGCCCGCATCAAGGTAATGGCGGCTGCGCTGTTCGCTCCTGGCTTCATGGAACGGGCGAATCAGCAGCAGGCTTGGCAGCAGATACCACAGCCAACTGATATTGCGCTGTGACCAGCCGTAGGACTCAAGGATTTCATCGCCCGTGGACTCCAGCAGGCCGTAATCCAGGCTCCAGCTCGGCAGCAGGGCAAACGCCAGCCAGCCCAGCAGAACCCAAAAGAATATCGCATCCCGTTTTTTCACGGGATGGTGTGCAAGTGTGTGTGACATAGCGGTTCCGGTATTGTGGGCCGGGTACGGCGTTACGCCGCCACCCGGCAAATGAACGCAATGTGGGCTTATTTACCCATCTTCACTTCGCTAACCCACTTATTGATAAGCTGCTTACGGACGTCGGTAGAACCGTATTTATCCATGTCGTAATTGATGAGCTTCAGGTCGTCGAGCTTCAGCGAGTTCGGTGATGTTTCCGCTGTGGTGTTGGTCAGGATCTGATAAGACTTGCCTTTCTTCCACGCCAGCTCTTGTGCTTCTTTTGACAGCACCCAGTCCACGAACAGTTTGGCGTTGTCGAGGTTACGCGCGCCTTTCAGGATGCTGACGCCGCCAATTTCATAGCCGGTGCCTTCGCACGGAGAGATCAGCTCCAGCGGCGCGCCCTGTTCTTTTTCCAGCGAATAGTCGTGCAGGAAGCCAATGCCGATAGCGGTTTCGCCACGGGCGGCGTTACGTGCCGGGGCAATACCGGATTTGGTGTACTGAGAAACGTTGGCGTTGAGCTGTTTCAGGTAATCAAAGGCCTGATCTTCGCCCCACAGCTGGGCGAAGGTCGCCAGTGCGGTATACGCGGTGCCTGAACTTTGCGGGTCGGCAATCTGAATCTCACCTTTGTATTCCGGTTTGGTCAGATCCTTCCAGCATTTTGGTACCGGCAGATTTTTCTCTTTCAGGCGCTGGGTGTTGACGCCAAAACCGAGAATACCGACATACACCGCTGAAGAGAGGTTGCCTTTTACTTTCGCCGGATCGCGGAATTTCTCCATGACCTGCTCAAGATTGGGAGACTTGTAGGGTTGCAGCAGCCCCATTTCACCCGCCTGAGACTGAGGGTCCAGCGTCCCGCCGTACCAGACGTCCGCCTGCGGGTTTTTCTTCTCGGCATCGACTTTCGCCAGCGTACTGCCGGAGCCGTTGCGAATGAACGAGGTTTTGACGTCATATTTGTCGCCAAACGCTTTGGTTTCTGCTTCGCACATTTCGTTGGTGGCGCTGCAATAAACCACCAGGCGGCCTTTGGCCTGCGCGGCGCCGGTTAAGGTTGCCAGCGCAATGCCGGATGCAATCAGGGTAGAGGTAAGCGTCAATTTCATTGTTTTATCCTTTGACTGAGCGAGGTGGTGATGCCCGCCATCAGTAGCGGCATCAGCAATAAACCCATAAGTACCGCGGCGACCGAGAGCAGACTGAACATGCCCGACCAGCCGTAGCGTTCAATGACCAGCGACAGAGGCCAGCCCGCCAGCGCTGCCCCCAGATAGGCGAACAGGCCGAGAAACCCGGTGATGGAACCGGCCGCCGCTTTGTGCCCGCACTCGACGGCGGCAAGGCCAATCAACATTTGCGGGCCAAAAACGAAAAAGCCCACCGTAAAGAAACAGACCGCCAGCAGTGCGTAATGGTGTACCGGCGCTAACCACAACGCGGCAACGGACACCATCAGCCCCAGCGTGAACAGCAAAATCATCGGCGCGCGCTGGCCGCTGAACAGCAAATCCGACCCCCAACCGGCGAACAACGCGCCGAGCAGACCGCCAACTTCAAACAGCATCACCGTGGCGTTGGCGCTGAGCAGATTGACGCCGTGGCTTTCCGTGAGCCAGATGTTGCCCCAGTCGTTGAGGGCGATGCGGATCAGATAGACCAGCACATATGAGACGCCCAGCAGCCAGATCATCGGGTTTTTCAGCATCGTGGTGCGCAGCATCTGCCACAGCCCCATCGGCGGGCTTTGCTGCTCCTGGCGCAGCTCCAGCGGGTCATGACGCCATGCGCCGACCGTTGGCAATCCCTCTTCCTGCGGCGTGCTTTTCAGCTGTAGCGTGAGCCAGATACCTAATGCCATGCTGATGATCCCCGGCGCCAGCATCGCCGCCTGCCAGCCCCACCAGTGGGCGGCGAAAGCGCTAATCAGCGGGATAATCGCCCCGCCGATGTTGATCGACATATTCCAGCAGCCCCACCAGAAGCCGCGCTCGTTGCGCGAATACCAGTGGGTCAGCAGTCGGGCGCAGGGCGGCCATCCCCAGCCCTGAAAGAAACCGTTCAGCGTCCAGACCGCCAGCAGCAGCGTCAGCGACTCGCCAAAGGCGAACACCACATTCAGCAGGCCGGTGGCGAACAGGCCAACGCCCATAAACCAGCGCTGCCCGTGGCTGTCGTGCCACAGCCCGGCGGTAAACTTCGACAGGCCGTAGGTCAGGTAAAACAGTGAACCCAACAGGCCGATATCGCCTTTATCGAGTCCCAGATCCGTTTGCAGCGCTGGAAGCACGTAATTCACGCTTTTTCGCGTCAGGTAAAACGCGGCGTACCCGATGACCATGCACATCAGCAACCGCAGGCGTAGCGCCCGGTATCGTTGGTCTGTTTCGTTTACTGGGCGTGGGTGCATGGCCGTCTCCGTTTGTGCTGACTATAGGAAAGTGAAAACCAAAGGGGATGAGAGAAAGTCCGCAGTGACTAAGACTTTTTCCTGGTCAGGACGTGGTTTGTTGCAAAATTGTGGGCAAGTTAACAATTACCCGCGTGCCGTGCAGCGATTCGAGCGTCAGTTCGCCGCCCAGCGCGCTGACCCGTTCGCGCATCCCCTGAATACCGAATCCCGGCATTTTTTCAGGCTGGATGCCGGTGCCGTTGTCCCGAACTTCCAGATGGAGGGTCTGTTTCTGCTGGCTTAACAGAATCGTGACCTCGCTGGCTTCGGCATGTTTACAGACGTTGTTCAGCAGTTCCTGCAACAGGCGGTAGAGGGTAAACCTGACGGTTTCATTTTCCGGGGTAAGCGTAAGGCGATACTCAAACTGGCAGCGAATCCCACGTTCGGGGAACGCGAATTCGTTGACCAGATGATGCAGCGCCTCTTTGAACGACAGCTCATCCAGCGCGGGGGGACGTAGCTGGCGTAACAGCTGGCGGGTTGAGTGGTGAATACGGCGGGCGAGATCGTTTATCTGGCTGGCGGCGGCCTGCGTCTGCGCCGGATCGCGCGCGCGTTTCACGAGCTGTGACTGGATCTGAATGGCGGTGATGTTCTGCCCGATCTCGTCGTGTAGCTCGCGCGCCAGGTTTTTGCGCGTATCCTCTTCGGTATGGATCAGCTTTTCGGTCAGCGCCCGGCGCGCCGCCAGCTCCGCCTCCAGACGCTGGCGATAGTGGTGCAGGTTTTGCGCCAGATGCTGCTGGCGGCTGATGGCGATCCCAAGACCTATGCCGAGTAGCGCCTGGGTGGCGAGGAAAATCTCCAGCTCGACCAGGTTGTTAAACCCGACGCCGACCTGGCGGGCGATGGTGATCATCATGCTGCCCAGCAGCCCGGAGAGCACGCCGCCCTGCCAGCCAAACTTCCACGCCATCACCACGTTAGGCAGGAACACCACGATCAGCAGCAGGCGTTCAATTTCCGGCGACAGCACCATTTGCGTGCCGATGCCGATAATAAAGAACAGGCTGCACCAGATGATCAGCGAAGTGCGCAGCGGCGGGTTGTTGGTATCCAGCCCCAACAGGTGATAACGGTGCTGCTGGCGTAAAAATTCAAATACCAGATAAACAAAGGGGGTGAGCAGCACGCCGCCGGTAAACGACGCCAGGCCAGTCAGCATTGCCGGGCTTTTTATAAAGGGCGACAGCAGGGCGGTATTCAGCAGCGAGGCCAGCGTGACGGCGGCCAGCAGCAGCGTGAGACGCTGCCAGTACAGGGGAAAACGGTGCCAGAATTTTTGTCCGATGCTGGCCGGGATCAGGCAGATCAGCGGCGCCGCCAGCAGGACGTAGCCGCTGAGCAATTGCTCGCTATGGAGCCATAACGGCATCAGCACCGGCGGCAGTATCAGCGCGGGCCAGTAACGGCGGGAGAGTAAAATCAACAGCGCAAGATAAACGCCGTGCGGCAAAAAGAGCGCCGCCTGTTGGCCGTTATGGGTCAGGTAAAAGCCCAGCGTCCATAGCATCAGCCAACCTGTTCCCCAGGCCAGCAGGATAAACAGTGAGATCACCCAGTAACGCACGCCGCGAGACATCAGTGCCCCGTCAGCAACTGGTGGTCGAGGGCGAAATGCACCAGCTCGATGGTACTGTGGCACTGCAATTTACCCAGTACGTTAGCACGGTGGACGTGAACGGTTTTATGGCTGAGGTCGAGCTTAAATGCGATCTCTTTGACGCTGTCGCCTTTGACCAGTAAATCAAAAACTTCTCGCTCACGGGGGGTTAATACCTCCAGCACCTGCGCCGGCTGTTCACCGCCGCGCAGCGCCCGCAACGCATCGGCGCACAGATAGTGGCCGCCCATACCAACGGAACGCACCGCCTGAACCAGCTCTTCCGGCCCGCAGCGTTTAGTCAGATAGCCGCTGGCGCCTGCATCCAGCGCGCTTTGCACAAACGCTGGCGTGTCGTAAATGCTGAGGACGATGGCGCGAAACGTGGGTTTTTGCGCGCGTAGCCGCTTTAACAGACTCAGCCCGTTTTCGTCCGGCATCGCGATATCCAGCACCGCGACGTTAACGTCATCGCGCAATAATGCGGGCCAGGCTTCCGCCGCGCTGCTGTACTGGCCTGCTACGTCCAGATCGTCTTCAAGACTTAATAATTGCGCAAAGCCGGAACGCACCACCACATGGTCATCAACCAGCACCACACGAATCATATGCTTACTCTCTTGCCGAATAATGCCTCTATGATGCCTGCCCCCGCCGCGCTGGCAATCATCCGGGTGTGGTTATGGAATGAATGTAACAAAATCGCAATAATTTGCAGGGGGTTGTTGTCGTGGTAGGCCGGATAAGCGTAGCGCCATCAGGCATGGATTGTCGGATGGCGGCGCAAACGCCTGATCCGGCCTGCAACTCAATGCTAAATACATTTCCACACTAACCATTCCCGTTTTTTTTCTAAAAACGCTTTGCTATTAGCAAGAATTTTTAATTCCTTTATCAAACTCGGCCGCAACGAAATACTGCCCCCATAACAAGACAGGGGAGCAGACAATAATGGGTATTTCATCGCGTAACACACTTCTCGCCGCACTGGCGTTTATTGCATTCCAGGCGCAGGCGGTTAACGTCACCGTCGCGTACCAGACATCCGCTGAACCGGCGAAAGTGGCGCAGGCGGATAACACCTTCGCCAAAGAGAGCGGGGCGACCGTTGACTGGCGTAAATTCGACAGCGGCGCGAGCATCGTGCGCGCGCTGGCTTCCGGCGATGTACAGATCGGCAACCTTGGCTCCAGCCCACTGGCGGTCGCCGCCAGCCAACAGGTGCCGATTGAGGTTTTCCTGCTGGCGTCAAAACTGGGGGAATCCGAAGCGCTGGTGGTGAAGAAAACGATCGCTAAGCCGGAGGATCTCATCGGCAAACGCATTGCGGTGCCGTTTATCTCCACCACCCATTACAGCCTGCTGGCCGCGCTGAAACACTGGGGCATTAAGCCCGGGCAGGTCGAAATCATCAATCTGCAACCACCGGCGATCATTGCCGCCTGGCAGCGTGGCGATATTGACGGCGCTTACGTCTGGGCACCCGCCGTTAACGCGCTGGAAAAAGACGGGAACGTGCTGACAGACTCGGGGAAAGTTGGCGAATGGGGCTCGCCGACGCTGGATGTGTGGGTAGTGCGTAAAGACTTCGCGGAAAAACATCCAGAGGTGGTCAAGGCATTCGCGAAAAGCGCCATCGACGCGCAGCAACCCTATATCGCCAATCCTGAGGCGTGGCTTCAGCAGCCGGATAACATCAGCAAACTGTCGCGCTTAAGCGGCGTGCCGGAAACGGACGTGCCGGGGCTGGTGAAAGGCAATACCTACCTGACGGCGCAACAGCAGGCCGTTGAGCTGAACGGGCCGGTCAATAAAGCGATTATCGACACCGCGCAGTTCCTGAAAGAGCAGGGCAAAGTGCCCGCCGTCGCGACGGATTACAGCCAGTACGTCACCGATCGCTTTGTACAATAAGGAGGCGCGGATGCTGCAAGTTTCCCATCTCTTTGCCGATTACGCCGGTAAACCGGCGCTGGAAGATATCAATCTGACGCTCGACAGCGGTGAGCTGTTAGTGGTGCTGGGCCCGTCAGGGTGCGGGAAAACCACGTTGCTGAATCTGATCGCCGGTTTTCTGCCTTATCAGCACGGCACGATCCAACTGGCGGGCAAACGGGTCGATGGGCCGGGTGCGGAGCGCGGCGTCGTCTTTCAGAACGAAGGGCTGCTGCCCTGGCGCAACGTGCAGGATAACGTTGGGTTTGGCCTGCAACTGGCAGGAGCAGACAAAACCCGGCGTCAGCACGTTGCGCAGCAGATGCTGAAAAAAGTCGGGCTGGAAGGGGCGGGAAAACGCTTTATCTGGCAGCTTTCCGGCGGGCAGCGCCAGCGTGTTGGCATCGCCCGCGCGCTGGCGGCCAATCCTCAACTCCTGCTGCTGGATGAGCCTTTCGGCGCGCTGGACGCTTTCACCCGTGAGCAGATGCAAACGCTGCTGCTGAAACTCTGGCATGAGACCGGCAAACAGGTGTTACTCATTACGCATGATATTGAAGAGGCTGTGTTTATGGCGACGGAGCTGGTGCTGCTTTCTCCTGGCCCCGGTCGCGTGCAGGAGCGGCTGTCGCTTGATTTCGCCCGCCGCTTTGTGGGGGGCGAATCCTGCCGCAGCATTAAATCCGATCCGCAGTTTATCGAGACGCGGGAGTATGTGTTAAGCCGCGTCTTTGAACAACGGGAGGCCTTCTCATGAGCGTGGTCATCAACGATAAGCTGCGTCAACGCGGGTTGAAATGGCGCTGGCCGTTCTCTCGTCGCATTACTCTGAGTATCAGCACATTAGCGGTGATTCTGGCCGTGTGGTGGAGCGTAGCGGCGTTGCAGTTAATCAGCCCGCTGTTTCTGCCGCCGCCGGGGCAGGTGCTGCAAAAACTGATCGCCATCGCCGGGCCGCAAGGGTTTATGGACGCCACGCTGTGGCAGCATCTGGCGGCGAGCCTGACGCGCATTCTGCTGGCGCTGCTGGCCGCCGTGATTATCGGCATTCCGGTGGGCATTGCGATGGGGCTAAGCCCAACGATACGCGGCATTCTCGATCCGATCATTGAACTCTACCGACCTGTTCCGCCGCTTGCGTATTTACCGCTGATGGTGATCTGGTTCGGGATTGGCGAGACCTCCAAGATCCTGCTGATCTATCTGGCGATTTTCGCCCCGGTCGCCATGTCGGCGCTGGCGGGCGTCAAAAGCGCGCAGCAGGTTCGCATTCGTGCGGCGCAGTCGTTAGGCGCCGGACGAGTACAGGTATTGTGGTTTGTGATTCTGCCCGGCGCGCTGCCGGAGATCCTCACCGGATTACGCATTGGCCTGGGCGTGGGCTGGTCAACGCTGGTGGCGGCTGAGCTGATTGCCGCCACCCGGGGTTTAGGGTTTATGGTGCAGTCCGCCGGGGAATTTCTGGCAACCGACGTGGTGCTGGCGGGGATCGCGGTGATTGCAGTGATCGCGTTTATTTTAGAACTGGGTCTGCGTGCGCTTCAGCGCCGCCTGACGCCCTGGCATGGAGAAGTACAATGAGTGAACGTCTGAGCATTACCCCGCTGGGGCCGTATATTGGCGCGCTGGTTTCCGGCGCGGATCTGACCCGCCCGCTGAGCGATAATCAATTCGAACAGCTGTATCACGCGGTGCTGCGCCACCAGGTGGTTTTTCTGCGTGAACAAGCCATTACGCCGCAGCAACAGCGCGCGCTGGCACAGCGTTTTGGCGATCTGCATATTCATCCGGTCTATCCCCACGCCGAAGGCGTCGAAGAGATTATCGTGCTGGATACCCATAACGATAACCCGCCGGATAACGATAACTGGCACACCGATGTGACCTTTATTGAGACGCCGCCAGCAGGGGCGATTCTGGCGGCAAAAGAACTGCCCTCTACCGGCGGGGATACGCTATGGACCAGCGGTATTGCCGCATATGACGCACTTTCCGAACCGTTTCGCCGGTTGCTGAGCGGTTTGCGGGCGGAGCATGACTTCCGTAAATCGTTCCCGGAATACAAATACCGCAAAACTGACGAGGAGCATCAGCGCTGGCTTGAGGCGGTAGCCAAACATCCACCTTTGCTGCATCCGGTGGTGCGTACCCATCCGGTGAGCGGCAAACAGGCGCTGTTTGTGAATGAAGGCTTTACCACGCGGATTGTCGATGTGACGGAGAAAGAGAGCGAGGCGCTGCTTGGATTCTTGTTTGCGCACATCACAAAACCGGAGTTTCAGGTGCGCTGGCGCTGGCAGCCTGATGACGTAGCCATCTGGGATAACCGCGTCACCCAGCATTATGCCAACGCTGATTACCTGCCGCGGCGGCGCATTATGCACCGGGCGACGATTCTGGGAGATAAGCCGTTTTATCGCGCACTGTAATAGATAATCACACTATTCGGTTAGGGAACGGTTAGGGAAATTCAGGCCTGGTAAGCGCAGCGCCATCGGGCACGATGTGGCACCGCGCCGGATGGCGGCGTAAACGCCTTATCCTGCCTGGAAACCCAAATGCGCGCCAATATAGCGCTGATACCTGTTTGCCTTCAGATAGGTTAAATCGACCAGCACCAGACCATCCACGCAGTTGCTGAATGCCGGATCGTTACCGAAATCAATAAACTGCACGCCGCCGGGGTCGCAAAGTTCGGAGTACTGTTTGTAGAGCGGGGGAATACCGCAGCCCAGATTGCCGAGCAACGATTTCAGCCGCGTCAGATCGTCGTTGTAGCTTTTGCCTTCAAACTGCGCCAGTACGTCCGGCAATGACGCGGGGTAGGGCTGGCGTGATATCGCCAGCGGGTGCGTCGGCGGGAACCACAGGCGATAAAAGGCCACCAGTAAATCCCGCGCATCCGCAGGCAGACCGCCGGAAATAGACACCGGGCCGAACAGGTATCGGTATTGCGGATAGCGCGCCAGATAAGCGCCAATGCCAGACCAGAGATAGTCCAGCCCGCGACGTCCCCAGTAACGCGGCTGGATAAAACTGCGACCCAGCTCAATGCCGTGCCGCATCACTTGCGCCATCTGCTCGTCGTAATGGAACAAACTGTAGCTGTAAAGCCCTTCTATGCCATGTTTTTCCTGCTGCTGCGCGCAGGGAATGAACCGATAGGCGCCAACAATTTCCAGATCGTCTTCATCCCATAAAATCAGGTGCAGATAGTCGTCATCATAGCGGTCGGTGTCCCGACGCTTTCCGCTGCCTTCGCCAACCGCGCGAAAGGCGATTTCACGCAGCCGCCCCAGTTCCCGCAGGATGGGGACATCCTCTTTGCCGTTGCGCTGCCAGAGGTAAATGTGCTTCCCGTCGGCGGTGTGCCCAAGGCATTCCGCCTGGGCGAGATCGCGTTTGAGGTGCGCTCTGTCTTCTGCGCGGGCTATCGTACTTTCGGTGGTGAATAACCCGGGGCGCCCTTTACCTAATGCCGCGACGTGCTGACGGCATTTTTCGGCCTGCTCGCGGACGTTGGTTTTCGTGGCGGACCACTGTGTCCAGGCGATTTGTTGGCCGATGCGGAGCGGCAGGCTGCTGCGACGCCGACGAAACATCTGCTGCATCAGGAGCAGCAATGCGAAGGTGGGGGACACCAGGCTGCTGGCGTAAAACAGCGAGCTGTTACGCGCGTTGATATGTACGGGAAGCAGCGGCGTGCGGTATTTCTCCGCCACCCGGATAAACCCGGAATGCCATCGGCCTTCCCTGATTCCCTGCGATGTGAAGCGCGCTACTTCGCCCGCCGGAAAGAAAATTAACGCTCCGCCAGCCTGTAAATGCGCATCTATCTGTTGTAGCGATGATTTTGGCGTGCGCCCGCCGATGTTGTCCACGGGAATGAAAAGTGAGCTGAGTGGTTGCAGATGCGAGAGCAGGCGGTTGGTCACTACTTTCACGTCACGGCGCACACGCGAGATGGCATACAGCAGAGCCAGCCCATCAAGCGTGCCTGTCGGGTGGTTGGCAATGATGACCAGCGGGCCATGTGCGGGGATGTTTTCGAGGTCGTGTGCGGGGATATCGCAGCGTATTTCAAGGTGTTCGAGAACCTGTTCCACCATGTCCACCCCTTTCAGATGGGGATGGCGGGATGCAAATTGCTGAAATTCTTCTTCATACAGCAACCGCCTGAGCAGATTTTTTTGCCAGGGTGTCGGCCTCGCCTGAGGCCACAGGTCGTCGAGTACGTTATCGAGACTAAACATAGCGGCTCCTCCTCCCGTCCTGTGCTGACAGTAGAAGGTACAAATGTCGTTTGTATGACGATGAGGTGACGTTTTGTGACAGTGCCGGATGGCGGCACCCGGCCTACAGATGTCAATCCCGTAGGCCGGATAAGCGCAGCGCCAGCAGGCACCGCAGGTCAGAAAGGATTAACGCAGGATTTTTTTCTCCGCCAGATCCAGCGCGAAGTAGCTGAAGATCAGATCCGCGCCCGCGCGTTTGATCGAGCCTAAGCTTTCCAGCACCACTTTCTCTTCGTCGATCGCGCCCGCCATCGCGGCGAATTTGATCATGGCGTATTCGCCGCTGACCTGATACGCGCCGAGCGGTAATTCGGTACGATCGCGGATATCACGCAGAATATCCAGATAAGCGCCAGCGGGTTTCACCATCAGGCAGTCCGCGCCCTGCGCTTCGTCGAGCAACGACTCGCGAATCGCTTCACGGCGGTTCATCGGATTCATTTGATAGGTCTTACGATCGCCTTTCAGTGCCGTACCGGCCGCTTCACGGAACGGGCCGTAGAAAGAGGAGGCGAACTTGGTGGAGTAGGACATGATGGCCGTATCCGTAAACCCGGCGGCATCCAGCGCCTGGCGAATCGCCTGCACCTGACCGTCCATCGCGGCGGAAGGGGCAATAAAATCAGCGCCCGCAGCAGCGGCGACCACCGCTTGTTTACCGAGGTTCGCCAGGGTTGCATCGTTGTCGACGCCGTGTTCGCACAGCACGCCGCAGTGACCGTGGGAGGTGTACTCACAGAAACAGGTGTCAGACATCACGATCATTTCTGGCACGGTTTGCTTGCAGATGCGCGACATGCGCGCCACCAGGCCGTCTTCTTTCCAGGCATCGCTGCCGGTGTCGTCGGTATGGTGGGAAATGCCGAAGGTCATCACTGAACGAATGCCGGCGTTGGCGATGCGTTCAATCTCGCGTGCCAGATGTTTTTCAGGAATGCGCATGACGCCAGGCATGGCGTCGATCGCTTTGTAGTCGTCGAGTTCTTCTTCAACAAAAATCGGCAACACCAGGTCGTTTAAACTGAGTGTTGTCTCTTCAAACATGGCGCGCAGCGCAGCGGATTTGCGCAGGCGACGGGGGCGTTGGATTAGGTCTGTCATGGTATGCCTGATGTTTGTGGAATCGAAACGTCGAGTATACCTGAACCTGCCGCGAGGTGTTTTACGAAAGTTGTCCTTATGTGAAGTATTGCGGGTTGCTGTTAATGAAGCGATTAAATATTCGCAATTAGTATTTCTATGAATAAGATTATTTTTGTTAGTGATACATTTATTTCTGGTTTTAATTTTATTAAATGTTGTTTTAAGCTCTTCTGTTCTTTATTTATTGGTGATTTCTTTATTTCTTCATCATATATCATTCAGTTAAATAAGTAACTTCTATTTTCCTTTCTAATTTATTGAAAAGTGGCGATTTAAAAAATATCTGTGATTTTGCTGGTGATTTTTTAATTGTCCGCTTTCGGACATTAAACAAAGAATAATTGAACCTTTCAATGCTGACGCCGCATAATCGACCTGCGAAACATAAAATGTTTTCTATGCATTGATAATTGATGGATCAACTATATTACGTCCCTGAGGAGGGATGACAAATGCACTCCTGGAAAAAGAAACTTGTAGTCTCACAATTAGCACTGGCCTGCACTCTGGCAATCACCTCTCAGGCAAATGCTTCTACGGATATTTCTGGAACCACCTACACAACATTCAACCACTATAACGACGCAACCTACGCTGATGGTGTTTATTATGATGGTTACGTAGGCTGGAACAACTACGCGACCGATAGCGTTTATAACGGTGATATTTATCCGGTTATCAACAACGCTACCGTTAACGGCGTAATCTCAACCTACTATCTGGATGATGGTCTTTCTACCAACACCAACAGTAATAGTCTGACAATCAAAAACAGCACCATTCACGGGATGATCACCTCTGAGTGCATGACCACTGATTGCGTGGGTCGCGATGCGACCGGTTATGTTTATGACCGTCTGGCGCTGACTGTTGATAACTCAACCATCGATGATAACTACGAGCATTATACCTATAATGGCACGTACACTGATGGTACGGCGGATACGCATGTTGTTGACGTTTACAACCTGGGTACTGCGATTACGCTGGATCAGGAAGTTGACCTGGTCATCAAAAATAATTCCCACGTTGCGGGTATTACGCTGACTCAGGGTTATGAGTGGGAAGACATTGACGATAATACCGTTAGCACCGGCGTCAACAGCGCTGAAGTGTTCAACAACACCGTCACGGTGACTGACTCTACGGTGACCTCTGGCTCATGGTCAGATGAAGGGACTTCCGGTTGGTTCGGTAACACCAACAACGCGAGCGATTACAGCGATTCTTATACTGCTGATGACGTGGCGATTGCGGCGATTGCGCATCCGAATGCGGATAACGCAATGCAGACCACTGTTAACCTCAGTAATTCTACCCTGATGGGCGATGTTGTTTTCTCCAGCAACTTTGACGAAAACTTCTTCCCGAACGGGGCGGATACTTATCGTGATACGGACGCTGACCTGGACACCAACGGCTGGGATGGCACTGACCGTATGGATGTTACGCTGAACAACGGTAGCAAGTGGGTTGGCGCGGCAATGTCCGTACATCAGGTTGATTCTGATGGTGACGGCGTGTACGACAGCTTTGCTGCGGGCACCGATGCCACTGCGACGCTGATCGACATTGCGGCTAACAGCCTGTGGCCTTCCTCCACTTACGGCATTGACAATAATGACACCGCGTATGGCGAAGATGGTCATGTTGTTGGTAACGAAGTCTATCAGAGCGGCCTGTTCAATGTGACGCTGAACGGTGGTTCACAGTGGGATACCACGAAAACCTCGCTGATTGATACGCTGAGCATCAACAGCGGTTCCGTCGTGAATGTGGCAGACTCTGATCTGGTTTCTGACAGCATCTCCCTGACCGGCGGCGCGGCCCTGAATATCAATGAAGATGGTCATGTTGCAACTGATGAACTGACAATCAACAACAGTACCGTCACGATTGCTGATGATGTGTCTGCTGGCTGGGGCGTGTACGATGCCGCACTGTATGCAAACACCATCAACGTCACCAACAACGGCGTTCTGGATGTGGGCAACAGCACCGCGTATGCGCTGCAAGCTGATACCCTGAATCTGACCAGCTACACCGATGCTAACGGTAACGTGAATGCCGGTGTCTTCAACGTTCACAGCAACAGCTTTGTGCTGGATGCCGATCTGACTAACGATCGTACTAACGACATCACTAAGTCTAACTACGGCTACGGTGTGATCGCGATGAACTCTGATGGCCACCTGACCATCAACGGTAATGGCGATGCCTGGACTGGCGATCAATCTGAAGTCGATAACGCGGGTGATAACGTTGCTGCGGCAACCGGTAACTACAAAGTGCGTATCGATAACGCGACCGGTGAAGGTTCTGTCGCTGATTACAAAGGCAAAGAGCTGATCTACGTTAACGACAAGAACAGCAAAGCCACCTTCTCCGCAGCGAACAAAGCTGACCTGGGGGCATACACCTATCAGGCTCAGCAGGAAGGCAACACTGTTGTTATGCAACAGATGGAACTGACCGACTACGCGAACATGGCGCTGAGCATCCCGTCTGCAAACACCAATATCTGGAACCTGGAACAAGACACCGTTGGTACTCGTCTGACCAACTCTCGTCATGGTCTGGCTGATAACGGCGGCGCATGGGTGAGCTACTTTGGCGGCAGCTTTGATGGCGACAACGGCACCATTAACTACGATCAGGATGTGAACGGCATCATGGTCGGTGTTGATACCAAAATTGACGGTAACAACGCTAAATGGATTGTCGGTGCGGCGGCTGGCTTTGCGAAAGGTGACATGAGCGACCGTACCGGTCAGGTGGATCAGGACAGCCAGTCTGCCTATATCTACTCTTCCGCTCGCTTTGCCAACAATGTCTTTGTTGATGGTAGCCTGAGCTATTCTCACTTCAACAACGATCTGTCTGCCAACATGAGCAACGGCCAGTACGTTGATGGCAACACCTCTGCGGATGCGTGGGGCTTTGGTCTGAAACTGGGTTATGACTGGAAACTGGGCGACGCTGGCTATGTCACGCCGTACGGTAGCGTATCCGGCCTGTTCCAGTCCGGCGATGATTATCAGCTCAGCAACGACATGAAAGTTGACGGTCAGTCTTATGACAGCATGCGTTATGAACTGGGTGTTGATGCAGGTTATACCTTCACCTACAGCGAAGATCAGGCGCTGACGCCTTACTTCAAACTGGCCTATGTTTATGACGACGCAAATAACGACGCCGACGTAAATGGCGATTCCATCGATAACGGCGTAGAAGGTTCTGCGGTACGTGTTGGTCTGGGCACTCAGTTCAGCTTCACCAAAAACTTCAGCGCTTATACCGATGCCAACTACCTCGGTGGTGGTGATGTCGATCAAGACTGGTCCGCGAATGTGGGCGTTAAATACACCTGGTAATTGTTTTTCATGATGAAAACGCAGGTGATTTAATCAAAGGAAATGCCCGTCATGGATATGGCGGGCATTAATGCAAGGATGCGCATATGCTGTCTCTGAATAAACCACTTCAGGAATTTAGTAAGCTCGATAAGTGCCTGTCTAAATACGGCACGTACTTTGAGTACGCCGATGAAAAGCAGGTTGTCTATTCGAATGATGCCAATCAAGGCGATACGTTTGTCATTTTAGACGGTCTCATCTCTTTGCGCAGAGGGGAGAACGTGCTTATGGGGATAACGCAGGCTCCCTTTATTATGGGTATTGCTGATGGCGTGATGAAAAATGATATCGAATATAAATTAGTCACGGAAAGTCGTTGTACCGGTTATTTTCTTCCTTCTTCCCACGCGATAAAAATCCTTGAGCAACACCAGTTATGGCGTGAAGCCTTTTGCTGGCTGGCATGGGAAAACAGAACTCTGGAACTGCGCGATCTGCAATTAATTGGCAACAACTCGTATGATCAAATTCGGGCGACGTTGATCGCGATGGTTGACTGGGATGAAGGGTTGCGAGCGCGTATTGGCGTGATGAACTACATTCATCAGAGAACGCGAATTTCCCGTTCCGTAGTGGCTGAAGTGCTCGCCGCGTTACGCAAAGGGAACTACATCGAAATGAAAAAAGGCAAACTGGTCAATATCAACCATTTGCCTTCAGAGTATTGATCAGGATGCGGGCACGATCAGCGGTTTATTTCCGCTCAATTCTGTTACCAGGTCGTTGATGCCATCGCTCATATTAGTAAATCGCGTAAGCGGTGAGCGAGTGACGACCACAAAAGCGCCAACGTTGTGTTGCGGAATCATCGCCATATAGGTGATGAAACCACCGCCGCCGCCGGTTTTTTGAATAATCCCCGGACGTCCGTTTTTAGGCGCCATATAGACCCAGCCTAAGCCCAGCGCATCGGCTTTGCCCGGCACGTCCATACCTGTCACCCGTGTGAGCTGAGTTCGCTGATAAATCAGCGTCTGCATACGATCGGCCTGATTACTGCGATGATAAAAGTCGGATGAGAGATATTGCTGCATCCAGCGCATCATATCTCCCGGCGTGGAATAGACGCCGCCGCTGCCAATTGCCGCCAGCGTGTTGTTACAGGGACTGGCCCCTTTCTCCGCCACCATCAGGCGCTTGCACTGATCGGGGGAGGGGGTAAAGGTTGTGTCTTTCATCCCCAATGGGCGCGTAATCTGTTCTTCAAATAACTGCGTGTAGGGTTTGCCGGATGCGGTTGCCAGCGCGTCAGCCAGCAGGTCAAACGCAAGGTTGGAATAAGACGCCTGCGAGCCAGGAGCCGCTTTTAGCGTTGCGGTAGAGAGGTAGCTCCAGCGCTGTTCGCGGGTTGGCCAGACAAATACCGGGCGATGCGGCGCGCCGCCGGGTTGCTCACGCGGCAGGGCGCTGGTATGGGTCGCCAGATTCACCAGGGTGATAGGCGTTCCGTTGTAGGTCGGTACGCGCACACCGGGCGGGGCATACTTGCTCAGCGGGTCGTGTAATTTCACCGTCCCCTGATCGAGCAGTTTGACCAGCATCTCGCTGGTCATGAGTTTCGTGATAGACGCAATGCGAATAACGGAGTCCAGTTGAGGATGTACGTTATTGCCGGGGCGAGTCTCCCCGAAACTGCGGAACACGCGTTGATTACCATCAATCACCACCAGCGCCATTCCCGTCGCGCCGCTGCCGTAAAAGATGTGGTTGGCATAACGATCAACGATATCGGAAGCGAAAACCGGATCGGTGATTGGCTGTGCCGCCTGGACAGATGTCAATGACGCCGCGCACAGCACGGCAGAAAAAAGCAGACTACGTTTCAACGGTTGTGTCCATCAGTTAAATGAAAAAACTATGCGTATTTATACTACCTGGCGGCGCGTTGCAAAGCGCTAAAAAGACAATAATAGTGTGAAAAACGTAACGACGAGTAAACAGGGCATTTTTTCCCAATCGCGAATGTCCGCTTTTGTGATCCCGCGCTTGTGGTAACCTTGGTCGGTTTTTGGGTTTCGCCTTCCTGTTGCCGTTGAAGGGAGCCGAAACTCGCTGAAACAATTCTGAAAAAACGATGTGCGAACTAAGCTGGCGAATACGGGTCACAATGCTCGGTTTCCGTCGCGGTTTTGTTGGGCCTAGCCCGTCTTGTCGCGCTCAGCGCTGCGGCAAAAGCACAGCAGTCGTCATAACGATAAGAAGTTAGCAGGAGAGCATCATGTTTAAGTCTTTTTTCCCAAAGCCGGGGCCGTTTTTTATCTCGGCGTTTTTTTGGGCGCTTGTCGCCGTCATTTTCTGGCAAGCGGGCGGAGGCGCCTGGGTTGCGCATCTTACTGGCGCTTCCGGTGATGTTCCCATCAGTGCCGCACGCTTCTGGTCGCTGGACTACCTGATTTTCTACGCGTATTACGTCCTTTGCGTCGGATTGTTTGCGATGTTCTGGTTTATTTATAGCCCGCATCGCTGGCAATACTGGTCGATTCTGGGCACTTCGTTGATCATCTTTGTGACCTGGTTTTTGGTGGAAGTAGGCGTGGCGGTCAACGCCTGGTACGCGCCGTTTTACGACCTGATCCAGACGGCGCTGAGCTCGCCGCATAAGGTCACTATCGAACAGTTTTACCGTGAAGTCGGCGTGTTCCTCGGGATAGCGCTGATTGCCGTAGTGATTGGCGTGATGAACAATTTCTTCGTCAGCCATTATGTGTTTCGCTGGCGTACCGCGATGAACGAGCACTACATGGCGCACTGGCAGCATTTGCGCCATATTGAAGGCGCCGCGCAGCGTGTGCAGGAAGATACGATGCGTTTTGCCTCTACGCTGGAGAATATGGGCGTAAGCTTTATCAATGCCATCATGACGTTGATCGCCTTTTTACCCGTACTGGTTACGCTGTCTGCGCACGTACCGGATCTGCCGATCGTCGGGCATATTCCTTATGGGCTTGTTATCGCGGCTATCATCTGGTCGCTGATGGGAACAGGATTGCTGGCCGTGGTGGGGATCAAACTGCCGGGGCTGGAGTTTAAAAACCAGCGGGTTGAGGCCGCTTACCGTAAGGAGCTGGTCTACGGTGAAGACGACGCCAGCCGCGCTACGCCGCCCACCGTGCGTGAGTTGTTCAGCGCGGTGCGCCAGAACTATTTCCGCCTCTACTTCCACTATATGTACTTCAACATTGCGCGCATTCTCTATCTACAGGTGGATAACGTTTTCGGTCTGTTCCTGCTGTTTCCGTCGATTGTTGCCGGTACGATTACGCTGGGCCTGATGACGCAGATTACCAACGTGTTTGGTCAGGTGCGCGGTTCCTTCCAGTATCTGATTAACTCCTGGACCACGCTGGTGGAACTGATGTCCATCTATAAACGTCTGCGCAGCTTTGAGCGCGAACTGGATGGGCAGGATATACAGGAAGTGACGAATACATTTAGCTAACAAACAAAAGGAAACGTTATGTCGGCGGCGTCCCGTCTTTACCCTTTATCATTCCTGGCTGCGTTGGTGCTGGCAGGGTGTAGTAGCCAGCCTTCGCAACCGCTGAAAAAAGGGGAAAAACCTGTCGATGTGGCAAGCGTGGTGCGCCAGAAAATGCCCGCCAGCGTAAAAGACAGGGACGCGTGGGCGCAGGACATCGCAAAGACCTTCGAAAGCCAGGGGCTGGCGCCAACGGTTGAGAATGTTTGCTCGGTGCTGGCGGTGGCGCAGCAGGAGTCTAACTATCAGGCGGACCCGGTGGTGCCGGGGTTGAGCAAAATCGCCTGGCAGGAGATCGACAGGCGTGCTGAGCGGATGCATATCCCCGTTTTTCTGGTGCATACCGCGCTGAAAATTAACTCCCCGAATGGAAAAAGCTACAGCGAACGTCTGGACGCGGTGAAAACGGAAAAACAGCTCAGCGCGATTTTTGATGATTTTATTAATATGGTGCCGATGGGGCAGACGCTGTTCGGTTCGCTTAATCCGGTGCATACCGGCGGGCCGATGCAGGTCAGCATCGCCTTTGCCGAACAGCACACAAAAGGTTATCCGTGGACCATGAACGGGACGGTTCGCCAGGAGGTCTTTAGCCGCCGTGGCGGACTGTGGTTTGGAACCTGGCATCTGTTGAACTATCCGGCGAATTACAGCGCGCCTGTATTCCGTTTTGCTGATTTTAATGCCGGTTGGTACGCCAGTCGTAATGCGGCATTTCAGAATGCGGTCAGTAAAGCCAGCGGCGTTAAGCTGGCGCTGGACGGCGACTTGATTCGTTATGACAGCAAAGAAGCCGGGAAAACGGAACAGGCAATCCGTAAGCTGGCGGGCAAGCTGGACATGAGCGACAGCGCGATTCGACGTCAACTGGAAAAGGGAGACAGCCTCGCTTTTGAGGAGACGGCGTTGTACGAGAAAGTGTATAAGCTGGCGGAAGCCAAAACCGGTAAGGCATTACCGCGCGAGATGTTGCCGGGTATTCAGCTGGAAAGTCCGAAGATCACCCGTAATCTCACTACCGCGTGGTTTGCTAAACGTGTGGATGAGCGTCGGGCGCGTTGTATGAATTTGTAGGCCGGATAAACCTGGCGTCATCCGGCACAGGGAGGGTTACTGATGACGGTGACGCCAGCGCAAAATTACGGCAATGACGCCAAAAATCAGGCAACCTGTCAGGAAAGGCACCAGTCCGAAAATGGTGCCGACGCCTAATCCAATTTCCACGCGGGGGCGTCCGGTCTCTTGCATCTGCATCAGATGTTCATAAACGCCAGGCGCGTGAACCAGAAGGTTCAGGATCTGCGCCCCTGCCCAAAAGCAAAACAGCACAAACACGGCATAGGCGATATTACCTGGCGTGGAGGAGGTATCTCGATGTTTCCCGCTAAACAGGGATTTTGAGAGGGTAAAGTCAGCCATAAAGACCTCCGGGATAGTCTTCTGCACGAATCTGGCGTCATGCCAGCGGCTTATCGTGAAGTCTGACAGGTCATCGTGTTTGTCAATATCAGAATGATGGTAATTTCACTCAGGGATGACTCCTGGATTGCGGATTTTTTGTTTGATGTCACAATTTTGTTACCTTAATCTAAATTGATTAACATTTGAGAAATTCCGCACAGGCCACAGACGCTCAGGCAGAAATGTGCGAGGATGATTTTTTATTGTTTTAGCGTCGGAGCTGTCATGAACCTGCCTGTAAAAATTCGCCGTGACTGGCACTATTATGCTTTCGCCATTGGGCTGATCTTTATTTTGAATGGCGTGGTGGGGTTGTTGGGCTTTGAAGCAAAAGGATGGCAAACCTACGCGGTAGGCCTGGTGACGTGGGTATTCAGTTTCTGGCTTGCCGGGCTGATTATTCGTCGCCGTGAGGATGATAAAACCGAAGAAGCTTAATGCGGTAGTGTGCCGGATGGCGGCATCGGCCTACGGGCGTAAAACGTCGTAGGCCTGATAAGCCACAGCGCCATCAGGCGATCAACACCAGATGGCGCATCGTCATCATGACATGCTGGTTTTCAGGGCGTTATCCGCCGCATGACGTTCCAGCGCCAGTTCAATCAGACGGGTAATCAAATCGGTATACCCTAAACCACTTGCCTGCCAGAGTTTCGGGTACATGCTGATGTTGGTGAATCCCGGCAGCGTATTGATCTCGTTAATCACCACCTCGTTTTCCGCCGTTAAGAAGACGTCCACGCGCGCCATTCCCGCACAACCTAACGTCTGGTACGCCTGAATGGCGATCTGGCGGATCTTGTCGTTCACCTCTTGCGGGATTTGGGCGGGAACCACGACCTGCGCCCCGTTGTCGTCGATATATTTGGTGTCGTAAGCGTAAAAATCGCTGTTCAGGACGATCTCGCCGCAGGTGCTGGCCTGCGGGTGATCGTTGCCCAGCACGGCGCACTCGATCTCACGGCCTTTGATCCCTTGCTCAACAACCACTTTGTGATCGAATTCGAACGCCAGCGCAACGGCCTGTTCATATTGCGCTTCGCTGGTGACTTTGCTGACGCCCACAGAGGAGCCCTGATTTGCGGGTTTCACAAACAGCGGCAGACCCAGCCGGGACGCCACTTCCGCAAAACGGATCGCATCGCGATTCGCGCGAGTCAGCGTAATAAACGGCGCGATGTTCAGCCCGGCATCGCGCAGCAGACGTTTGGTGACGTCTTTATCCATGCAGGCGGCGGAACCTAGCACATCGGAGCCGACAAACGGTAAATTCGCTACGCGCAGCATCCCTTGCAGCGAGCCGTCTTCCCCCAGCGTGCCGTGTACGATCGGGAAAATGACGTCCACCGTCGGCAACGGCTGGCCGTTCTGTGCGTCAATTAACTGGTGTTCGTGTTTGCCCGGAACCTGCGCCAGGCTGGTAGAAGAGGGGCGCAGCGTAATGTGCGCGGGGTCGTTTGCATTCAGCAGATAGTTTTCGGCATCGCTGACATGCCATTGCCCTTGTTTATCAATGCCTAACAGCACAACGTCAAAGCGGGCTTTGTCGATGGCATCGACAATATTTTTTGCCGATTGCAAAGACACTTCATGTTCCGCTGATTTACCACCAAATACGATACCTACCCGCAATTTTGCCATCTTAAAAACCCATTCCATCGAACGCAAAGCGTATACATTACCACGACAAAACGTCGGATTCGCGGGCTTCTGCCATAATGTTTAAGGGAATCAGAGAGGAGGGGGCGTGAAAGGTAAGGGTTGGCTTGCGATTGTGCTGCTGGGGGCCGTGGGGGTGGTGGGTTACCGCTCTCTTCCGTCTCATTACAATCCTTTTGTTCCCCTGCAACTGTCCGACCCTCCGGGCTGGCTCACCAAATTCAAACTACAGCGTCTGACGCCGCAACAGTGCCAGGGATTACTTGAGCAGGCCAATCGCCAGGGAATGATCTCGTCGCAACCCGTTGCCGACAGCGCGGGCGAATGTCCGCTGTCAGACGTGGTACGGGTCAGGCATTTTGGCTCCGTGTCGTTGAGCAGCAGTTTCCTGGCCTCTTGCCCGCTGGCGCTGAGTTCTGCGCTGTTTGTGGCGCGCCAGGCGAAACCGCTAACCCAGTCGTTTATGGGCAGTCAACTGACCCGTATTGAGCACCTTGGCAGCTATGCCTGTCGCAATATCTATCACCGGGCGGATGCGCGTCGCAGTGAACATGCCAGCGCACAGGCGTGGGATATCAGCGGTTTTCAACTGGCGGACGGTCGAAAAGTTACGGTTCTGCGGGGATGGAAGGATGAGAAAACCGCCCCCTGGCTGCGCGCGATGCTTAACGCCAGTTGCACTTATTATGGCAATGGACTGGGGCCGGAGTACAACGCCGCGCACGCCAACCATTTCCATCTCGGTATGCGCGGATACGGGCTTTGTCGTTGAAGCATAAATCCCTGTTCTGAACGGGTATATAATGTGACATATTTCACAAATCTGATGAACGGGGAGATAAAATAGCAAAATAGAGGTTACCGCATCTCTGGAACCGCTTCTGCTGACGCAACTTGCTAAGCTGGTGAGCGTTTTCAGCTATTTATCGTTATGAGCACTTATGGAATCCTGGAAGGTTAATCTTATCTCCGTCTGGTTCGGCTGCTTTTTTACCGGGCTGGCGATCAGTCAGATCCTGCCATTTTTACCGCTGTATATCTCGCAAATGGGCGTCACTTCGCATGAAGCGCTCTCCATGTGGTCTGGCTTAACCTTCAGTATCACCTTTCTCATCTCCGCGATTGTTTCGCCCATGTGGGGCAGTCTGGCTGACCGTAAAGGCCGCAAACTGATGCTACTGCGCGCATCGCTCGGCATGGCGATCGCGATTTTACTTCAGGCGTTTGCGACCAATGTCTGGCAACTGTTTCTTTTGCGCGGCGTCATGGGGCTTACCTCCGGGTACATTCCTAACGCGATGGCGCTGGTGGCTTCGCAGGTGCCGAGAGAGCGTAGCGGCTGGGCGCTCAGCACGCTTTCCACCGCCCAGATCAGCGGGGTGATCGGCGGGCCGTTAATGGGCGGAGTTATTGCCGATCATATCGGGCTGCGGGCGGTCTTTTTTATTACCGCCACGTTGTTGATGGTGAGCTTTCTGGTAACGCTGTTTTTAATTAAAGAGGGCGTTCGTCCGACTCTCAAAAAGAGTGAACGACTGAGCGGCAAAGCGGTTTTTGCCTCATTGCCCTATCCGGGTCTGGTGATTAGCCTGTTTTTCACGACGATGGTGATACAGCTCTGTAACGGTTCGATCAGCCCCATCCTGGCGCTGTTTATCAAATCCATGCTGCCGGACAGCACGAACATTGCCTTTTTGAGCGGATTAATTGCGTCGGTGCCCGGCGTTTCAGCGCTCATTTCCGCCCCCCGCCTTGGCAGACTTGGCGACAGGATCGGGACGGAAAGGATTCTGATGGCGACGCTGGTCTGTGCCGTGGTGCTGTTTTTCGCCATGTCGTGGGTGACGACGCCGTTCCAGTTGGGGGTTCTACGTTTTCTGTTAGGTTTTGCCGATGGCGCGATGCTGCCTGCCGTACAGACCTTATTGGTGAAGTATTCCAGCGATCGAATAACCGGCCGTATCTTTGGTTATAACCAGTCGTTTATGTATCTCGGAAATGTGGCCGGGCCGCTGATGGGGGCATCCGTATCGGCGATGGCGGGCTTTCGCTGGGTATTTGTCGCGACGGCGCTCATTGTGCTGGTGAATATCTGGCAACTGGCGATTGCGTTGCGCCGCCGTCACGCTGCCTGAGATCCGCTGCTAATCGTGATCATGTGCAGAAAGCATTCTGTACATGATCCTTTCTTTGCTGCCAAATCCAATGTAGATCACAAATTGACCATTAGTTGTGTAAGAGAACTTCTTTTTTCTACTGTTACGCGTATACAGTTACGCGTAACAGTTATAGAAAAAGAGGTTTTTGATGAAAAGTATTTTTAGTCTTGCAGGTAAACGCGCATTGATTACGGGGTCAGCGCAGGGAATCGGTAATTTGCTGGCAAGGGGGCTGGCAGAGCATGGCGCCAGCCTGGTGATTAACGACATTACGCAGCAGCGGGCGGAACAGGCCGCGAGCACACTGACGGCTCTGGGTTATGACGCCGTGGGTTATGGGTTTGATGTCACTCACGCGGCGGAGGTGGAAAAAGCGATTGCGCATATTGAGCAGGAAATTGGGGCGATTGATATTCTCATCAATAATGCCGGTATCCAGCGTCGTTACCCCCTGACGGAATTTCCTGAAGCAGAGTGGGATCGCGTTATTGATGTCAATCAGAAATCCGTATTCCTTGTTTCTCAACAGGTAGCCAAATATATGATGGCGCGCCGGGAAGGGAAGATTATTAATATTTGTTCCATGCAGAGTGAATTAGGCCGGAAAACAATTACACCCTACGCTGCTTCAAAAGGCGCGGTGAAAATGTTGACGCGAGGAATGTGCGTGGAACTGGCGGAATATAATATTCAGGTTAACGGTATTGCACCGGGCTATTTTGCCACAGAGATGACGGAAGCGCTGGTGAACGACGACGCCTTTTCCGCCTGGCTGTACCAGCGCACGCCTGCCGCGCGCTGGGGAAAGCCGGAGGAGTTGATTGGCGCGGCGGTTTATCTTGCGGCCCCGGCCTCGAATTTTGTTAACGGTCATATTCTCTTCGTCGACGGCGGAATGTTAGCTGCGGTATAGACTCATTATCAAAAGGAATGTGTATGAACGCTCTTGCTAAATTACCAGCCCGGCGCTGGTGGTATTTAATGCCGATTATTTTTATTACTTACAGCTTAGCGTATCTCGATCGCGCCAATTATGGTTTTGCCGCCGCGGCAGGTATTGAAACCGATCTGGGTATTACGAAAGGAACCGCATCCTTAATTGGCGCGCTTTTTTTCCTCGGGTATTTCTTTTTTCAGGTGCCGGGGGCTTTGTACGCCGTTAAACGCAGCGTACGGAAAATGATCTTTTTCAGCCTGATCCTGTGGGGAATATGTGCCGCCGCGACGGGGTTTGTCAGTAATATTCCCATGCTGATGGCGATCCGTTTTACTCTTGGCGTGGTTGAGGCGGCGGTGATGCCAGCCATGCTGATTTATATCAGCAACTGGTTTACGAAAACCGAGCGCTCGCGGGCGAATACCTTTTTGATTTTGGGTAATCCGGTCACCGTGTTGTGGATGTCGATTGTCTCCGGTTATCTGATTCAGGCCTGGGGATGGCGCGAGATGTTCATTATTGAGGGCATCCCGGCGGTACTGTGGGCATTTTGTTGGTGGGTGCTGGTTCGTGATAAACCGGCTGATGCCAGCTGGCTGACGGCGGAGGAAAAAGAGACGCTGCAACAGGCGATGGATCGTGAGCAAACCCATATTAAACCGGTACGTAACTACGGGGAAGCCATGCGCTCGCGTAACGTTGTCATGCTGTGCGCGGTACATGCTTTGTGGAGTATCGGCGTGTATGGATTCATGATGTGGATGCCATCCATCCTGAAATCAGCGGCCCAAATGGATATCGTATCCGTCGGCTGGCTGGCCGCCGTGCCCTATCTGGCGGCGATCTGTCTGATGCTTACCGTATCGTGGTTATCGGATAAGTTTCAGAACCGTAAGCTGTTTATCTGGCCGTTGCTGCTGATTGCCGCCATCGCTTTCTTATGTTCCTGGCTGTTGGGGAGCAACGCTTTCTGGCTCTCTTATGGATTGCTGGTGGTTGCCGCAGCCTGCATGTACGCGCCTTACGGCCCGTTTTTTGCCTTAATTCCTGAACTGTTGCCGCGTAATGTGGCGGGCGTGTCGATGGGCTTAATCAACAGTTTCGGCGCGTTAGGGGCATTCCTCGGCGCATGGCTGGTGGGGTATCTCAATGGCCTGACGGGCGGGCCGGGCGTTTCGTACACCTTTATGGCGATTTCCCTGCTGGCCTCGGTGGTATTGATGTATAACGTGCGCGCTAACCAGGCGCCGTCGTCCACATCCTTACAAACCGGGAAAGCGGTGGGCTAATCCGGCCGGATAAGATGCAGTCCCTCGCTGGCTGTGTTAAGGTTCTCTGCGAATTGATCACGCTGTCTTTCGCAGAGAACTTCATGAAAAACAATCGGATGACCTTGCAGGATATCGCCACGCTGGCTGGGCTAAATAAGATGACGGTAAGCCGTTATCTTCGCGATCCCAATCAGGTCTCGCAGCGTAGCCGCGAGCTGATTTCGAAGATCATGGAGGAGAATAATTATATTCCCAATCGCGCCCCCGAGATTTTGCTTAATGCGCGCAGTAAAACGATCGGGGTGCTGATTCCCTCCTTTCGCAACCAGATTTTTGCCGATGTCCTGGCGGGGATTGAGTCGGTGACTTCCGCTCATCAATACCAGACGCTGATCGCTAACTATGAGTATGACCCGGAGCGGGAAGAGCGCGAAGTGCTTAACCTGCTCTCCTACAACATTGATGCGCTGATTCTGACCGGAAAACAACATACTGAACGTATGGTGCAGTATGTGCGCGCCAGCGGTATCCCCGTGGCGGAGTTAATGGATATCACCGAGCATTGTCTGGATATGCAGGTTGGTATTGATAACGAAAAAGCCGCGTGGGATATGACTCAGGCGTTTCTGGAGGCGGGAAAACGCGCCGTGGCGTTTTTCGGCTCAATGGACGACCCGCGTGATGTCAGTCGCTATCGCGGCGTTGAGCGTGCGCTGAACGAACAGGGGTTACAGCCTTACCATGTGGTGCCAAAAGCCATTTCGTCACTGGCCTTAGGTCGTCAGTTGTTTTTGCAGACGATGCGCGACAGACCGGATATTAACGCGATTTTTTGCACCAATGACGACTTAGCCGTTGGCGCGCTGCTGGAGTGTCAGTCGCAGCAGATCCCCGTTCCGCAACAGGTTGCTATTGCCGGATTTCATGGCCTGGAAATCGGCCGCGCACGTTTGCAAAAAATAGCGAGCGTGATTACCCCCCGCTACGATATGGGAAGCGTAGCCGCAGATATGCTGATTAAACGTCTGGGCGGAAAAGAGACGCTGGACAGGGTCAATCTGGGATATCAAATATATTATGGCGATACGCTTTAAGTTAAATTCTGGCGTATTTACTATAACTTTAATTTATGCAATGGCGTGACTATTTATACCCTGATTTTTTACGGTTGAATTATTTTCTTGCGAGAAACGTTTCGCTCCATTTTGTCAGCGCATTATTTACAGAAAGTCTTTCCTTTATCATAAAAATACTACTTTTACCCTCTAGGCAGTCGTGAACCATAATGATAACGTCAGCATTCCTCGGATAAGGAAATACGGTCATGAAAAATCTCATTTCAGAGTTGTTGCTGAGGCTCGCCCAAAAAGAAGAAGAGTCGAAAGAACTGGTTGCTCAGGTAGAAGCGTTAGAGATTATTGTCACGGCGATGCTGCGTAATATGGCGCAAAATGAGCAGCAGAAGCTCATTCATCAGGTTGAGGATGCGCTCGACGGCGTAAAGCCGGATGCCAGCGTTCCAGATTACGATACGGAATTGCTGCGCCAGTATGTAAAAAAGTTACTGAGGCATCCTCGTAGCTGATCGTATTCAGAGTAAACACTGTCATAACCTTGTCACGTCAGTTACCTATAGTCGCTTTGTTTTTATTTTACTGTATTTATACCCGTTGTACTTCAGGTTGCATATGTATTGGCTTTCTGTAACCCGAATTATTTAGGGTAGGCACATGGAGAAAATAAAGTGAAACAAAGCGCTATTGCTATTGCCCTGTTACCTCTGCTGTTTACCCCCATTACACATGCCAGGACGTCCGCGATGACGGTGCTGGATAATCGTGCCGCACAGGGAGATATTACCACGCCGGGCGGGGCGCGCCGATTAGCGGGCGATCAAACGGCGGCGCTGCGAGATTCGTTGAGCGATAAACCGGCCAAAAATATTATCCTGCTGATTGGCGACGGTATGGGTGATTCTGAAATCACTGCGGCGCGAAATTATGCGCAAGGGGCCGGCGGCTTTTTTAAAGGAATTGATGCTTTACCGTTGACCGGGCAATACACCCATTACGCGCTGGATAAAGAAACGGGCAAACCGGATTACGTCACAGACTCCGCCGCGTCGGCAACGGCGTGGTCGACGGGAGTAAAAACCTATAACGGCGCGTTAGGCGTTGATATCCACGAAAAAGATCACACCACGATCCTGGAGATGGCCAAAGCGGCAGGTCTGGCGACGGGCAACGTCTCGACCGCAGAATTACAGGATGCGACACCCGCCGCGTTAGTCTCCCATGTAACCTCACGCAAATGCTACGGCCCCAGCCTTACCAGCACTCTTTGCCCGACAAACGCGCTGGAGAAGGGTGGAAAAGGGTCGATCACCGAGCAACTGCTGAATGCGCGGGCGGACGTCACGCTTGGCGGCGGCGCGGCCACCTTTGCTGAAATGGCGACAGCAGGCGAATGGCAGGGGAAAACGCTGCGTGAGCAGGCGCTGGCGCGGGGATATCAGATGGTGAACGATGCCGCCTCGCTGAAGTCGGTAACGGCGGCAAATCAGGATAAGCCGCTGCTGGGCTTGTTCTCCGACGGCAACATGCCGGTTCGCTGGGAAGGCTCGAAAGCCTCTTATCACGGCAACCTTGAACAACCTGCGGTGACCTGCAAGGCAAACCCGCAGCGCGATGATACCGTGCCTACGCTGGCGCAAATGACGGACAAAGCGATTGAGCTGTTGAGTAAGAATGAAAAAGGTTTCTTCTTGCAGGTTGAAGGCGCGTCCATCGATAAACAGGATCACGCCGCCAACCCATGCGGGCAGATTGGTGAAACGGTCGATCTGGACGAAGCCGTGCAGCGTGCGCTGGCATTCGCTAAAAAAGAGGGCAATACCCTGGTTGTGGTGACTGCCGATCATGCGCATTCCAGCCAGATTATCGCGCCGGAAAGCAAAGCGCCGGGACTGACGCAGGCGTTAAATACCAAAGATGGCGCGGTGATGGTCATCAGCTACGGCAACTCGGAAGAGGAGTCGCAGGAACATACCGGCAGCCAGTTGCGCATTGCCGCATACGGCCCGCATGCGGCGAATGTCGTCGGATTAACGGACCAGACCGATCTGTTTTACACCATGAAAGCGGCGTTGGGACTGAAGTAAACGGACTCCTGACGGCAATACTTTTGCCGTCAGGTGGTATTTTCGTCGTCAGCAGCCAGACTTAGAGTTAGCCTCCTTCGGTTACGGCGCACGTAACCAGAAGGATGACGTGTAGTGTCAACACTCACAGAAGGATGGTGCTATGAAAATAACATTACTGGTTACCCTGCTGTTTGGGCTGGTTTTTTTAACCGCCGTCGGCGCTGCCGAGAAGACATTAACCCCGCAACAACAGCGTATGACGAGCTGCAATCAGCAGGCGACGGCGCAGGCGTTAAAAGGGGATGCGCGTAAGACCTACATGAGCGATTGCCTGAAAAACAGTAAATCCGCCCCTGGTGAGAAAAGCCTGACGCCGCAGCAACAGAGAATGCGTGAGTGCAACCAGCAGGCGACGGATCAGTCGCTGAAAGGCGACGATCGCAGCAAGTTTATGAGTGCCTGTCTGAAAAAATCCGCATAGTGCTAACGGGTGAGCTGAGAAAATCACTCACCCGAAATTTCATACTTCCTTCACAATCCCCCTCTCTATAATTTGGGAAAATTGTTTCAGAATGTTCCCAAAAAATAATGAATGATGAAAACTTTTACAAAAAAGCGGTCGCACAGAGTGAGCCACCTCACTCTCCTCAAAATGACCATCAACGCTCCGGGCTGCGATTCGCCAGGCGGGTGAGACTGCCGCGTGCGGTAGGACTGGGATGGATGTTTCTCCCGATCGCCGCCGTACTGGCTTCACAACCGATTGCGGGAGGATGGTGGTTGTTTCTGGTCGGCTGGTCTTTCGTCTGGCCGCACCTGGCGTGGCAACTGGCGAGTAAAGCCATCGATCCTTTAAGCCGGGAAATATACAACTTAAAGGCGGACGCCATTCTTGCTGGCGTCTGGGTTGGGGTGATGGGCGTCAACGTGCTGCCCTCCACGGCTCTGCTGATGATGATGTGTATGAATTTGATGGGCGCGGGAGGGCTGCGGCTCTTTATTGCCGGTATGGTGTTAATGGTTGTGTCATGTCTGGTGACGTTACAGCTGACCGGAATTACCGTGGCTTTTCGCAGCGCGCCGCTGGAGTGGTGGTTCTCCCTGCCGGTGATTGTGATTTATCCCTTACTGTTTGCCTGGGTGAGTTACCAGACGGCGACTAAGCTGGCGGAACATAAACGCAGGCTACAGGTGATGAGCATGCGGGATGGTATGACCGGCGTCTATAACCGGCGTCATTGGGAAATATTGTTGCGTAATGAATTTGATAACTGTCGCCGCTACCACCGGGACGCCACGTTGCTCATCATCGATATCGATCACTTTAAGAGCATAAACGATACCTGGGGGCACGATGTCGGAGATGAGGCGATTATTGCCCTGACGCGCCAGTTACAGATGACGCTGCGCGGCAGCGATGTGATAGGACGTTTTGGCGGCGACGAGTTTGCGGTGATCATGTGCGGTACGCCAGCGGATAACGCGATTGCCGCGATGTCGCGGGTTCATGAGCGATTAAACGCGTTACGCCTGCCGTGCGCGCCACAGGTTATTTTGCGCATCAGCGTGGGCGTTGCGCCATTGACCACACAAATCGGACACTACCGGGAATGGCTGAAATCGGCGGATATGGCGCTTTATAAAGCAAAGAACGCCGGACGTAACCGTACCGAAGTGGCGGCCTGACGTCCGGCAACTGGCTCAGGACTTACTGAGTTTCTCTGATTTTTCCATACACTTCGCCATCGCTTCGATAATCGACGCCCGGAACCCTCGCTCCTCCAGCACGCGAACGGCTTCAATGGTCGTCCCGCCAGGCGAGCACACCATATCTTTCAGTTCACCCGGATGTTTACCCGTTTCGAGCACCATTTTGGCGGAGCCCATTACGGCCTGCGCGGCGAATTTATAGGCCTGCGCGCGAGGCATTCCGCCCAGCACCGCAGCATCGGCCATCGCCTCAATAAACATGAAGACATAAGCCGGAGCGGAACCGCTGACCCCAACGACGGGGTGGATCATCGACTCGGCAATCACTTCCGCTTCGCCAAAGCAGCGGAAAATGTTCAGCACGTCAGCGGTATCTTCCGGCGTGACCAGCGCATTTGGCGTTATGGAGGTCATGCCCGCGTTGACTAAAGACGGCGTGTTTGGCATCGCACGAACAATTTTGCGATCGTGCCCCAGCGCGCGCGCCAGCTGATCGAGCGTGACCCCCGCAGCGATAGAGACGACTAATGAGTCCTTGTTCAGGCTGGAGCTGATTTCGCTCAGCACTTTAATCATGATGCCCGGCTTCACGGCGCCGAAAACGATATCCGCAACCTGCGCGACGTCCTGCGCACTCTGCGCCGCATTGATGCCGTACCGATCGTGCAGCGCGGCGACGTTATCCGGGGACGGGGTATAGACCCAGATTTGCCCGGGGAGAACCTGACCGCTGGCAATCAGGCCGCCCAGAATGGCTTTTCCCATATTACCGCAACCGATAAAACCGATTTTCTTCTCCATTTCGTCACTCCCTATGCGTATTTTTAGTTGGGGTTATTAGCTTAACGTGGATTGAAAGTCTCATGAAGGAGAAACAGCACTTTGACGGAAGACAAAAGCACGAGACAATAGACGATTGCACATGAGCCTGGAGCGGTTATGACAATATGGGTGGATGCGGATGCGTGTCCGAATGTGATTAAAGAGATTTTGTACCGTGCGTCTGAACGTATGCAGATGCCGCTTATTCTGGTGGCAAACCAGAATTTACGCGTACCGCCTTCGCGTTTTATCCGCACACTGCGCGTACCCGCCGGATTTGATGTCGCTGACAACGAGATTGTGCGTCAGTGCGAAGCCGGAGATTTGGTCATTACGGCGGATATCCCTCTGGCCTCTGAAGTGCTGGAAAAAGGGGCAGCGGCGCTGAATCCACGCGGCGAACGCTATACGGAGTCAACGATCCGCGAACGCCTGACAATGCGTGACTTTATGGATACCCTGCGCGCCAGCGGGATTCAGACGGGCGGGCCGGACAGCCTTTCTCCGCGCGATCGCCAGCATTTCGCCGCCGAGCTGGATAAGTGGTGGCTGGAAGTCCAGCGCAGAACGCGCTAAATGTAATGTTATTTTTACACTTTGCTGCTGATGATTTCTTGTTATAGTAAGCGCGTACAATCTTTCATGGTTTTTGTGGAATGATTTATTTACATTTAACGACGTACTAGTTTGGTGGTATGATTATTACTTTGATGACATCAGATCCCGCACCTTTGCGGCTCTCTGGGGAAAGCCCGCTATGACGCAACCTCTCTTTCTTGTTGGCCCTCGCGGCTGTGGTAAAACAACAACCGGTATGGCGCTTGCGCAGGCAGTGGATTTCCAGTTTGTTGATACCGATCGGTGGTTGCAATCGCACGTCCAGATGACGGTTGCGGAGATTGTTGACCGGGAAGGGTGGGACAGCTTTCGCGCCAGAGAAACAGCAGCGCTGAAGGCAGTTACCGCGCCGTCAACGGTGGTTGCGACGGGGGGAGGGATCATCCTCACCGAATACAATCGTCGCTATATGCGCGAAAATGGCATTGTGATTTATTTAAGCGCGCCAGTGTCCACGCTGGTGAACCGGCTGGAGGCCGCGCCAGAAGAGGGACTGCGCCCGACGCTAACCGGCAAGCCCTTAAGTGAAGAGGTGCAGGAAGTGCTTGAGCAGCGTGACGCGCTGTATCGTGAAGCCGCGCATTACATCATCGATGCGAGCCATGCCCCTGACCAGGTTGTTTCTGAAATTCTTGCGGCGTTGTCGCAGGCGGCGCAACGATTGCAGGGCGGCGTCTATAATTAAAGTTCATCCAGTAAAAAGGAAGAACTATGCCAACAAAACCGCCTTATCCCCGGGAAGCGTATATCGTCACCGTTGAGAAAGGAACGCCAGGTCAGACGGTGACCTGGTATCAGCTTCGCGCCGACTATCCCGAACCCAACGCACTGATCAGCGAGCATCCTTCCGCGCAGGAAGCGATGGATGCCAAAACGCGCTATGAAGATCCCGATAAAAGCTGATAAATCCTGAAGTGTGGAACGCCTGGCAAGGCGCCTGAGTCACGTCACAACGTACTTGCATCACACTTTTCACTCATTGCCGCATTCTGCTAAAACTGAAAATTAAACGATAACAATATACTACTGGAGTGATTTGGAATCTTTACACAATGCATTGCCGATCTCCTGCTACGCTTTTCTGCATTTGTAGCGCAGGGCAGGTAAGTGTTCAGGCATTTACCCGGGAATTAACGACGAAGTAAAAAGAAGGTGGAACAGAAAATGAGTGCGTCGTTGGCTATCCTCACGATCGGCGTTGTGCCAATGAGCGAAGTGCTGCCGCTTCTGACGGAGTATATTGATGAGCAACATATTACCCATCATAGTCTGTTGGGTGAGATCAGCCGTGAAGAGGTGTTGGCGGAGTACGCCGTCGAGGCCGGAGACGATCCGCTATTAACGTTGCTCAGTGATAACCAAATCGTCCATGTTTCGCGCCAGAAAGTGGAGCGCGACCTGCAAAGTATTATCGAAGTGCTGGATAACCAGGGCTACGATGTCATTTTATTGATGAATACCGCCGCGATTAACAGTATGACCGCGCGTAACACGATCCTGCTGGAGCCGTTGCGTATTATCCCGCCGTTAGTGGCGTCGATTGTTGATGGCCACCAGGTGGGCGTGATTGTGCCGGTTGAAGAGTTACTGGATGTACAGGCGAGAAAATGGCAGGTCTTACAACGTCCTCCGGTCTTTTCTTTGGCGAATCCCGTGCAGGGATCGGAACAACAACTGATTGATGCCGGTAAAGATTTGCTGGAACAGGGCGCGGATGTGATCATGCTGGATTCCATTGGATTTAATCAGCGTCATCGTGATTTATTGCAAAGAGCGCTGGATGTTCCGGTCTTGCTCTCTAATGTATTGATTGCACGGCTGGCTTCGGAATTACTCGGTTAATTTTGCGTGACAGGCAGAAGGTCGCGACCCTATATTGGTGCTTAACGTAACCATGAGAAAGGGCCAGTTTATGCTACAAAGTAACGAATACTTTTCCGGCAAAGTGAAATCGATCGGCTTTACCAGCAGCAGTACTGGTCGCGCCAGTGTCGGCGTGATGGCGGAAGGCGAATATGCCTTTAGCACTGCCGCGCCGGAGGAGATGACGGTGGTCAGTGGCGCGTTGAACGTACTGCTTCCGGGGGAAACCGAGTGGAAAGTCTACGCAGCGGGCGAGGTGTTTAACGTCCCTGGCCAAAGTGAGTTCCATTTGCAGGTGGCTGAACCGACGTCCTATCTTTGCCGCTATTTATAATGGCGCTTCCCTCTCCCGGCGGAGAGGGAATATTCACTTAGCGTTGCGCTTCGCCGCCCAGACCTTCAACCAGGCTTTGAATTAACGCCGCCAGCTCACCCGTCATCAGAATGAAATCGGCATCAAAACGCTGAGCGTAGTCTTCGCGATCGATATCTTCGTTTTGATCGCGCAGTTCATCGCTGAACTTCAGGCGTTTGATCGAACCGTCATCGCAGATCAAGAACTGAATGCGCTGCTGCCAGTCGAGCGCCAGTTTCGTGACCACTTTACCCGCTTCAATGTGCACGGCGATCTCGTCGCTGACCAGATCCTGTTTCTTCGCGCGGATCACGCCGCCGTCTTCCAGCATTGCTTTCAGCTCTGCTTCGTCCAGCAACTGGAATCCCTGCGCCACCGTACCGGAACGCACCCATTCGGTGAGCGTCAGCTCGATAGGATTTTCCAGCGCCAGCGGAACCACCGGCAGCGAGCCGAGGCTTTTACGCAGCAACGCCAGCGTATCTTCCGCTTTTTTAGCGCTTGCGCAATCGACCATGATCAGACCGTTAACGGTGTCGATCCACATCATTGTCTGACTAAAACGGCTAAAGGCGCGCGGCAGCAGTGAGTGCAGCACTTCATCTTTCAGCGAGTCTTTTTCCGTTTTTTTCAGCTTGCGCCCCTGATCAGCCTCCAGTTTGGCGATTTTCGCTTCCAGCGCTTGCTTGATCACCGGCGACGGCAGAATCTTCTCTTCTTTGCGCGCGCAGATAATAATTTGGCCATTGGCGGTATGCGTTAACACATCGCTGTGCGATCCCATTGGCGGAACCCAGCCCATTTTTGCCATATCCTGGCTGCCGCAAGGGGTAAACGTCATCGAGGCTAGCTGTTTTTCCATCTCCTCGGCGCGCAACGAAATATCGCGGCTAAGACGGTAAACCATTAAATTTTTGAACCATAGCATGATAATTTCCACGGCCTTGTCGTTAAATCCAGCGGGTATAATAACGAATTGTCGGCGGGCTTGCATTGCCAACCAGAACACCCGCCTCTACTCTGTTGATATTCCCTAAAAATGAGGAGCGATGTGTGCGTATAGGTATCGATTTAGGCGGCACGAAAACGGAAGTGATTGCGCTCGGCGATGCGGGGGAACAGCTGTTTCGCCATCGTCTGCCTACGCCGCGGGATGATTATCGACAAACGATAGAGACCATCGCTTCGCTGGTCGAGATGGCGGAAAAGGCGACGGGCCAGACGGGTACGGTAGGGATGGGTATTCCCGGTTCGATCTCGCCCTATACCGGTGTGGTAAAGAACGCCAACTCAACCTGGCTTAACGGTCAGCCGTTCGATAAAGATTTGAGTGCGCGTTTGCAGCGGGAAGTGCGCCTGGCGAACGACGCCAACTGTCTGGCGGTGTCCGAAGCGGTGGATGGCGCGGCGGCCGGAGCGCAGACCGTTTTTGCGGTGATCATCGGCACCGGGTGTGGGGCTGGCGTGGCGCTGAACGGTCGGGCGCATACCGGCGGCAACGGTACAGCAGGCGAGTGGGGACACAATCCCTTGCCGTGGATGGATGAAGATGAACTGCGCTACCGTGAAGAAGTGCCCTGCTACTGTGGCAAACAAGGCTGCATTGAAACCTTTATCTCAGGAACCGGGTTTGCCACGGATTACCATCGTCTGAGTGGTCATCCGCTGAAAGGGAATGACATTATCCGTCTGGTTAACGAGCAGGACGCGCTGGCGGAACGGGCGCTTAGCCGTTATGAACTGCGCCTGGCGAAATCGTTAGCCCATGTGGTCAACATCCTCGACCCGGACGTTATCGTGTTAGGCGGCGGGATGAGCAATGTCGATCGGTTGTACAACACCGTGCCATCGTTGATTAAACCGTTTGTTTTTGGCGGCGAATGCGAAACGCCGGTCCGTAAGGCGTTACATGGCGATTCCAGCGGCGTTCGCGGCGCGGCATGGTTGTGGCCGCAGGAGTAAATCGTTTTTTGCCGGATAAGGCATAATGCCCGGTGACGCTACGCTTACCGGGCCTACAACATGCTCCCTGTAGGCCGGACAAAGCGGTGACGCCGCCATCCGGCGTAATGCCCGGTGGCGCTACGCTTACCGGGCCTACAACGTGCTCCCTGTAGGCCGGATAAGGCGTTTACGCTGCCATCCGGCAAAACAGCCGTCATTCCACAGCAAACATCTTATCCAGTTTGCTGTAACCCAGCCCGTTGATTTTCTTCACCTTAATTTGCACAGGAATGCGTTCTTTCATCGCTTCCACATGGCTTATTACGCCAATCGTCTTACCGGTGGCATTCAGCGCGTCCAGGGCATCCAGCGCGGTATCCAGCGTCTCGCTGTCCAGCGTGCCGAACCCTTCATCAAGGAACAGGGAGTCGATGCGCGTTTTGTGGCTGACCAGATCGGACAACGCCAGCGCCAGCGCCAGACTGACCAGGAAACTTTCGCCGCCCGACAGCGTGCGGGTATCGCGAACGGCATCCGCTTGCCAGGTATCGACCACCTCCAGTTCCAGCGCTTCGCTGGCCTTGCGCTGGAGCAGGTAACGACCATGCAGGCGAGTCAGCTGATTGTTCGCCAGCCAGACCAGGTTATCCAGCGTCAGTCCCTGAGCAAATTTGCGGAATTTATCGCCCTCTTTAGAGCCGATTAACGCGTTCAGATAACCCCAGTCCTCCACCTGCTGCGAGGCGTTTTCAATCTCCAGCATCAGAGACTGCTGCTGTTGGTGGTTATCCGCATCCTGTTTGAGTTGCTGGCGGATCTCCCCCTGACGCGTCGTATTGTCCCGCAGTTGTCCGGTTAATTGCGTCACGGCCTGCTGAATGTGTTCAGGTGTGAGCGTGAGATCCAGCCCCTCGGGCGGATGTTGTTGATGTTCTGCCAGTACCTGGTTCGCCTGAGCGGCTAAGGCCTGCGCCTGCTGTAACTGGTTTTCCAGCGCCTGGCGATGTTGTTCGAGGCGGGCGATGGTCTCATCATCCAGCAGCGCGGCAAGGAAGGCGGCGCGATCGTCAAATACGCTGGCCTTGAGCGCGGCGTCAAAGTGCGCCTGCGCCTGTGCTATCCGCTGCATTTCCTGCGCTTCCTGCTGCTGCAAGGTCTGCCACTGGCTCTGTAGCGAAACGCAATCATCATGTACCTGCCGCCAGTTATCCAGCGCCACGCGCTCATCGCTCTCCGGGAGAATATCTGTTTCCGGTAGTGTCTCCAGCAGGGGAGCCAACTGCGCGATGCGCGTTTGTAGCTCGCCCAGTTCCGTCTGGCGCTGTTGCCATGTTTGCGCGTCATCCGCGCGGGCGTTTAACCACGACGCTTCTTCTCCGTCGGCGGGCAGGGATAACCCGTAGCGGCGTAGTTCAGACAGCAGCGTGGTTTGACGCTGGTCGATTTGCTGCTGAAATTGCGTAACCTGCCCGGTATGGGCGGCGATCTGCGCCTGCAACATATGGCGCTGGCTGAGCTGATACAGCTGTTGTTCATAGTCCTGCCGGGCGGTCAGCCACGGTGAAATATCGTCCTGAGGGTGCAGCGTAACTTTCAGCGCGTCACACAGCGTTTGCCATTCTTGAGTGAGCGCTTGCTCCTCTTTTACCAGTGCCTGCGCTTCGCTTTCGTCGCGGTGTAGCTGCTGCGTTAATGTTTCCAGTTGCCCGCGTAAGGCGGCGCCTTCTTCCGCCAGCGTCTTGACCTCTTTTTCCAGTGCATCGCGCCGCGCCTGATTCACGCCGGGTTCGAGTGCCTGATAGGATGCAATCGCCGGATGCGAGGTCGAGCCGCAGAGCGGGCATGGCTGGCCGGATTGCAGCAGCGCTCGCTGGCTTTCCAGATCTTTGATGCGCGCCTCCTGCTCGCAAATCGTTTTCACATCCATGAACTGCTGATTTTTTTCTTTATATTTCTGTCGCTTATCCTCCAGCGCCGCATTGCGTCGGGCCAACTCCTGCTGACTATTCTGGATCGCGGTTTGCAGTTGTTCCCGTCGTTTTTGCTTAGGCGCTATCTGCCCATGCAGGCTGGCGAGCCGCTGACGCAGCGGCTGCTGTTGCGTATGCTGCGCCAGCGCTGCCGTGGCCTCTTCTGGCGTAAGCGTCAGAGGATTTGGTGGAAGCGCGTCACGCTTGCGGATATCGCTTGCACACTGCTGCTGCCATTTAAGCAACTGCGCTTTATCGCTGGACTGTTGAGCAAACAGCGCACGCCAGCCTGCCAGTTCACTGCTCCACAAGCGGAAGCGTTCATGTTCGGTGAGCCACCCGGTCAGCGTCTGCATGGTGGTGCGCAGTTCGGCGGATTGTTGTTGAGCGCTGTGTCGAATGCGGCTGCGCAGGTGTAATACGCTTTGTAAGCGAGTATTTACTTCCTGAATTTGCTGGCGTGTGCGCCCGGCGGCAGCGGTCTGTTCCTCAATGCGTTCCCAGTGTGGGCGTAACTGCCGGGCAGGATGCGCCAGGTTCAGCGCGGCCAGCTGCGGCTGCGCGTTTTCCTGTTCTTCCTGGGCGACCCGCAGCGCCTGCTGGCGGCGATTCATTTCAGCCTGCAACTCATTCTGACGGGTCAGCCAGTGCAGATGTTGCTGGTGAAGCTGCTGGCGGGCGAGCAGCTGTTTTTCTTCGTCAGTGAGCGCCTGCAAACTTTCATTGAGGGAATGCTGCTGCTCCGGCGCTAACAGCGAGACGCCGCTGGCCTGCGCCTGAAGCTTTTCCAGGTCAGTGCGGGCGGTCTTGTGCTTTTCAAACACCAGCGCGGAGATCTGCCCATAGATTTCTGTTCCGGTCAGCTCTTCCAGAAGCTCGGCGCGCTCTTTTGGCTTCGCATTGAGAAACGCAGCGAACTGCCCCTGCGACAGCAGCATGGAGCGGGTAAAGCGTCCGTAATCCAGCCCGGTAAGCGATGCCGTCATCTCCAGCTTATCTTTGACCTTATCGGCGAGGATTTTTCCGTCGGCGCAGCGCGCCAGCTCCACGCGCGGCACTTGCAGGTTTCCGTCCGGCTGATTGCGGGCGCGGTTCTGGCTCCAGAAAGCGCGGTAAGACTCGCCTTTAACCTCAAACTCTACTTCAGCAAGGCATTCGGCCGTATCGCGGGTCATCAGATCGTTTTGCGATTGCGAAACGGTGCTCAGGCGCGGTGTCTCGTGATAGAGCGCAAGACAGATGGCGTCGAGCAGCGTGGTTTTCCCCGCGCCGGTCGGCCCGGTGATGGCAAACAGCCCGTTGCTGGCAAAAGGTTCTGCCGTGAAATCGACTTTCCATTCTCCCTTCAGGGAGTTGAGGTTTTTCAGGCGCAGGCTGAGAATCTTCATGCGTCATGCTCCCCGGACAGCGAATGTAGGGTGGTGGTAAAAAGCTGCGTCAGACGTTCACGCTGGGGTTCATCCAGCTCTTCCAGCGCCAGACGGCGAGTAAAAACGTCTTCCACGCGCAGTTCGCTCAGGGTTTCACGTCGTTCGTTAGCCATAATGCGTTCGCGATTTTCCCGACTGCGGCGCACCAGTAAAACCTCAACGGGCAGCGACTCCGTTAATGCCTGAATTTTGCGCTGCATATCGTGAAGGTATTCGTCGGTGGTGATTTCAATATCCAGCCAGACGGGAGGCTCCTGGTGAGCATCTCGCCATTGCTCAAGTTGTTCGGTGATGGAGGCCAGATCGCCTTTCAGCACCGCCAGCGGTTGAGTGACGGGAACGGTGAGGTTCTCTACTTGATGTAATTTGCCGTTTGCAAAACTGACCAGATGGACGCATTTGCTTTTGCCGCACTCATCAAAGCTCAGCGCGATCGGAGAGCCGCAGTAGCGGATGTGTTCCGTGCCGCCAATGATCTGCGCCCGGTGAATGTGTCCCAGCGCGATATAATCGGCAGGAGGGAAGTTTTGCGCCGGGAAGGCATCCAGCGTGCCAATATAGATGTCACGTACCGCGTCACTTTTACTGGCGCCAACGGTGGTCAGGTGCCCGGTGGCGATAACCGGCAGAGTTTGATCGCCGTCGCCGCGCAGCTTACAGGCTTCCTGATACTGTTGTTGGTAATAATCCGTGATCGCCCCGAGCAGATGCTGCTGTTTTTCATTGCCCGAAAGCCCCGCCTGGCTGGTGATGATGTCGCGCGGGCGTAAAAACGGAATCGGGCAAAGCACGGCGCCCGGCGTGCCGTCGCGACGGTAAAGGTACTGCGGCGCGTGGCCTGCGCTGGCGACCACGGTGGTGTTGAGAAACGCCAGAATATCGCGGGATTCGTTGAGCGTGGCGACGGAGTCATGGTTTCCGGCCAGCACCACCAGATGACAGCCGGTTTGCTGTAAATTGACAACAAACCGGTTATACAACTCGCGGGCATAGCTTGGCGGCGATCCTGTATCAAAAATGTCACCCGCGACAATAATCGCATCCACCTGGTGAGATTGCGCGGTTTCCAGCAGCCAGTCGAGAAACGCCTGGTGCTCGGCGGCGCGGCTTTTGCTGTAGAAGTTTTGTCCCAGATGCCAGTCAGAGGTGTGAAGGATGCGCATAACGGTTCCATGACGAAAAAGCGTGGGCAGGATTATAACCCGTCGGGAACGGTAATATCTTGTTTCGTGACTGTCATAAATCAATAACCTGAGCCGAATGTCGACTATCTTTTTCATAAATCTGTCATAAATCTGACGCATAATGGCGCCGCATTGATGACAACGACTTATTTAAACAGGGCAAATCATGGCGAGACGTATTCTGGTCGTAGAAGATGAAGCTCCAATTCGTGAAATGGTCTGCTTCGTGCTCGAGCAAAATGGCTTTCAGCCAGTAGAAGCCGAAGATTATGACAGTGCTGTGAACCAACTGAATGAACCCTGGCCGGATTTAATCCTCCTTGACTGGATGTTGCCCGGCGGGTCGGGCCTTCAGTTTATTAAACACCTCAAGCGTGAAGCGATGACCCGGGATATCCCTGTGGTTATGCTGACGGCAAGAGGAGAAGAGGAAGACCGCGTGCGCGGGCTGGAAACCGGGGCGGATGACTATGTCACCAAGCCGTTTTCCCCTAAAGAGCTGGTGGCGCGTATCAAAGCTGTGATGCGCCGCATTTCGCCGATGGCGGTAGAAGAGGTGATTGAGATGCAGGGGCTTAGCCTCGATCCAACCTCACATCGCGTGATGACCGGGGAAAATCCGCTCGATATGGGGCCGACCGAATTTAAATTGTTACACTTCTTTATGACGCACCCTGAGCGCGTCTACAGTCGCGAGCAGCTCCTCAACCATGTCTGGGGAACGAATGTGTATGTTGAAGACCGTACGGTCGATGTACATATTCGTCGTTTGCGTAAAGCGCTGGAGCACAGCGGTCACGATCGTATGGTGCAAACGGTACGCGGAACCGGGTATCGCTTTTCGACCCGTTTTTAATACCTTGCCGCCAGACCGGCATCTCGGTGTGGCGGGCGGGTTTACTATTCTGAAGGGAGTGTGACGCGTGCTGGAACGGCTGTCATGGAAAAGGCTGGTGCTGGAGCTGATCCTCTGCTGCATCCCCGCTTTTATCCTCAGTGCTTTTTTTGGTTATCTGCCCTGGTTTTTACTGGCGTCGGTAACGGGATTGCTGATCTGGCATTTCTGGAATTTATTGCGCCTCTCCTGGTGGCTGTGGGTCGATATGAGTATGACGCCGCCGCCGGGACGCGGGAGCTGGGAGCCGCTGCTGTACGGTCTGCACCAGATGCAGTTGCGTAATAAAAAGCGGCGTCGCGAACTGGGAAACCTGATTAAGCGCTTTCGCAGCGGGGCGGAATCCCTCCCCGACGCGGTGGTGCTGACAACCGAAGACGGCGGGATTTTCTGGTGTAACGGACTGGCACAACAGGTGCTTGGGCTGCGCTGGCCGGACGACAACGGGCAAAACATTCTGAACCTGCTGCGCTACCCGGAATTTACGCAGTATCTCAAAACACGCGATTTTATCCGGCCGCTCAACCTGGTGCTCAACACCGGGCGGCATCTGGAGATCCGCGTGATGCCCTATACCGATCAGCAACTGTTGATGGTCGCACGCGACGTGACGCAGATGCACCAGCTTGAGGGCGCGCGGCGCAATTTCTTCGCGAACGTCAGCCATGAACTACGCACGCCGCTCACCGTCTTGCAGGGCTATCTGGAGATGATGCAGGAGCAGCCTCTGGAAGGCGCGACGCGGGAGAAGGCGCTGCATACGATGCGTGAGCAAACGCACCGGATGGAAGGGCTGGTGAAACAACTGCTGACGCTGTCGAAAATTGAGGCGGCGCCCGCACTGCTGTTGAACGAAAGGGTGGATGTGCCGATGATGCTGCGCGTTGTCGAGCGTGAGGCGCAGGCGCTCAGCCAGCAGAAACACACCTTTACGTTTGAAGTGGATGCCCGGCTGAGCGTATTGGGCAACGAAGAGCAGTTGCGCAGCGCGATTTCGAACCTGGTCTATAACGCGGTGAATCACACGCCTGCGGGAACGCATATTACCGTGCGCTGGCAGCATGTGACCCACGGTGCGGAGTTCAGCGTGGAAGATAACGGGCCGGGGATTGCGCCTGAGCATATTCCGCGTCTGACGGAGCGTTTCTACCGTGTGGACAAAGCGCGGTCGCGGCAAACCGGGGGAAGCGGATTAGGTCTGGCGATTGTGAAACATGCGCTGAATCATCACGAGAGTCGATTGATTATCGACAGTTCGCCGGGTAAAGGGACGCGCTTCAGCTTTGTGCTGCCGGAACGATTAATTGCCAAAAATTGCGCTTAATTGTGGTTCGTAAGGTTAGCTTTCCATAAGCCAGCGGATGCTGGCTTATTTTCTTTGCAGTAAAGAAGACTCTGCTGAATTTTTCAACGTCTGATGCTTTTTTGTTCGCATGATTAGCCATGACTTTTTCTTATGGATAGCGTTTTGTACTGGTTGCTAATTTCATATCGCTATATTCTTCTGGTTTTTGGATCTCACCTTGCTTTAAAACGTTATAAGCGTTTAAATTGCGCTCCAGATGCTGTCATACCGACTGCATTTACGCGGTAAATCGAAAAACTATTCTTCGCCGCGCCAGCCCAGGAGCATATCCCGCTGGAATTGCTTAAAAATGCCGCTGTATCGTCCCGCAGGGAAGGGCAGAAAATTTAACGTTTTCAACACCACATCCACAGGCAGTAAAACTTTATGACCCATCAGTTAAAATCGCGCGATATTATCGCTCTGGGCTTTATGACATTTGCGCTGTTCGTTGGCGCAGGCAATATTATCTTTCCGCCGATGGTCGGTTTGCAGGCAGGCGAACACGTCTGGACGGCGGCGTTCGGCTTTCTGATTACTGCCGTTGGTCTTCCGGTACTTACCGTTGTGGCGCTGGCGAAAGTCGGCGGCGGCGTTGATAGCCTGAGCACCCCGATTGGTAAAGTGGCTGGCGTTCTGCTGGCGACCGTCTGTTATCTGGCGGTGGGGCCGTTATTCGCAACGCCGCGTACGGCAACCGTCTCCTTTGAAGTCGGGATTGCGCCGCTGACCGGCGATTCCGCACTGCCGCTGTTTATCTACAGCCTGGTGTATTTCGCCATTGTGATTCTGGTATCGCTCTATCCGGGAAAACTGCTGGACACGGTGGGTAACTTCCTGGCGCCGCTGAAAATCATCGCGCTGATTATTCTCTCCGTTGCGGCAATCATCTGGCCTGCCGGCCCGATTAGCGACGCGATGGATGCCTACCAGAACGCGGCGTTCTCTAATGGCTTTGTGAATGGCTATCTGACGATGGATACGCTGGGCGCAATGGTGTTTGGTATCGTTATCGTCAATGCGGCGCGCTCGCGCGGCGTTAAAGAAGCGCGTCTGCTGACCCGTTATACCGTCTGGGCGGGCCTGATGGCGGGTGTGGGTTTGACGCTGCTGTACCTTGCGCTGTTCCGTCTGGGTTCGGATAGCGCGACGCTGGTCGATCAGTCTGCTAACGGCGCGGCAATCCTGCACGCTTACGTTCAGCATACCTTCGGCGGCGCGGGTAGCCTGCTGCTGGCGGCGCTGATTTTCATCGCCTGTCTGGTGACGGCGGTTGGCCTGACCTGCGCATGTGCGGAGTTCTTTGCGCAGTACGTCCCACTCTCTTATCGCACGCTGGTGTTTATTCTGGGCGGCTTCTCAATGGTGGTATCGAATCTGGGTCTGAGCCATCTGATTCAGATTTCTATTCCGGTGCTGACAGCCATCTATCCGCCGTGTATCGCACTGGTTGTATTAAGCTTTACCCGCTCATGGTGGCATAATTCTTCCCGCGTCATTGCTCCGGCGATGTTTATCAGCCTGGTTTTTGGTATCCTTGACGGGATTAAAGCCTCTGCGATTGGTGACATCTTACCGGCCTGGACCCAGCGTTTACCGCTGGCGGAACAGGGGCTGGCGTGGTTGATGCCAACAGTGGTGATGGTTGTTCTGGCAATTATCTGGGATCGCGCCGCAGGTCGACAAGTGACCTCCAGCGCTCACTAAGATCACTGACAGTATGTTTTAACCACGGGGCTACAGGCCCCGTGGTTTTTTTATTATTTTGATGGGTTCGGAATTGATGGAAAGCAATAACAAGCTAAAGCGTGGGCTGAGCACCCGGCACATTCGCTTTATGGCATTGGGATCGGCAATTGGCACCGGATTATTTTATGGCTCGGCAGACGCCATCAAAATGGCCGGGCCAAGCGTGTTGCTGGCCTACATTATCGGCGGGGTCGCGGCGTACATTATTATGCGCGCGCTGGGCGAAATGTCCGTGCATAACCCCGCCGCCAGCTCGTTCTCGCGCTATGCGCAGGAAAACCTCGGCCCGCTCGCCGGTTACATTACCGGCTGGACTTACTGTTTTGAAATTCTGATTGTCGCCATTGCCGACGTGACCGCCTTCGGTATCTATATGGGGGTCTGGTTCCCTACGGTGCCGCACTGGATCTGGGTGCTGAGCGTGGTGCTGCTTATCTGTGCCATCAACCTGATGAGCGTGAAGGTATTCGGCGAGCTGGAATTCTGGTTCTCGTTCTTTAAAGTCGCCACTATCATCATCATGATTGTTGCCGGCTTCGGCATCATTATCTGGGGGATTGGCAACGGCGGGCAGCCGACCGGGGTCCACAACCTGTGGAGCAACGGCGGGTTCTTCAGCAACGGCTGGCTGGGGATGGTGATGTCGCTGCAAATGGTGATGTTCGCTTACGGCGGGATTGAAATTATCGGCATCACCGCCGGAGAAGCGAAAGACCCGGAAAAATCTATTCCGCGCGCCATCAATTCTGTGCCGATGCGTATTCTGGTGTTCTACGTGGGCACGCTGTTCGTCATCATGTCTATCTACCCGTGGAACCAGGTTGGCACCAACGGCAGCCCGTTCGTCCTGACCTTCCAGCATCTTGGCATTACGTTTGCCGCCAGCATCCTGAACTTTGTGGTGCTGACCGCTTCGCTGTCGGCGATTAACTCCGACGTGTTCGGCGTGGGACGTATGCTGCACGGTATGGCGGAGCAGGGCAGTGCGCCGAAAGTGTTCGCTAAAACGTCGCGTCGCGGTATTCCGTGGGTGACGGTTATGGTGATGACCATTGCGCTGCTGTTCGCGGTTTACCTGAACTACATCATGCCGGAAAACGTCTTCCTGGTGATTGCTTCGCTGGCGACCTTCGCCACGGTATGGGTATGGATTATGATCCTGCTGTCGCAGATTGCGTTCCGCCGCCGTCTGCCGCCGGATGAGGTGAAGGCGCTGAAATTTAAAGTGCCGGGCGGCGTGGCGACAACCGTTACGGGCCTGATTTTCCTGGTCTTTATTATCGCGCTTATCGGCTACCATCCAGATACCCGTATTTCGCTGTACGTCGGTTTCGCCTGGATCGCACTGCTGTTGGTCGGCTGGATGTTTAAACGCCGCCGCGACCGCCAACTGGCTGAAGTGGGGTGATTCCCCGCCGGATGGCGCTAACGCTTATCCGGCCTACAGGCAACCGTAGGCCGGGTCAGGCGAAGTCGCCGCCCGGCAGTATCAAACAATATCCTCCCCCGGACTCCTCCCCCAATAAACATTAAGATGATGAGTTATCCTTGATGTCGCTATGGCAAGGTGGCTTCATTTTCATCAAAGGGGATACGTGATGTTGAACGCCTGGCACCTTCCGGTTGCCCCATTTGTTAAGCAAAACAAAGAACAACTGACCATAACGTTATGGCTGAGCGGGGAGAACCCGCCCCAGCGTGTGACGCTACGCGCTGAGAACGATAATGAAGAAATCTCGCTGGCGATGCATCGGCTGCGCAGTCAACCGCAACCGGGCGTCACGGCATGGCGGGCGGCGATCGATCTCGCCAGCGGACAGCCGCGCCGTCGCTACAGCTTTAAGCTGCTCTGGCACGATCGCCAGCTGTGGTTCACGCCGCAGGGATTTAGCCGTTTCCCGCCCGCGCGGCTGGAGCAGTTTGCCGTCGATGTGCCGGACAATGGCCCGCAATGGGTCGCCGATCAGATTTTCTATCAAATCTTCCCGGATCGCTTTGCCCGCAGCCAGCCGCGCGAAGCGGAACAGGATAATGTCTATTACCATCATGCCGCCGGTCAGGATATCGTCTTGCATGACTGGGACGATCCGGTGACTGCGCAGGCCGGGGGATCGACGTTCTACGGCGGCGATCTGGACGGGATCAGCGAGAAACTGCCGTACCTGAAAAAACTGGGGGTGACGGCGCTGTACCTGAACCCGGTCTTTAGCGCACCAAGCGTCCATAAATACGATACGGAAGATTATCGTCACGTTGATCCGCAGTTTGGCGGCGATCGGGCGCTGCTGCGCCTGCGGCAGCATACGCAGCAGCAGGGAATGCGCCTGGTGCTGGACGGCGTCTTTAACCATAGCGGCGACTCGCACGCCTGGTTTGACAGGCACAATCGGGGAAGCGGCGGCGCATGCCACAACCTGGATTCACCCTGGCGTGACTGGTACTCTTTCTCCCCGGAGGGCGTGGCGCTGGACTGGCTGGGGTATCCGAGTCTGCCCAAGCTGGATTTCCAGTCGGAAAGCCTGGTCAATGAAATCTACCGCGGTGAAGACAGCATTGTGCGTCACTGGCTGAAAGCGCCGTGGCATATGGACGGCTGGCGGCTTGATGTGGTGCATATGCTGGGCGAGGCCGGAGGCGCGCGCAATAACCTGCAACACGTTGCCGGTATTACGCAGGCGGCAAAAGAGACGCAGCCTGACGCCTATATCGTTGGCGAGCATTTTGGCGATGCGCGGCAATGGCTCCAGGCGGATGCGGAAGACGCCGCCATGAACTATCGCGGCTTCACTTTCCCGCTGTGGGGATTTCTCGCCAATACCGATATCTCTTACGATCCGCAGCACATTGACGCGCAAACCTGCATCGCCTGGATGGATAACTACCGCGCTGGCCTGTCGCATCAGCAGCAGCTACGGATGTTTAACCAACTGGACAGCCACGATACCGCCCGTTTCAAATCGCTGCTGGGCAAAGACGTGGCGCGTTTGCCGCTGGCGGTTGTCTGGCTGTTTACCTGGCCTGGCGTTCCCTGCATCTATTACGGCGATGAAGTGGGGCTGGATGGCAATAACGATCCGTTCTGTCGTAAGCCGTTCCCGTGGCAGGTTGAAAAACAGGATGCCACGCTGTTGGCGCTGTACCAGCGTCTGGGGAAACTTCGCCAGCGCACGCAGGCGCTACGTCACGGCGGTTGCCAGGTGATTTATGCCGAAGAAGATGTGGTGGTTTTTGTGCGAGTCTATCACCAGCAGCGCGTACTGGTGGCGATCAACCGGGGCGAGGCCTGTGAGGTCGTATTGCCTGCCTCACCGTTGCTTAACGTCAGCGAATGGCGAGGCAAAGAGGGGAAAGGCCAACTGGCTGAGGGTGTTCTCAGCCTGCCCGCCATTTCCGCTACGGTCTGGGTGAATCACTGATAGAGCTGCGCGACTTCCGGGCTGGCGAGCAGAGCTTCTCGCCACCAGCGCTGCGCCAGACCGTCGCTGTGGTTGCGCCATGCCATATAGGCGACATCTTTCTGCCGAAAAGAGATGACGGATTTTTCCACCAGCTCGCCGGTGGCAAGCCACGGTCTGGCAATATGGCGGGGGAGGAATCCGCACCCTAAACCGGCGCGCAGCAGCGTCACTTTGCTGTCGAAGTCATCCACGCGAATTTGCGGCTGCTCATCCATTAAATTGGATTGCAGGGGATGGCAGAAGCGGGCGCTGTCGCTGATCACCACCGCCCGGTGCAGACAGAGTTGCTCATTGGTCAGGCCGTCCGTGGCGGCGGCCAGCGGGTGCGAAGGCGCGACCACAAATACGTTGTCCAGGGTGCCGAGCATTTTATATGACCAGGCGGCGGAGGTCGGAGGCTCGTTAATTGCGCCGAGAATGATGTCCGCGCCGTTGTGCGTCAGCTCTTCCCACGATCCCGCCAGCGTATGGTGTGTAAAATTGAGGCGCGTTTGCTTATTCAGCGCATAAAACGCATCAATAACGGGCAGCAGCGTCTCGAAAGGGAAGGAGTCATCCAGCGCTATCGCCAGCTCTTTTTCCCAGCCAGAGCTTAACTGCACGGCTTGTTTCTCCAGGTCTTTTGCGGCGTTGAGCAGCAGACGCCCTTTTTCCAGCATCATCCGTCCGGTATCGGTAAATTTCGCCCGGTGGCCGGAGCGATCGAGAAGCTCAATATCGAGATCGTTTTCCAGTTTCTGAATCATATAGCTAAGCGCCGCGGGGGTTTTAAACAGCGACCCGGCCGCAGCGGCAAACGAGCCGTGTTTGTCGATAGCATCAAGAATGAGCAGAACGTCCAGATTGATTCGCATGATCTGAAAATATCCTGAAAATGAAATAAGTACGTTGTACAGACTGTCGAAAAACAATGCCAGTGAATAATTTAGACCAAAGCATGGCATTTTTTTGAGGGTGTCTGTTATGCAAAATAAGATGAAATAACCACGTTATTAGCATGGTTCATTTCCTCAATAATGCCTTCAAAATGGTCGGCTCTATTCGCCCCGAAGCCGCGTTCTGGTTTACGCTGCGATCCGGCATTTTCACCTTCAGGGATGGCAAAAATGTAATAATCTATGTCATTCTGGTCTGTCCTTGTACAGTGAAGGTGGAAACATGGATGAGCTTTTAATCCTTGGCTGCATTGTTTTATTCTTCGCGCTGGTGGTGGTTCCCATTCTCGCGATTGTCGCGCTCAACCGCAGCGCGGCGGTTCGCTTTGAGCTGGCGGTGTTGCGCCGACGGGTTGAGCAACTTGAACAGCAGCGTGCGGAAGAAGCGCCTGCGGTACAGGTGACGGCGGAACCTTCGCTACCTGCGAAAGAGCGTGTCGCGCCATCGCCGCCTGATGCCATCGAAGCGGCCATACCTGAGCCGGAAAATCCCTGGGCTGCGCAGGAAACCCTCGCAAAACCGCTTCCGGCGCCTGCGCAAACGGCGAAACCTTCCGCGTTCGGCGGCGTTTTCACCTCGCTGGCGCGCTGGTTTATGCAGGGAAATCCGCTGGCGAAGCTGGGCATCCTGCTCCTCTTTTTCGGTTTATCCTTCCTGTTGCGTTATACGGTTGAACACGCGCTGTTTCCGCTTGAACTGCGTCTTGTCACTGCTGCGCTGTGCGCCGTAGTGCTGCTCGCGACAGGCTGGCGTTTGCGACACAAACAGCCGGTTTATGCGTTGATCCTGCAAGGCGGCGCGACAGGCGCGCTCTATCTGACCGTCTTTGGCGCATTCCGGCTGTGGCAAATGCTGCCGATGACGCTGGCGTTTGCGCTGCTGGTGCTGATTTGCGCCGCAAGCGTAGGGCTGGCTATTTTGCAAAAAGCGCTTAGCCTGGCGATGCTGGCCAGCCTGGGCGGCTATCTTGCGCCGCTGCTGCTGTCGACGGGCGGCGGGAACTATGTGGCGCTGTTCTCGTTCTATCTCCTGCTGTCGGCAGGCATTCTTGCCATAAGCGTCTGGCAGCACTGGCGTGAGCTTAATCTGCTGGGGTTATTATTCACTTTCGGGGTCGGCGGCCTGTGGGGCGTCAGCGACTACCGGCCTGAATACTGGCTCAACTGCCAGCTTTTCCTGATTGCCAATATCATTATTTTCGGCGTGCTGAGCGTGGCGCTGTCGCTGCGGGCGCAGGAAAAAGGCAAACATATTGTTGATGGCGTGCTGTTGTTTGCGCCGCCGCTGGTTGGGTTTGGCATGCAGTATTCCATTACCCAACATATGGATTATGGTCCAGCGCTCAGTGCGCTGGGCTACGGCGCGTTCTATATGGCGCTGGCGTGGCTGGCGCTGCGCCGCTACCCGTCGATGGGAAGGCCGCTGGTGCTGGCGGCGCTCGCGTTGGGCGGCGCGTTTACCACCCTCGCCATCCCGCTGGCGCTTTCGGCGCGCTGGACGGCAATGGCCTGGGCGCTGGAGGGGCTTGGCGTATTGTGGCTGGGTATGCAGCAACAGCAGCGGCGGATGAGCTATAGCGGCACTGCGCTAATGCTACTGGCTGTGGGCAGCGCGCTGTGGGCGCTGGCTGATGACGCCGCGCCGCTGACGGTGATGATGATCTTCGCCGTGCTGAGTTTGTGCTGGCTGGGCGGCGCGTGGCTGTGGCGCAGCGAGAAGAAGGAGGTCAGTTGGGCGCTGCTGGCGGGCGGCATCGCCTTCTGGATCGTTGCGCTGACGGGGGCCTCGCAACTGGCGCTGGCGCGTTATGCTGCCGAATGGTCTGGCGTGCTGGCGCTACTCGCCGCGTCCGCCTGGCTCTGGCGTTATCTGAGTGGGCGGCTCGCCTGGCGGGCGTTAGGTTACAGCCCCTGGCTGCTGTGGCCTGCGATGCTGCTGGCATTGCTGTACCAGATTGAAGAACGGCAGATTTTCGCCGCAGGCTGGCAAAATCTGGCGTGGTGCGTGGCGCTGCCTTGTGCGGTGCTCATGCTTTATCGTGATGATGCGCATCTGCCGCCGCGCATCTCCCGGACGCTGCATTTATCCTTGTTCTGGATGGTGCTTTTAGCGCTCGGGATGGAGCTGTTCTGGTTTGTGCAGTCGTTGCCGTGGGGAATGGACGCCTGGCGCAGCGGGTTGATGATGGCGGCGGGCGGAATCGTCATACTGCTGGTACACGCCGCGCTGCGCCGCGATTTGTGGCCGTTCAAATGCTGGCCTGCGTTGTACGGCGCGCTGGCGTTGGCGCCCGTGGCAGCGATCCTGCTGTTGCTTCTGGTGCTGGCGAATTTACAGGATGGCGTGGTTTTCCAACAGCGCTATCTGCCAGTGGTGAACCCGCTTGAGGAGGGAGCCGCTTTCGCCTTGCTGGGATTGTTCCTCCTTGCGCGTTTCTCTCGTCGTTTTCTGCCGTCGCCGTTAGCGAAATATCGCGCATGGGCGCCTGTGGTGCTGGCGGCGCTCGCATTCTGGTGGTTGAACGGAGGGCTGATGCGGGCGCTGGCGTGGTATGGCGAGGTGGCGTGGAGCATGGAGACATTGTGGCATTCGCGGTTGATCCAGACCTGTTTCGCCCTGTTCTGGATGCTGACGGCATTAGTTATGATGTTGCTCGCGACCCGTCGCCGTTCGCGGCGGGAATGGTTATGCGGCGCGGTGCTTTTGGGGATCGTCATTGTTAAGCTGATGCTGGTGGATAGCGCACGCGGCGGCGGGCTGGCGCGCGCCATCGCTTTTATCGGCGTGGCGATCCTGGTACTTATCGTCGGGTATTTCTCACCGTTACCGCCCAAAGCAGGAGAAGAAAAATGAAATGGATAAAAGCGGTAGTCTGGAGCGCGTTGCTGAGTGTGGCGTGGCCGGCGTTCAGCCGTGACGAAGCCCCGGAAACGCCGCAGGATTACGCCACCGGCATGATGCTGGAAGCGACGGGTTCATCGCCGTGGTATCGCGTTTCGCTGCCGCTGGCGCTTTACCAACAAAGCGCCTGGCCGGATTTACGCGATGTGCGGGTTTTTAACCGCCAGGGCGATACGGTGCCCTTTGCGCTGACGGCGCAGAAAACGTCGTCTGTCACGCCAGAGACGGTGGCGCTGCGGCTTTTTCCTCTGGATATGTCGCCAGTATCACCGCGGGAAGGGGAGCGCCGTGGAAGCGAATCCTTTGTCTTGCGTTCAAAGACCGGCGTGGAAATTCATCTGGAAAGCGATGACGTTAACGCGGTTGGGCAGAGCTATTTACTGACTCTGCCGGAAGAGATGACGGCGGCCTTTTCGCTGGCGCAACTGCGCCTGAACTGGAACACGCCTGCGGGCAACTGGCAGGGGAAGGCGTCCGTTTATGCCAGCCGTGATTTACGTTACTGGCAACCCGTGCAAGAAGACGCGCCGCTGATGGATCTGACGCGCGATAACGATCGGCTGAAAATGGACACCATCAGCGCCAGCCTGACGCTCTCTGCGGAAGGCCGTCGCTACCTGCTGGTGATTCTCGATTCGCAAAGTCCGCCGCTGACCTTAAACAGCGTAAGCGCCATTGCGGACAGCGGAGAACCGGCGTCGGAGCGTATTGCGCTGGAGGCCCACGCAAAGAAAGTGTCGGAAACAGAAGCCGTATGGCGCTGGAATCAGCCGCAGCCGCTGACGTCGCTCAGAATTGCGCTGGAAAACGAGGGCGTTTTACCGGTTGAGCTGGCATGGCGCGGCGGGGAAAAAGAGGCGTGGCGTCCACTGACGAAAACGATCCTGTACCGCCTCGACGGGAAGCGTTCGGAGGATATTCTTCTTTCAGGTCAACAGGTTGAAGCTATCCGTATGACCACCATCAACGCCCGATTGCCGGAAACGCTGCCTGCGCTGAGCGGCGCGCGGGACAGTTATCAACTGGTGTTCAATACGCAGGGGAAAGGCCCGTATATGCTGGCCTGGGGAAACCGGGCGGCGGAAAAAGCCGATGTTGAGCTGGATATGCTGATCCCGGCGTCGCTGCGCAAAACGCAGGATGTTAACGACCTGCCCTGGGCGATGACGCAGCAGCGCGTAACGCTGGGCGGTGAGGCGCGGCTGACGGCAACGTCGGCTGCGGAGCAGCAAAGCCGCTGGAAAACGTTACTGGTGTGGGGGGCGTTGATTGCTGGCGTCGCGGTACTGTTGGTGATGGCGTGGCGAATCTGGCGCGAGGTGAAAAAGGACGGCGCGGCGTAAACGCGACGTGTTTGTAGGCCCGGTAAACGGCGTGCCACCGGGCACTACGCCGGATGGCGGCGGAACGCCTTATCCGGCCTACAAAAATCCGTAGGCCTGATAAGCGCAATAAAAAAGCTCGCCATAGCGAGCTTTTTTCAATTCGAGCCGATTACAGGCTGGCGACGTTTTCAGTCAGGTATTTTGCCACGCCGTCTGGAGAGGCGTTCATCCCTTCTTTGCCTTTTTCCCACTGTGCCGGGCACACTTCACCGTGCTCTTCGTGGAACTGCAACGCGTCAACCATACGCAGCATTTCGTCGATGTTACGGCCCAGCGGCAGGTCGTTAACCACCTGGTGACGAACCACGCCGTTGGCGTCGATCAGGAAAGAACCGCGCAGGGCAACGCCCGCTTCCGGGTGTTCGATACCGTAGGCTTTCTGGATTTCACGCTTCACGTCAGCAACCATTGCGTATTTCACTGCACCGATGCCGCCTTTATCGACAGGGGTGTTACGCCATGCGTTGTGGACGAATTCAGAGTCAAAAGAAACGCCGACAACTTCTACGCCACGCGCCTGGAACTCTTCATAACGTTTGTCGAAAGCAATCAGTTCAGACGGGCAAACGAAGGTGAAATCCATCGGCCAGAAGAACAGAACGGTTGCTTTGCCGTTGGTGTGCTGTTTGAAGTTGAAGTTTTCAACGATCTCACCGCTACCCAGTACGGCGGCTGCTGTGAAGTCCGGGGCCTGACGAGTAACCAGTACCATATAAATACTCCTGCAAAGTTAAGGGGTTTGGAACGCAACGCGGGCAAGTATAGGGAGGGGAAGAGGGCAACTCAACGCGGTGCTGACAATCAATGAGACAGGTTTCACCTATCAATTTTTGCCTGATGGCGTTACGCTTATCAGGCAGCTAAAGCGACTTCTGACGCGCCTGCGCCATCATGCGCGGGTAGAAGCGCCAGAAGCGCGCTTCTAACGCATCGTAGTGCGTATCCAGATCGTACCAGGAGTCGCGCAGGGCATCGAGGCGTGGGCGGCGATTCGCCATCCCGTTGAGGACATTCTGGATAAAATCCATATCGCGATAACGCTCCAGCCACTTTTCCGACCACAGATAATCGTTCAGATTCACAAAACGCGGCGGCGAGTCGGGCAAAATAGTGCTGACCTGCGCATGGGCGTAGCCCACGAACGCCTGCAACGGGAAATCGGGAGATATTGTCGCCCAGTGGCGCGACAGGAAGTGGTCCCACATCACATCCAGAGTGATGGGGGCTACACGACGGGTTTCGCTGCGAAACCATTCCCGCGCTTCACGCACTTCCGGCAGATTATCGGTCATGACGTCAATCCGCCGATGCATATAAATCCCTTCCACCACGTCAGGGGGAAAATTTGCTTCCGGGTTTCCCCGAACAAAATCGGCCAGTAAATTGCCGGAAAGTGAGCTGTCGGCGAGATGCGCTAAGTGCAGGTGTGCAAGAAAATTCATATCCACTTCATCCTTCAAACTGCCTCTTTGTTGGCTGCGAGTTACTCGGCCCATCCCCGGGCCTCACCCCTGCGACTTACTTGAGTAAGCGCCTGGAGACTCATTCAGTTGCCGCCTCGATGCATCCTGAATGATTTTGTCTATAGCTTATATCTCTTAACTTGAGGGGTAACGGTTGCAGGGAGCGCGCCCCGGCACTAGACTACCCGCCTCTTATTTTAGTCTGAGTCAGTGTCATGCGCGTTACCGATTTTTCCTTTGAATTACCCGAATCCCTGATTGCCCACTATCCGCAGCCTGAGCGCAGTCGTTGCCGCTTGCTGTCACTGGACGGGCCGACGGGCGCGCTGACGCACGGTACTTTCACCGATCTGCTCGATAAGCTCAACCCTGGCGATCTGCTGGTCTTTAATAATACCCGCGTCATCCCGGCGCGTCTGTTTGGCCGTAAAGCCAGCGGCGGCAAGATTGAAGTGCTGGTTGAGCGGATGCTGGATGACAAACGCATTCTGGCGCATATTCGCGCTTCCAAAGCGCCGAAACCGGGCGCGGAACTGCTGTTGGGCGATGACGAAAGCATTAACGCCACCATGACCGCACGTCATGGCGCGCTGTTTGAAGTTGAGTTCAACGACGCGCGCCCGGTTCTGGAGATCCTCAACGCGATCGGCCATATGCCGCTGCCGCCATACATCGACCGCCCGGATGAAGATGCCGACCGTGAGTTGTATCAGACGGTCTACAGTGAAAAACCGGGAGCCGTTGCCGCGCCAACCGCGGGTTTGCACTTTGACGATCCGCTGCTGGCCGCGCTGCGCGAAAAAGGCATTGAGATGGCGTTTGTGACGCTGCACGTCGGCGCGGGGACGTTCCAGCCGGTGCGTGTGGAGACCATTGAAGATCACATCATGCACTCGGAGTACGCCGAAGTCCCGCAGGAGGTGGTTGATGCGGTGCTGGCGGCAAAAGCGCGGGGCAATCGGATCATCGCGGTGGGCACCACCTCGGTACGCTCGCTGGAGAGTGCGGCGCAGGCGGCGAAAAACGACCTGATCGAACCGTTCTTCGGCGATACGCAAATCTTCATCTACCCAGGTTATCAATACAAAGTGATTGATGCGCTGGTGACCAATTTCCATCTGCCGGAATCGACGCTGATTATGCTGGTGTCCGCTTTTGCGGGTTATCAGCACACGATGAATGCGTACAAGGCTGCGGTAGAACAAAATTATCGCTTTTTTAGCTACGGGGACGCGATGTTTATCACGTACAATCCGCAGGCTTTGAATGAGCGTGTCGGGAAGTAGGTTCGCGGCACAGGTTTAAACGTCAGACTGTTTTTCTGGCGTATGGAGAGAAAATGAAATTCGAACTGGATACTACCGACGGACGCGCTCGCCGTGGCCGCCTGGTGTTTGATCGTGGCGTAGTGGAAACGCCTGCTTTTATGCCTGTCGGTACGTATGGCACCGTTAAAGGCATGACGCCGGAAGAAGTTGAAGCCACCGGCGCACAAATTATTCTCGGCAACACCTTCCACCTGTGGCTGCGCCCGGGTCAGGAAATCATGAAACTGCATGGCGATCTGCATGATTTCATGCAGTGGAAAGGCCCGATCCTGACGGACTCCGGCGGTTTCCAGGTGTTCAGCCTCGGCGATATTCGCAAGATCACCGAGCAGGGCGTGCATTTCCGCAACCCGATCAACGGCGATCCGATTTTCCTCGATCCTGAAAAATCTATGGAGATTCAGTACGATCTCGGTTCCGATATCGTCATGATTTTCGACGAATGTACGCCGTATCCGGCGGACTGGGACTATGCTAAACGCTCTATGGAGATGTCTTTACGCTGGGCGAAGCGTAGCCGCGACCGTTTTGATGGTTTGGGCAACAAAAATGCGCTTTTTGGCATCATTCAGGGCAGCGTTTACGAAGATTTACGCGATATCTCCGTCAAAGGTCTGGTAGAGATTGGCTTTGATGGCTACGCTGTCGGCGGTCTGGCTGTGGGTGAGCCGAAGGAAGACATGCACCGCATTCTGGAGCATGTCTGCCCGCAAATCCCGGCGGACAAACCTCGTTACCTGATGGGCGTCGGCAAACCGGAAGATCTGGTGGAAGGCGTGCGTCGCGGTATCGATATGTTTGACTGCGTTATGCCAACACGCAATGCCCGTAATGGTCACCTGTTCGTGACTGACGGCGTGGTGAAAATTCGTAATGCGAAGCATAAAAGCGACACCAGCCCGCTCGATGCCGAGTGTGATTGCTACACCTGTCGCAATTATTCGCGTGCCTACTTGCATCATCTCGACCGTTGCAACGAAATATTGGGCGCGCGACTCAACACGATTCATAACCTGCGTTACTACCAGCGTTTGATGGCGGGTTTACGCAAGGCTATTGAAGAGGGTAAATTAGAGAGCTTCGTGACCGATTTTTACCAACGTCAGGGTCGACCTGTTCCACCTTTGAACGTTGATTAATTTTAATAATGAGGGAAATTTAATGAGCTTTTTTATTTCTGATGCGGTAGCGGCAACAGGTGCTCCGGCGCAGGGCAGCCCGATGTCTCTGATTTTGATGCTGGTGGTGTTTGGTCTGATTTTCTACTTCATGATCCTGCGTCCACAGCAGAAGCGCACCAAAGAACACAAAAACCTGATGAGCTCCATCGCAAAAGGCGATGAAGTGCTGACTAACGGTGGCCTGGTGGGTCGTGTAACGAAAGTAGCGGAATCCGGCTACATCGTTATCGCGCTGAATGACACCACTGAAGTGGTTATCAAACGTGACTTCGTAGCTGCCGTTCTGCCGAAAGGCACTATGAAGGCGCTGTAATCTATTGTTTTCCCAAAGGGAACTGCCGTGTTAAACCGTTATCCTTTGTGGAAGTACATCATGCTGGTCGTCGTGATTGTCGTCGGCCTGCTTTACGCACTTCCCAACCTGTATGGTGAGGATCCGGCTGTTCAAATCACTGGCGCGCGCGGCGTCGCCGCCAGTGAGCAAACGCTGATCCAGGTCCAGAAAACGTTACAAGAAGAAAAAATTACCGCTAAGTCTGTGGCTCTGGAAGAGGGCGCTATTCTTGCGCGCTTCGACACCACCGACATCCAGCTGCGCGCCCGTGAAGCGCTGGTTGGCGTGCTGGGTGATAAATACGTCGTGGCGCTTAACCTTGCTCCGGCAACGCCTCGTTGGCTGGCGGCCATTAAAGCCGAGCCGATGAAACTTGGCCTTGACCTGCGTGGCGGCGTTCACTTCCTGATGGAAGTGGATATGGACACCGCGTTAGGTAAGCTTCAGGAGCAAAATATCGATAGCCTGCGCAGCGACCTGCGTGAAAAAGGCATTCCTTATACCACTGTTCGCAAAGAAGATAACTACGGTCTGAGCATCACGTTCCGCGATAACAAAGCGCGTGATGAAGCGATCTCTTATCTGAGCGGGCGTCACCGCGATCTGGTGATTACCAGCCAGGGCAATACGGTGCTGCGTGCGGTCATGTCTGATGCGCGTCTGAGCGAAGCGCGTGAGTATGCTGTTCAGCAGAACATCAACATTCTGCGTAACCGTGTAAACCAATTGGGCGTGGCGGAGCCGGTTGTCCAGCGTCAGGGTGCGGATCGCATCGTCGTTGAGCTGCCGGGTATTCAGGATACCGCGCGTGCGAAAGAGATTCTGGGCGCTACCGCGACCCTCGAATTCCGTCTGGTAAACACCAACGTTGACCAGTCTGCGGCGGCATCCGGGCGCGTACCGGGTGACTCGGAAGTGAAACAGACGCGCGAAGGCCAGCCGGTTGTGCTGTACAAACGCGTGATCCTGACTGGTGACCATATCACCGACTCCACTTCCAGCCAGGACGAATACAACCAACCGCAGGTTAACATCTCGCTGGATAGCGCAGGTGGCAACATCATGTCTAACTTCACCAAAGACAATATCGGCAAGCCGATGGCGACCTTGTTTGTGGAGTACAAAGACAGCGGTAAGAAAGATGCCAACGGTCGTGCGGTACTGGTGAAGCAGGAAGAGGTGATTAACATCGCCAACATCCAGTCTCGCCTGGGCAACAGCTTCCGTATTACCGGTATCAACAACCCGAACGAAGCCCGCCAGCTCTCTCTGCTGCTGCGCGCCGGTGCGCTGATTGCGCCGATTCAGATTGTTGAAGAACGGACTATCGGCCCGACGCTGGGTATGCAGAACATCAAACAGGGCCTGGAAGCGTGTCTGGCCGGTCTGGTGGTCTCCATCCTGTTCATGATCTTCTTCTACAAGAAGTTCGGTCTGATTGCGACAAGCGCGCTGGTGGCCAACCTGGTATTGATTGTCGGTATCATGTCGCTGCTGCCGGGGGCCACGCTGAGTATGCCGGGGATTGCCGGTATCGTGCTAACCCTTGCGGTGGCGGTCGACGCCAACGTACTGATCAACGAACGTATTAAAGAAGAGTTGAGCAACGGGCGTACGGTTCAGCAGGCGATTGATGAAGGTTATAAAGGCGCGTTCAGTTCCATCTTCGATGCGAACATCACCACGCTGATTAAAGTCATCATCCTGTACGCAGTCGGCACCGGGGCAATTAAAGGGTTCGCGATTACTACCGGTATCGGTGTGGCGACGTCGATGTTTACCGCGATTGTCGGTACGCGTGCCATCGTAAACCTGTTGTATGGCGGCAAACGCATCAACAAGCTGTCAATCTGAGGAGTGCGATGTGGCACAGGAATATACTGTTGAACAATTGAACCACGGCCGTAAAGTCTATGACTTTATGCGCTGGGACTACTGGGCTTTCGGCATCTCTGGTTTCCTGCTGATTGCGGCCATCGTGGTGATGGGCGTGCGCGGTTTTAACTGGGGTCTCGATTTTACCGGTGGTACGGTTATCGAAATCACGCTGGAAAAACCGGCCGAAATGGACGTGATGCGCGATGCGCTGGAAAAAGCGGGCTTTGCCGAGCCGCTGTTGCAGAACTTCGGTAGCAGCCACGACATTATGGTGCGTATGCCGCCGACGGAAGGTGAAGACGGCGGTCAGGTGCTGGGTAGCAAGGTGCTGAGTGTCATTAACGAAGCCACCAGCCAGAACGCCGCCGTGAAGCGTATTGAGTTTGTCGGGCCGAGCGTGGGCGCCGATCTGGCGCAAACCGGTGCGATGGCGCTGATTGTCGCGCTGATCTCTATCCTCATTTATGTCGGTTTCCGCTTTGAGTGGCGACTGGCGGCGGGGGTGGTTATCGCGCTGGCGCACGACGTGATTATCACCTTAGGGATTCTGTCGTTGTTCCATATTGAGATCGACCTGACGATCGTTGCATCGTTGATGTCGGTTATCGGTTACTCGCTGAACGACAGTATCGTGGTATCTGACCGTATTCGTGAAAACTTCCGCAAAATTCGTCGCGGGACGCCTTACGAAATCTTTAACGTGTCGTTGACCCAGACGCTGCACCGTACGTTGATCACCTCCGGGACGACGTTAGTGGTGATTCTGATGCTGTACCTCTTCGGTGGTCCGGTACTGGAAGGCTTCTCTCTGACCATGCTGATCGGTGTTTCTATCGGTACGGCATCGTCGATCTACGTGGCCTCGGCGCTGGCGCTGAAGCTGGGCATGAAGCGCGAGCATATGTTGCAGCAGAAAGTTGAGAAAGAAGGGGCGGATCAGCCGTCTATTCTGCCTTAATCACGCAGTCACGTTATTACTGGAATCCCGGTCGCATGGCCGGGATTTTTTTATCGCTAAAAAAGCCTGCGGTTAAGCGGGCTTCTGCATCCTTCACGGGCAATGGGGTACGCAGAGTGTTAAACTTGCTCATAACCCTACATTCAACGCAGATACAGAGTCACTATGGCGATTATCCCTAAAAACTATACGCGGCTGGAAAACGGCTATCGTGAAAAGGCGCTCAAATTATTTCCGTGGGTATGCGGGCGATGCTCTCGCGAATTTGTTTACTCTAACCTGCGCGAATTAACCGTCCATCATATCGATCACGACCACACCAATAACCAGGAAGACGGCAGTAACTGGGAGTTGCTGTGTCTGTACTGTCACGATCATGAGCATTCGAAATATACCGAAGCCGATCAGTATGGCTCAACCGTTATTGCCGGGGAGGATGCGCAGAAAGATGTCGGCGCTGCGATGCATAACCCTTTCGCTAATCTGAAAGCGATGATGGATCAGAAGAAATAAAAAAGCACCGGCGCGTTGTGCGTTCGGTGCTCTTTCTGTGCCCGGCGTTGTGCTGGCCGGGCGTAAACAGCTTAGAAGTTGTAACCGACAACCAGGTAGCCACCCCAACCGGTAGCTTTAACCGTTTCGGATTGCCATACCGGCTGAGCGCCGTTTTCCCACTGTCCGCCGTTATGGAAGTAACGAGCCACTACAGAGTAGTGCCAGTGATCGTAGTTCAGCGCCAGGATGTGGCTGGATGCGATAGAGTTGCTGGTACGGTACTGAGAGTCGCCCAGATCGGAGCCCCAGTCAAAGTTAGTGAAACCGATGTAACTCAGGTTGCCGCCCCACAGCTCGGTGAGTGGCACGAAGTATTTCACTTTGAAACGGTAGCCGTCCCACTCGTTTTCGTTATCAGCCAGGTAGTTCTGCCACTGGTACTTCGCATAGACGTTCAGAGACAGGCTCATCGGCAGACCGGTTTCGATGTCAGTACCCAGACCCATGTACCAGGTGCTCTGACGGCCAGACTTGTTACGACCCATGTCATAGATGTAGTTGTTAGCGAAGTACCACTCTTTGAACGGGCCAAAGCTCAGGTCGGCTCCGGTCAGTTTGTCGATAGAGAAACGCGGTTCAATTTCCATGAACAGCGGGGAACCGTGGTTCCAGATACCCTTCGCGTTGGTGTTACCGCCGAAGAATACCGGCGCATCCATATAGCCGTAGAAATCGAACCAGTCTTTTTTCGCGAATGCTTCATATTCCAGATAGGTATCGTTACGGAGCTGCGGTCCGAAACGGGTATGGTAGCTGCCTACGACGTTAACGCTCTGGTGCCACCAGTCTGAAAGGTATTGCGGTTTGTCATTTTCTGCTGCGTTAACAGTAAAGGACGATGAGAGCGCCAGCACTGCACCGGCTGCAAGTAATGTTTTTTTCATATTGTATGCCACTGTTTGAAATCCCTTGAAGGGAATGAAAAAGGCGCAATTTGCGTTTCTAAATATTTCGTGTTTCTGCGGAGCCTATTATAGAAATCATTGCTCACAAAAATATGTCTTGTTTCACAGATCTATCATCTACGTAATCGATTGCGTTCACGTTTGCGTACTTTAAGCGCGGCGATTGTACTGACTTTCATGAATGTTGCCAACTTTTAGCAAAAATTGCGGTGATGTCAGGGGAGTAACAAAAAGCCGGGGAGGGATGTTGCGGAACGCACAAAACGCTCCGCCGGAGGTTTATTGATTAACAGGCTGGATATCGTGAACGCGGACAAAACCTAACTGGTCGGGCGTTAATCCGTTTAATTGTAACGGGATGTCCACATCGCTCGGCGCCAGGATGCTGGCCGGGGCGTTAATCAGTTGATTCTGGACATTCACTTCCTGATAGTTATCCGTGGTGCCCTGAATCTGCCCGTATTCGACAGTACCGCTAAACGCCGGTAACGGATCGTTGGACTCACCCTGAATGCGCAGCGTCACGCGTGTGCCGTCGGCATTGGGCGCGATATTCACCAGGGACATACGCAGCGTACCGATCTGACTGTTCAGGCGGGCAGGCGTTTTTGAACCCGGCAGCAGATAGACCCCGCTGGTGGATTTCGCATTCAACATATTTTGCTGAGTAATCTTCACGGTTTCCTGGTTTAACTGCGCCATTTCCGTATTCAGCGTGCTGACGCTTTGGTTCATCTGGCGAACTTCGCTCTGCTGCGCGCAGGCGCTCAGGCTAAAGAGGCTTCCCACCAGGAGAATTCTTAGGTAACGTCTTGTCATGTAGATTATTTCCTTCATGGTCGCGATACCCTAATGGTAGATCGCAAAGGGGTGTAAGGTATCGATCCTTTGTCTCAAAAGTGCTCCGCCTTTGTTGTCGCGCCAGTTCAGGGTAAAATAGATTTCTGTTAACCACCTGGTCAGGACGCCGTATGCATTGCCCATTCTGTTTCGCCGTAGACACTAAGGTTATTGACTCTCGTCTCGTGGGTGAGGGCTCTTCCGTACGCCGCCGTCGGCAGTGTCTGGTCTGTAATGAACGTTTCACTACCTTTGAAGTGGCAGAGCTTGTTATGCCGCGCGTAGTGAAAAGTAACGATGTGCGTGAACCTTTCAACGAAGAGAAGTTGCGCAGCGGTATGCTAAGAGCGCTGGAAAAACGCCCTGTCAGCTCTGATGACGTCGAAATGGCGTTGAATCACATCAAATCACAGCTGCGAGCCACCGGGGAACGCGAAGTTCCCAGCAAAATGATTGGCAACCTGGTGATGGAGCAACTGAAAAAGCTCGATAAAGTGGCTTACATCCGCTTTGCCTCCGTCTATCGGAGTTTCGAAGACATCAAAGAATTCGGCGAAGAGATTGCTCGCCTACAGGATTAAGCCATGCTGGATGAGTTTTACATGGCGCGTGCGCTGAAGCTGGCGCAGCGCGGGCGTTTCACCACGCACCCGAACCCGAATGTAGGCTGTGTGATCGTCAAAGATGGCGAAATTGTTGGCGAAGGCTACCATCATCGCGCGGGTGAACCGCATGCTGAAGTCCATGCGCTGCGTATGGCGGGAGACAAAACCAAAGGCGCGACCGCGTATGTCACGCTTGAACCGTGTAGCCATCATGGCCGTACGCCGCCGTGCTGCGATGCGTTGATTGCCGCTGGCGTGACGCGGGTCGTTGCGGCGATGCAGGACCCCAATCCGCAGGTCGCGGGACGTGGGCTGTACCGTTTGCAGCAGGCGGGGATCGACGTCAGCCACGGGCTGATGATGAGCGAAACGGAACAGTTGAACAAAGGTTTCCTCAAGCGGATGCGCACCGGCTTCCCGTATGTGCAGCTCAAGCTCGGCGCATCGCTGGATGGCCGCACGGCGATGGCCAGCGGTGAAAGCCAGTGGATTACCTCCCCGCAGGCGCGGCGCGATGTGCAGCGTTTACGGGCGCAAAGCCATGCGATTCTGACCAGCAGCGCGACGGTGCTGGCCGACGACCCGGCGTTAACGGTTCGGTGGCCTGAACTGGATGCCTCAACCCAGACTCTCTATCCGCAGGAAAACCTGCGTCAGCCGATTCGCATTGTCCTCGACAGCCAAAACCGCGTGACGCCGGAGCACCGTATTGTGCAGCAGCCGGGAGAAACTTGGTTTGCCCGCACACAGGACGATTCCCGCATCTGGCCTGAGACGGTTCGCAGCCTGCGGGTGCCGGAGCATAACGGTCATCTGGATCTGGTGGTGCTGATGATGCTGTTGGGTAAACAGCAGATTAACAGCATCTGGGTGGAGGCCGGGCCAGTGCTTGCGGGCGCGTTGTTGCAGGCGGGCGTGGTGGACGAGCTTATCGTCTATGTTGCGCCTAAACTGTTAGGAAGTGATGCGCGAGGATTATGTGTGCTGCCGGGGCTTGAGAAACTGAGCGAGGCACCCCATTTTAAATTCAACGAGATACGCCATGTAGGCCCGGATGTTTGCCTGCATTTGATTCCCGCGTAAAGGCTTCGAAATAGAGAAGCGGCGCGTCGAGTATTATGATAAAATCCGCCCCCCTGCGGGGCCATATCGAACCCGAAGGAAGAATATGAACATTATTGAAGCTAACGTTGCTACCCCGGACGCTCGCGTCGCCATCACCATTGCGCGTTTCAACAATTTTATCAATGACAGCCTGCTGGAAGGCGCGATTGACGCCCTGAAGCGTATTGGTCAGGTAAAAGATGAAAATATTACCGTGGTTTGGGTTCCTGGCGCGTATGAACTGCCGCTGGCGGCTGGCGCATTGGCAAAAACCGGTAAATATGACGCGGTGATTGCGCTGGGTACAGTGATTCGTGGCGGTACCGCGCACTTTGAATATGTGGCTGGCGGTGCAAGCAACGGCCTGGCGCACGTCGCCCAGGACAGCGAAATCCCGGTAGCCTTTGGTGTTCTGACCACTGAAAGTATTGAACAAGCCATCGAACGTGCTGGCACTAAAGCTGGCAACAAAGGTGCGGAAGCCGCACTGACCGCGCTTGAAATGATTAATGTATTGAAAGCCATCAAGGCCTGATTTTTGTAAGGGGAAATCCGTGAAACCTGCTGCTCGTCGCCGCGCTCGTGAGTGTGCCGTTCAGGCGCTCTACTCCTGGCAGTTGTCCCAGAACGACATCGCTGATGTTGAATACCAGTTCCTGGCGGAACAGGACGTAAAAGATGTCGACGTTCTGTATTTCCGTGAACTGCTGTCCGGGGTGGCGACTAACAGCGCGTACCTGGACGGATTGATGAAACCGTACCTGTCTCGTCTGCTGGAAGAGCTGGGTCAGGTAGAAAAAGCTGTGCTGCGTATTGCGTTGTTTGAACTGTCTAAACGTAGCGATGTGCCATATAAAGTGGCCATCAACGAAGCGATTGAACTGGCGAAGACCTTCGGCGCCGAAGACAGCCACAAGTTCGTCAACGGCGTACTGGACAAAGCAGCACCTGTGATTCGCCCCAACAAAAAGTAATCTCCAGGTCGGCTGGTGGCGGGATGTATTCCCGCTATCTCCGGCCTTTTCTTTTTTTCTGCTGAGGCATAACGTATGGCATGCGGCGAGTTCTCCCTGATTGCCCGTTATTTTGACCGTGTTAGAAGCTCTCGTCTCGACGTCGAAACCGGTATCGGTGACGATTGCGCTCTCCTGAATATTCCTGAAAAACAGACGCTGGCGATCAGTACCGATACGCTGGTGGCGGGCAACCATTTCCTGACTGATATCGATCCTGCCGATCTGGCCTGGAAAGCGCTGGCGGTTAACTTAAGCGATCTGGCGGCGATGGGGGCCGATCCGGCCTGGCTGACGCTGGCCCTGACGTTGCCGGACGTTGACGAAGCGTGGCTGGAAGCGTTTAGCGACAGCCTGTTTGACCTGCTGAATTACTACGATATGCAGCTGATTGGCGGCGACACCACGCGTGGGCCGCTGTCGATGACGCTGGGTATTCATGGCTATGTGCCCGTGGGACGCGCGCTCAAGCGTTCCGGGGCAAAACCTGGCGACAGGATTTACATCACCGGCACGCCGGGGGACAGCGCCGCTGGGCTGGCGATTTTACAGCATCGCTTACAGGTGGCGGATGCGAAAGACGCAGACTACTTGATTAAGCGGCACCTGCGCCCGACGCCGCGTATTTTGCAGGGGCAAGCCCTGCGCGACCTGGCGAATGCGGCGATCGATCTTTCCGATGGCCTGATTTCTGATTTGCGGCATATCGTTAACGCCAGCGGCTGTGGCGCGCGGGTGGATGTGGATGCGCTGCGGTATTCTGAGGCGGTTACCCGTCATGTTGATCCCGGGCAGGCGCTGCGCTGGGCGCTTTCCGGCGGTGAAGATTATGAATTATGCTTCACTGTACCGGAGTTGAACCGTGGCGCGCTGGATGTGGCGCTGGGGAATCTTGGCGTACCGTTTACCTGCATCGGACAAATGAGTGCGGATGTGGAAGGCATCAGCTTCATGCGTGACGGAAAGCCTGTCACTTTTGACTGGAAAGGATATGACCATTTTGCCACGCCATAAAGATGTTGCCAAAAGTCGGCTGAGCCTGCGTAATCCGTGGCACTTACTGGCTACCGGGTTTGGCAGCGGCCTCAGCCCGATTATTCCGGGAACAATGGGGTCGTTAGCGGCGATCCCATTCTGGTATCTGATGACATTTCTGCCCTGGCAGCTCTACTCGCTGGTGGTGATGTTGGGGATCTGTATTGGCGTTTATCTTTGCCACCGAACGGCGAAGGATATGGGCGTTCACGATCACGGCAGTATTGTCTGGGATGAGTTTATCGGGATGTGGATCACCCTGATGGCGCTCCCTACGATGGACTGGCAGTGGGTTGCCGCCGGATTTGTGATTTTCCGTATTCTGGATATGTGGAAACCCTGGCCGATTCGCTGGTTCGACCGTAACGTACACGGCGGAATGGGGATAATGGTTGACGATATCGTCGCAGGGGTTATTTCCGCCGGTCTGCTTTATTTCATCGGGCACCATTGGCCCATCGGGTTGTTTTAAACCTGTAGGCCCGATAAGCGCAGAGCCATCGGGCGTGGTATGGCCGGATGGCGGCATACATGCCTTATCCGGCCTACATGCTCATCGGGCAATATTATTTAAACCCGACCACCGGATGCTGTTTATATGGCGTTTCCAGCTCGGCAATCTGCTCTGGCTTCAACGTCAAATCCACCGCGCCGAGCAACTCATCCAGCTGTTCTTCCCGCGATGTACCGATAATCGGCGCAGCGATGCCTGGTTTACTCAATAGCCATGCCAACGCCACCTGCGCACGCGTTGCGCCAAGATCCTCACTGACGCCCGTCAGACGCTCTGCAATCCGTGCGTCATTCTCATCGCTCTCGCTGTACAGCGTCTTGCCGAACTCATCGGATACCGAACGTGCGGTGGTTTCTCCCCACGGGCGCGTCAGTCGTCCTCGTGCCAGCGGGCTCCACGGAATCACCGCGATCCCTTCGTGATAGCACAGCGGCAGCATCTCGCGCTCTTCTTCGCGATAGATGAGATTGTAATGATCCTGCATACTGACAAACTGCGCCCAGCCGTGCTGTTTTTGCAGCGCCAGCGCCTGGGCAAACTGTGCGGCGTGCATGGAGGAGGCGCCGATATAGCGCGCCTTACCGGCCTTCACCACATCATTCAGCGCTTCCAGCGTCTCTTCTATCGGCGTGTTGTAATCCCAGCGGTGAATTTGCAGGATATCCACATAGTCCATACCCAGACGTTTCAGACTGTCATCAATGGAACGCAGGATTTGCGCGCGGGATAATCCTTCTGGCAGGTCGCCGACGCGATGAAAAACTTTGGTGGCGACCACCACCTCTTCGCGGCGGGCGAAATCACGCAGCGCGCGACCCACAATCTCTTCGCTGCTGCCTGCGGAATAGCTATTGGCGGTATCAAAAAAGTTAATACCGCCTTCAAGCGCGCGCTTAATGATGGGGCGGCTGCTTTCTTCCGGTAGCGTCCAGGCGTGATTGCCGCGATCCGGTTCACCGAACGTCATGCAGCCCAGACAAAGGCGAGAAACCCGTAGATCTGTTTTTCCTAAGGTGTTGTATTGCATTGTTCCGCTCCTGTTATACCCGTTATTGATTAAGCATAGCAGGAGCGGGGAGGGGATTATGCCAGCCAGTCCTTGATTTTGGCCTCAATTCCGGCGGCATCCAGACCGAGTTCCGCGCGGGCCTCGTCCTGTGTACCCTGCGGGATAAAGAAGTCCGGCAGGCCGATATTCAGTACCGGAACGACTTTACGATGCGCCATCAGCACTTCGTTAACGCCGCTGCCTGCGCCGCCCATAATGGCGTTCTCTTCAAGAGTGATCAGCGCTTCGTGACGTTCAGCCATCTCCAGAATCAACGTTTCATCCAGCGGCTTCACAAAGCGCATATCGACTAAGGTCGCGTTCAGGGATTCGGCGACTTTTGCCGCTTCCGGCAGTAGCGTACCAAAGTTCAGAATCGCCAGTTTTTCACCCTGACGTTTGACGAGTCCTTTGCCGATCGGCAGTTTTTCCAGCGGCGTCAGTTCCACGCCAACGGCGTTGCCACGCGGATAACGCACTGCCGTTGGGCCATCGTTATAGTGATAGCCGGTGTACAGCATCTGGCGGCACTCGTTTTCATCGCTCGGCGTCATAATGACCATTTCCGGGATGCAGCGCAGGTAAGAGAGATCGAACGCGCCCTGGTGCGTCTGCCCGTCAGCGCCGACGATACCGGCGCGGTCGATAGCAAACATCACCGGCAGTTTTTGGATCGCGACGTCATGCAGCACCTGATCGTAGGCGCGTTGCAGAAAGGTGGAGTAGATCGCCACGATCGGCTTATAACCACCGATCGCCAGACCGGCGGCAAAGGTCACTGCATGCTGCTCGGCAATCGCCACGTCAAAGTAGCGGTCGGGGAATTTACGTGAAAACTCCACCATGCCGGAACCTTCGCGCATTGCCGGGGTGATCGCCATCAGCTTGCTGTCTTTGGCGGCGGTTTCGCACAGCCAGTCGCCAAAGATCTTTGAATAACTCGGCAGGCCGCCGCTGCTTTTTGGCAGGCAGCCGCTGGACGGATCGAATTTTGGCACCGCGTGGAAGGTGATCGGATCTTTTTCCGCCGGTTCATAGCCACGACCTTTTTTGGTCATGATATGCAGGAACTGCGGGCCTTTCAGATCGCGCATGTTCTTCAGCGTGGTAATCAGCCCCAGCACGTCGTGGCCATCGACCGGGCCGATATAGTTAAAGCCCAGCTCTTCAAACAGCGTGCCTGGCACGACCATGCCTTTGATATGTTCTTCGGTGCGTTTGAGCAGCTCTTTGATTGGCGGCACGCCGGAGAACACTTTCTTCCCGCCTTCACGCAGGGACGAGTAGAGCTTGCCGGAAAGCAGCTGCGCCAGGTGGTTGTTCAGCGCGCCGACGTTTTCCGAGATCGACATTTCGTTGTCGTTGAGAATGACCAGCATGTCCGGCTTGATATCGCCCGCGTGGTTCATCGCTTCGAACGCCATCCCGGCGGTGATCGCCCCGTCGCCAATGACGCAAACGGTGCGACGGTCTTTGCCTTCTTTTTCTGCGGCGACCGCAATGCCAATGCCTGCGCTAATGGAGGTAGAGGAGTGGCCGACGCTCAGTACGTCGTATTCGCTTTCACCGCGCCACGGGAAGGGGTGCAAACCGCCTTTCTGGCGAATGGTGCCTATTTTATCCCGACGCCCGGTGAGAATTTTGTGCGGATAAGCCTGATGCCCCACGTCCCAGATTAACTGGTCAAACGGGGTGTTATAGACATAGTGCAGCGCCACGGTGAGCTCCACCGTGCCCAGCCCGGAGGCGAAATGTCCGCTGGAACGACTGACGCTGTCGAGTAAATAGCGGCGCAGTTCGTCGCAGAGTTTCGGCAGACTCTCTTTTGGTAGCAGGCGTAACTCCGAAGTGGAGTCGACCAGTGCCAGGGTCGGGTATTTGGCTATATCAAAACTCATCAGAGGCCTATTAAGTAAGACTTGTTGTTTGTTTATTTATCACGCTGGATTATGTAGTCCGCTAGCGCTTCCAGTGCCGAGGTATCGAGTGAGAGGTCTGCCAGCTGCGTTAACGACTGGCGGGCGTCTTCGATCAGATCCCGGGCTTTATTCCGGGCTTGCTCAAGGCCCAGAAGTGCAGGGTAGGTACTTTTGCCAAGTTGCTGGTCAGCACCCTGACGTTTACCCAACGTTGCAGTATCGCCCACCACATCCAGAATGTCATCCTGGACCTGGAAGGCAAGGCCGATACTTTCTGCGTACTTATCGAGTATCGGCAAGGCGTTTCGTCCGTTTTCTCCGGCACTTAGCGCGCCAAGACGAACCGCAGCGCGAATCAGGGCGCCCGTTTTATGACGATGGATACGCTCCAGCGCCTCCAGCGGCACCTGTTTCCCTTCGGCATCAAGATCCAACGCCTGGCCACCGCACATTCCGGCGATGCCGCTGGCGTTTGCCAGTTCAGAAATCATAGCAATGCGGTCGCGGTCGGCCACTTCCGGCATCGGGGCATCGCTGATGATAGAAAATGCCAGCGTTTGCAGGGCATCTCCGGCCAGAATGGCATTCGCTTCGCCAAATTTGACGTGGCAGGTCGGCAGACCGCGACGCAGGTCGTCGTCGTCCATCGCGGGTAAATCGTCATGAATCAACGAATAAGCGTGAATGCACTCAACGGCGGCTGCCGGAGCATCCAGCGTGGACAGGCTTACGCCAAACATCCTGCCCGTTGCGTAAACCAGGAACGGGCGCAGACGTTTACCGCCTAATAATGCGCCATACTGCATGGTTTCGACCACGGGAGTGTTCTGAAAGGGCAGTGGTGCGATAAAACGGCTCAGCGCCTGGTTGGCCTGCTCGACGCAGGCCTGTAGCTGCTGCGAAAAATCCATTTACTCATTATCCGGTGTAAAAGGCTCAGGAGATGCATCTTCATTGTCAGACAGCAGAATCTGCACACGCTGTTCGGCCTGTTGCAACTTTGCCTGCCCCTGACGCGCCAGCTGCACGCCACGTTCAAATTCGTTCAGCGCCTCTTCCAGCGGCAGGTCGCCGCTTTCCAGACGGGTAACAATCTGTTCCAGCTCGCTCAGCGCTGTTTCAAAGCTGGCGGGCGCCTCATTTTTCTTCGGCATAATGAATATCTGACTCTCAATATTTTCAGCTCTGATATGGTAACGGACTCAGAGCAATTATCAAATAACGCGCAATGTGCACAGGACGACCATGATGGTGGTATACTTCCGCGCCTGGATGCAGCTCCATGTATGGGCTGCTGTACTCTTTTCTCCACGACAAGCCTTGATGCTTGCTTAAGAACCATTGCCGCCATGAAGTTTATCATTAAATTGTTCCCGGAAATCACTATCAAAAGCCAATCTGTGCGTTTGCGCTTTATAAAAATTCTGACCGGGAACATCCGTAACGTGTTAAAGCATTACGATGAGACCCTCGCCGTTGTTCGCCACTGGGATAACATTGAAGTTCGCGCCAAAGATGAAAATCAACGCCTGGCGATTCGCGACGCGCTGACCCGTATTCCGGGCATCCACCATATTCTCGAAGTCGAAGATGTGCCGTTCACTGATATGCACGATATCTTTGAGAAAGCGCTGGTGCAGTATCGCGATCGGCTTGAGGGCAAAACCTTCTGTGTGCGCGTTAAACGTCGTGGTAAGCATGAGTTTAGCTCCATTGAGGTGGAACGTTACGTCGGCGGCGGTTTAAATCAGCATATTGAATCGGCGCGCGTGAAGCTGACCAACCCGGATGTGACGGTACATCTGGAAGTGGAAGACGATCGTCTGCTGCTGATTAAAGGCCGTTACGAAGGTATCGGCGGTTTCCCGATCGGCACCCAGGAAGATGTCCTGTCGCTGATCTCCGGTGGTTTCGACTCCGGCGTTTCCAGCTATATGCTGATGCGTCGCGGCTGCCGCGTACACTACTGCTTCTTTAACCTCGGCGGCGCGGCGCATGAAATCGGCGTTCGCCAGGTGGCGCATTACCTGTGGAACCGCTTTGGCAGTTCGCATCGCGTGCGTTTTGTCGCCATCAACTTTGAACCGGTGGTCGGCGAGATCCTCGAAAAAGTCGATGATGGTCAGATGGGCGTGGTGCTGAAGCGCATGATGGTGCGCGCGGCGTCGAAAGTGGCGGAGCGCTACGGCGTACAGGCGCTGGTGACGGGTGAAGCGCTGGGGCAGGTTTCCAGCCAGACGCTGACTAACCTGCGTCTTATCGACAACGTTTCCGATACGCTGATCCTGCGCCCGCTGATCTCTTACGACAAAGAGCACATCATCAACCTGGCGCGCCAGATTGGTACGGAAGATTTTGCCCGCACGATGCCGGAATACTGCGGCGTTATCTCGAAAAGCCCGACGGTGAAAGCGATCAAGGCGAAGATTGAAGCGGAAGAAGAGCACTTCGACTTTAGCATTCTCGATAAAGTGGTTGAGGAAGCGAGCAATGTCGATATTCGCGAAATCGCCCAGCAGACCGGGCAGGACGTGGTGGAAGTGGAAACCGTCAGCGGCTTTGGCCCGAACGACGTGATTCTGGATATTCGCTCCGTTGATGAGCAGGATGACAAACCGCTGAAAATCGAAGGCGTGGATGTGGTTTCTCTGCCGTTCTACAAGCTGAGTACGAAGTTTGGCGATCTCGACCAGAACAAAACCTGGCTGCTGTGGTGTGAGCGCGGCGTGATGAGCCGTTTGCAGGCGCTCTATCTGCGTGAACAGGGCTTCCAGAATGTGAAGGTGTATCGTCCGTAATTGTTAGCATGATTGCAGGCCTGATATGCATCGCGCTATCAGGCGCAACGTATTGCCGGATGACGGCGTAACCGCCTTATCCGGCCTACGCACCGCCATCCGGCGCTATTCGTAGTAATTATAAATTCCTGCCGCCATCACCAGCTGTGACGCCACTTCATGGGCTTTTTCACGGCCAACCAGCAGATCGATAATTTTCAGTCCGAAGTCAATCGACGTCCCTGGCGCCTGGCTGGTCAGCAGCTTCACGCGCGGGTCCCACACCACACGTTTATCCTGCCACTGTTCGGCGGGAATGTTGTCTTTCAACGCCGGGAAGCCGGTCATGTTGCCGATGGGAAAGATATCGTGCGGAACGAGAACCGTGGCGGCCGCTGCGCAAATCGCGGCGACAATACGCCCGGAACGGTGGAACTGCTTAACGGTTTCGACCAGCAACGGGCTGTCGCGAAAACACTCCGCGCCCTTAATGCCGCCAGGCAATACAATGATGTCGTAATCGCCGTCGGCCACCTCGACCAGCGGCGCATCCGCCAGCAGTTTTACGCCACGCGAACAGACAATGGTGAGATTTCCGTCGCTGGCGACGCTCGCGGTCGTGACCTGAATACCACCACGAACCAGCAGATCGATAGTGGTGACCGCTTCGGTCTCTTCACTACCAGGGGCGAGGCATACCAGTGCCGATGCGCTCATACTCACTCTCCTTTCGCTTTACCATTTCAAACAGACGGGCATTTTCCGGGACGGCGATGCCATGCGCGCGGGCGCGTTTTAACAAGTAACCCGTAATATAGTCGATCTCGGTATGACGCAGGGCACGCATGTCCTGCAACATAGACGAGATATTTTCTGCCGTACTCTCAATCACTTGATCGACATAATAACGTAAATCATCCGCCGACGTATGGTGTCCTTCGCGCTCGATAACCGCAGCGACCTCCTGACATATCGCCATTACCGCTTCCGGGTGGTGGCGTAATTCGCCGTTGGGGCAGTCCCATAGCGCGGTAAGGGGATTAATCACACAGTTTACCGCCAGTTTGCGCCACATCTCTGCGCGAATGTTGTTGTGCCAGGCGACGTCAGGCAGCACGCCCTGCAAAATATCGGCCAGATAGCTGTAGTCCCCGTCCTGCTCACGCGCCGGGCCAATATGGGTAGTGCCGTTGGCGACATGAATGATGACATTCCCGTCGCGTCTGGCGGCATGCGTCGTGGTGCCCATCAGTAACGGCTGCGGGATGTTTTGCAACTCTTCGATTGTGCCCATCCCGTTGTGAATCAGCAGGATCGGCGTGGTTTCAGGCAGAGTGGCGACCAGACCTCTTACGGCATCGTAGACCTGCCAGGCTTTCAGCGTGACCAGCAGTAGATCGCTGTTGGCCAGAAAATCAGGATCGTTCGCCGTCAGGGATTCGTTAAATATTGAACCGTCCGTCTCTATCAGATTCACGCTGCAATAGGGTTGCGGTACGCGCAGCCAACCCTGCACTTCATGTCCATGTTTGCACAGCGCTGTAAGCCAAAGTTGCCCTAAGGCTCCGCATCCCAGTACGGTAATTTTCATTGTTCCTCCTCACCTGCAACAGCGCCAGGTGTTATGGCCTAAGTATAGCGCCATCAGCTAAGCTTCTCGTTATGTCTCGTTACGGGTATTATGCTTCGCATCAAAAACGAAGGGAGAGGAAAAGATGCCATCTTTCGATATTGTCTCTGAAGTCGATCTTCAGGAAGCGCGTAACGCAGTAGATAATGCGACTCGCGAAGTTGAATCACGCTTTGATTTTCGTGGCGTTGAGGCCACGTTTGAATTAAACGACGCGAACAAAACCATCAAAGTACTGAGCGAATCGGATTTCCAGGTGAATCAGCTACTGGATATTCTGCGCGCGAAGCTGCTCAAGCGCGGCATTGAAGGCAGTTCGCTGGATGTGCCGGAAGCATTTGTCCACAGCGGTAAAACCTGGTTTGTGGAAGCGAAGCTGAAGCAGGGCATTGAAAGCGCGGTTCAGAAGAAGATCGTGAAGCTGATTAAAGACAGCAAGCTGAAAGTGCAGGCGCAAATTCAGGGGGAAGAGATCCGTGTGACCGGAAAATCCCGTGACGATCTGCAATCCGTCATGGCGCTGGTGCGCGGCGGGGATTTGGGACAGCCGTTCCAGTTCAAAAACTTCCGCGATTAAGTTGTGATGCCTGATGGCGCTGCGCTTATCCGGCCTACGGACAATGCGGTCTTGTAGGCCGGATAAGGCGGTAGCCGCCATCCGGCACTTCTCACGCCAGCCTGATCGCCTGCTCAACCTCAAAACGGTTGGTCACTTTGCTGTCGATCTTCACATAGGCGGAATGCTCTTTCTCTGCGATCAGCACCTCACTCACACCTTCAGTCGCCAGCAGACGCTGTTTCAGCGCGTCATCGGCGGCAATCTCCGGCGGAATTTCCACGCGTAAGCTGCTGACATACGGCGGTTCTTTCATCGTACTTGCTACCGCCAGCCAGACGACGGTCAGCAATGCGCCAGCCAGAAATACCGCCTGACCGTCGAACAGACCATTCACCCAGCCGCCCAGCGAGCCGCCAATCGCGACGCCGAGGAACTGGCTGGTGGAGTAAACGCCCATCGCAGTGCCCTTATAACCGGCAGGAGACTCTTTGCTGATCAGCGAGGGGAGGAGGGCTTCCATCAGGTTAAAAGCGAGGAAGAACAGCTGTACCCCGGCAATTAACCCCCAGAAGTGCACGCCTGCGCCCCACAGCACGACTTCGGCAATCAGTATCAACGCGACGCACAGCAGAAAGACCCGCTTCATCCGGCGTTTGACTTCGGCGTAGATAATGAACGGGACTACGGAGCCAAATGAGATCAGCATTGTGACCAGATAAATCTTCCAGTGTTCGGCGGCGGGGAAACCGGCAGCGGCAAGCTGAGCGGGGAGGGCGACGAAGGTCGACATCAGCAGAATATGCAGACACATGATGCCGAAGTTAAGCTTCAACAGCTTAGGTTCGGCCAGCACTTTGCTGAAACTGCCTTTCACCATGCCGGATTCACGGTTCAATACGTGGGTTGTGCTGTTGGGGACAACCCAAACGGTCAGGGCGATGCCGAGCGCGGCGAGTGCGGCAATCATCCAGAACAGGGCGTTCAGCCCCAGTTTGTGGGTGACGATCGGCCCAAGCACCATCGCAATAGCGAAGGTAATACCAAAACTGACGCCGATAAACGCCATCGCTTTGGTTCGGTTTTGCTCGCGGGTTAAGTCAGACAGCAGCGCCATGACGGCGGCGGCGATTGCGCCAGAGCCTTGCAGCGCGCGGCCAAGAATAATCCCCCAGATGGAGTCAGACAGCGCGGCGATCACGCTACCCAGCACGAACACGGCCAGACCGCCGATAATTAACGGCTTACGCCCGACGCGGTCTGAGAGTAACCCAAAGGGGATCTGGAAAACGGCTTGCGCCAGGCCGTAAATACCGATAGCAATGCCGATCAAGGCTTCGCTGGCGCCCTGAAGCGCCATACCATAGGTGGTCAGAACCGGCAGGACCATAAACATGCCAAGCATGCGCAAAGAAAATACAGTCCCTAAACCCCAGGTGGCGCGCAACTCACCCGGCGTCATTTTGTAATCGTTCATTCCCACCTCTGTATAAAATCCGCGACTAGTGTAAAGCGGTAAACGGGTGGGGTAAATACGTGCTTAATGAACAAATGTTGCGTTTGTGAGGGGGATTTTATCAGGCAAATAAAATGCCGGATAAGGCGTAAGCCACTATCCGGCAGAAGATTTGTTGCGGGGCGGGTGTTACCAGACCGAAGCCAGCAAGCTGTGTGAGTCCGGCACCATAAAGTCGACGGACATCATCACGCTTAACGCAGTGATGGCGATGATGGAAAAGCCGAACAGCTTACGCGCCCAGACTTTGTCATCTTCCACTTTGTAACCGCGCAGGGCCATACCGAGCCACCAGACGCTCACGGCTGCCGCGACCACCAGATATTTGTATCCGGCATAGCCGCCCAGGGAGAGCATCAGCGTCGCAACGGCAAAGGCGATGATGTACAGCGTGATATGGTTCTTCGCCACCGAGATGCCTTTCACCACCGGCAGAACCGGAATGTTGGCAGCCTGATAATCCTTGAAGCGGAAAATCGCGATGGCGTAAGAGTGCGGCATCTGCCACAGGCTAAAGATCGCCAGCAGAATCAGCGCGCCGCTGTCGAACTCGCCCGTTACGGCGCAGTAGCCAATCACCGGCGGCGCAGCGCCGGAGAGAGAACCAATCAGCGTGCCGTAAACGGAGTGGCGTTTCATGTACAGACTATAAATGCCGACATACACCACGAAGCCCATCACCCCCAGCCAGCAGGCCAGAGGATTCGCGCCAAACCACAGCAGCATAAAGCCAGCAATACCCAGCAAGGTGGCGTACACCAGCGAGACAGCAGGAGAAATCAGACCTTTGACCAGCACCCGATTCTTGGTCCTTTCCATCTTCCTGTCGATATCCCTGTCGATGTAGTTGTTAAATACACAACCCGACGCCACAACCAGTGACACCCCGACCAGCGTATAGATAAACAGGGGATAGTCGATGCTGCCCTTAGAAGCTAGCAGGAATCCCCCAATCACCGAGATCAGGTTGCCAAAGATGATGCCTGGTTTCGTTACTTGCAGGTATTGCTTAAACATCATAACCGCCGCTCTTAGTGCATCATCATATTGTAGTTCAGGTTCCACATAATCCAGATGGAGCCCACCACCAGAATGGCAATGATCAGCACGGTAAAGACAAAGGCCGTCATGTTCCAGCCTTCGTCAGATTTCGTATTCATGTGCAGGAAGCACACCAGATGCACCAGAATCTGCACCACTGCCATCGCCAGGATAGTCCCCAGAATCACGGCCGGGGAACCTGTACCCGTCATCACCATCCAGAACGGAATGACCGTCAGGATGATCGACAGAATAAAACCTGTCATGTAAGTTTTTACGCTGCCGTGGGACGCGCCGCTGTGATCGGTAGAATGACTCATTACATCGCCCCCATCAGATAAACAACAGTGAACACACAGATCCACACCACATCCAGGAAGTGCCAGAACAGGCTCAGGCACATGATGCGGGTACGGTTAGTGCTGGTCAGGCCGCGACGGGCGATCTGCACCATCAGCACCGCCATCCAGATAAGACCGGAGGTGACGTGCAGACCGTGCGTACCGACCAGCGCGAAGAACGCAGACAGGAAGCCGCTGCGATCCGGGCCCATGCCTTCAACAATCAGGTGATGGAATTCGTAGATTTCCATCCCGATAAATCCGGCACCGAACAAGAAGGTCAACGCCAGCCAGGAGACAACCTGGCTCTTGTTATCCTTGTGCATGGCGATAGCCGCCATGCCGTAGGTGATGGAGCTGAACAACAGCAGGAAAGTTTCAACCAGAACGAACGGCAGTTCAAAAATGTCCTTACCTGTCGGGCCGCCTGCGGTGCCGTTCACCAGAACGGCATAGGTTGCGAACAGAATAGAGAACAGAATGCAGTCGCTCATCAGGTAGATCCAAAATCCGAAGATTTTGGTCTGGCCTGCATCGTGGTGCCCGTGTTCGTGCGCGTGGGCAGTCGCGTGCGTTTGCGCTAAAGTATCAGTTGCCATTTTTCAGCCCTGCCTTAGAAATCTCATCGAAATGCTGGTTTTCCAGTTTTTCGACTTCCGGGACTGGTACGTAGTAGTCCACGTCCTCGTCAAAGCTCTTAACAATCCAGCTGATGATCATGCCTGCGAAGCTTGCAATCGCCAGCCACCAGATATGCCAGATCATGGCGAAACCAAAAATAGTGGAGAAGGCGGCGATAACGATGCCCGCACCGCTGTTTTTCGGCATATGAATTTCTTCATAATGCGCAGGCTGTTTGTACGCTTCGCCTTTTTCTTTCATTTCCCAGAAGGCATCACGCTCGTGAACGTGCGGCACAACGGCAAAGTTATAGAACGGAGGCGGAGAAGAGGTTGCCCACTCCAGCGTACGCGCGCCCCACGGGTCGCCGGTCAGGTCGCGGTTCTGCTCGCGGTCGCGAATAGAAACGAAGATCTGAATCAGCTGGCACAGGATGCCCAGTGCAATCAGCGCGGCGCCACAGGCGGCAATCAGCAGCATTGGATGGAACTGCGGGTCAATCTGCTGGCTGAGACGACGGGTCATCCCCATGAAGCCCAGCACGTACAGCGGCATAAACGCCACGAAGAAGCCGATGATCCAGAACCAGAATGCGCGTTTACCCCAGGTCTCGTTCAGCGTGAAGCCGAACGCTTTCGGCCACCAGTAGGTCATACCGGCGAAGCACCCGAAGACCACACCGCCGATGATAACGTTATGGAAGTGCGCAATCAGGAACAGGCTGTTGTGCAGAACGAAGTCCGCGCCCGGAACCGCCAGCAGAACGCCAGTCATACCGCCGACCGAGAAGGTCACGATAAAGCCGATCGTCCACAGCATCGCTGAGTGGAAGACGATACGCCCCTGGTACATGGTGAACAGCCAGTTGAAGATCTTAACCCCGGTCGGGATTGCGATAATCATCGTGGTAATACCGAAGAAGGCGTTTACGTTCGCGCCCGCACCCATGGTGAAGAAGTGGTGCAGCCAAACGATGAACGACAGAACGGTGATACACACGGTCGCCCAAACCAGCGAGGTGTAACCAAACAGGCGTTTACGCGAGAAGGTTGCAGCGATTTCGGAGAACACCCCGAAGACCGGCAGAACCAGGATGTACACTTCCGGGTGGCCCCAGGCCCAAATCAGGTTGATGTACATCATCATGTTGCCGCCCATATCGTTGGTAAAGAAATGGGTGCCCAGATAGCGATCCAGGGTCAGCAGCGCGATGGTGACAGTCAGAATTGGGAAGGAGGCGATAATCAGGATGTTCGCGCACAGCGATGCCCAGGTAAATACCGGCATCTTGAACATGGTCATGCCCGGCGCACGCATCTTCAGAATCGTCACGAAGAAGTTGATACCGGTCAGCGTCGTACCGATACCGGATAGCTGGAGACTCCAGATCCAGTAATCGACCCCGACACTCGGACTGTACTCTATTCCCGAGAGCGGCGGATAAGCCAGCCAGCCGGTCTGTGCGAACTCACCAACGCCCAGAGACAGGTTAACCAGGATAACGCCGACAACGGTGAACCAGAAGCTCAGGTTGTTCAGGAACGGGAACGCAACGTCACGCGCGCCGATCTGCAACGGAACCACCAGGTTCATCAGACCGATAACGAATGGCATTGCCACGAAGAAGATCATGATCACGCCGTGAGCGGTGAAGATCTGATCGTAGTGATGCGGCGGCAGGAAGCCCGCTTCACCCGCAGAAGCCAGCGCCTGCTGGCTACGCATCATGATGGCGTCGGCAAAGCCGCGTATCAACATAACAATTGCGACGATGACATACATGATGCCAAGACGCTTGTGGTCAACCGAAGTAAGCCACTCTTTCCATAGGTAGGTCCACTTACCGAAGTAAGTGATCAAGGCTAAAAGCGCCAGACCCCCGACGATAATGGCAGCGATCGTAACCATGACGATAGGTTCATGGAACGGGACTGCATCCAGTGTCAATTTTCCGAACATCGTTTTCTTCCTCGGCCCCTTAGTGAGCGGATTCCGCGTGGCTCATGTCCATGCCTTCCATGCCTTCATGCGAGCTGTGCTCACCTTCCGGTTGGGTCATGTCCATGCTCTTACCGTGAGCCATAAATTTGTTAATGACGTCTTTAAACAAATCCGGTTTCACGTTGGAGAAATATTCCACCTGGTTGTATTCGCTTGGCGCAGCCACTTTCTCGAACGCAGCCATGTCGCTCATGGTGTTCGGTGACTGTTTAGCTTTAGCAACCCACTGGTCGAATGTGGCGCGGTCCGGCGTGGCGATAGCTTTGAACTTCATACCGGAGAAACCAGGGCCGCTATAGCTTGCGGAAATACCATCATAGGTACCGGCTTCGTTGGCGATCAGATGCAGTCGAGTCTGCATACCGGCCATGGCATAAATCTGGCTACCCAGACGCGGGATAAAGAAGGAGTTCATCACGGAGTTGGAGGTCACTTTGAAATAAACCGGAGTGTTCGCCGGGAAGGCGATTTCATTCACGGTTGCAATGCCCTGTTCCGGGTAGATGAAGAACCATTTCCAGTCCATGGAAACCACTTCGATGGTAATGGGCTTCTCGTCATGCGCCAGCGGCTTGCTTGGCTCAAGAGCGTGAGTGGTTTTCCAGGTAAGTACAGCAAGGAAAATGATGATCAGAATCGGCACCGTCCAGACCACAGCTTCCACTTTATTGGAGTGTGACCAGTTCGGGCTGTACTTCGCATCTTTATTGCTCGCACGGTACTTCCAGGCGAAACCAACAGCCATCAAGATGGCGGGAATAACGACAATCAACATCAGGCCAAAAGCCGTCAGTATCAGTGAACGTTGTTCCAGTCCAATCTGTCCTTTGGGGTCAAGAAGTGCAGAATTACAGCCACTGAGTAATGCAGTGCCTGCAATTAATGACAACCATCCCAAACTTTTATTGTATTTCCTGAGTCTCATTTAACGACCTCAATTCCACGGGACCTGGTGGCGTTTAAAGTGTGTGGGCATTTTACGGGAAGGTTACATTACTGTAAACATGATTGGATCTGTGTTACTGGGTTCTGCCGGGCATGTCACATATGTTGCAGGATATGTCGCGTTGACTTTAAGAACCTGTTGCAACATCACGTTATAACGAAAGAGGGCAGGAAGGCAGGGCTTACAGGGTAATTGGTATAACCAATGCGAAATTAAAACAATTGTTTAACAATTAATTATCAACAAAGAGACAAATGAAAAACAAAAAATAAAACTATATTGGCTGAATCGAGTAAGGAAAATAAAATCTATAAAAGGCGTCAATAATTTCCAGATGCTATTGCGCACAAAACAACAAATATTATTTTTCGCAACTGCTGCTTATTTAGCCGTTATAATTTCGCTCTGTTATTACAACGGCAAATAACGTTGCCCACTTACACAAGACGTGTTTTGCGTAGCGCCAGATAATCCAGCACCCCGCCGAACAAAATGCCGCATATCGCCACCATGACCCCCGCCTCAAGCAGTTCGGGCAGGAAGGAGAAGCGAGTGTAGTCCACGGCGTTCATCGTCAGCAGCAACAGCCATACCGCCAGCAGGCCGCAACCGATCATTAGCGTCAGCAGCGCCAGACCATACGCCCCGCGAAATTCCGTACGGGGGATGAAGCTTTCGCTTTCCCAACTGTGTTCAAGGGTTTGACGACAAACCAGCAGAAGCAGAAGGCCGGGTACGGCCGCTGCGACGGAGAAGAGATAAAACGTGGGCCAGCCATGCGCTTCGACAAACCATCCGGCAACGGGGCCGACATACACGCGTCCCACCGCAGAGAGCGCGGAGAGCAGGGCAAACTGGGTGGCGGAAAACGATTTGTTGCACAGCGTCATTAACAATGCGACAAAGGCCGCCGTTCCCATCCCGCCGCACAGGTTCTCGAAGAAGACCGCTGCGGCCATGCTGAACATATGCTTGTCCGTCACGGAAAGCAGCCAGTAACCGGCGTTGGAAACGCCTTGCAGAATGCCGAAAATCAGCAGCGCGCGGAAAAGGGAAAGGCGCTGCATCAGGATGCCGCCGTACAGCGCGCCGACAATCGTCGCCAGCAGTCCCAGCGTTTTATTGACCACGCCGACTTCACCGGCATCAAAACCAACGCCGCGAATCAAAAAGGTGGTGGTCAGGCTCATGGCGAACGCGTCGCCCAGCTTATACAGCACGATTAACAACAAGATCAGCCAGGCGTTGTTGCGGCCAAAAAAGTCGCGCAGCGGGGCGGCAACCGCCTGTTCCAGCGTTTTAGGCACTGGAATGGAATCTTCAGGTTCAGGGGCCAGGAGCGTGGCGATAATACAGGGCACAAGCAGCGCCGCCATCAGCCAGTACATCCCCTGCCAGCCGAGCCAGCGATCCGCCAGCCACAGCGCCAGCCCACCGGAGACCAGCATTCCTAGCCGATAGCCCAGTACGCTAATCGCCGCTCCGGTGCCGCGTTCTTCCGCAGGCAGAACATCCGTTTTCCACGCGTCAAAGACAATGTCCTGAGATGCGGAACAGAAGGCGATGATAACCGCCAGCGCCGCCATCCAGCGCAACTGCGTGCCGGGTTCCAGAAAACCCATCGCCGCAATGGCGAGCAGCAGCAGAATCTGCGTGGTAATCAGCCAGCCGCGACGACGACCTAAAAAAGGCGGCGTGTAACGGTCCATGACCGGAGACCAGAGGAATTTAAAGACGTAGGCCTGGCCCACCAGAGAGAAGAAACCAATGGTTTTGAGATCGATATTCTCAACGGTCATCCAGGCCTGTAGCGTGCCGGAGGTGAGCGCGAGGGGTAAACCTGATGCAAACCCCAGAATCAACAGGATAGCTGAACGCGGTTGCTGAAAAATACGTAAATATTGGTTGGGCATGGGCATCTACAGGCCCGACAAGCGCCGGGCCATCTGGACAGAAATTAACGTGCGTTCTGCTTAATGAATTCGTGAATGCTGGTGTCCTGAGACATATCAGCGATGGTGTCGGTCAGGACGCTGTTAACCGCGTTGGCGATATTCTGGTTGGACGCCTGGAATGCGCCTTCAACAGAGTAGCTCGCACGGTAGTTTTTCGTCATCTTGTTGCCGTTTGCCGCCGTCGCGATGATGGCGATATCCGCTTTGGTGGCGATGTTGTAGCGAACGTTACCCTGAGATACATCGGCATACAGCTGATTTACGATGATTTGCAGGTTAACAGCGCCGTTTGGCCCCACCATATAACCGCGTGCGGTCATCTGTTTTTCCAGCACTTCTTGCAGCAGGAAGCGCAGATCGCGGGAGGCGGTCAGAGTAACCAGTTGGTTATTACGCGTAACTTTCGCCAGCGCCTGATCCTGACGCTGGTCGGCGCCGTTGATGCTCACAGTAACGCCCATCAGACTTGGATCTTGTTGCGGCAGTGTGATTTTCGGCGATACGTCAATGGTTGTCGGCGGTGTTGCGCACCCTGCCAGCATAACCAGAGCAATTAATGGAAAGAGGATTTTCTTTAACATGTTCGGGCTCTCAGTGACTCTTAAGCGTGATAGATAAAAATTCCCGCCATCATAACATTGCCAACGGCGAGGGGAAGTGGTCAACGCATGTAAATTCATCGCGTTGTCTGTTTTCTGACCCTCGGTACACCTTACTTCGGGTTTTCGCAACCAAATGAATGGATAAGTCAGTAAACTTCATACGTTTGAATGAAAATATCAGACGAACGCTAAATTTTTGTTGTCATGATGTAATGTAAACGGTAAAAGCGGCTAGTATTTAAAGGGATGGGTGACATCTCAGCGTTGTCGGAGGAGATATTTCATGATGATACGTGAGCAAATAGAAGAAAAATTAAGGGCAGCGTTCGAACCCGTGTTCCTCGAAGTTGTGGATGAAAGCTATCGTCACAATGTTCCGGCAGGCTCTGAGAGCCACTTTAAGGTTGTGCTGGTCAGCGATCGCTTCACTGGCGAACGTTTTCTTAATCGCCACCGGATGATTTACGGTACGTTAACGGCAGAACTCTCCACAACCGTACATGCGCTGGCCCTGCATACCTATACCATTAAGGAGTGGGAAGGATTGCAGGATACGATCTTCGCATCGCCTCCTTGCCGTGGCGCAGGAAGCATCGCGTAGAAAAACGCATTTGCAACTGTTGGCGCTTTTCCAGTATGTTGCTACAGATTATGTGAAAACGGCCTGCGGGCCGTTTTGTTTTGTCTGAATTTTGAGCGAGATGTACAGTATTCAGACCAAAATTAGCCGGGAATTGTGAAAAAAGCCGCAGCAACGCGCGATAACCGTTCTCGACTCATAAAAGTGATGCCGCTATAATGCGGCGTCTTATTTTTCGGAATGTCTTCGGGATGATTCTGACGACAGGGAATGTGATTGATTATGAGAACATCCCGGTTCCGCGAAGCCAACAACCTGTGCTTGCGGAGTAGAGTTGACCGAGCACTGTGATTTTTTGAGGTAACAAGATGCAAGTTTCAGTTGAAACCACTCAAGGCCTTGGCCGCCGTGTAACGATTACTATCGCTGCTGACAGCATCGAGACCGCTGTGAAAAGCGAGCTGGTCAACGTAGCGAAGAAAGTGCGTATTGACGGCTTCCGCAAGGGCAAAGTACCGATGAATGTTGTTGCTCAGCGTTATGGCGCTTCTGTTCGCCAGGACGTTCTGGGTGACCTGATGAGCCGTAACTTCGTTGACGCGATCATCAAAGAAAAAATCAACCCGGCTGGCGCACCGAACTATGTTCCGGGCGAATACAAACTGGGCGAAGACTTCACCTACGCTGTAGAATTTGAAGTCTACCCGGAAGTTGAACTGACCGGTCTGGAATCCATCGAAGTTGAAAAACCGGTTGTTGAAGTGACCGACGCCGATGTTGACGTGATGCTGGACACCCTGCGTAAACAGCAGGCAACCTGGAAAGACAAAGATGGCGCTGCTGATGCAGAAGACCGTGTAACCATCGACTTCACCGGTTCTGTTGACGGTGAAGAGTTCGAAGGCGGCAAAGCGTCTGACTTCGTACTGGCGATGGGCCAGGGTCGTATGATCCCGGGCTTTGAAGACGGTATCAAAGGTCACAAAGCAGGCGAAGAGTTCACTATCGACGTGACCTTCCCGGAAGAATATCACGCTGAAAACCTGAAAGGTAAAGCCGCTAAATTCGCTATCAACCTGAAGAAAGTTGAAGAGCGCGAGCTGCCGGAACTGACCGAAGAATTCATCAAGCGTTTCGGCGTTGAAGATGGTTCTGTTGCTGGTCTGCGTACTGAAGTGCGTAAAAACATGGAACGCGAGCTGAAAGGCGCTGTGCGTAATCGCGTGAAGTCTCAGGCGATTGAAGGCCTGGTGAAAGCGAACGACATCGACGTTCCATCTGCGCTGATCGACAGCGAAGTTGACGTTCTGCGTCGTCAGGCTGCACAGCGTTTCGGCGGCAACGAGAAACAAGCGCTGGAACTGCCGCGTGAACTGTTCGAAGAACAGGCTAAGCGTCGCGTTGTTGTCGGCCTGCTGCTGGGCGAAGTGATTCGCACTCAGGAACTGAAAGCTGACGAAGAGCGCGTTAAAGGTCTGATCGAAGAGATGGCTTCTGCGTACGAAGATCCGAAAGAAGTTATTGAGTTCTACAGCAAAAACAAAGAGCTGATGGACAACATGCGTAACGTCGCTCTGGAAGAGCAGGCTGTTGAAGCCGTTCTGGCGAAAGCGAAAGTGACTGAAAAAGCCACTTCCTTCAACGAACTGATGAACCAGCAGGCGTAATTCGTCGCTTAATTAGCACGAAATTCGCACAAGAGCCCGTCACCTCCAGGTGGCGGGCTTTTTTTTGTCACGCATTTTGCATGGAAGAGTGCGAAAACAGCGTTTCAGTGTTAGCGTTACAACAAAAGATTGTTATGCTTGAATTATGGCGATGCCGTACCCATAACAGAGGGACTAGCTGATAATCCGTCCATAAGGTTACAATCGGTACAGCAGGTTTTTTCAATTTTTATCCAGGAGACGGAAATGTCATACAGCGGCGAACGAGATAACTTTGCACCCCATATGGCGCTGGTGCCGATGGTCATTGAACAGACCTCACGTGGTGAGCGCTCTTTTGATATCTATTCTCGTCTACTTAAGGAACGTGTCATTTTTCTGACCGGCCAGGTCGAAGACCATATGGCTAACCTGATTGTGGCGCAGATGCTGTTCCTGGAAGCGGAAAACCCGGAAAAAGATATCTACCTGTACATTAACTCCCCAGGCGGAGTTATTACCGCAGGGATGTCTATCTACGACACCATGCAGTTTATTAAGCCGGACGTTAGCACGATTTGTATGGGCCAGGCGGCTTCTATGGGCGCGTTCCTGCTGACTGCTGGCGCAAAAGGCAAACGTTTCTGCCTGCCTAACTCTCGCGTCATGATTCACCAGCCTCTCGGCGGTTATCAGGGCCAGGCGACAGATATTGAAATTCATGCCCGTGAAATCCTGAAGGTGAAAGGGCGCATGAATGAACTTATGGCGCACCATACGGGTCAGTCTCTTGAGCAGATTGAACGTGATACCGAGCGCGACCGCTTCCTCTCCGCGTCTGAAGCGGTGGAGTACGGTCTGGTCGACTCGATTTTGACCCATCGTAATTGATGCCCAGGGCGCAGGTGTGCCGCTATAATACTATCCAGGGGCGGCACAACGCTGACAAGCGACTTGCGCCTGAGAATGGCATTTGCGTCGTCGTGTGCGGCACAAAGAACAAAGAAGAGGTTTTGACTCATGACAGATAAACGCAAAGATGGCTCGGGCAAATTGTTGTACTGCTCTTTTTGCGGCAAAAGCCAGCATGAAGTGCGCAAGCTGATTGCCGGTCCATCCGTGTATATCTGCGACGAATGTGTTGATCTATGTAACGACATCATTCGCGAAGAGATTAAGGAAGTGGCACCGCACCGTGAACGCAGTGCGCTGCCGACGCCACATGAAATTCGCAACCATCTGGACGATTATGTTATCGGCCAGGAGCAGGCGAAAAAAGTGCTGGCGGTCGCGGTATACAACCACTACAAACGTCTGCGCAACGGCGACACCAGCAATGGCGTTGAGTTGGGCAAAAGTAACATTCTGCTGATCGGGCCGACCGGTTCCGGTAAAACGCTGCTGGCCGAAACGCTGGCGCGCCTGCTGGACGTACCGTTCACCATGGCGGATGCCACCACCCTGACCGAAGCCGGTTATGTGGGCGAAGATGTTGAGAACATCATTCAGAAGCTGTTGCAAAAATGCGATTATGATGTGCAGAAAGCGCAGCGCGGTATTGTCTACATCGATGAAATCGACAAGATTTCCCGTAAGTCTGACAACCCGTCCATTACCCGTGACGTTTCCGGTGAAGGCGTACAGCAGGCGCTGTTGAAACTGATCGAAGGGACGGTTGCCGCCGTTCCGCCGCAGGGAGGACGCAAGCATCCGCAGCAGGAGTTCTTGCAGGTTGATACCTCTAAGATCCTGTTTATCTGTGGCGGCGCGTTCGCCGGTCTGGATAAAGTGATTGCTAACCGTGTTGAAACCGGCTCCGGCATTGGTTTTGGCGCAACGGTTAAAGCGAAATCCGACAAGGCCAGCGAAGGCGAACTGCTGGCGCAGGTTGAGCCGGAAGATCTGATCAAATTTGGTCTGATTCCTGAGTTCATTGGTCGTCTGCCGGTTGTGGCGACGCTGAATGAGCTGAGTGAAGAAGCGCTGATCCAGATCCTGAAAGAGCCGAAAAACGCCCTGACCAAACAGTATCAGGCGCTGTTTAACCTGGAAGGCGTCGATCTGGAATTTCGTGACGAAGCGCTGGATGCTATCGCGAAGAAAGCGATGGCGCGTAAAACCGGCGCCCGTGGTCTGCGTTCCATCGTTGAAGCGGCGCTGCTTGATACCATGTACGATCTGCCTTCTATGGAAGACGTCGAAAAAGTGGTTATCGACGAGTCCGTCATCGGCGGTCAGAGCAAGCCGTTGCTGATTTACGGCAAGCCGGAAGCGCAGCAGGCATCTGGTGAATAATTAACCAACTCATACAATCAGTTAACGAAAAAGGGGGGATTTTATCCCCCCTTTTATTTTTCCGTAAACATGGCGTTGAATGTGTGGGAAACATCCCCATATACTGACATACATGTTAATGGCTGCGTGAAGCACAGTCGCGCAGTTTGATTACCTGGCGGACACTAAACTAAGAGAGAGCTCTATGAATCCTGAGCGTTCTGAACGCATTGAAATCCCCGTATTGCCGTTGCGCGATGTGGTGGTTTATCCGCACATGGTCATACCCTTATTTGTAGGGCGGGAAAAATCTATCCGTTGTCTGGAAGCGGCTATGGACCATGATAAAAAAATCATGCTGGTCGCCCAGAAAGAAGCATCAACGGATGAGCCGGGTGTAAACGATCTTTTCACCGTCGGGACCGTGGCCTCAATTTTGCAAATGCTGAAACTGCCTGACGGTACTGTCAAAGTGCTGGTTGAGGGGTTGCAGCGCGCGCGTATTTCTGCGCTGTCAGATAACGGCGAACACTTTTCCGCTAAGGCGGAATACCTTGAATCGCCAGCGATTGATGAGCGCGAGCAGGAAGTGCTGGTGCGCACTGCCATCAGTCAGTTCGAAGGCTACATCAAGCTGAACAAAAAAATTCCACCGGAAGTGCTGACGTCGCTCAATAGCATTGACGATCCTGCGCGTCTGGCGGACACCATCGCTGCCCATATGCCGCTGAAACTGGCGGATAAGCAGTCCGTGCTGGAGATGTCCGACGTTAACGAACGTCTGGAATATCTGATGGCGATGATGGAATCTGAAATCGATCTGTTGCAGGTTGAGAAGCGTATTCGCAACCGCGTTAAAAAGCAGATGGAGAAATCTCAGCGTGAGTACTATCTGAATGAGCAAATGAAAGCCATTCAGAAAGAACTGGGCGAGATGGACGACGCGCCGGATGAAAACGAAGCGCTGAAGCGTAAAATCGATGCGGCAAAAATGCCGAAAGAGGCAAAAGAGAAAGCGGAAGCAGAATTGCAGAAGCTGAAAATGATGTCTCCGATGTCGGCGGAAGCGACGGTTGTACGCGGCTACATCGACTGGATGGTGCAGGTGCCGTGGAACGCGCGTAGCAAGGTCAAAAAAGACCTGCGTCAGGCACAGGAAATTCTCGATACAGACCATTACGGTCTGGAGCGTGTGAAAGATCGCATCCTTGAATATCTCGCGGTACAAAGCCGTGTAAACAAAATCAAAGGGCCGATCCTGTGTCTGGTTGGGCCGCCGGGGGTAGGTAAAACCTCTCTGGGCCAGTCCATCGCCAAAGCGACCGGGCGTAAATATATCCGTATGGCGCTCGGCGGCGTGCGTGATGAAGCAGAAATCCGCGGCCACCGCCGGACATATATCGGCTCTATGCCGGGTAAACTGATCCAGAAAATGGCCAAAGTGGGCGTTAAAAACCCGCTGTTCCTGCTCGATGAGATCGACAAAATGTCTTCCGACATGCGTGGCGATCCGGCCTCTGCGCTGCTTGAGGTGCTGGACCCTGAGCAGAACGTGGCGTTCAGCGATCACTACCTGGAAGTGGATTACGATCTCAGCGACGTGATGTTCGTTGCCACCTCCAACTCCATGAACATTCCGGCGCCACTGCTGGATCGTATGGAAGTGATTCGTCTGTCCGGTTATACCGAAGACGAGAAGCTGAACATTGCTAAACAGCACCTGCTGCCGAAACAGATCGAGCGTAACGCGCTGAAGAAAGGCGAGCTGACGGTTGAGGATAGCGCCATTATCGGCATTATCCGTTACTACACCCGTGAAGCGGGCGTGCGTAGCCTGGAGCGTGAAATCTCCAAACTGTGCCGCAAAGCCGTGAAACAGCTGCTGCTGGATAAGTCGCTGAAACACATTGTGATCGATGGCGATAACCTGCATGACTATCTCGGCGTACAGCGCTTTGACTATGGCCGTGCGGACAACGAAAACCGTGTGGGTCAGGTAACGGGTCTGGCATGGACGGAAGTGGGCGGCGACCTGCTGACCATCGAAACCGCCTGTGTGCCGGGTAAAGGCAAACTGACTTACACCGGTTCTCTCGGTGAGGTTATGCAGGAATCTATTCAGGCTGCGCTGACCGTGGTGCGTGCGCGTGCGGAAAAACTGGGTATTAATCCAGACTTTTACGAAAAACGTGACATCCACGTTCACGTACCGGAAGGGGCGACGCCGAAAGACGGCCCGAGCGCCGGTATTGCGATGTGTACCGCGCTGGTCTCCTGCCTGACGGGTAATCCTGTTCGCGCTGATGTGGCGATGACCGGGGAAATTACCCTGCGAGGCCAGGTACTGCCTATCGGCGGCCTGAAAGAGAAACTGCTGGCGGCGCACCGTGGCGGGATCAAAACCGTGTTAATTCCGTTTGAGAATAAACGCGATCTGGAAGAGATTCCAGACAACGTTATTGCCGATCTGGACATTCATCCGGTGAAACGCATTGAGGAAGTTCTGACTCTTGCGTTGCAAAATGAGCCGTCCGGCATACAGGTTGTCACCGCAAAATAGTGACCTCGCGCAAATAGCGCTAAGAAAAACAGGGCTGGCAGGGCATTTCGTGCTTGCCAGCCTTTTTTTGTATAGCTAATTTAGATGACGGATCGGGCTTGCCATCATTAACGGGTGTTGTAAGGGCATGGCAGGCCTGATATAACTGCTGCGCGGTCGCACTTTGAAGGATTCCGGTGCGATATAAATTATAAAAGAGGAAGAGAAGAGTGAATAAATCTCAACTGATCGACAAAATTGCTGCAGGGGCTGATATCTCTAAGGCTGCGGCTGGACGTGCGTTAGATGCAATTATTGCTTCTGTCACTGAATCACTGAAAGAAGGTGATGATGTAGCGCTGGTAGGTTTTGGTACTTTTGCTGTTAAAGAGCGTGCTGCCCGTACTGGTCGCAACCCGCAAACAGGTAAAGAGATCACCATCGCCGCCGCTAAAGTGCCGGGTTTCCGTGCAGGTAAAGCGCTGAAAGACGCGGTAAACTAAGAGCTTCTCCCCCTGGGGATGTGACAAAGTACAAGGGCGCATCATCTGATGTGCCTTTTTTATTTGTCCAGTACTACTTTATTTGAGTTTATGCTGGTTGTGGGCTGACAATTACCCCGGTTTCTTGTCACAATACAGCTTTCCGCGCAGCGTTCAGAAAACGCTATGCTGCGTGAAGTATGAATACGCAAAACAGTCACCTACAGCGGAGTGTGGTTACACCATGATGGACAGCTTACGCACGGCTGCTAACAGTCTCGTGCTCAAGATTATTTTCGGTATCATTATCGTGTCGTTCATTTTGACCGGCGTGAGTGGTTACCTGATTGGCGGAAGCAATAACTACGCCGCAAAAGTGAATGACCAGGAAATCAGCCGCTCGCAGTTTGAGAATGCGTTTAACAGCGAACGTAATCGTATGCAGCAGCAGCTGGGCGATCAGTATTCTGAACTGGCGGCGAATGAAGGCTACATGAAAACGCTGCGTCAGCAGGTACTGAATCGTCTTATCGATGAAGCCTTGCTGGATCAATACGCGCATGAGCTTAAACTCAGCATCAGCGACGAACAGGTTAAGCAGGCCATCTTTTCAACGGCGGCTTTCCAGGTTGACGGCAAATTTGATAACAACCGCTACAACGCGATTGTGAATCAGATGGGGATGACAGCCGATCAGTATGCTCAGGCATTGCGTAACCAGCTCACCACCCAGCAACTGATTGCTGGTGTTGCCGGTACTGATTTCATGCTGAAAGGTGAAACGGACGAGCTGGCGGCGTTAGTCGCGCAGCAGCGTGTGGTGCGTGAAGCGACGATTGACGTGAACGCACTGGCTGCGAAGCAACAGGCTACCGATCAGGAAGTGTCCAGCTACTACGAGCAGAACAAGAACCGCTTTATGACCCCGGAGCAATTCCGCGTGAGCTACATCAAGCTGGATGCGGCTGCCATGCAGGAAACGGTCAACGATGCGGATATCCAGTCTTACTATGACCAGCATCAGGATCAGTTCACCCAGCCGCAGCGTAACCGTTACAGCGTCATTCAGACCAAAACGGAAGATGAAGCGAAAGCGGTGCTGGACGCGCTGAACAAAGGCGGTGATTTTGCCGCGCTGGCGAAAGAGAAATCCGCAGACATTATCTCTGCGCGCAACGGCGGCGATATGGGCTGGCTGGAAGACGCCACCACGCCGGACGAACTGAAAAATGCCGGTCTGAAAGAAAAAGGCCAGCTGTCTGGCGTGATTAAATCCTCTGTTGGCTTCCTGGTCGCGCGTCTGGATGATGTTCAGCCTGCGAAAGTGAAACCGCTGAGCGAAGCGCGTGATGACATTGCCGCGAAAGTGAAGCAGGAAAAAGCGCTGGATGCCTATTACGCGCTGCAACAAAAAGTCAGCGATGCGGCGAGCAACGATACCGAATCTCTGGCGGGCGCTGAACAGGCCGCTGGCGTGAAAGCGGTTGAAACCGGCTGGTTCAGCCATGACAACCTGCCAGAAGAGCTGAATTTTAAACCGGTTGCCGATGCTATCTTCAACGGTGGTCTGGTTGGCGAGAACGGTACGCCGGGCAGCAACTCCGATATCATCACCGTGGATGGCGACCGCGCATTCGTGCTGCGCATCAGCGAGCATAAACCTGAAGCGGTTAAGCCTCTGGCTGACGTGAAAGAGCAGGTGGCTGCGCTCGTTAAGCACAACAAAGCAGAGCAGCAGGCAAAACTGGATGCTGACAAACTGCTGGTTGAGCTGAAAGCGGGTAAAGGCGCAGAAGCGATGAAAGCGGCCGGTCTGAGCTTTGGCGAAGCGAAAACGCTGAGCCGTACCGGGCAGGACCCGGTAAGCCAGGCTGCGTTTGCGCTGGGTCTGCCAGAGAAAGATAAGCCGAGCTATGGCGTCGCTAACGATATGCAGGGCAACGTTGTGCTGCTGGCGCTGGACGACGTGAAAGCGGGCTCTATGCCGGAAGAGCAGAAAAAAGCGATGGTTCAGGGTATTACCCAGAATAACGCGCAGATTACCTTTGAAGCGCTGATGAGTAACTTGCGTAAAGCGGCGAAAATCAAAGTCGGCGATGCGCTGGAACAGCAGTAATCACCGAGACGCTTCGCAAAAAACTGCAAAAAGTTGTAACCCTCAAAGGCCGCCTTCGCGGCCTTTTCCATTTCTGATATTTGCTATTTGTTTGCCTTTCGCCGCCCCGCTATCGTGATGCCACTGTTAACACACAAGGAGAAAACAGTATGAAACATGGAATCAACGCACTGCTGGTCACGATGACTCTGGCCTGCGCAGGCATGACGCACAACGCGCTGGCTGCCGGAACGGTAGAGAAAAATCAGGCGGTACAAACAAAGGCGGATTCGTCTGCGTCCACGCAGACTAAAGCCTCCGTGCCTGCAAAGGCCAGCGATGATGAAGGCGCGAGGGTCAGTATCAACACGGCTTCAGCGGAAGATCTGGCGCGGGTGATGAATGGCGTCGGGCTGAAAAAAGCGCAGGCGATAGTCAACTATCGGGAAGAGTATGGGCCGTTTAAAACGGTGGATGATTTAAAGCAGGTTCCGGGGATGGGGAGTTCGCTGGTGGAACGCAATCTGGCGGTGTTGACGCTGTAATAACTTGCACTGTGGCAAAAGTTTGCCAGGATAATGAGGTCATACCAGTTATGGCCTCTGTTCCTATAACAACAACGTAAGGTTATTGCGCTATGCAAACACAAATCAAAGTCCGTGGTTATCACCTTGATGTTTATCAGCACGTTAATAATGCCCGCTATCTTGAGTTTCTTGAAGAAGCACGCTGGGATGGGCTGGAAAACAGTGACAGCTTTCAATGGATGACGGCCCGCAACATCGCTTTTGTGGTGGTGAATATTAATATTAACTACCGTCGCCCCGCCGTGCTGAGCGATCTGCTGACCGTCACCAGTCAGGTGCAGCAGTTAAACGGGAAGAGCGGCATTTTAAGCCAGGTCATTACGCTTGAGCCGGAAGGGCAGGTTGTGGTGGACGCGCAGATTACTTTTGTCTGTATTGATTTGAAAACGCAGAAAGCATTGCCGCTGGAAGGTGAGTTACGCGAGAAACTGGAGCAGATGGTGAAGTAACGGAAAGTTGCCTGATGGCGCTTCGCTTATCAGGCCTACGGGCGACATTGACCACGGTGAATGTCGCCAGGCCGGATAAGGTGCGTGCACCGCCATCCGGCAAAACGATCACTTTAACCCTGTTTTCTGCTTCATTGCCGCCATCACTGCCGGTTTATCCGTCAGATAATGCTTCAGGCCGTTGGCGCGCAGATTACAGGCGGCGCACTGCCCGCAACCGTCACCTTTGATGCCGTTATAACAGGTCAGCGTCTCTTCGCGCACCAGATCCAGCTTGCCCCAGTAATCGGCGAGTGCCCAGGTTTCGGCTTTATCAATCCACATCAGCGGGGTTTCAAAGCGAATATCCTTCGCCATACCCAGGGTGACGGCATGATTCAGCGCTTTGACAAACTCATCGCGGCAGTCCGGGTAGCCGGAGAAATCCGTCTCGCAAACGCCGGTGATCACCGCTTCGGCTTTCACCTGATAGGCATAAATCGCCGCCAGAGTCAGAAACAGAATATTACGCCCAGGGACAAACGTATTCGGAATACCGTCGGCATCCGGTTCATAGTCCGGTACGGGAATGTTATCGCGCGTCAGGCTACTGACCGCCAGTTCGCTCAGCAGCGTTACGTCCAGCACCTTATGCGCACGCGCGCCGAGTTTTAAGGCCAGATTACGTGCGACATCAATCTCAGCGCGATGACGCTGACCATAATCAAAGGTGACGCAGTGCACTTCATCATACTGATGCAGCGCTTGCGCCAGACAGGTTGTGGAGTCCTGGCCTCCACTGAATACAACGACGGCACGTTTCATAACTTATCCTGACAAAAACGAAAAACGCTATGGTAGCGCCTGTGGATGGCCGCGACCAGCTTCTTCACCGCGCGGCGGCGGAAGCCATGCTTTCTCAAACTCAAACCAGCCGCGTGGATTGAGTTGAACGCCATTGACGCCCGGCGGCGCGCTAATACGGTAGTGATAGTTAAAAAGCGGCGTAAGCGTGGCGTCATTCATCAGACTCGTGAATACCTGTTGTAACGCAGTATAGCGGTCGTCTTCACCGGGCTGCGTTTGTAAGGCATCCAGCGTGGCCTGAAGATGGGCGAAAGCAGGGGCATCCAGCACATGCGGCCAGAGTTGATCGCAGCGTAGCCACTGCTCAAGCGTATATTCCGGCGCTTCGCCAATCAGCCTGTCGCCCATCATGAGATCCGCTTTTGCCAGCGAAGGGCAGTTATCCCAGTTTTTCGCGTTGTGGAAAATCAACGTTAATTCACAGCCGAGCGTTGCCAGATATTGCTGGAGTTGCTCCGCCATGGTGTGCAACTCAACGGGAAGGTGGTAAACCAGCGTCAGTTTTTTCGGTAATTCAACGGATTCCAGCCCCTTCCATTTCGGCATTACCCAGCCTGGCAGCAGCGCGTTGCTGGGCGTGATCAGATTTTCATCTACCGGCAGCGTCTGTAATAACGACGTATGATGAATGATGTCTACCAGGCGACGCGCCTGTTGCAGGCTGAGTTTCGAGCCTTTTTTAAGCGTCAGGTAGCAAAATCCCAGGCTAATACCGCTGCTCACCTGGCTAAGTGAGGCCAGCTCCTCAGGGTTGCCGATGGCGATCTGTACCGGATGGCGGCAGCTGGTGCCTAAATCCTGGTCAAAAAGCTGAGGCGTGATCCAGTATTCAATCGCCTTTAGCAGCGGGTGGCAAAGATGATAATTGTCGTGGCTTTCCAGGCGTACCAGCTCCGGCGTAAATAACGTCAGCCGAAAAGGTCCGGTGCCTGACAGCGGCTGATGCGGGTGCGCCAGGTGGCTACAGTAGCTTGCCAGACGGTGCGCCAGCCAGTAATCAGGGCGATGGAGAATGAACGTCAGGCATTGCGGATGGGTGACTTCAATACGCTTGACGCTGATAAACAATTTATTGAGGGCTGGCAGGTCAAGCAGCATCAGCAGGCGCGCGTGCAGTTGCGCAGTTTCTACCGTATCGCCATTATGCCAGTGCAGGGTAGAGCGAATATAAAAATCCCAGCGCATACCGTCGGCGGAGATATCCCAGTGATGTGCTAAATCCCCACAGGGACGCTGGCTGGCGTTGTCAAAGCGGGTGAGGCCGGAGAAAATTTGTCCCGCAAGATGCTGTTCTGCGCGACCGGGCAGAAATCCCGGATGCAACGGGTCCAGCGGACGATAGTAGGGAATACGCAGGGTCGGCGTGTCGTTTTGCCACTGACCGCCCATAAACGGTTGCAGCATGGTACGCAGTTCGCCTGGCGCCAGCTGTGCCAGCTCCAGCACATTAAGCTGCTGACCTTTTTCCAGCGCTTGCTCCATCATGGTATTGCGCAGTGACTCCGGCGTGACCAGAAATTGCAGTTTACCGCGCTTACCCCGCCCGGATTGCGCCTCCCATGTTAACCAGCCGGCTTCCTGCGCCTGACGTAGTAGCGTACGGACGTGGCGTTCGCTACAAAAACAGCGCTCCGCCAGTTCCCCAACGGTGACCGACTGAGGTTCTCCAGCCGAGGGCTGCCAGAGACGTTGATATTGTTTTAAACGGTTGAGAAGTCTCATTGAAACCCGGAACAATTCATTTTATCTATTCACTATTACTTCCGTATATCTCAGGTGATACTCAATCACAAGTTAATTGCGTCACAGTGTGGAGAAATAGATGGCTCGTCTGGCTGCATTTGATATGGATGGCACGCTTTTGATGCCAAACCACCATCTGGGTCATGAGACCCTTGCAACGCTGGCGCGCCTGCGTGAACGCGATATCACTTTAACGTTTGCGACCGGTCGGCATGTGCTGGAAATGCGGCATATTCTGGGGTCCATCTCAATGGATGCGTTTTTGATAACAGGCAACGGGACGCGCATTCACTCGCAGGAAGGCGATATGCTGCATCGCCAGGATCTGGACCCCGCCATTGCGGATCGCGTATTGCACCAGGCGTGGGATACCCGGGCCAGTATGCACGTATTCAACGATAACGGCTGGTTTACGGGGAGCGCGATCCCCGCGCTATTACAGGCGCATGTCTACAGCGGGTTCCACTATCAGATCGTGGATGTCAAACGTATCCCGGCCCACCAGGTCACTAAGATCTGTTTCTGTGGCGATCACGACGATCTGATCCGGCTGCGTATTCAACTGAATGAGGCGCTGGGCGAGCGGGCGAATCTCTGCTTTTCCGCTGTGGATTGTCTGGAAGTGCTGCCGCTCGGCTGTAATAAAGGTTCCGCGCTGGCGGTATTAAGCGACCATTTGGGGCTGTCGCTGACGGAATGCATGGCGTTTGGCGATGCGATGAACGATCGCGAAATGCTGGAGAGCGTGGGACGTGGTTTGATTATGGGCAACGCGATGCCGCAACTGATCGCTGAACTGCCGCATCTTTCAGTGATTGGCCATTGTCGTAATCAGGCGGTCTCTCACTTTTTAACGCATTGGCTGGATAATCCGCATCTACCTTATTCCCCCGAATGAGCGATCCTTTCCAGCAAGCCAGGCCCGTAAAGCCTGGCTTTTTTTATGCCGCTTAACGGACGTTCAGCAGTTGGGCAATTTCCGCCTGCCACGGCGCTAAATCGCCAATGTGATCGTTAACCCACTGGGGATTGTAATAGGTGTCGAGATAGCGTTCGCCGCTGTCACACAGCAGCGTGACGAGAGAACCGGTCTCTCCGGCATCGCGCATTCTGGCCGCAATCTGCAACGTTCCCCACATATTAGTACCGGTGGAGGCGCCCACTTTACGGCCCAGCTGCGTTTCCAGCCAGTGCGCGGTCGCGACGCTGGCGGCGTCAGGTACGCGCAGCATTTCGTCCACCACATCCGGGATGAAGGAAGGTTCCACGCGCGGGCGGCCAATCCCTTCAATTTTGCTGCCCACCGGGCTGCGCAATGTAGCGTCGCGATTCTGCCAGTAGGGCAGGAAGACCGAGTTTTCCGGGTCAACCACCATCAGGCGCGTGTCATACCCATGACAGCGAATATAGCGGCCAATTGTCGCTGACGTGCCGCCCGTCCCCGCGCTCATCACGATATGCTTCGGCACCGGATTCGGTTCACGCTGCATCTGATGGAAAATACTGTCGGCGATATTATTATTGCCGCGCCAGTCGGTGGCGCGTTCGGCATAGGTGAACTGATCCATATAGTGACCGTTCAGCTCGTGCGCCAGCTGCTCAGAGGCGGCGTAAATCTCGCAGGCGCTTTCGACAAAGTGGCAGCGACCGCCATAAAACGCAATTTGTTCGATTTTGCGTTTTGCCGTGCAGGAAGGCATTACCGCGATAAACGGCAGGCCGAGCAGTCGGGCGAACCAGGCTTCGGAAACCGCCGTTGAACCGGAGGAGGATTCAATAATGGTTGTGTTTTCTTTAATCCAGCCGTTACACAACCCATACAGGAACAATGAACGCGCCAGACGGTGCTTCAGGCTGCCGGTCGGATGGGTGCTTTCATCCTTCAGGTAGATCTGGATGCCCGGAAACGCCGGTAGCGACAACCGGATCAGATGCGTGTCGGCTGAACGCTGATAGTCAGCGTTAATTTCATTAATGGCGTTTTTAACCCAGGTGCTATTCATCATTAATTTCCATTTGTCATTTTGTGCCCAGATTAGCGAAAAGCACGGAAAAAATTGTTGCCATTTCACCTTTAAAATAGAATGTAAGGAGAAAAATCTTCTCTGTGGGGTGGGTATGTTAGATAAAATTGACCGTAAGCTGCTGCTTTTGTTGCAGCAGGACTGCACCCTCTCTTTGCAGGCGCTGGCCGATGCCGTTAATCTGACCACCACACCCTGCTGGAAACGGCTGAAACGTCTGGAAGACGACGGCATTCTCCTCGGTAAAGTCGCGCTGCTGGACCCAGAGAAATTGGGTCTGGGGTTAACGGCGTTCGTACTGATCAAAACCCAGCATCACAGCAGTGAATGGTACAGCCGCTTCGTGACGGTGGTCACCGAAATGCCGGAAGTGCTGGGGTTCTGGCGTATGGCCGGGGAATACGACTATCTGATGCGGGTTCAGGTAGCAGATATGAAGCGTTATGACGACTTCTACAAACGTCTGGTGAACAGTGTTCCGGGATTGTCAGACGTAACGTCGAGCTTTGCGATGGAACAGATTAAGTACACAACCGCTCTGCCTATTGAATAATTCTCCCGGAAAATATTGCCGGAAATCATGTCAGGATATAACGCGTGCGATTATTTGCTCAATTAAGCTGGTACTTCCGTCGGGAGTGGCGTCGCTATCTCGGCGCCGTGGCCTTGCTTATCATTATCGCTGTCCTTCAGCTGATCCCGCCCAAAGTGGTCGGGATCGTTGTGGATGGCGTCACTGCGCAACATTTCACTACCGGTCAGGTATTGATGTGGGTGGGCACGATGGCCATGATTGCGGTAATCGTCTATTTGTTGCGTTATGTCTGGCGCGTGCTGCTGTTCGGCGCCTCTTATCAACTGGCGGTTGAGCTGCGTGAAGATTACTACCGCCAGCTCAGTCGTCAGCACCCGGAATTTTATCTGCGACACCGCACCGGCGACTTAATGGCGCGCGCGACTAACGACGTCGATCGTGTCGTCTTTGCCGCCGGGGAAGGAGTGCTCACGCTGGTGGATTCGCTGGTGATGGGCTGCGCCGTGCTGATCGTGATGTCAACGCAGCTCAGTTGGCAACTGACGCTGTTCGCGCTGCTGCCTATGCCGATTATGGCGCTGATGATCAAGCGCTACGGCGACCGTCTGCATAACCGCTTCAAACTGGCGCAGGCGGCGTTTTCCAGTCTGAACGATCGTACCCAGGAGAGCCTGACCAGCATTCGCATGATCAAAGCTTTTGGCCTTGAAGATCGACAGTCGTCGCTGTTTGCGGCGGACGCGGAAGATACCGGGAAGAAAAATATGCGGGTAGCACGTATCGACGCCCGTTTTGATCCCACGATTTATATTGCCATCGGCATGGCTAATCTGCTTGCCATCGGCGGCGGAAGCTGGATGGTAGTGCACGGTACGCTGACGCTTGGGGAACTGACCAGCTTTATGATGTACCTCGGGCTGATGATCTGGCCTATGTTAGCGCTGGCCTGGATGTTTAACATTGTGGAACGCGGTAGCGCAGCGTACAGCCGTATCCGCGCGATGCTGGCGGAAGCGCCGGTCGTCAACGACGGAACGGAGGCGGTGCCGGAAGGGCGGGGAGCGCTGACGGTCTCCATTCGTGAATTCAGCTACCCGCAAACCGCGCATCCGGCGCTGGAAAATGTGCAATTCCAGCTTGAGCCAGGGCAGATGCTGGGGATCTGCGGGCCGACGGGCGCGGGGAAAAGCACTCTTCTTTCGCTTATTCAGCGCCATTTCGATATTACGCAGGGGGATATCCGTTTTCATGATATTCCGCTGACGCGCTTGCAGCTTGATAGCTGGCGCAGTCGCCTGGCGGTCGTCAGCCAGACGCCGTTCCTGTTCTCCGACACGGTCGGCAATAACATCGCGCTGGGGCGCCCAAACGCGACGCAGGAAGAGATTGAACAGGTGGCGCGGCTGGCCAGCGTGCATGAGGATATTTTGCGTCTGCCTCAAGGATATGACACCGAAGTGGGCGAACGCGGCGTCATGCTATCTGGCGGGCAAAAACAGCGCATTTCTATTGCGCGCGCGTTACTGCTCAATGCGGAAATCCTGATTCTGGATGATGCGCTGTCGGCGGTGGATGGCCGTACCGAACACCAGATTCTGCATAATTTACGCCAGTGGGGAGAGGGGCGCACCGTGATTATTAGCGCGCACCGCTTATCCGCTCTGACGGAAGCCAACGAGATTATCGTGATGCAGCATGGCCATATCGCCCAGCGTGGCGATCACGATGAATTAGTGCTGCAAACGGGCTGGTATCGCGATATGTATCGCTATCAGCAACTGGAGGCGGCGCTGACTGACGCTCCTGAAATCAACGAGGAGACGGCAGATGCGTAGTTTTGGACAGTTATGGCCGACCCTGAAAAGGCTGCTGGCGTATGGTTCGCCGTGGCGTAAACCGCTTGCCATCGCCGTGGTGATGCTGTGGATCGCGGCGGCGGCGGAAGTCAGCGGCCCGTTACTTATCAGCTATTTTATCGACAATATGGTCGCGAAGAGCCACCTGCCGCTGGGCATGGTCGCGGGGCTGGTGGCGGCGTACATTGGCTTACAGTTTCTGGCGGCGGGGCTGCATTATGCGCAGTCGCTGTTGTTTAATCAGGCGGCCGTCGGCGTAGTGCAACAACTGCGTACCGATGTGATGGATGCCGCTTTGCGCCAGCCACTGAGCGCCTTTGACACGCAGCCGGTGGGGCAACTGATCTCTCGCGTGACCAATGATACGGAAGTCATCCGCGACCTTTACGTTACGGTCGTGGCGACGGTGCTGCGTAGCGCGGCGTTAATTGGCGCGATGCTGGTCGCCATGTTCAGCCTCGACTGGCGGATGGCGCTGGTCGCGATGGCGATTTTCCCGGCGGTGCTGGTGGTGATGGTGATTTACCAGCGCTATAGCACGCCGATTGTGCGCCGCGTGCGGGCATATCTGGCGGACATCAATGATGGCTTCAATGAGGTCATTAACGGCATGAGCGTTATTCAGCAGTTCCGCCAGCAGGCGCGGTTCGGCGAGAGAATGGGGGAGGCCAGCCGCTCGCACTATATGGCGCGGATGCAGACCCTGCGACTGGACGGCTTTTTATTGCGCCCGCTGCTCAGCCTTTTCTCCGCGCTGATCCTCTGCGGATTACTGATGCTGTTTAGCTTTACCTCGCGCGGCACCATTGAAGTCGGGGTGTTGTACGCCTTTATCAGCTATCTGGGGCGTCTGAACGAGCCATTGATTGAACTGACGACCCAACAGTCGATGTTGCAACAGGCTGCGGTGGCGGGGGAGCGCGTATTCGAACTGATGGACGGCCCACGCCAGGATTATGGTCGGGATGAGTGCCCGTTGCAGTCGGGCAGGATTGACGTTGATGATGTCTCCTTCGCCTACCGTGACGACAATCTGGTGCTGCAAAACATTACGCTCTCCGTTCCGTCGCGCAGCTTTGTGGCGCTGGTCGGGCATACCGGCAGCGGCAAGAGTACCCTCGCCAGCCTGCTGATGGGGTATTACCCGCTTACACAGGGAGACATTCGCCTTGACGACCGTTCGCTGTCAACGTTGAGCCACGGGGTTTTACGTCAGGGAGTCGCGATGGTGCAGCAGGACCCGGTGGTGATGGCGGATACGTTCCTGGCAAACGTCACGCTGGGGCGCGATATTTCTGAGGAACAGGTCTGGCAGGCGCTGGAAACCGTGCAACTGGCGGAGCTGGCGCGTAGTCTGAGCGAGGGTATCCACACCCGGCTGGGCGAGCAGGGCAATAATCTGTCCGTCGGGCAGAAACAGCTGCTGGCGCTGGCGCGGGTGCTGGTTGATACGCCGCAGGTTCTGATTCTGGATGAAGCCACCGCCAGCATTGACTCCGGTACTGAGCAGGCGATTCAGCAAGCGCTGGCGGCAGTGCGTGAACACACCACGCTGGTGGTGATTGCACATCGCCTGTCAACCATTGTTGATGCGGACACCATTCTGGTGCTGCATCGCGGGCAGGCGGTCGAGCGCGGTACGCATCAACAACTGCTCGAAGCGCAAGGGCGTTACTGGCAGATGTACCAACTACAGCTTGCCGGTGAAGAGCTGGCGGCCAGCGCGCGTGAGGAATCGCTCAGCGCCTGATGGCGCTGCGCTTATCAGGCCTACGGACAATGCGCTCTTGTAGGCCGAATAAGGTGCTTACGCCGCCATCCGGCAATCAACAATCTGGTGCAAAAATGTAACGTACCATGCACCGTTATAGTGCGTTTTTTCTTTTCCTTCCCCAGCCGCACCCTACAAGCCTGAATTATCCCGCGTTTTTCATTTCTGGCACACCCCTTGCAATATCCCTGTCGTGAAGCGGCAGACATTATCGAATTCTGACAGGAGGGGATCTATGAAGCTGGTTACCGTGGTAATCAAACCGTTCAAACTGGAAGACGTCCGTGAAGCACTGTCTTCGATTGGTATTCAAGGGCTGACAGTCACCGAAGTGAAAGGCTTCGGGCGTCAGAAAGGTCATGCCGAGCTGTACCGCGGTGCGGAATACAGCGTCAACTTCCTGCCCAAAGTGAAGATTGATGTGGCGATTGCCGACGACCAGCTTGATGAAGTCATTGAGGTCATCAGCAAGGCGGCCTACACCGGAAAAATTGGCGACGGCAAAATTTTTGTCGCTGAGCTGCAACGTGTCATTCGTATTCGTACCGGCGAAGCCGACGAAGCGGCACTGTAACTCCTGGCACACAGTGATAGGGAACGAAAAGATGAAGATAGCAACGATGAAAACTGGCCTTGCTTCACTGGCTTTGCTTCCAGGTCTGGCAATGGCGGCTCCGGCGGTTGTGGATAAAGCCGACAATGCCTTTATGATGATTTGCACCGCGCTGGTGCTGTTCATGACCATTCCGGGCATTGCTCTGTTCTATGGCGGATTGATCCGTGGAAAGAACGTGCTGTCGATGTTGACGCAGGTTGCCGTCACCTTCGCGCTGGTCTGTATTTTGTGGGTTGTTTACGGCTATTCGCTGGCCTTTGGCGAGGGGAACAACTTCTTTGGCGACTTCAACTGGGTGATGCTGAAAAATATTGAACTCACGGCAGTGATGGGCAGTTTCTACCAGTATATTCACGTTGCTTTCCAGGGCTCTTTCGCCTGCATTACCGTCGGGCTGATCGTAGGGGCGCTGGCTGAACGTATCCGCTTCTCTGCGGTACTGATTTTCGTGGTGGTGTGGCTGACGCTCTCCTATATCCCGATTGCGCATATGGTCTGGGGCGGCGGTTTGCTGGCTTCTCACGGCGCGCTGGATTTTGCGGGCGGTACGGTCGTGCATATCAATGCGGCGATTGCTGGTCTGGTGGGGGCTTATCTGATTGGCAAACGCGTCGGCTTTGGTAAAGAGGCGTTCAAACCCCATAACCTGCCGATGGTTTTCACCGGCACCGCGATCCTCTATATCGGCTGGTTTGGCTTTAACGCCGGGTCGGCGGGCATGGCGAACGAGATTGCTGCACTGGCCTTTGTTAACACCGTGGTGGCAACGGCTGCCGCTATTCTGGGGTGGATTTTCGGCGAGTGGGCGCTGCGCGGTAAACCGTCTCTGCTGGGCGCCTGCTCCGGCGCTATCGCGGGACTGGTCGGCATAACGCCAGCCTGTGGTTACATTGGCGTCGGCGGCGCGTTGATTCTCGGTGTCGTTGCGGGGCTGGCGGGTCTGTGGGGCGTGACGATGCTTAAACGTCTGCTGCGTGTGGACGATCCTTGTGATGTGTTTGGCATCCACGGCGTTTGCGGCATCGTTGGGTGTATCCTGACCGGGATCTTTGCGTCCACCACCCTCGGCGGTGTAGGGTTTGCCGAAGGCGTGACGATGGGGCATCAGCTGCTGGTGCAGCTGGAGAGTATCGCTATCACCATCGTCTGGTCTGGCGTAGTGGCGTTTATCGGCTACAAACTGGCGGATATCACCGTTGGGCTGCGCGTACCGGAAGAGCAGGAGCGCGAAGGTCTGGACGTCAACAGCCACGGCGAGAATGCGTATAACGCCTGATCATCAACAGGCCGGAGGCGACGCTTTTGCGTCGCCATTCGGCCATTTTCAATTGCGATTGCGCATCACGCCTTCCTGAACGGTCGACGCGACCATTACGCCATCCCGCGTGTAAAACTCCCCACGAACAAAACCACGGGCGCTGGAAGCCGAGGTGCTCTCTACGCTGTACAGCAACCATTCGTTCATGTTGAAAGGGCGATGGAACCACATTGAATGGTCGATCGTGGCAATTTGCAGACCTTTTTCCAGGAAGCCGATGCCGTAGGGTTGCAGCGCGACGGGCAGGAAATTCAGATCGGAAGCATAACCCAGCAGATACTGATGAATGCGGATATCATCCGGTATCGTACCGTTGGCGCGGATCCAGACCTGGCGCGTCGGGTTCGCAACGTGGCCTTTTAACGGGTTGTGGAACTCCACCGGGCGGATCTCCAGCGGGCGGTCGCTGATAAATTTTTCTTTCAGCACGGGCGGCAGCAGATGCGCCAATGAACGGGCGATCTCCGTCTCCGATTGCAGCGTTTCCGGCGCAGGGGCGTCCGGCATGGTTTTCTGATGCTCAAATCCCTCTTCCGGCGCCTGGAAGGAGGCTGTCATATAGAAAATAGGTTTCCCGTTCTGGATGGCGGCGACGCGACGCGCGCTGAAACTGTTGCCGTCGCGCAGAACTTCCACATCGTAAATAATGGGCTTCAGGCTATCGCCGGGGCGCAGAAAGTAGCTGTGAAAAGAGTGAACCAGACGTTGTTCAGGTACGGTCTCTTTGGCGGCATACAGCGCCTGACCGACCACCTGACCACCAAAAACCTGACGTAATCCTAAGTCTTCACTTTGGCCCCGAAAGAGTCCTTCTTCAATTTTTTCCAGATCTAACAATGACAGCAAATTATTCAGTGCCTGACTCATACGTGCTCTCCAGGTAACAACGGCGCCGAAGCGAGGTAGGCAGAGTATAACGCAATTTTGAAAGTGGTCCGATGGGTGCAATAGTCTGAATTACGGACTAATTCCAGGCAAAAATAAGTGAGATATGCCACACTTAGTCACGTTATGTCTTTGTTAACCACTCTTCCGGCGGGTAAAGCACCTCCCGCTGATGCATTGATGATAAGGAGAATTTAATGAAACTCGTGCACATGGTAAGTGGTTTAGCGGTTGCGGTTGCTCTGGCAGCCTGCGCAGACAGAAGCGCAGATATCCAGACGCCTGCGCCTGACCCAAATACTTCTGGCGTGGCTACACAGTCAACTATTCAGCAACCTAATGTCTCCGGTACCGTCTGGATCCGTCAGAAAGTGGCCCTGCCACCGGATGCCGTACTGACCGTGACGCTGTCTGATGCCTCACTGGCGGATGCGCCGTCGAAAGTGCTATCGCAGAAGGCGGTGCGCACCGAGGGGAAACAGTCGCCATTTAGCTTTGTACTGCCGTTTAACCCGGCTGACATCCAGCCAAATGCGCGGATTCTGTTGAGCGCCGCCGTGACGATTAATGACAAACTGGTCTTTATCACCGATACCGTACAGCCGGTCATTAATCAGGGCGGCACGAAAGCGGATCTGACGCTGGTGCCGGTTCAGCAAACGGCAGTGCCTGTTCAGGCCAGCGGCGGTGCAGCGACAACCGTACCGTCAACGTCACCGACGCAGGTGAACCCGTCTTCCGCCGTACCGGCGCCGACACAGTTCTAAGCTCTCACAGGACAACCCTCTCCGGCCGGAGAGGGTTAATAAATCCAGCGATATCGTTGCATATCGATTTGCCCACTCCCCGAGACCACCACGCCTTCTGACAGTAACGCCTGACGTTGGCGTTGCAGGTCTGGCCCGGTCAGGGAGATGGCGCCATGACGATTCACGACCCGATGCCAGGGGAGGGTGCTGCCTTCCGGCAATCGTTTTAATACGCCGCCGACCTGACGCGCGGCGCGAGGTGAACCGGCGAGGCGGGCGACGTCGCCATAAGTCGTGACAAACCCTTCGGGGATTGAGGCCACGATTTGCCAGACGCGTTGGGGGAAAGTGTCTTGTCTGTCCATCATTCATTCCTGCGATAATCTTCCAGCATAATCGTGAATCGCCGGGGAGTGAAGCCTCATTGCGCAAGAAAACAGCATCCGATATTGGATGGGTTGCATTTACAGGGGCCAGCAGTGATAATGCGCCTGCGCGTTGGTTAACAACGCTCTCAATGGGGGCTCTGTTGGTTCTCCCGCAACGCTACTCTGTTTACCAGGTCAGGTCCGGAAGGAAGCAGCCAGAGCAGATGACGTGTGTGCCGGGATGTAGCTGGCAGGGCCCCCACCCAATTCTGCCGTCCGGCAACCTCTTCATTTTCCTCCTCTTGTCATATTAACGTCATTATTTTGTCATCAAATGCTGGCAGAGTGTTATCGGGACGTTATTAATCAGTTTGTGCCCTGATATTCACGCGGTGACGATAGCTGTGTCGCACACGACGTGTTTTGCCTGTTTACAAGGACTCTTTACGATGGCTACTGCTGTACTAAATGTCAAAATCGATGAGACGTTAAAAGAGAAGCTTCGCCATTATGCCGAAGCAAATAATGAGAACTTAAGTATCACCACAGAAAAACTGCTGCTGATTGCATTTGAGGCCGCAGAAGAGGCGGGAGTCTCGGCGAGTGATATCGACAGTCAGCATACGGAAGAATCCGTAGATGAGCCGCTTACTCCTAAAGAAATCAAAGCATTACGCAGATTACTCAAGAAGAAAAAATGAAACAACAACTCTCAATCGCCAGTAATTATGGCGAAGCCTGCGAATTACTGCGTTCCGGCTATGTGAAGCATGTTCGTCTTAACTGGAATGTTGGTAGTGATGAATTCTTTCGTATTGCCTCCGACTGGTGCGATGCCGGGGCAAAAATAAAGAAAGACGGCGAGAACTTCATTATTTCCCTGAAAGGTTTCCCCGTCCCACGCCAGCAATAAAACGACGATGACAGGCCATATTAGATAATTTTGCGTATTTTCCCTGCGCTGTTTTGTGAGCGCAGGTTGTCCCATATCGGCTGTAATGTCTGAAAAGCCGATCGCAGTGTTTCATCCGGCAGGGTGAACGGCATACGTAAGAAACGATCAAACGCACCCGCGAGGCCAAAACGCGTACCGGTGCCCAGTTGAATCCCTTCGCTTTCGGCGCGCGTTGCAAAGAGCGTGGCCAGCGTGTCGGGTAACTCCACCCAAAAAGAGAGCCCGCCCTGCGGCTGCCTGAAGCGCCATTCAGGAAAATGCGCGTGCATCAGTTCACAACACAGGTCGCGTCGTTGGGACAGCAACTGCCGTCTGTCAGGAAGAAAGCTGGCGGCATTATCAAGCAGCCAGCCGGTCGCTAACTGCTCCAGTACCGGCGATCCTAAATCAAACGTATCCCGGGTTTGTACCAGCGCGGCGATTGTCCGTGATGAGGCGCGAACCCACCCCAGACGCAACCCGCCCCAGAAACTTTTTCCTGCCGATCCCAGCATAATAATCGGCGCGTCGGCATTGTAATGCGCGAGTGGGGGCGGCGGCGGGGCGTTGTACCACAAATTAACCATCGTCTCGTCCACAACCAGCGTGGTATGCGTTCTGGCGGCAATATCCGCGACCGCTTGCCGCGTGGCGGCATCCATACAGCGCCCGGTGGGATTATGGAAATCCGGCATCAGATAAGCCATTCTCGGCGCGGTCTGCGCAATGGTCGCCATCAGACCGGCGGTGTCCCAACCCTGTTCGGGCAATGAGACGCCAACGGGGCGACAGGAGGCTCCCTGAATCGCGGCGATTGCGAGCGGGTAGGTCGGGTGATCCACCACTACGCGATCGCCCGGGCCCGTCAGGAGTCGCAGGAGTAGCGCCAGCCCGCTCACGGCGCCATTGACCACCATGATTTCATCAGGGCGGGTTGGCAAGCCGCGCTCGCAATAGTGCCGGGCGATAGATTCACGTAAAGAGAGCAGACCTTGCGGCAGATACCCGGAACTCAGCAGATGCTGCGGCATTGCGCAAAGCGCCAGCTGGTAAGCCTGGTGAATTTCAGGGCCTGCGCTGAGCGCGGCGGTAGAGAGATCCAATGCCATATTGGCTCCGCCGCGCGTGGGCACAGGGTGGATGGCATCCGGTAAGATCACCCGCGAGCCGCTACCCTGACGGCTTTCCAGATAGCCTTCTTCCCGAAGTTGCGCCATTGCGCTGGCGACGGTTGTTCGGCTGATCTTCAATACGGCGGCCAGTTCGCGTTCGCCGGGCAGTCGGCTATCGAGCGCCAGTCGGCCATCAAGAATCAGCAGACGCAGGGCCTCCGCCAGCTGACGCCAGACAGGAGTACGTGAGGGGGTCTCCTGCCAGTGCCCAAGCAGGCGCTGAAGAGACTGGCTTCCATAGCGGCGTGATGACATAGCAGTCCACTTTTTTAAAACTGGACATTAATCATAGTGCCAATTGCGGTGAAGATGAAAGGTATCTGAACGGGGAGAATGGAAGAATGCTGCGTCGTCTGATTCAACTGTATACCGGTCTGGCTCTTTATGGCGTATCGACCGCAATGTTTGTGCGTGCGGACTTAGGGGCCGATCCGTGGAACGTTTTCCACCTTGGCGTGGCGAATTTGCTGTCAATGAACATTGGCATGGTGATTATTGCCGTTGGCGTGCTGGTGTTATTACTGTGGATACCGCTGCGTCAACGCCCGGGCCTTGGCACCATCAGCAACGTGATCGTTATTGGGCTGGCGGCGGATGTTGCTCTGGCCGTACTGCCCGCTTTTGAGTCGTTGCTTGTCCGCAGTGTTCTGTTGATCTCCGCTGTAGTGGTCAACGCGCTGGCGACCAGCATGTATATTGGGGCCGGTTTCGGCGCAGGCCCGCGAGATGGCCTGATGACCGGGATTCACGCGCGCACCGGTTGGTCGATACGCGCCATCCGCACGGCGATTGAAGTTTCGGTATTGCTGAGCGGCTGGTTGCTGGGGGGGACGCTGGGCGTCGGTACGGTATTGTATGCGCTGGCTATCGGGCCGCTGATTCAGATCTGCTTGCCGTGGTTTCGCTATCAGCCCCGGGCACGCATTCGGGCTCGTCATTCGCCCACAGCAGAGTAACGCGATGGCGACTAGACTTAACAACGACTGACGCGGCCAGAATTGGCTTGCCGCGCAGTACGCTTCGGAGGTTTTTCTCATGAAGTATGTTGATGGTTTTGTGGTTGCCGTACCTGCTGAAAACAAGGAGGCGTATCGGGAAATGGCGGCAAAAGCGGCTCCTCTCTTTAAAGAGTTTGGGGCGTTACGCGTCGTTGAGTGTTGGGCTGATGATGTGCCGGACGGCAAATTGACCGACTTTCGCATGGCGGTGAAAGCGGAAGATCACGAAGAGGTGGTGTTTAGCTGGATTGAATACCCTTCGAAAGAGGTTCGCGACGCGGCGAATCAGAAAATGATGTCAGACCCACGAATGAAAGAGTTTGGCGATGCCATGCCTTTTGATGGCAAGCGCATGATTTACGGCGGATTCTCTCCCATTCTGGATGACTGAAGCGACAGGCTGTGCGGCGTGCCGCCAGCCGTCCCCATTCTAAATCCGTTTTTCCGCCCACAAAATAAATTCTGCGGCGGGCAGCGCTTTGCTGTAAAGCCATCCCTGACCATACTGCACGCCGTGCTGGCGTAACCAGTCCTCCTGATGCGTCGTTTCAATACCTTCCGCCACCATTTTCAGCTTCAGCGTTTTCGCCATTTCAATAATATGCGGCGTCACATTTTTGTAGGCCAGCGCATCAACAAAGGACTTGTCGATCTTCAGAATATCCACGTCCAGATTCTGTAAGTAGCAAAGACTGGAATAGCCAGTGCCAAAGTCATCAAGATAAATCGCGTGACCGGCTTTGCGGTATCTGGCAATGACTGGCGCGCTGGTTTTGGGATCGGCAAACTCACGCTCGGTCAGCTCCAGGGCGATTTGCGACGGTGAAATCTGACTCCGGTTAAGCAACTGGCTGAGATGTACCGGAAGTTTCTCCGACGCAAGGGTCGTTGCCTCAATATTGATAGAAATGTGCTGCTCAGGGTGTTGTCGCAGCCATGTTCCCATCTCCTCAAAAACGGTCTCTAAAATCAGGTGGGTGAGCGGTTCGGAAAGCCCCGTTTGTTCTGCGAGGGGAATAAATATTTCTGGCGAAAGGTAGCTGCCGTCGGTTTGCGGCCAGCGAGCCAGCGCTTCCGCGCCTGCTATCTTCCCGCTACTCAGCGAAATAATCGGCTGATAATGCACCTTAATATCACGGTTATGGATGGCGTCCAGTAAACGGTGGTGTGGTGATTGTAAGCGGCGAAGAATGCGCAGAATAAACGCCGCCGCCAGCAGGCTCGCCATCATCCCCAGCGGTAGCCAGATAAAAGCCTGGCGATACCAGTTCTTTTGTAGCGGTAGCGTGGAGGCCCAGGTCACGATGGCGATGTTCATTTCAGGAGAGCGCTGAATTGTGTAGACACTGTTGCGATCTTCCCGGTATTGACCGGGCGACTGCTGCAATTGTCGAATAATGTCGGGATCGAGCCGATTGCTACTGGCGGCCACGATGTTATTTGCTTCGCCAATAATAGCGGCATCAATATGCCATGAACTAAATGGGATCACATCAATGAAGGAGGCGGGGTCCATCATGACCACATAGTGTCCTTTACCCACAGCGACCATAAAGCGCTTGAGCCCTAAATCATTTTGCGAGGTAAGCCATATGCGGTAGCCGTCCTGGGTGATCTTTTCCGGTTTGGGGAAAACGAAGGGGGCGCTTTTTTGCTCCAGCGATGAGCAAACAGGCATATTTTGGTCGAGGTATAGCACTTCCTGAATGTAGCGCAGACTGTAAGATATTCGGCGCATTGTCAGTAAATGCGCATTACTACAAGGCGTACCGCGAAAGGCGTTTAGCTGGTCTAACGCCAGTTTGCTCTGGGAGGCAACTTTGTCAGCGCGTAAGGCTACGCGTGATGAATAGACGTTAAGTTCCTCAATAAATTTCTTTTCAACCTGGCGATGAGCGAGCCAGAGGCTTAATCCCACAGGGGCAAGGACAGACAGAATGAGCACCCCTGTGACCAGGCTGACCAAATGTCGTGTTGTCACGGTGATATCCTTATTGATGCAGCATATGGCGAGTATATCTGAACGTAAAAAAGCCCTTCGTTTAATCACGTTATTCTAACTGCTTTTGCTCTTTCTGGCTCAATAAGGGCTTGTTTCGACTTAAAACGTACAATATTGAAGGATAACCACATCATTATGAGGGTTGAAAAGCGGCAATTTGCGGCGTATTTTATTGTTACGTTATAACATAATATTGAGGCTGTCATGAAACCGAATATCCATCCTGCCTATCGCACCGTGGTGTTCCACGATACCAGTGCGAATGAATACTTTAAGGTGGGGTCAACGATCAAAACCGAGCGTGAGATTGAGCTTGAGGGCGTGACCTATCCGTATGTCACCATTGAGGTGTCTTCTAAATCACACCCTTATTACACCGGAAAACAAAAAACCTTTGATAACGAAGGCAGCGCAGCACGTTTCCAGAAACGTTTCGGAAATTTTATTGGCGCTAAGCGAGGATAAGATGCAGGTACTGAATTCATTGCGTAGCGCAAAGCAGCGGCACCCGGACTGCCAGATAGTTAAACGCAAAGGGCGTTTATATGTGATCTGCAAATCCAATCCACGTTTTAAAGCGGTGCAGGGTCGTAAAAAAAGACGTTAATGATTTGCCAACATTGCAGGGACTACAGTGCGTGCCAGGGACGGTACGCACTTTTTACATCTGCAACAGTGAGAAAACTAGTGGCTTGTTTCTGTGCGAGTGAGCGTGAAAACATCGTAGAAAGAGAGTTCGCCTTTACGCGTTATCATCTTCTGTAATTGTGCTTTCTGGTCGCTGCCAACATGCGGTGACTGAAGAATAGCGTGGATCAGCGCAGGGGGAACGAAGCGCGTGTTATACCATTCTCCGTTATAGCAAACCCTGAAATCCAGCACGTCGATATCCTCGTAGCGATAACGCGGGGCGACATCAAAAAAGAAAAAACCATTCAACAGGACGAATAATACGACCAGCAGCCACACTGAATCCACCAGCGTGTCTGATTGCAGCATGACAGCCAGCGTGGCAAACCAGGCGATATACATGCCAATAAACAGCCCCGGATGTTTGCGAATAAAACTAATACTGAAACGCGGTCTGTTGTCGCGTTTCTCGCGAGCATTGAGATCGTCAATCGTTTCCGTCAGCAGGCGCTGTATTTCTGTCATCATTTGCCTTTGTGATTTCTGTAACATTCAGGGAACAGCCCATTTTAGAAGGGCGAACTTCATGAAAAAAGTAACAGATTAACCACAATTTATCATAACAGTTACAATTCGCTTTACAGCGTTTTAATGATTCGCGCGGGATTTCCACCGACCACAACGTTGGCCGGAACGCTTTTGGTCACGACGGCGCCCGATGCGACAACGGCGTTGTCGCCAATGGTGACGCCAGGGTTAATCACGGCGCGACCACCGATCCAGACATTATTCCCGATGGTTACAGGTTTACCCAGTTCCCTACCGCTGTTGCGTTCTGTGGCATCCAGCGGGTGCGTCGCCGTATAGATATGCACGCCAGGCGCGAGCATACAATTGTCGCCGATATGAATCGGGCAGACATCCAGCATCACACAGTCGAAGTTAGCGTAAAATGCTTTGCCGAGGTAAATATTGTAACCGTAATCACAGCGGAAGGAGGGCTCAATATACGCACCGTCGCTCTGGCCTAGCAGGTCGCTCAGAATAGCCTGTCGCGCATTCTTCTCGTCCGGTGCGGAGTGGTTGTATCGATGAAGCAACTGGCGCGCCCGCAGGCGGTCGTTGCGCAATGTCTCATCGGCCGGGCAATATAACTCACCGGCAATCATCTTCTGCTTTTCTTCGCTCATTATGCACTCTTCTGTTTGTGGATTAACTGCCGCAGTACAGTAAAGCGCAACGCCTTTTAAGGGAACGTTCCCGTTACCTTGATGTGATCTAAATCACGAGACGTAAAATAGGAATTAACGGTAAATACAGGGAAACCCTCGGTCAGGCAGAACGAACGTATTCTCCATAGCGTTATGCAAAAATTAGCGAATGAATTTCCACACGGAGGTGGGAATCTTGTCGTAGAGCTTATTCATCGTCAATTCTGCAAGACGGTGATCTGCTGCTGAGTAAAATACAGCCAATTCATTGTCAGACAATTCATATTTATTTTTCTCTATTACACGTTCCAGCGTGTCTATTGTCTGGCAGCGTCGTAAACGCATCAAATAATCTGTTTTCGTTAATGGTTTATCGGACATAAATCTTACCTATGATTGTAATAATTTTTAACATGACAAGCTAACAGGATTCGCCCTGGTGGCATTGACGAAGCAGCGAAACAGGCGGTTTCCTGATTTTCGCCATTTTTGCAGATCCTGCGCATTAATGCCGTAACTGCTGAACAACATAAAGGTGTCATCCAGATATTCATCTATCTGTGCAATCAGCTTATTGTCCTCATTATACTTAATTTTATAATTAAGTGCGAAGGTTGCAATATGCTCTATCAGTTCATTGAGCTGAAGATTGATTGCCGAAGTAGGGTCATTAACCCAACCGTGGTTGCTTTCTTCAAGGTTTGCAAGACAGTCATGATACAGGGTTTCACAGAGAAATTTAAGCTGTGCGATATCATGTCTTTTGGGTGAGTACTCATCCATAACGCATCCCCTTCTTAGTGGCTTGAACTAACCGAACACCTTTCGGGATGGATACAACTAACTGACCTGGAACTTGCGCTCTTCTCCTGATGTTTTAACTATAATCCACTCTAAAAAAGATTTCATCGTCCTATTACGAAAAATTACAATTAGGTAAAAGTATGTTGCCCCAACGCAATTTTACATTTTAACCGTAAAAGACGATGCCTGAAATGAGGCGATCTTTTTATTGTTTTTGCAATCATTGAGTTATCGTCATTTGTGCTAACGACGATTGTTAAGAAGGCTGTTACACTCACGATATACCAGGAATAATCTTAATGATTTCTTAATTAACGGAAAAAATAAGAAATGACCAGACTCTCTAAGAATAGCCTTTAGCACGCTGGGGATTATATGTCTTATTTATTCTACGGTGAATAAACAAACTAACAATAAGCGCTTTTTATGATTTTTATCCAGAAAAAAGGCCGCTTGCGCGGCCTTTTCACAGGAGATGAATCAATGATGCTCTACCGAATGGCTGTGCTCAATGTCTTCGCTCTTGCGGCTAAAGCGGCGGCGTACCACCACAAAGAAGACCGGAACGAAGAAGATAGCCAGAACCGTTGCGGTGACCATCCCGCCCATTACGCCGGTGCCCACAGCGTTCTGCGCGCCGGAACCTGCGCCAGAGCTGATAACCAGCGGCATAACGCCGAGGATAAACGCCAGAGACGTCATCAGGATCGGGCGTAAACGCATACGTACCGCTTCCAGCGTTGCTTCTATCAGACCTTTGCCTTCTTTATCCATTAAGTCTTTGGCGAATTCGACGATAAGTATCGCGTTCTTCGCCGACAACCCAATGGTTGTGAGCAGGCCCACCTGGAAGTAAACGTCGTTGGTCAGGCCACGGAAGGTTGCCGCCAACAGCGCGCCGATAACCCCGAGCGGCACCACCAGCATAACGGAGAACGGAATAGACCAGCTCTCATACAGCGCCGCCAGACACAGGAAGACCACGATCAGTGAAATGGCGTACAGGGCAGGCGCCTGGTTGCCGGACAGTCGTTCCTGATAAGACATCCCGGTCCAGTCGTAGCCGATGCCGGATGGCAGTTTGCTTGCCAGCTCTTCCATCATCGCCATTGCTTCACCGGTACTCTTACCTGGTGCCGCCTGGCCGAGGATTTCCATTGAAGGCAGACCGTTATAGCGTTCCAGACGAGGTGAACCGTATTCCCAGCGCGAGGAGGAGAAGGCCGAGAACGGCACCATCTGACCATCGCTACCGCGCACATACCAGTTTCCGATATCTTCCGGCAACATACGGTATTTCGCTTCAGACATGACGTAAACTTTCTTCACACGACCACGGTCGATGAAGTCGTTCACATAGCTGCCGCCCCATGCTGCGCCCAGCGTCGTGTTAATATCGCTAATGGAAACACCCAGCGCCTGCGCTTTTTCCTGATCGATATCGACCTTGAACTGCGGCGTATCTTCCAGACCGTTCGGACGAACGCCGACCAGCAGATCCGGGTGTTTTGCAACTTCGCCAAACAGCTGGTTACGCGCCTGCGTCAGTTTTTCATGACCGAGGCCGCCCTGGTCAATCAACTGGAAGTCGAAGCCCGTTGCCGTACCCAGTTCGACAATCGCTGGCAGGTTAAAGGCGAACACCATCGCATCTTTAATCTGGGAGAATGCGCCCATCGCGCGACCGGTGATCGCATCGACTTTATTCTCATCCCCCGGACGGTCGGCCCAGTCTTTCAACGAGACGAACGCGATACCGGTGTTCTGACCACGACCAGCAAAACCAAAGCCGTTAACCGCAAAGACGGATTCAACGTTATCTTTCTCTTTGGTGAGATAATAGTCGGTCATCTCATCGAGAACTTTCTGCGTACGCTCCTGGGTTGCGCCCGCTGGCAGCTGCGCCATGCTCAGGAAGACTCCCTGGTCCTCGTCCGGCAAGAAGGAGCTTGGCAGGCGAACGAACAGGTAAGCCATGCCGACCACGATGATCAGATAGAGCAGCAGATAACGACCGGTGCTGCGCAGGATGTTGCCTACGCTGTCGGTGTAGTGGTGCGTGCTCTTTTCGAACATGTTGTTGAACCAGCCAAAGAAACCTTTGGTTGACCCGTGGCTGCCTTTGGCAACCGGCTTAAGCATGGTTGCGCACAGGGCTGGCGTCAGGATCAGTGCCACCAGCACTGACAGCGCCATTGCGGACACAATGGTGATGGAGAACTGACGATAAATAGCCCCTGTAGACCCGCCGAAGAAGGCCATCGGGATAAATACCGCTGACAGCACCATCGCGATACCCACCAGCGCGCCCTGAATCTGGCCCATTGATTTTCGCGTGGCTTCTTTCGGCGGCAATCCTTCTTCGGACATTACACGCTCAACGTTCTCTACCACCACGATGGCGTCATCCACCAACAGGCCGATGGCGAGCACCATCCCGAACATTGTTAGCGTGTTTATCGAGAAACCGAACGCCGAAAGCACGGCGAATGTCCCTAACAGCACCACCGGCACCGCGATTGTCGGAATCAACGTCGCGCGGAAGTTTTGCAGGAACAGGTACATGACCAGGAACACGAGGATGATGGCTTCTACCAGCGTTTTCACCACTTCGTGAATGGAGATCGTCACGAACGGGGTGGTGTCATACGGGTAAACGATCTTCATCCCTGACGGGAAGAACGGTTCCATCTTCTTCAGTTCTGCACGGATGGCGTTTGCGGTATCCAGCGCGTTCGCACCGGTCGCCAGCTTGATCCCCAGACCAGACGCAGGCTGTCCGTTGAACTTCGCAATGATGTCGTAGTTCTCACCGCCCAGTTCAATTCTTGCTACATCGCGCAGGCGAACCTGGGAGCCGTCCTGGTTCACTTTCAGCAGAATTTTACCGAACTCTTCCGTAGAGGTCAGACGCGTTTGTGCGATGATGGAGGCGTTCAGTTGCTGGCCTTTCACCGGCGGCGTACCGCCAAGCTGACCGGCCGCAACCTGGGCGTTCTGCGCTTTGATCGCGTTAATCACATCCACTGGCGTGAGCTGGAAGTTGTTCAGCTTCGTTGGGTCCATCCAGATACGCATCGCGTACTGCGAACCAAACAGCTGCACGTCACCCACACCTGACGTACGGCTGATGGCGTCTTTCATGTTCGCCGCAACGTAGTCAGAGATATCCTCCTGGGTCATGGTGCCGTCGGTGTTAATGACGCCCACAACCATCAGGAAGCTGCTGGATGATTTCTCAACGCTCACACCCTGCTGTTGAACCTCCTGAGGAAGCAGCGGCATGGCCAGTTGCAGTTTGTTCTGCACCTGAACCTGCGCGATATCTGCATCCGTACCGGATTCGAAGGTCAGGGTGATCTGCACGGTACCCGTGGAGTCACTGTTTGAGGACATGTACATCAGGTTATCGATACCGTTCATGTTCTGTTCGATAACCTGCGTCACCGTGTCCTGCACGGTTTTCGCATCAGCGCCAGGGTAAGTCGCGGAGATCGTCACTGCGGGCGGCGCAATCGTTGGATATTGCGCTACCGGCAGTTTGAGGATCGCGAGGCCCCCTGCCAACATGATGATAATGGCGATCACCCACGCAAATATAGGGCGATCGATAAAGAAATTAGGCATGTCTTAACGGCTCCTGTTTAAGTTAAGACTTAGACTGTTCAGACGGGTTAGCGCTTGCGGCTTGCTGTTCATTATCCGCGGTGACTTCCTGCGCTTTAACCTGCGCGCCAGGACGCACTTTTTGCAGCCCGGTAACAATCACGCGATCGCCCGATTTGAGTCCATCAGTGACTAACCACTTATCGCCAATCGCCTGGTTTGCGACGATCTGACGGGTTTCCACTTTGTCATCGGCGCCGACAACCAACGCACTGGCATCACCGCGTGGCGTACGGGTAACGCCCTGCTGGGGAACCAGCAATGCATCAGGATTGGTGCCTTCTTCCAGACGTGCGCGAACAAACATACCAGGCAGTAAGGTATGGTCCGGGTTAGGGAAGATTGCGCGTAACGTAATAGAACCGGTGGTTTGGTCGACGGTGACGTCAGAAAACTCAAGCGTACCGGATTGCGGATAGGTAATGCCGTCGCTGGTGACCAGCTCGACTTTCGCTTTGCCGTTCTCTTGCTTCAGTTTGCCGCTCGCCAGCTCCTGTTTCAGGCGCAGGAAGTCGTTGCTTGACTGCGTTACATCCACATAGATCGGGTCGAGTTGCTGTACTGTCGCGAGGGCGGTAGCCTGGCCGTTTTGTACCAGCGCGCCTTCCGTTACGGATGATTTACCGATACGGCCGTTAATCGGGGAGGTCACTTTGGTATACGCCAGATTAATGCGTGCGGTTTCAACGGCCGCTTTTGCCGCCACAACAGACGCATTCGCCTGTTGCGCATCTGCCAGCGCGCTATCGTAGTCTTGTTGGCTGATGTATTTCGTACCCAACAGTTTCTGATAACGTTTAACCGTTAACTGAGCGATATTTGCAGCCGCCTGCGCTTTAGCGAGATCGCCTTTGGCGCTTTCGTAAGCCGCCTGGTAAGTCGCAGGATCAATCTGATAGAGAGACACACCCGCTTCAATGTCGCCGCCTTCCGTAAAGTTACGTTTCAGGATAATTCCGCTTACCTGAGGACGAACTTCCGCAATACGGTATGCATTGGTGCGACCCGGGAGTTCAGTAGTGATCTGTAGAGGTTCAGTTTTGAGCGTCACAACCCCAACTTCTGGCATCTGCTGACCACCTTGTTGGGCCTGTTTGTCGTCACATCCTGTTAGCGCTAAGCTGCCTGAGAGCATCAGAACGACCGCCAGAGGCGTAAACCCTCTGTTTTTGTTCATATGTAAACCTCGAGTGTCCGATTTCAAATTGATCAATGGTCAAAAGTCCACAAACCCATTGCTGCGTTTATATTATCGTCGTGCTATGGTACATACATCCACAAATGTATGTAAATCTAACGCCTGTAAATTCACCGACATATGGCACGAAAAACCAAACAACAAGCACAGGAAACTCGGCAACACATCCTGGATGTAGCTCTGCGTTTGTTCTCGCGACAAGGGGTATCATCCACTTCGCTCGCGGAGATTGCAAAAGCCGCTGGCGTCACACGCGGTGCAATCTATTGGCACTTCAAAAACAAGTCGGATTTATTCAGTGAAATCTGGGAGCTATCAGAATCCAATATTGGTGAGCTTGAGATTGAGTATCAGGCAAAATTCCCCGACGATCCACTATCAGTATTAAGAGAAATTTTAGTCCATCTTCTTGAAGCAACCGTGACGGAAGAGCGCCGACGTTTATTGATGGAAATTATATTCCACAAATGCGAATTCGTGGGTGAAATGGCGGTAGTGCAACAGGCGCAGCGAAGCATCTGCGTGGAAAGCTATGATCGCATTGAACAAACGCTAACACATTGTATTAAAGCAAAAATGCTCCCGGGAAACCTGATGACGCGCCGTGCGGCAATATTAATGCGCGGCTATATTTCCGGCATCATGGAAAACTGGCTCTTTGCGCCGCAATCCTTTGATCTGAAAAAAGAAGCACGAGATTACGTCGCCATCTTGTTGGAAATGTATCTGCTTTGCCCGACGCTGAGAGCGGCGCCTGCCCTCGAAAGCCCCTGATATCATTCCAGGAATTATCCTGGACATTTTCCGTTCCGCTATTCTGTCCGTCACCGCCGTGATATTCTTGCGGCTTGACTATTTCCGGTCATTCTTCCGGTTCAGAAACCTTCACTCCCATGACTATGTTGCAGCTCTATAAACGTTCATCGCATCTTGTTTTTATCTCAATCATTTTCTTTGTGTTATTGCTGTGCGGTCAGTCGTCGGCGTTTGCCCGTGCGCAAACGAATGGCGATCTGCCGTCGAAAGCGGACGTGCAAAGCCAGCTGGATGCGCTGGGTAAACAGAAAGACCTCTCGGCGCTGGATAAACTGGTTCAGCAGGATCTCATCGATACGCTCGCCACGCTTGATAAAATCGATCGGGTAAAAGAGGAGACCACGCAATTACGTCAGAAAGTCGCGCAGGCGCCGGAAAAAATGCGTCAGGCGACGGACGCGCTGAATGCCCTCAGCGATGTGGATAATGACGACGAAACGCGAAAAACGTTGAGCACGCTTTCGCTGCGCCAGCTGGAACTTCGGGTTGCGCAGGTGCTGGACGATTTGCAGAACTCGCAAAACGATCTGGCGACTTACAATAGTCAGCTGGTTTCGCTCCAGACGCAGCCTGAGCGTGTACAAAACGCGATGTATACCGCGTCGCAGCAAATGCAGCAAATCCGTAATCGACTGGACGGCACCAGTGTCGGGGACGGCGCATTGCGCCCGAGTCAACAGGCTCTGCTACAGGCGCAACAGGCGTTGCTTAACGCGCAAATCGATCAGCAGCGCAAAAGTCTGGAAGGCAATACAGTTTTGCAGGATACCCTGCAAAAGCAGCGCGATTACGTTACGGCGAACACCAATCGACTGGAACACCAGCTCCAGCTTTTGCAGGAAGCGGTCAACAGCAAACGTCTGACGCTAACCGAGAAGACGGCGCAGGAGGCGATCTCGCCGGATGAAACTGCGCGTATTCAGGCTAACCCTCTTGTGAAGCAGGAGCTGGATGTCAATCATCAACTGAGCCAGCGCCTGATCACGGCAACCGAAAACGGCAACGCGCTCATGCAGCAGAACATCAAAGTCAAAAACTGGCTTGATCGCGCGCTGCAATCAGAGCGCAATATCAAAGAGCAGATTGCGGTGCTGAGAGGCAGTTTGCTGTTGTCGCGTATCTTGTATCAGCAGCAGCAAACGCTGCCGTCGGCAGATGAACTTGTCGATATGACCAACCGGATTGCGGATTTGCGTCTGGAGCAGTTTGAAGTTAACCAGCAGCGTGACGCTTTGTTCCAGAACGATGCCTTTGTGGCCAAACTGGAAGAAGGGCACACTGACGAGGTTAATGACGAAGTGCATGATGCGCTGCTGCAAGTGGTTGATATGCGCAGGGAATTGCTGGATCAGTTGAATAAGCAACTGGGCAATCAGCTGATGATGGCCATTAACCTGCAAATCAATCAACAGCAGCTGATGAGCGTCTCGAAAAACCTTAAAGAGATCCTGACTCAGCAAATCTTTTGGGTTAACAGTAACCGCCCGATGGACTGGGACTGGATTAAAGCCTTCCCGCAAACGCTGAAAGATCAGTTCAGGTCGATGAAAATTACGGTGAACTGGGAAAAGGCCTGGCCTGCGGTATTCATCGCATTCCTCGCGGGACTGCCATTGCTGCTGATCGCCGGGGTGATTCGCTGGCGACTGAAATGGCTTAAAGCGTACCAGGAGAAGCTGGCGGCCGCGGTGGGATCATTGCGTAACGACAGCCAGCTCAATACGCCGAAAGCGATTTTCATCGATCTGATTCGCGCCTTGCCGGTTTGTCTGATAATCCTTGCGGTGGGGCTGATCCTCCTCACCATGCAGTTGAATATTAGCGACCTGTTATGGGCGTTCAGTAAAAAGCTGGCGTTGTTCTGGCTGGTATTCGGTCTGTGCTGGAAGGTGCTGGAGAAAGAGGGCGTTGCCATTCGGCACTTCGGCATGCCGGCGAAATTGACCAGCCACTGGCGCCGCCAGATTGTGCGCATCAGTCTGGCGCTACTGCCGCTGCATTTTTGGTCGGTGGTCGCTGAACTTTCTCCGCTGCATCTGATGGACGATGTCCTGGGGCAGGTGGTGATTTTCCTCAACCTTCTGCTTATTACTCTGCTGGTGTGGCCAATGTGCCGCGATAGCTGGCGTGATAAGGAGTCGCATGGTTTACGTCTGATCACGATTACCGTGCTCTCCATCATTCCCGTCGCGTTGATGGTGTTGACCGCGACGGGCTATTTCTATACCACGCTACGCCTGTCCGGGCGCTGGATTGAAACCGTCTATCTGGTGATTATCTGGAACCTGCTGTATCAGACCGTGTTACGCGGCCTGAGCGTCGCGGCGCGTCGTATTGCCTGGCGCCGTGCGCTGGCGCGTCGTCAGAATCTGGTGAAAGAGGGGGCAGAAGGCGCGGAGCCGCAGGAAGAACCGACCATTGCGCTGGAACAGGTTAACCAGCAAACGCTGCGCATCACCATGCTGCTGATGATTGCCCTGTTTGGGGTGATGTTCTGGGCGATTTGGTCCGATCTGATCACCGTGTTCAGCTATCTCGACAGCATCACGCTCTGGCACTACAACGGCACGGAAGCGGGCGCCGCGGTGGTTAAAAACGTTACGATGGGCAGCCTGCTGTTTGCCATTATTGTGTCAATGGTGGCCTGGGCGCTGATCCGTAACTTACCTGGCCTGCTGGAAGTTCTGGTACTTTCCAGACTGAAAATGCGCCAGGGGGCTTCGTATGCGATCACCACGATCCTCAACTACATCATCATTGCCGTTGGCGCGATGACGGTATTCGGATCGCTTGGCGTATCGTGGGACAAACTACAGTGGCTGGCGGCGGCGTTATCGGTCGGTCTTGGTTTCGGCTTGCAGGAGATTTTCGGTAACTTCGTCTCTGGCATTATTATCCTGTTTGAACGCCCGGTACGCATTGGCGATACGGTGACTATCGGCACCTTCTCCGGGACGGTCAGCAAGATCCGTATTCGTGCGACCACCATTACCGACTTCGATCGTAAAGAGGTGATCATTCCGAACAAAGCCTTCGTGACCGAACGATTGATCAACTGGTCGCTGTCCGACACCACCACCCGGCTGGTGATCCGCCTTGGCGTCGCCTATGGCTCGGATCTGGACAAAGTGAAAAAAGTGTTGTTGCAGGCGGCGACGGAGCACCCGAAAGTGATGCGTGAGCCAGAACCTGCGGTGTTCTTTACCACGTTTGGCGCCAGTACGCTCGATCATGAACTGCGTCTGTACGTGCGTGAACTGCGCGATCGCAGCCATACGGTGGATGAACTGAACCGGACCATCGATCGTTTGTGCCGTGAAAATAACATCGACATCGCTTTTAACCAGCTTGAAGTGCATCTGCGCAATGAGAAAGGTGACGAGGTGACGGAAGTTAAACGCGAAATCAAAGGCGACGATCCGACGCCGTCGGTGGGCTAAGTTCTGTTCAGGGCGGCCAGGCCGCCCTGAGTGTCTCTAATGGGAGAGCGCAGACAGCTCTTCTGGCGAGAGTCCGGTTAGGTGGGTGATCAGATCGGGGGCCAGACCGCTGTCGAGCATTTTGAGAGCGATGCTGCGCGCTTCGGCCTGACGACCTTCTTCTAAGCCCTTTTGCCGTCCTTGCTGCATTCCCTGTTGCATTCCTTTTTGCAGTCCGTCTGCTCTGCCTTTCTCTTCCAGCCATTCGGCAATGCTCATCAGTTGCTCCTTATACTGGGGGGCGCTGCTGGCCAGTTTGCGGATCAACGCGCCGGGGTCCGTGGTATTCCCAACCTGCAACATATAGTGTATCAGCACGCTGATTTGGCTACGGGTCAGGTGTTCCTGCGTTAATAGCGTGATTAATTGATCCTGTAATTCGGCCAGATCGCGTCGACGTATATGCTTTTGCAGTAACTCCAGCATCGCCATTCGCCGATGCCGCATGATCTGATTATCCGGCATTACGGTCAGGTCCACCAGCGCAAATTCATTGCTGTAAAGGCTATTGGCAAGCGCGGGCTCACAAAACATATTCTGCCAGTTCAGGCTGTAGGGCCACGGGCTAATTGACCCGTGGTAGAACAGTAAGGGAACCACTAACGGCAGCGTGTCGTGCCCGGCATCAAGATGCCGCTGCATGGCGGCGATGGCATAACGCATCAGGCGAAACGCCATGAATTTATCGGGTTTGCTTTGATGCTCAATCAGCGCATAAACGTAGCCTGGTCCATGCGTAGTTTGCAGGGAATAGAGGATGTCTGAATAGCTGGCCCGTAAGTTGTCTTCGACAAAACTTCCTGACTCCAGCGTCAGGGAATCCAGATTGCAGATGCGAAGAAAAGTGTCAGGTAAATGGATCTGTAAAAAATCCTGCGCGATCGCTTTTTGCGTCAGCAGTTGCCGAAATACCGCATCATGCGGCGTGGTTGAAAGTCGTTCCATGAACTGTCCGTCGTCATTGTGTCCCGACGCAGACTCTGACATTGACGGTGGGGACGCACCAGCTCCCTTTTAATCGCTTTGCGAGGCGTCTTCCGCGTTTTTTAGTTTGTTTTCATAATCACGCTTTACAATTTCCAGCGCGCGTAGCACGGTTTGCGCGGGCAACTGATTCTCTTCAAGCAGGACGATCAGATCGACGGCCAGTTTGACGTCGTCCGGGGCATTCTCAAGCGACATATTTTCTCCAGTGGTTAACGGGTCAGGCGCGCCAGTACGTGCTCTATTTTTTCCAGCGCATGACGACAGCGCGCCAGACGGCCTTCAAACGCCTCGATTTCCCGGTGTAGCGCCTGCTGTTCGGTGAAGCCGGTGACCTGCGCCAGACGGGCTTTACGCTCCTCGGTCATTTCCAGCAGACGACGCTCAAACTCCTGATGTTTTACGCGTTTACGTTGCCAGCGCGCCAGCCCCGGGGAGGCGCTGTCCCACTCCCTGAGCGACCAGGTCGCGGTTTCCCGTGTTATCGCCTCAATCTGTGAAACCAGGCGCTCCGCCAGCCAGGCAATCTGCGGCAACGTCTGTTGTTCAACCGCATGGCGCAACGCGTCAAGGTTGGTTCCGGCTTCATCCAGATACGCCTTCAATAGCGTGCTGCGGGTGCGAAAAAGATGCCTGTCAAAGCGTGCGCTGAGCGTCGCATGCTGTGCCAGCGGCGCGCTCTGCTGGCGCAGACTGGCGAGCTGGCTTTCCAGCCTGTGTAACAGCATGGCGGTTTTCAATGTAACACTCCGATGAAAATGATAACTGTTATGCTACAGTAGCAGCCTTGTGTACTACGTACTGTCATTATGAAACGTACTATTTTAATCATCATTGGCTGGCTGGCGGTAGTGTTAGGGACGCTGGGCGTCGTGTTGCCGCTATTGCCCACTACGCCGTTTATTTTACTGGCGGCCTGGTGTTTTGCCCGTTCGTCGCCGCGCTTTCATGACTGGCTGCTTTACCGCTCCTGGTTTGGCGGCTATTTGCGTCACTGGCAAAAGCATCGCGCGATGCCGCCGGGGGCGAAACCACGCGCTATTGCATTGATATTGATTACATTCGGTATCTCGCTTTGGCTGGTGCATATGATGTGGGTACGAATACTGCTGCTGGCGATCCTGGCCTGCCTGTTGATTTTTATGTGGCGGATACCGGTGATTGATGAAAAGCAACAAAAGCACTGAAGCGCAATAATCGCTGTTGCAATTGTCTTACGCAGCCAGTAAATTCGACCGTTTTCGAGCACAGGCGCAGACGGTTAAAGGTTAAACAATCGTTACTTTGACCCCCTTAATTCGCGCCGTGAGTAACACCGTAATAGCAGGCATATATCCATGACCGCGACTGCACAGCAGCTTGAGTTTCTCAAAAATAGCATTAAAAGCATTCTCGACTACCCGAAACCGGGCATTCTTTTCCGTGATGTCACCAGCTTGCTGGAAGACCCGAAAGCCTATGCGCTCAGCATTGAGTTGCTGGTTGAACGATACAAAAATGCAGGCATCACCAAAGTTGTCGGCACCGAAGCGCGTGGCTTCCTGTTTGGTGCGCCGGTCGCGCTGGGCCTGGGCGTCGGGTTTGTTCCGGTGCGTAAACCGCGCAAATTGCCGCGTGAAACGATCGCTGAAAGCTATGAGCTGGAGTACGGCACCGATCAGCTTGAAATCCACGTTGATGCCATCAAACCGGGCGATAAAGTGCTGGTGGTGGACGATCTCCTGGCGACCGGTGGCACAATCGAAGCGACTGTGAAGCTGATCCGTCGTCTGGGTGGGGAAGTGACCGATGCCGCTTTCATCATCAATCTGTTCGATCTGGGTGGTGAGCAGCGTCTGGCAAAACAGGGGATTACCTGTTATAGCCTGGTTCCCTTCCCGGGGCACTGATTCAGGCTAGCCTATTCGCCACTCTGGTTCCGACCAGCGCCCGACAAAACACATTTGCGTTTTGAACGCCGCTTGCGGCGGCTCAAAAGGGTGAGCGTCGCGAATAAAGCCTCACAACCTCGCTGTATTTGCGAGGTTGTGTTAGCATTCCCCCCATGAATCCACCTTCCAGCGTTTCAGAGCCAGCCAATGAGTTATCAGGTCTTAGCCCGAAAATGGCGCCCACAAACCTTTGCTGACGTCGTCGGCCAGGAACATGTGCTGACCGCACTGGCGAACGGCTTGTCGTTAGGGCGTATTCATCACGCATATCTTTTTTCCGGCACCCGTGGCGTCGGTAAAACCTCCATCGCCCGTCTGCTGGCGAAGGGACTGAACTGTGAAACCGGCATCACCGCCACGCCGTGCGGCGTATGTGACAACTGCCGGGAAATCGAGCAGGGGCGTTTTGTCGATCTGATTGAGATCGACGCCGCGTCGCGCACCAAAGTGGAAGATACCCGCGACCTGCTGGATAACGTCCAGTACGCACCCGCGCGCGGCCGGTTTAAGGTCTATCTGATCGACGAAGTGCATATGCTCTCGCGGCACAGCTTCAACGCGTTGCTTAAAACGCTCGAAGAACCGCCCGCGCACGTCAAATTCCTGCTGGCGACCACCGATCCGCAGAAGCTGCCGGTGACGATTTTGTCGCGCTGCCTGCAATTCCATCTCAAGGCGCTGGATGTCGAACAAATTCGCCATCAGCTTGAGCATATCCTTAACGAAGAACATATCGCGCATGAGCCGCGCGCGCTGCAACTGCTCTCCCGCGCAGCGGACGGCAGCCTGCGCGATGCGCTAAGCCTGACCGACCAGGCGATCGCCAGCGGTGACGGGCAGGTCTCCACCCAGGCGGTGAGCGCGATGCTCGGCACGCTGGATGATGACCAGGCGCTTTCGCTGGTCGAGGCGGTGGTTGCCGCCAATGGCGAGCGCGTGATGTCGCTGGTGAATGATGCCGCCGCACGCGGTATTGAGTGGGAAGCGCTGCTGGTCGAAATGCTGGGGCTGTTGCACCGCATTGCGATGGTGCAGCTGTCGCCTGCCGCGCTGGGTAACGATATGGCGGCGATTGAGCAGCGCATGCGTGAACTGGCGCGAACCGTGCCGCCAGCGGACATACAGCTCTATTACCAGACGCTGTTGATTGGCCGCAAAGAGCTGCCTTACGCGCCGGACAGACGGATGGGCGTTGAAATGACGCTATTACGCGCGCTGGCATTCCACCCACGTATGCCGCTGCCGGAACCGGAAAGACCGCAGCAATCTTTTGCGCCGGTCGCGCCAACGGCGGTGATGACGCCGACGCAGGTGCCTTCGCAACAATCCGCTCCGGTACGCCAGGAGGTGCCGTTGCCAGATGCCACCAGCCAGGTGCTGGCGGCGCGCAACCAGCTTCAGCGTGCTCAGGGAGCAACCAAAACAAAAAAGAGTGAACCGGCAGCCGCTTCCCGCGCGCGGCCGGTAAATAACGCTGCGCTGGAAAGATTAGCCTCTGTCTCTGAACGCGTTCAGGCGCGTCCGGCGCCGTCTGCGCTGGAACAGACGCCGACGAAGAAAGAAGCCTACCGCTGGAAGGCGACCAATCCGGTGGTGGAAGTAAAAGAGGTTGTGGCCACGCCGAAAGCGCTGAAAAAGGCGCTGGAGCATGAAAAAACACCGGAACTGGCGACCAAACTGGCCGCGGAAGCGACTGAACGCGATCCGTGGGCGGCACAAATTAGCCAGCTCTCCCTGCCGAAGCTGGTGGAACAGGTGGCGTTAAACGCCTGGAAAGAGGAGAACGGCAATACCATTTGCCTGCATCTGCGCTCCACGCAGCGACACCTTAACTCCACTGGCGCGCAGCAAAAGCTGGCGGAAGCATTGAGCGCCCTGACGGGAACGACGGTTGAACTGACCATCGTTGAAGATGATAATCCGGCGGTGCGAACGCCGCTGGAGTGGCGTCAGGCGATTTATGAAGAGAAACTTGCGCAGGCGCGTGAGTCGATTATCGCGGATAACAACATTCAGACGCTGCGTCGATTCTTTGACGCGGATCTGGATGAAGAGAGTATTCGCCCCATTTGATCGTAAGCCCGGCTTGCGATTGTAAACCATCAAGAGAGAGAGCTTATGTTTGGAAAAGGCGGTCTGGGCAACCTGATGAAGCAAGCCCAGCAGATGCAAGAAAAAATGCAGCAGATGCAGGAAGAAATCGCCAAACTGGAAGTCACCGGCGAGTCTGGCGCAGGTCTGGTGAAAGTGACCATTAACGGTGCGCACAACTGCCGTCGCGTGGAAATCGACCCAAGCCTGCTGGAAGACGACAAAGAGATGCTGGAAGATCTGGTCGCTGCGGCGTTCAACGATGCGGCGCGTCGCATTGAAGAGACCCAGAAAGAGAAGATGGCGTCTGTCTCCTCCGGTATGCAACTGCCGCCTGGCTTTAAGATGCCGTTCTGATGCAAACCAGCCCGCTGTTAACTCAGCTTATGGAAGCACTGCGCTGTCTGCCGGGCGTTGGCCCGAAGTCAGCGCAGCGCATGGCGTTTACGCTGCTTCAGCGTGACCGCAGCGGCGGGATGCGTCTGGCGCAAGCGCTCACCCGGGCGATGTCGGAAATCGGCCACTGCGCCGATTGCCGCACCTTCACTGAGCAGGACGTGTGCAATATCTGTTCGAATCCGCGTCGTCAGGAAAACGGTCAAATCTGCGTGGTGGAGAGTCCGGCGGACATCTACGCCATTGAGCAGACCGGGCAATTCTCTGGCCGCTACTTCGTACTGATGGGGCATCTGTCGCCGCTCGACGGCATCGGGCCGGACGATATCGGTCTCGATCGTCTGGAGCAGCGTCTGGCGTCAGAACAGCTCAGCGAAGTGATCCTCGCGACCAACCCGACGGTCGAAGGGGAGGCTACCGCGAACTATATTGCCGAACTTTGTGCGCAATATGGCGTTGAAGCCAGCCGTATCGCCCACGGCGTACCGGTGGGCGGCGAACTGGAAATGGTCGACGGCACCACGCTGTCCCACTCGCTTGCCGGGCGTCATAAGATTCGTTTTTAATCAATCGGGAGAACATTCGCGTTCTCCCGCTTGAAAACTCATTTCCCGTCCCCATCTCTCCCTCAACGCATTTTGACCTTGTAAATGGCATTGTTGAGGTATTTATCCAATGAAAGGACAAGAAACTCGTGGTTTTCAGTCAGAAGTAAAACAGCTTCTGCACCTGATGATCCATTCTCTGTACTCCAATAAAGAAATTTTCCTGCGTGAGCTTATCTCTAACGCCTCAGATGCGGCGGACAAGCTGCGTTTTCGCGCGCTGTCGAACCCGGATCTGTATGAAGGCGACGGCGAGCTGCGCGTGCGTGTCTCCTTTGATAAAGATAAGCGTACGCTGACCATCGCCGATAATGGCGTGGGGATGAACCGTGATGACGTTATCGATCATCTGGGAACCATTGCGAAATCCGGCACTAAATCTTTCCTCGAATCCATGGGTTCCGATCAGGCGAAAGACAGCCAGTTGATCGGCCAGTTCGGGGTCGGCTTCTACTCCGCGTTTATCGTCGCGGATAAAGTGACCGTGCGTACCCGCGCAGCGGGCGATAAGCCGGAAAACGGCGTGTTCTGGGAATCGGCGGGCGAAGGTGAGTACACCGTCGCGGATATCACTAAAGACGATCGCGGTACGGAAATCACCCTGCACCTGCGTGAAGGCGAAGACGAGTTCCTTGATGACTGGCGCGTACGCTCCATCATCAGCAAATATTCCGACCATATCGCACTGCCGGTAGAGATTGAAAAACAGGAAGAAAAAGACGGTGAAACGATCGTCTCCTGGGAGAAAATCAACAAGGCGCAGGCGCTGTGGACGCGTAACAAGTCAGAAATCAAAGACGACGAGTATAACGAGTTCTACAAGCACATTGCTCACGACTTCACCGACCCGCTGACCTGGAGCCACAACCGTGTGGAAGGTAAGCAGGAGTACACCAGCCTGCTGTACATCCCGTCTCAGGCGCCGTGGGATATGTGGAACCGCGATCACAAGCATGGGCTGAAACTGTACGTACAGCGTGTCTTTATCATGGACGACGCTGAGCAGTTTATGCCGAACTACCTGCGCTTCGTGCGTGGTCTGATTGATTCCAACGATCTGCCGCTGAACGTTTCCCGCGAAATCCTTCAGGACAGCACCGTTACCCGCAACTTGCGCAGCGCGTTGACCAAACGTGTTCTGCAAATGCTGGAAAAGCTGGCGAAAGACGATGCGGAAAAATACCAGACCTTCTGGAAACAGTTTGGTCTGGTGCTGAAAGAAGGCCCGGCGGAAGATCATGCCAACCAGGAAGCCATCGCGAAACTGATGCGCTTTGCCTCAACGCATACGGACTCTTCCGCACAAACCGTCTCTCTGGAAGATTATATCTCCCGCATGAAAGAAGGGCAGGAGAAGATCTACTACATCACGGCAGACAGCTACGCGGCGGCGAAGAGCAGCCCGCACCTGGAGCTGCTGCGTAAGAAAGGCATCGAAGTGCTGCTGCTTTCCGATCGCATTGATGAGTGGATGATGAATTACCTGACCGAGTTCGACGGTAAGGCGTTCCAGTCCGTGTCTAAAGTTGACGAATCGCTGGAAAAACTGGCGGATGAAGTCGATGAAAGCGCAAAAGAAGCGGAAAAAGCGCTGACGCCGTTCGTTGAGCGCGTGAAAACCCTGCTGGGCGATCGTGTGAAAGAGGTGCGTCTGACGCATCGTCTGACCGATACTCCGGCCATTGTCACCACCGACGCTGACGAGATGAGTACCCAGATGGCGAAGCTGTTTGCCGCTGCCGGTCAGGCCGTGCCGGAAGTGAAATACATCTTTGAACTCAACCCGGATCACGTACTGGTGAAACGCACGGCGGATACCCAGGACGAAGCGCAGTTTAACGAATGGGTAGAGCTGCTGTTGGATCAGGCGCTGTTTGCCGAACGCGGTACGCTGGAAGATCCGAACCAGTTTATCCGTCGTATGAACCAGTTGCTGGTGTCTTAATCGGCACCGCGTCATGCCGGATGGCGCTAATGCTTATCCGGCCTACGAGCAGGTTGCTTATGTAGGCCCGATAAGCGCAGCGCCATTGGGCATTTTTATTTTATCCTCTCTTTTTCTTCATTTTCCCGCCGTTAACCGTTTCAGCGCAGGGCGCCTTCCTTGAGCGAATTGCGTGATGGTGGTATCGTTTAGCGCTTTTTTAAAAAATATCGACAACCTTTAAGGGGATTTTCGTAATGCGTATCATTCTGCTTGGCGCTCCGGGCGCGGGTAAAGGAACTCAGGCTCAGTTCATCATGGAGAAATATGGTATTGTGCAAATCTCCACTGGCGACATGCTGCGTGCCGCCGTGAAATCTGGCTCCGAGCTGGGTAAACAAGCGAAAGACATCATGGACGCCGGCAAGCTGGTGACCGATGAGCTGGTGATTGCGCTGGTAAAAGAGCGTATCGCGCAGGACGATTGCCGCAACGGTTTCCTGCTGGACGGCTTCCCGCGTACAATTCCGCAGGCCGACGCCATGAAAGAAGCGGGCATTGCGGTTGACTATGTTCTCGAATTCGACGTACCGGACGAGCTGATCGTTGACCGCATCGTGGGCCGTCGCGTGCATGCGGCGTCTGGCCGTGTTTATCACATCAAATTCAATCCGCCGAAAGTGGAAGGCAAGGACGATGTGACCGGCGAAGAGCTGACCACCCGTAAAGACGATCAGGAAGAGACCGTTCGTAAGCGTCTGGTGGAATACCATCAGATGACTGCGCCGCTGATTGGTTACTACCAGAAAGAAGCGGAAGCGGGTAACACTAAATATGCGAAAGTGGACGGTACTCAGGCCGTTGCCGATGTGCGTGCCGACCTTGAAAAAATCCTCGGTTAATCCGTAAATTGCCCGATGGCGCTACGCTTATCGGGCCTACGGCCTACGATTTTCTTGTAGGCCTGATAAGCGTAGCGCCATCAGGCAAATTCTCATCTTACCTCTCACAGCAATTAGTTCTTCTTCCTCGCTTTTCCGCTACAATTATCAACAATTTGAATCAATAAGAGGCGGTAATGCGTCAGACGAAAACCGGTATCCTGCTGGCTAACCTCGGCACTCCCGATGCCCCAACTCCTGAAGCGGTTAAACGCTATCTGAAGCAATTTTTAAGCGATGAGCGCGTGGTGGATACTTCCCGCCTGCTGTGGTGGCCGCTTTTGCGTGGTGTGATTTTGCCGCTGCGCGCGCCGCGTGTCGCAAAACTGTACCAGTCTATCTGGCAGGAAGGCGGATCGCCGTTGCTGGTTTACAGCAGGGAGCAACAGCAGGCGCTGGCAGAGCGTCTCCCGGATACGCCCGTTGCGCTGGGGATGAGCTACGGTTCGCCGTCGCTGGAAAGCGCGGTCGATGAACTGCTGGCGAATCACGTCGATCACATCGTGGTGCTGCCGCTCTACCCACAATACTCCTGTTCGACGGTGGCGGCCGTCTGGGACGAACTGGCGCGTATTCTGGCGCGTAAACGCAGTATTCCAGGCGTCTCGTTTATTCGTGACTACGCTGATGACAATAGCTATATCACCGCCCTGGCAAATAGCGCCCGTGCCTCGTTTGCCCAACATGGCGAGCCGGACTTGCTGCTGCTCTCGTATCACGGCATCCCGCAGCGTTACGCTGACGAAGGCGACGACTACCCGCAACGCTGTCGCGATACTACCCGTGAACTGGTCTCCGCGCTTGGTCTGGCGCCAGAAAAAGTGATGATGACCTTCCAGTCGCGCTTTGGCCGCGAGCCGTGGCTGACGCCGTATACTGACGAAACGTTGAAAATGCTGGGCGAAAAAGGCACCGGGCATATTCAGGTGATGTGTCCGGGTTTTGCGGCGGATTGTCTGGAAACGCTGGAGGAGATCGCGTTGCAAAACCGGGAAATCTTCCTTGAGGCGGGCGGTAAAAAATACGAATACATTCCGGCGCTCAATGCCGCGCCGGAACACATCGATATGATGCTGAAGCTGACCGCGCCGTACCTCTGAGGCTATTTTAACTGCGCCATAAAGAAACGCGCGCCATCCTGTAGCGCATCGTCCGCGATTTTCATCATGCGTGAATAGTGCAGGAAGGCATGCAGCGTGCCGGGGTACATCCGGTACTCACTGGGCTGATTATGCGCCTGGAGCGTCTGGTGCAGCAGACGGCTGTCATCAAGTAACGGATCGAACTCCGCGCCGGCAATAAAGCAGGGTGGCACATTGCGGGTCAGATCGTTATTGAACAGGCAATACCAAGGGGATTCGCGATCCTGCTCATCACGCAGATAGGCGTTTTCATACCTCTCCAGATCCTGACGGGTTAAGCCGTCCCATTCCCCGCCAAATAAACGGCGGCTGGGCGAATCCTGTAACCCGTAGAGACCATACCACAGCAGCGTGGCGATCACGTTCCCGCATACAATCTGCTTATCGCGCAGCCACAGCGCGCTGGCGAGCGCCAGCATAGCGCCTGCGGAATCCCCGGCAAAACCGATTTGCGCCATGTTCAATGCGTATTCATCGGCGCGTTGATGAAAGAACCGACATGCCGCGACGGTCTCCTCAATCGCCTGTGGGAAACGCGCCTCGGGAGAGAGCGTATAGTCGATGCCGACGACCGTACACCGCGTATAGCTCGCCAGCAGCCGCATAATGCGGTCGTGGGTATCCAGATTGCCGAGAATAAATCCGCCGCCGTGCAGATAAAACAGCGTTGCCCTGCTGTTGTGCTGTGGATAATACAGACGCGTGGCGACCTCGCCGTAGGGTGTGGGAACCGCCGCCGTCCGCGTTGCCATCTGCGGCGCCCCGGCGTTCCAGAACTGGCGCTCGCGGGTGTAGTGCTGGCGCTGCGCCGCAATGTCATCCGCAGGCCACGGCGGCAACTCCGCCTGATGAACGTTGATGACGGCCCTCATTTGCGCAGAAATAAGATCGATAACGGGAATTTTGTTTTCTGGCTTCATAACGCGCTCCTTGTGAAATGCCTCCATTGTAGAAAGCGATCGCCAATAAACTGCGATCTCACCGTCCGATATTGAAACTCCGCGCCTCGTCGCGCGGGCAGGGGGGAATGTGCTACCATGCACCGCTCAGTTATCCACCTGTAAACACAATCATGAAATTTCCCGGTAAACGTAAATCCAAACACTATTTCCCCGTTAATGCCCGTGACCCGCTGTTGCAACAAATTCAGGCTGAAAATGAAACCAGCGCGTCATGGGTGGTCGGTATCGATCAGACGCTGGTGGATATTGAAGCGAAAGTCGATGATGACTTTGTGAAACGTTATGGATTGAGCGCCGGGCATTCTCTGGTGATTGAGGATGACGTCGCAGAAGCGTTGTATCAGGAGCTGGTGCGTGAAAACCTGATCACCCACCAGTTTGCCGGTGGCACCATTGGTAACACCATGCACAACTACTCGGTGCTGGCGGACGATCGCTCCGTTCTGCTGGGCGTGATGTGCAGCAACATTGAGATTGGCAGCTACGCCTACCGCTATTTATGTAACACATCAAGCCGTACCGACCTCAACCACCTGCAAGGGGTTGATGGTCCCATTGGCCGCTGCTTTACGCTGATTGGCGAATCCGGCGAGCGTACCTTCGCCATCAGTCCCGGCCACATGAACCAGCTTCGGGCGGAGAGCATCCCGGAATCGGTGATTGCGGGCGCATCTGCGCTGGTGCTGACCTCCTATCTGGTGCGCTGTAAACCGGGCGAGCCGATGCCGGAAGCGACCATGAAAGCCATTGAGTACGCGAAAAAGCATAATGTGCCGGTGGTGCTGACCCTGGGGACGAAGTTTGTTATCGCCGATAATCCGCAGTGGTGGCAGGCGTTCCTCAAAGAGCATGTCTCCATTCTGGCGATGAATGAAGAAGAGGCGGAAGCGTTAACCGGCGAGAACGATCCGCTGCTGGCGTCTGATAAGGCGCTGGACTGGGTGGATCTGGTGCTGTGTACCGCCGGGCCGATTGGGTTGTATATGGCGGGCTTTACCGAAGATGAAGCGAAACGCAAAACCCAGCACCCGCTGCTGCCGGGGGCGATTGCCGAGTTTAATCAGTATGAGTTCAGCCGTGCGATGCGGCATAAAGATTGTCTCCATCCGCTGCGGGTCTACTCGCACATCGCCCCGTACATGGGCGGGCCGGAAAAAATCATGAACACCAATGGCGCGGGAGACGGCGCGCTGGCGGCGCTGTTACATGATATTACCGCCAATAATTATCACCGCACCAATGTGCCTAACTCCAGCAAGCATAAATTCACCTGGCTGACCTATTCGTCTTTGGCGCAGGTGTGTAAGTATGCGAACCGTGTGAGTTATCAGGTATTGAACCAGCATTCCCCGCGGTTGACGCGCGGTCTGCCGGAACGGGAAGACAGCCTCGAAGAGTCTTACTGGGATCGCTGAGTTATTGCCCGATGGCGCTGCGCTTATCGGGCCTACAAGAAAATCGTAGGCCGGATAAGGTGATTACACCGCCATCCGGCATCACACCGTTTAACCCGTCACCACTTCGCCTGCGGGCGGGGTTTCCAGTAGCTCCAGCATGGTGCGGGCAATTTCACGCTCGCCCATCACCACCTGATTCGCTCCGCGCTCGGTGATGTATTCCACCTCATCGTCATAATGCGCGCGTGCGATAATCTCAATATGCGGGCATTTCTCGCGGGCAGAGGCCACGATTTCACCGGCCTCGTAACCGTTCGGAATGGTCAGCAACAGCCAGCGAGCGCAGTCCAGATGCGCCAGGTTCATGATCTCTTCGTTAGCGGCATTCCCCAGTACGGCGCGAATACCGCGCTCACGCAGCTCATCCACGCGGGTACGTGAAGTTTCAATGACCACCAGCGGAATGCCTGCCGCCATCAGTTTTTCGCCCAGCAGACTACCGACGCGACCAAAACCGACCAGCAGCGCGTGGTTGCAGATATCCACCGGAATCTGCTTCTCTTCTTCGATCGCTTCTTCCAGCGTCTGCTCTTCCAGCGTTTCCGTTTTGGCGAGGTATTTCTCTAACAGCGCAAACAGCACCGGGTTGAGCATAATCGACAGAATCGCGCCCGCCAGCACCAGGTTCTGCCCTGCCTGCGGCAGCAGATCCAACGCCATGCCCAGACCTGCCAGAATAAAGGCAAATTCACCAATCTGCGCCAGGCTGGCGGCGATGGTCAGTGCGGTGCGCGGCGAGTGCCCGAACAGGCGAACCAGGAAGAAAGCGGCAACCGATTTACCAAAGATAATAATGGCCAGCGTAGCCAGTACCGCCATCGGCTGTTGAATCAGGATTAACGGGTCAAACAGCATCCCGACGGAGACAAAGAACAGGACCGCAAAGGCGTCGCGAAGCGGCAGCGTATCGTGCGCGGCGCGGTGGCTCAATTCTGATTCGTTTAACACCATCCCGGCAAAGAAAGCGCCCAGCGCGAAGGAGACATCGAACAGCTCGACGGCGCCAAAGGCGATGCCCAGCGCCAGCGCCAGTACGGAAAGGGTAAACAGTTCACGGGAGCCGGTGGCGGCGCTGCGCGCCATAATCCACGGCACCAGACGGCGCCCAACCAGCATCATAATGGCGATAAACGCCACCACTTTACCGATGGTGATGCCCATATCAACTGCCAGCGACGCGAAGCCGACATCGCCTTTTTCCAGCATTCCCGCCACGGCGGGCAGAAGAACCAGCGTCAGAACCATCACCAGATCTTCCACAATCAGCCAGCCGATGGCGATTTGCCCGCGCTGACTGTCAATAAGCTGTCTCTCTTCAAGCGCGCGCAGCAGCACCACGGTACTGGCGGTTGAAAGACATAACCCGAAGACGATACCGGTCATGAGCGACCAGCCCAACACCGCTGAAAGCGCCATACCCAGCAACGTCGCCACGGCTATCTGGGCGACCGCGCCGGGAATGGCGATGGCCTTTACCGCCATCAGATCCTTCAATGAAAAGTGCAACCCGACGCCGAACATCAGCAGGATTACGCCAAGCTCCGCCAGTTCAGGCGCAAGTTTGGTATCCGCGACAAAACCCGGAGTAAATGGCCCCGCAAGAACGCCCGCTAACAGATATCCCACCAGAGGAGAAATACGCAGTTTATTGGCAAGCATGCCGAGTATAAAAGCGAGCACGAGGCCGCCAACAATGGTGGTAATAAGCGGGGTGGCGTGATGCATTCCGTCTCCTTTGGTCGTTATGTTGATCCATTTTTGGTCGCCCTGGCGTCATCGCTCGCACAGCCTCACAAGCGATGGCGCCAGAGAAACCAAAATTCCAGGTAATAGTTTATGACAATTTCGATGTTTATGTTTATGAATAATTGTTGAAATTTGATGAAAAGTGGAATTTAGAATAAAAAAGGCACGGATTGGAAAACTGGCGGGGTGTCTGTGAGCTAAAGGCTTACGGTGACTGGAAGAGAGTGCGACCAAAGTTTACCTTTGGCCGCAGAAAAATCAGGCTTTATGTCGGTTGTCAGGCAAGAATATGGTCAGTATCCCCAGAAGTGGCAGGAAAGCACATATTTTGTAGACCAAATCAATACTGGTGTGGTCGGCGAGCAGGCCTAATACCGCAGCGCCAAGGCCTCCCATACCGAACGCGAAACCGAAAAAGAGCCCAGAAACCATACCGATACGCCCCGGAAGCAGTTCCTGCGCATACACCAGGATGGCAGAAAAGGCCGATGCGAGGATAAAACCAATTATCACGGTTAAAATCCCCGTCCAGTGCAGGGTTGCATAGGGTAAAACGAGAGTAAACGGCGCTACACCCAGAATTGAGCCCCAAATAACATATTTTCGGCCTATTTTATCACCCAGAGGCCCGCCGATTACCGTTCCAGCCGCAACGGCAAACAGGAAGGCAAACAGATGAAACTGTGCGTTTTGTACCGATAATCCGAATTTTTGCATCAGATAAAAGGTGTAATAGCTGCTGATGCTCGCCATATAGAAGTATTTGGAGAAAATCAGGACTAACAGCACGCTGACGGCAAGTATCACTTTATTGCGCGGCAGCGGATTGACGATGGTCGCCTTCGGTTTTCCTTTACTTATCCGGTGTTGCGCGGCATACCAGCGGCTGATCTGCGCCAGCACAATAATGGCCAGCAACGCGGCTAATACAAACCAGGCCACATTACCTTTGCCATATGGCGCGATGATGACAGCAGCCAGTAGCGGCCCCAGCGAGCTGCCGAAGTTGCCGCCAACCTGGAAGATGGATTGCGCCAGCCCGTGGCGTCCGCCGGAGGCCATACGCGCCACGCGGGAAGATTCTGGATGAAATACCGAAGAACCGGTGCCGACCAGCGCCGCCGCCAGCAGCACGGCGCCAAAACTGCCCGCCAGCGCCAGCAGTACCAGACCGCTCAGCGTAAAGCACATCCCAATGGGGAGCGACCACGGCATGGGATATTTATCCGTCCAGTATCCGACGACCGGCTGGAGCAGGGAGGAGGCGAGCTGGAAGGTCAGGGTAATCATCCCTATCTGCATAAAGGTCAGGGAAAACTCTGATTGCAGCAGCGGGTAAATCGCTAAAATTAGCGACTGGATCATATCGTTCAACAAATGAGACAGGCTGATCGCGCCTAAGATGCCAAACGAGGTGCGTGCTTTAGTCGCCGCAGCAGAGGCGCCCGCTAACGGCTGGGTTGGTTCACTCATTGCCATAGAATGTCACTTCTGTTTTGTTTGCGATGTTGGGGATAATCGAATTTGTAATTATTACTCGACTAACATACCTGTGGACGGTGTTTGAAGGAAGTCTCAATTCTGAAAACATTTTCGACTATTATTTCAGATCATTGTAATTTCAGCGGTTGATATTGAGTCAGGGAGAGAAGCATGAAATTTTTGAAACGGGGTGTGGCGCTGGCATTGTTTGCCGCGTTTACGCTGGCAAGCCAGCCTGTTCAGGCTTATGAAAAAGATAAAACCTATAAAATCACCATTCTGCATACTAACGATCACCACGGCCATTTCTGGCGCAGCGAATACGGCGAGTACGGTTTATCGGCGCAAAAAACGCTGGTGGACGGCATTCGCAAAGAGGTTGCGGCTGAAGGCGGCAGCGTGCTGCTGCTTTCCGGCGGCGACATTAACACTGGCGTACCGGAGTCCGACTTGCAGGACGCGGAACCTGACTTTCGTGGTATGAACCTGATTGGCTACGATGCGATGGCCGTCGGTAATCATGAGTTTGATAATCCGCTCAGCGTGCTGCGTCAGCAGGAAAAGTGGGCCAAATTCCCCTTCCTCTCCGCCAATATCTACCAAAAGAGTACCGGAGAACGCCTGTTCAAGCCATGGGCTATTTTTAAACGCCAGGATCTGAAAATCGCCGTCCTCGGATTGACGACGGACGACACCGCGAAGATCGGTAACCCGGAATTCTTCACCGATATCGAGTTCCGTAAACCGGCCGAAGAGGCGAAGGTGGTGATTCAGGAACTGCAAGTGAATGAAAAGCCGGACATCATTATCGCCACTACCCACATGGGGCACTATGACAACGGCGATCACGGTTCGAACGCGCCGGGCGATGTTGAAATGGCGCGTAGTCTGCCAAAAGGCTCGCTGGCGATGATTGTGGGTGGTCACTCACAGGACCCGGTGTGCATGGCGTCCGAAAACAAAAAGCAGGTTGATTATGTGCCGGGTACGCCTTGCGCGCCGGATATGCAGAACGGCATCTGGATTGTGCAGGCGCATGAGTGGGGAAAATACGTTGGCCGCGCGGACTTTGAGTTCCGTAACGGCGAGATGAAAATGGTCAACTATCAGCTCATTCCGGTAAACCTGAAGAAGAAAGTCACCTGGGATAACGGGAAAAGTGAGCGCGTACTTTACACCCCGGAAATTTCAGAAAATCAGCAAATGCTCTCGCTTCTGACGCCATTCCAGAACAAAGGTAAAGCGCAGCTGGACGTGAAGATTGGCAGCGTCAATGGTCGTCTTGAAGGGGATCGCAACAAAGTTCGCTTTGTGCAGACTAATATGGGCCATCTGATTCTGGCCGCGCAAATCGCGCGCACCAGCGCCGATTTCGGCGTGATGAGCGGTGGGGGGATTCGCGACTCCATTGAAGGCGGCAACATTACCTATAAAAGCGTGCTCAAGGTGCAGCCGTTTGGCAACGTTGTGGTCTATGTCGACATGAGCGGTAAAGAGGTAATTGATTACCTGACCGCCGTCGCGCAAATGAAGCCGGATTCCGGGGCGTATCCGCAGTTTGCGAACGTCAGTTTTGTGGCGAAAGACGGCAAACTTAATGACCTGAAAATTAAAGACGAGCCTGTTGACCCGGCGAAAACCTACCGGATGGCGACGCTGAGCTTCAATGCGACGGGCGGCGACGGGTATCCGCAAATTGATAATAAACCGGGATACGTGAATACCGGGTTTATTGATGCGGAAGTGCTGAAAGAGTACGTGCAGAAGAACTCACCGCTGGATGCCAGCGCGTATGAGCCGAAGGGCGAAGTCAGCTGGCAGTAATAAGGCGTAGTGCCGGTACGGGTCAATGCGGTTTGTAGGCCTGATAAGCGTAGCGCCATCAGGCAATCATTCTAAAATCGCTTAATCCCGGCGAGCGATATCGGCGAATTTCGCATCCAGAATTTTGGCTAAATCGCCCGCCGCCAGCTCGATGTCCAGCCCGCGTTTGCCGCCGGAAACATAAATGGTGGCGAACGTTTGGGCCGGTGCGTCAATCAGCGTCGGCAGCCGTTTTTTCTGCCCCAGCGGGCTGATGCCGCCGACCAGATAACCTGTCGTCCGTTGGGCGACCATCGGATCGGCCATATCGACCTTTTTAGCCCCCAGCGCTTTCGCTACTTTTTTCAAATCCAACTGTCCGGCAACGGGCGTTACCGCGACCGCCAGGTGCTTCATATCGCCGTTTACGGCAACCAGCAGCGTCTTGTAAACCTGATCAGGATTCAGGCCTAATTTGCGCACCACTTCATCGCCAAAATTGGTTTCTGACGGATCGTGATCGTAGGCGTGGATCTGAAAAGTAATGTTGTTTTTTTCGAGTAATTTTACGGCGGGTGTCATAGCAATTATTCCTGGCCCAGACAAAATACCCTTAAAGCATACGCCTGATGGTGGTCTAAAAAATAGTACCATCTTGCGCAATAGTATTGGCAGGATGGTGACTTTGAGCGACAATCGACATAATCAGGGCGCTACGTCCTGGCATAATAATAACGATGAAATTCCTCTTTGACGGGCCAATAGAAATATTGGCCATTTTTTTAACGCATTAGCGCAGGCAAATTGCCTTCCCCGTAAAGATGAAGTGCGCCGACCGCCACGACATACCGACCCGGCGGCATGGCATGCAGACGTTCCCGCCAGGCGACATTTCGCTGATGCATCAGCACATCATACAGCGACTGACTGAAAGTATTCGGCAACGAAATAGCATTATTCTGCGGGGGCGATTTCAGCCACCAGCTCATCATCTGTTGCAGCAGTCTGGCGTTGGTATGCCAGTGCGTCAGGGTATCATCCAGTAGCGCCAGTCCGTTATCAGGGAGCTGGCACAGCAGATCGATCTGGCTGGAAGCGCCTTCCAGTTCGATGATCGGTTTTTGCGCCTGTTTTGCCGTTTTCAGCAACTGGTAATCAATACCGTATTCCGGTCGCAGCCCCAGTTGTTGCGCCTGAGTCGCCTGCAATATCATGGCAATTTGCCATAACGGCTGGGTTGAAAAGAGAGAAGGGGAAATGCCCAGTTCATGGGTGATTTTATGCAGGCGCTGACGTAACTCGTCGCTAATTCGCTCATCCAGGTCGGCAAAGGCAGGCAGGTCGGTAAAAGGCGAATCGTTGCCTGAAACATCGGCTTCAACAATCAGCGCGTCCGCCTGCCTGAGCTTTTTAAGCAGTTTTGCCGGAAGGGGGGCCATATCGCGCGTTCCCATGTGAATACTGCCCACAAGATGAAAACAGCGATCGCCGGGTAACATGATGTCGATGGCAGGCCAGGTATAATGGTTGCCGCGCAGTGCAGCCCATAACGCTTTTACCCGGTATAACAGATCCATACGCCCTCCCTTAGTGGAAAACCATGCTAGCGTGTGGCTCTGGAAGGTGCAATGCGTGAAATGCCGGATGGCGACGCAAAAGCGTCTTATCCGGCCTACGATGAGAGTGCTGCGTAGGCCGGATAAGCGTTAGCGCAGGCGCCTTATTCTTTTGGTTTAAAGCGCAACAACCGGTTGGCGTTGCTCACCACGGTAATTGAGGAAAGCGCCATTGCCGCGCCTGCCACAACCGGGTTAAGCAGCGTGCCGGTGAACGGCCACAGAATCCCGGCGGCAACGGGAATGCCGATGCTGTTATAGATAAACGCGCCGAGCAGGTTCTGCTTCATGTTTCGCAGAGTCGCCCGTGAGATGGCCAGCGCGTCAGCTACGCCCATCAGGCTATGGCGCATCAGGGTTATCGCCGCAGTTTCAATCGCCACGTCGCTGCCGCCGCCCATCGCGATGCCGACATCCGCCTGCGCCAGCGCCGGTGCGTCGTTGATGCCATCGCCGACCATTGCGACCTGACGCCCCTGACTTTGCAGACGTTTAATCGCATCGGCTTTACCGTCCGGCAGCACGCCCGCGATCACCTCATCAATCCCGGCTTCTTTGGCAATGGCGTTGGCGGTGGTCGGGTTATCCCCGGTTAACATCACCAGACGATACCCGGCGCGGTGCAGGCGCTGAAGCGCTGCGACGCTGTCGTTACGCAGCGGATCGCGGATCGCCAGCAGCGCCGCGGCTTTTCCGTCAATCGCCAGCAATACGGGCGTTGCCCCCTGAGAAGCCTGTGCTGAAATTTCAGCGTCCATTGCGGTCGTGACAACCTGTTGTTCATTCAGCAGCGCCTGATTGCCTAACAGCAACGTATGCCCGTCCGCTTCGCCGCTAACGCCTAAGCCACGTAACGTCCGAAAGTTATTCACCTGAGGCAGGGCGGCGTCGGCGGCTTTTTCCAGGATAGCGTGCGCCAGCGGGTGGCTGGAGCCTTGTTCCAGCGCGGCCGCCAGACGTAAGGCGCTCGCCTCATCGGTATCGCCAAATGTCCTGATGGCGACGACCTGCGGTTTACCTTCCGTCAGCGTACCTGTTTTATCAAATATCACGGTGTCCAGCGTGCTGGCGCGTTGCAGCGCGTCGGCATCGCGTACCAGGATGCCAAATTCAGCGGCGCGCCCGACGCCAGAGATAATCGACATCGGTGTCGCCAGGCCCAACGCACACGGACAGGCGATAATCAGGACGGTGGTGGCGATCACCAGCGTGTAAACAATTTGCGGCGCCGGCCCAAAGACATACCAGATACCTGCGCTCACCAGGGCAATCACCACCACGACTGGCACGAACACCGAGGAGATTTTATCGGCAAGCTGACCGATTTCCGGTTTGCTGCTCTGTGCCTGGCGCACCATGCGAATAATGCGCGACAGAGTGGTATGGCTGCCGACTGCGCTTGCGCGAAATAGCACGCTGCCGTCCTGCACCACGGTTCCGGCGTGAACGCTGTCGCCTTCGCCTTTCTGCTGCGGGATCGGTTCGCCAGTGAGCATCGCTTCATCCAGCCAGGCTTCACCCTGAGTGATTTCACCGTCTACCGGCACACGGTCGCCGGTGGTCAGACGCAGCAACATGCCCGGCTGTACATCCGCCAGAGGTACGCTTTTTTCACCGTCATCAGTGACCACGCGCGCCGTTGGCGGGGTTAAGTCGAGCAATTTTTCCAGCGCCTTAGAAGAGCGCTGACGCGCGCGGGCTTCCAGCATGTGTCCGAGGTTGATCAGACCGATGATCATCGCACTGGCTTCATAATAGAGATGCCGCGCTTCCATCGGGAACCACTGTGGCCACAGGTTGACGCTCATCGAGTAGAGCCAGGCCACCCCGGTGCCGAGCGCCACCAGCGTATCCATCGTGGCGGTGCCGTTCATCAGGCTTTTCCATGCGCTGCGGTAGAAGTGTCCGCCCGCAAAAACCATCACGGCAAGGGTCGCCAGGCCGATTGCCAGCCACAGGCTGCGGTTATCGGCGGTGACCATCATGTTATCGCCGAGCATCCCCCAGACCATTACCGGCACGCCGACCAGCAGCGCGACAATCGCCTGCCAGCGGAAGCGTTTCATGGTAGCGAGTGCGGTTTCCTGCTGGCGTTCGCGGCGTTTAACATCATCTTCGATCGCTTCTGCGCCGTAGCCTGCTTTCTCTACCGCCTGCACTAAATCTGCGGCGGACGCGCTGCCCATTACCAGCGCAGTGCGTTCCGCCAGGTTTACCCGTGCCTGTGTGACGCCCGGTACGCTTTGCAATGCGTTTTGCACCCGGGAAACACAGCTGGCGCAGCTCATGCCGCTTAACAGCAACTGTTGGCTTTCATCATCGACCGTCGCTGCCGGAAGCTCAGGGGGAACCGCTGTCAGTGCTTCCGACGGGATTGATGACTCCGCCAGCGGTTTAGCCTTTGGGTGGCTTAACTCCGCGCCGTAACCGGCTTGTTTAATGGTTTCAATAAGCGCTTCGGCGCTGGCGCTGCCGGTAACGTGCGCTTCGGTTACCGTGACGTCCGCCTGTTCAACGTCAGGACGTTGTTCAAGACTTTCTTTCACGCGTTTGACGCAGTGACCACAGGACAGACCGTCCAGGGTCAGGTCGATAGTTTGAGACATAACACACTCCTTTATGACTGGATTAACTGACTGTGATAAAGGGTAAACCTTCCATCAAGGGGAAGGTCAAGAAGTTTGTTTTATACTCGTGTTTTTCAGTGTTCCAGCGCGATAGCGCAGACGTGTTCGAGCGTAGAAAGGTTGCTGTACAGTTCGGGCAGAGTTATTTTTTTTCTGATCACAACCTTAAGGTTGACCTCTATTTTTCCCTTTTTTACATCGCGGATAGTAATGGTCTCAATAATGCTTTTTTGCTGATTAATACTTTCTACCAGCGTTTGTAGCCCTGATTTTTCGTCAAGAATAATGCGGATTTTTACTTTGCCGGGGAGCTGGTTTTTTGTTTGTAAAAAGATCACAAAATAACTGAGCTTTATAGCCAGCAGAAATAACCCTGTGGCAAGCAGGGCATGAAGATAAAAACCGGCTCCGCTGGTAATTCCTATGCCAGCAGAAGCCCAGACGATAGCTGCGGTTGTTAGCCCGGATATCGCATCATCATGGCGATGGAGGATAACCCCGGCACCGAGAAAACCCACGCCACTGATGATTTGTGCGGCCAGGCGCATAGGATCGCTACGGATATTCATTGAAATCTCAGCGTAATACTCCGCAGATTGAATCGAAACAATGGTCAGGGCACAACTGGCTACTGAAATAATCACACATGTTTTAAACCCGACAGGCTTTCCCTTTGATTCTCTTTCAAGCCCGATGATTCCTCCCAGGAAAAAAGCGACGCAAATTTTGCATAATGTAATTAAAATTGGTTCTCCTTCACCAGAGAGGATGAGTGCTAACGTATTCATTTTTCCTCCAGAAAAACATAACCTTACACACTGCGCGAATATCTTCTTTTTCTGTGCAGCATCGCTATGCGCCGTAGCGATGGATGTAGTGTTCAATCAGCGAAAGAAGTTGATGGTTATCGATAGTCTGTAGAATTTTTATCATCGCGCCTTTGGGCTCGGGTATTCCCACGTCCAGGCGTAATGTGTCACGTCCATAACGACAGGTCATACCACGAGTAAGGCCTTCAAGCGAGACGTCCAGAAAGTCTTCTGTCGTTGCGGCGAGCGAGGGATCAAGCAACCAGGCGATCGTCAGAACATCGTGGATCCAGCAGCCAGGCAGATTGCGGGTCTGCATAGAGTAGGTGATCCACGGGCGAATGGTTTTCTCCAGATAGCGACCAAGAACGTTTTCTGCCGCAGCCAGACGATCCAAATCGGTATGAAGCATTTGGGTTTTTGTCGTGACATCCATCGGAACCAATGTGACCGGCGCACCGCTGGTGAGTACGGCATGAGCTGCTTCTGGATCAAGGCCAAAATTAGTGTCTTTCAGGTAGCCAGGAACATTGAATACTCCGCCCATGATCACGATATTCTTCACCGCATGAACGAGCTGCGGATAGAGCTGTAGAGCAATGGCGACGTTGGTGAGTGGGCCTGTTGCGACCAACGTTATCTCACCGGGGTTATTGCATATCAGCTCACCTATCGCCTCAGGCGCAAGAGGCTTCGTGGCCTGGTATGCCTGCGGAACGGGGACGTCAGCCCAGAGTTGGCGTAAGCCATATTGGTCTACACCATGATCAAGCTTTTCCCGCCAGGGCTGCGGATCTTCTCTGAGCGCGCGTGCGGCGCCACGGTAGACAGAAACGGGTACACCTAATTGTTGAACGAAATCTTTGGCTACTGCATATCCGATTTCTACCGGTGTATTACCAGCCACCGTTGTGATCATCTCCAGAGAGATTTGCGGCGCGGCAATGGCGAGTGCCAGCGCGAGGCCGTCATCGATATTGGCGCCGGGAATGCCATTACCCGGATCGCAGTCGATAATCACGCGCATAGATTTATTTTTATCTGGTTTCAGGTTGTACTTCATGTCCCTGGCAGCCACACGACTCTCCCACTCGTAAAAAAAACTCAAATTCAACGCGGCGAACTTCTCCATCCCAGTTTTTCAACATATCAATTGCCGCACGAGCCATTTTGTCGACAGGCTGTCGGACGGCGGTCAGGGAAGGTACGTTGTAAGCCGATTCTTGTGTTGCGTTAAAGCAGACCAGCGCCACATCCTGTGGAACGCGTAATCCTTGTTCTGCCAGAGCGCGTAAACAGCCAAGCGCCTGCTGTTCGTTGGTTGCGAACAGCGCGCGCGGTGGTTTACCTTGCAACATGCGTTTTGTCGCCTCGTAACCTCCGGCGCGGGTATAGTTAGTCGAAAAGATCCAGGAGGGGTTGATAATTAGCGATGACTCTTCCAGCGCTAGCTGCCATCCCCGGATACGATCCTGGGTGTTCAACATTTCACGCGGACCACAAATAATGCCAATATCGCGGTAACCGTGATCAATCAGATGCTTCGTCACCTGCCAGGCCGCCAGTTGTTCATCTACCTGAATAACACTGACATTCAACCCAGGGTCCACGCGATCCAGCATGACGCAGGGGGTTCCGCTCTCCTGAATCAGCTCAATATAGGGATGCCGGTCAACACTGGTATAGATAAGCCCGTCGACCTGACGGTTTAGCATATTGTTAATCAGTTCACGCTCACGTCCGCTGTTGTCGCCCGCATCGCCCAGCAGGAGCACTTTCCCATCAGAAAATGCTTCACGTTGCAGGGCATGCGCCATTGAGGCGATAAACGGGTTAGAGATGTCTGGCGCAATGAGTCCATAGGTTTGCGTGCTGCCTGAAGCCAGGGCGCGCGCTATACCATTAGGTCGATAACCGGTTTTTTTTATGGCCTGCAATACGCGCTGTCGGGTCGCTTCGGCGACGGGGCGCGGACCGTTATTAATAACGTAACTGACAACAGCGACAGATGTTCCCGCTTCTTTTGCAACATCAGAACGTGTTACGCGTTGTGAATGTGATTGGGTCACAAGGCACCTACCTGATTGAGTTCAGAGTGATCTTTTTTCCAGACAGCATAAGGCGTTATGACCCAAAAATCTTTGGTAAAGAACGCGCACCTCACGTTCTCTGGCCTCAAATTGCATCCTCGGGCAAGTTGAGATCCCGCCCACGAGTCTCTGGCGCGAAGAAAGTCGTCACCAGCCCAATTGCGGCCATCAGGGTGAAATAGACGGCGATAGGCCACCAGTGTCCGTAAAATGAGAGCAGCGCCGAGGCGACAAGTGGCGCCGTACCGCCAGACATAATGGACCCCAGCTCTTTTGCGAAAGCCATCTTAGTATAACGGTTGGTCACACCGAAAAGCTCAACGCCCCATGCAGCCTGAACACCGAAAATGCCCAGTGAAGCGAGCCCCATTCCGGTAATGATCGTCGGGATAACAATCCACGGTTCACGAGAATCCAGCAGCATGAATGCCGGAAATGCGTACAGAATCAGTAGCAGACAGAACCAACGGTAAGTGATACGTCTGCCAAACCGGTCAGAAAGCCAACCCGCCAGCGGAATAATGGCAAATCCCAGAATAGAGGCGATAAATACCGCAACAGTGGGGACAGATTTATCAACCATCAGCACTTTGGCAACATAGCCAATGATGAATCCCTGGGCCAGATAGGAGGGGCCATTTTCGCCGATGCGTAATCCGACCATGGTCCAGAACGCTCTGGTGCGTTGCCAGAAGCTACGGGTGTCATACTGTTGCATCTCCTGACCCTGGCGAAGCGCGTTCTCTCGCTCGGCTTGCAGGAGTGCTTTTTGACGCTCAAAGACGGGCGTTTCACGCATATGGCGGCGAATAAACAGTGCGGCGGCGGCGATGAGGAAGCTGCAAAGAAAAGGGATGCGCCATCCCCAGCTAAGCAAGGTGTCTTTATCCATTTGCAGTACGATGAGCCAGACTAAAGAAGCCAGCAATGTTCCGCTATTTGAGCCCAGAGCGATAATCGAGGAGACCAGTCCGCGATGCTTAACTGGGGCATATTCACCGAGCATGACGGTGCCGCCTGAAAGCTCTGCCCCGGCGCCCAGCCCCTGGGAAAATCGTAAGATGACCAGGCATACCGGCGCCCAAACGCCAATCTGGGCGTAGCTGGGAATTAAACCGATCAACATGGTCGACATACCCATTAACCCGATAGTGATAACCATGACAGTCTTCCGGCCATGACGGTCGCCTATCCAGCCGAACAACAGCGCGCCGATGGGGCGTGCTATAAACCCGACGGAATAGGCGGCGAAGCTGGAAAGTAGCGCCATAACTGGTGTGGCTTCAGGAAAAAAGACGTCGCCAAAGATAATGCCTGCGGCGAGGCCATACAGCGCAAAATCGGCATATTCCATTGTCGTGCCTAACCAGCAGGAAAATGTCGCTCGCCAGAATTCGCGGCGCCCCTCGGGGGTTTCCAGTCGTTCCTGAGCTGCCTGTTGGCCGTCCGTCAGGGGAACAGAGGATGAATGCGTGTTCATAAGAACTCCTTGAAGTTAGCTGTCGACATAAGTCGCAGGTTTATACTCTTCGTGTTCTACTCGCGTAGATATTATATTTTTACCGCAGATTAATAAATCTACCCGCGTAGAATGACCAGTTGAAAGAGTCAGAATTGAGAAAGCGATCACTTATAACAGGCAATTGTTACAGAAAATGGAGCATCAGCATTCGATGCTCCGCAAGTTTTACCGATCGAGGACGATCAGCGGTGAGAGATTTGATGGATCGTTTAAAACCGTGATATCCGCGCCGTAAAGCGTTTTCAGCGCCTGTTGTTTCAGCACCTCCTGCGGTCTGCCGTTATCAATAAGGCGGCCGTTTGCCATCAGCACCACCCGGTCGGCATAGCGTGCGGCAAGATTGAGATCGTGCAGCACGCAGCAGACGTTGAACTGTCGTTCACGCACCAGTTGGCGCAGCAGACGGAAAAGATGCTGCTGGTGGTGAATATCCAGCGCGGAGGTGGGTTCATCCAGAAACAGCCATTTGGGCGAGGGCTCGGGTTCCCAGAGCTGAACCAGCAGGCGCGCCAGCTGTACCCGCTGCTGTTCGCCGCCCGACAACTGCCGGTAATCACGCGAGGCCAGCTGGCTGCAATCGCACAACGCCATGATGTGCTCGGTTTCATCGCGTGGATTATGCGTCCGATGAGGATGCCTGCCCATGCGAATGACTTCCCGAACGCTGAACGGGAACGCCATGTGGCTGTTCTGGCGCATTACCGCGCGGGTCTTCGCCAGTTCCGTTAGCGGCCATTCGGTCAGCGGCTTGCCCAGAAGTGTACAGCGACCAGAGTCGGGTTTCAGATACCCGGTAAGCTGGCGCAGCAGCGTGGATTTCCCGGCGCCATTCGGCCCTAAAATAGCGACGATTTCACCACCAGGCAGAGTCAGCGAAACATTGTCCGTTAAACGGCGTCCATGAATGCTGTAAACCAGATTTTGGGCATCAATCATACCACCCTCCGGCTGTTCAGAATGAGCCACAGGAACCAGGGGCCGCCAATCAGGCTGGTCAGAAGGCCGACCGGCATCTCCGCAGGCTGTACCAGCGTGCGTGCCAGCGTGTCGGCAACCAGGAGCAAACATGCCCCTGCAAGTGTAGAGCAGGGAATAAGCCAGCGATGGTCTGCGCCGATGATCATGCGAATTAAATGGGGAACCACCAGACCGATAAAGCCAATCACGCCGCTTACCGAAACGGCAGCGCCCACCAGCAGGGAGCTGAGCAACAACAGCTGCTGACGTTTACGCTTTACGTTTATCCCCAAATAGTGTGCCTCTTCATCCCCTAATTGCAGCAGGTTCAGCGTCCCGGAAAGACAGGCGGTGGCGGCGATGGCGGGCAGCGCGAACGAACTGGCCACCAGTAGCGTCGGCCACTGCGCCTGGCCGAGGCTGCCCATCATCCATAGCGTCAACTGACGTAATTGCTGTTCGTCGCCAACATAGCTCAGTATGCCGATAGCCGCCCCGCACAGCGCATTAATCGCAATCCCGGCCAGCAGCAGTTGCATCATGCCGCCGTGAGCGTGGCGCAGGCTGATCAGAAAAATAACCGCGCAGACCACCACGCTGCCGGCGACGGCAAAGATCATCTGTTCATAGAGCGCCAGAACGACGGGCAACGAAAGAGGGAAAACGATCGCGACGCCGACCATTAACGCAGAGCCGCTGCTGACGCCGAGCAACCCCGGATCGGCCATCGGGTTGCGAAAAAGTCCCTGCATGATCACGCCCGCCGTCGCCAGCGCGCCGCCAACCAGCACGGCCAACAGAACGCGGGGCAAACGGATGTTCAGCCAGATATCCCGGTACTCTTCGTTAAACAGCGCGCTGAAGCTGATGTTCAGCGCGCCCTGGCTGGCGCCGAACAGCACCAGTGCGATCAGCAAGAGTGAAAGCCCCGTCAATACACTGAGGGAAGAGAGTGAATCCTTGAACACTCGAATCTCCATAACGTCATTGCGGCGCGGATGTCCGCGCCGCGAGGGGATCACACCGGCTTTAGTTCAGGCTCAACCAGACTGTAGATCTGATTGTTAAGCGCAGGCGCGCAGGCCAGTTCATGAATATGGGCGGCGACATCCGCACGCATCACAAACCCGTGGCACTCCTGTCCCTGGTAGCGCTGCGCTTTACCTGTCGCATCGCCATTCAGTAAACCGCCAGGCCGCAGGATGGCATAATCCAGTTGACTGGTTTGCAGCCAACTTTCCGCCAGCGTTTTTTCCCGCACGGCCTGGCCGAATGCGGCTTTCGCGCGAGGGGATAAAAATGCCCAACTGTCGCCGCATCCCAGCGACGTCACCAGAATCATGCGTTTGATGCCCACTTTTTCCGCTTCATCAATAACGGTTCTGTGCGCCAGATAATCCTGGTTTCCCCCCATTGATGAAATGACAAGCGCCTGCGGCCCTGCGGCATGGCAGGCGCAGGACACGATGCTTGCGTCGCAGGCATCGCCAATAAATACCTGAACGCCTTTGCTTTGCAAAAGGGCCGCGGTTTCCGGGTGACGAATCACGGCAACGACCGGGCGCTGTTGCGCCAGCGCGAGTTCAAGCGTTCTGGCACCCACGCCCGTACCACCGGCACCGAAAAGTAACCACGGCGTCATCAGGCGTTTTCCTTCAGAGAGGAAGCCAGGGTGCGGAAGGCGTCAACCTGTTCGCCCAGTAGCTGACGATGCTCGTCGCGACCGAGGAAGACTTTAAACATGGCGCTGCCCGCCTGGTTGAGGAACAGAATAGACGCGGTGTCCATGCCCATAAATTTGCGCTCCACTAAGGCGATGTGCGTGCAGTTTTCCGCTTTGATATGGCCGGTCATGCCTTTTTTACCGCGCAGATTGAAATAACCGTGACGATGGAAGCCGGAGGGCAGTTCACCGGTAAATTCGAGAATGACATCGGCGGTGTGCACCAGAGTTGTGACCTTGCCCCATTCGCTGACGGTGTCCCAGACGGTATCGAATTTATCGCCGCTGACCAGAATATGAGAGGGCAGGTTTTTGACCACGTCTAAAAGCGTGGTGTTGTACTGTGCGGCGATCGCTTCCAGCGTTCCGTCCGGCTCAGTGCGCAAAAAATCCTGTAAAGAGACATGGCTCATAAGTTACTCCTTTTATGGTTTATCTACCGCGATGCGCGGTGCGTTAAGTTCCTGAATCAGCTCGTCAAGAGACTGCAAAATATTGCTTGCCCAGAAGCGTCCTTCGTTGGTCAGACGTAGGCAGGTTGACGCATCGCGGGTCAGCCCCGCGTTGTGCCATTGGGTCAGTAACGGAATCAGTTGCTCCGCGTGAGGCGTCAGTTCATCAAGCGGTACGCGCGCCGTTTCAATCCCCGCCTGTAACGTATGGCGCCACTGAAAGCCGCGTTCGGCGGTACGCATCATCATCATTAACGGCTTTTTCCCGGCGGCGATAGTTTCATGCCAGGTGGAAAGGTTTCTCTCCACCATCCAGGAGTAGCCGTTGACCGAACCGCCTGCGCCGGAGCCGAAGGCGAGGCAGTCAGCGCCTTGCTTGATCAGCAGGTTGTACAGGTTGCGTTCTCGGGTGGTACGCGCCCAGTGGCTGTTGCTGATGCAGCGCCAGCCCGCGCTCTCCATAAAATCGCAGCCCTGAAGGTAGAGGTCGCGACGCGCTGAGGGGGAAGGAACGGTCGTCCGGCCACTTTCAACCGCTTTACCGAGCGGCGTATTGGGAAGCAAATTCAGCGCATACAGATCGATCCCATCCAGCCCGATATCGCGGGCTATCGCCAGATCTTCACCCCACAGGGCGGCATCCTGACCGGGCAGGCCGAACAGCAGATCGCACACCACGGCGGCGCGATCCCGCCGCACCAGGCCGTTCATAAAGGCGATGGCGGTTGGGCCGTCCGAGGTGCGCGCCATTTTCTTGCGGATCTTGCTGTTGAAAGACTGAATGCCGATAGAAAACCGATTGGCGCCCGCATCAAGACAGGCATCAACGCGGGCATCATCAAAGTTGAGCACCCGACCTTCGATAGTGATTTCGCAATCCGGCGCCAGCGGCAGTTTTTCACGCAGCGTGGTGATGATCCTGGCCAGATCCCTGGCCGACAGCGCAGACGGCGTTCCACCGCCGAAATACACCGCATGAATGGGCGCTGACTGGTGCAGCGTGCTGTCGGCTTCCATCTCTATTTCACGTAGCAGGGCGTCGGTATAGCGTGCGCAGTGATCCTCTTCAAAGCGGTTCTGATAAAAACCGCAGAAAGTACAGTGGGTTGCGCAAAAAGGGATATGTAAATACACCAGTCTTTTGCGCGGTGGAACGGTCTGGCTGATGACGTTCTGCCAGGTTTGCGACAATTGCTCTTTTGCAACAGGAATCGCACCACGCCACGGCATCGTGGCCCGACGATCCTTAAAGGGCTGGTTCCCCTCCAGCGCGAAATGTGGAGTGAGATCCAGCGTGTGTTGAGTATTCATAATTGTAATGCCAAATCCATTTAATGAGGCCAGAGTTGCTGGTGCAGAGTTTCAACGGCGTCAGCGACGCGGGGACCCATCCCCAGAATCAACGCCTGATCAATGGCGACGATCCGCTGATTTTTCCAGGCGGAGGTATGGGTGATACCGGCAATGGCGCGCAGGCGATTGATGTCGCCCTCGACCATCTGTGATGTCACAACAATCACCTGCGGGTTTGCCGCAATCAGCGATTCCGCGCTGTAACTTTTATATTGCGCATGTTGGGCGACATTCTGCGCGCCAGCGAGGGTCAGAATCGCGTCAGCGACGCTGCCCTTACCGGCGATCTGCGGGGCGCTGCCCCCCGCAGAAAGAATAAACATCGCCTTAACCGGCGCGCCTTTCGCCTTCACGCTGTCCTGCACACGATCCAGCCGCTGGCGAATGCGGTTAACCAGCGCGTCGCCCTGTTCAGGAACCTGGAGCGTGTTCGCCAGGGCATGAATATTGGCGTACATCTGGTCAACGGTGGCCGGAACGCGCGGTAGGGTGACAACGTTGACTTTTTGGGCACGCAACTGCTCCAGCACAATATGCGGGCCCGCGTCCTGCCAGGTGATAAAGCTGTCCGGGCGCAGCGATAAAATGCCTTCACTGTTCAGTTGCTTCCAGTAGCCAATATGCGGCAGTGCAGCGGTTTCGGGGGGATAAGAGGTGGTTTCATCCACCCCGACAACGTGATCGCCGATGCCCATCGCAAAAATAAGCTCGCTGAGAGAGCCGCCCGCCACCACCAGTCGTTCGGCCGCCTGCACGCTGAAGGCGCTAACCAGCGCCAGCAAGCCAATGACAATTCTCTTCATCGTCAGAAATTCCACGCAAAACCAATCGCTGCGTTAAAGCCCGCCGCTGGAATAGATTCATGAGCGGTCTGGTAACGTTTATCGGTCAGGTTGTTCAGCGCCAGATTGACCTGATACTGATCCTGCGGACCAAACTCGGTATTAAAGGCGAGGTTAAGCGTCGCCCAGCCCGGATAGCGAATTTCAGTCTCTCCCGTGTTGTCTTTGGCGCTGGATGCCGCGCGGATGAAGAGATCGGAAGTGATATTCGCGGCATTGAGCAGCAGCGTGTGTTTCAGACCTGCGCGGCCTGTCAGCATCGGTTCGCCGGTATCCCAGGTTTTCTGCACGTCGCCTTCATACTGACGACGAATCAGGTTGCCGCTCAGATAAGGCGATACGGCCCAGGCGTTGTATTCCGCCGTCAGCTCCATCCCCCAGGTTTTGGCGCGGTCGATGTTGTCGTAGTAGTAAGATGAGGTGCTGCTGCCATTACAAATCGCTTGCCCTGAACAGGCGAGACTGGCGATATAGTCTTTGGCTTCGGAGTAGTAAATCGCCCCGTCAATCAGCCACATATTGCCTTTGTAACGCGCACCCAGTTCATAGTTATTGGAGTGCTCAGCCTTCAGGTCAGGATTGCCATAGGTGATTCTGCCGCCCGCAGACGTTTGCATAAACAACTGAACCAGCGTCGGGAAGACATATCCCTGAGCATAGGCTGCGCGTAGCTCAAGATTATCAAAACCGGAGTAACGCAGGCTGGTTGAGGTGACTAACTCATCGTCATGCGCTGACTTTCCACCGGATGACTGCCAGGTTGTGCCGCTCAGACTGTCGCTACGGTTCAGTTTAGAAGAGAGCCAGTACTGACGTGCGCCGACGGTCCAGGTCCAGTCATCGGCAAAACGCCAGTCGTTTTGCGCAAATATTGAGGCGTTACCTTGTTCAGCCTCAATATGCGACAGGGTATTGGTCTGGATATCGAAGACGCCGGTTGCCGCTGTCTGACGCGTGCTGCTATTGGTGTCCTGCTTCACTTTGTCGTGCTGATACTGCGTCCCGATAACCAGCTCGTTGTTCGCTGGCAGTGAGAAGTTGCTCTGTAACGTCACACCCTGCGTGTACTGTTTATCATTGGTGTTGGTCTGATTGCTGACTGTCAGCGCCTGAATCATCGGGCTTGGGATTACCTGGGTGGTTTTTACCCGATTCTCAAATTTACGCTCAATGGTCTGGCTGTAAGCGTCGAGGTGGATTTTTTTCAGGTAATCGCCATCGGCATCATAGTCATAGAAAACGCCGACCTTTTCGCGTTCCAGTTTCGGAATACGGACGCTGAATTCGTCATACTGGTTATCCGCATCGCTAATCCAGGTTTGGGTAGACGTTTTGTAGCGATCGAGTGATAGTCCAAATTTATGGCGATCGAGATTGTAGCCAAGCCAGACGCCCTGGCTGTTGTTGCGGAAATTGGTGTTGGGCAATCTGCCGTCAGGCGTGTCGCGGTTGCCCTGATCGGAATAACTGCCGTTAATGCGGTAGTCAAAGTTGCCGATGCTGCCCCAGGCGGCGGCCGACTCCTCCCAGCCTGCGGTCGCGGAGTTGTAAACGGCTTTGACGCTTCCGCCGAGCGGCTTATCGCCGCCTTTTTTCGTAATAAAGTTCACCACGCCGCCAATGGCCTGCGAGCCATAGAGCACCGAGTAGGGGCCTTTAACGATTTCAATACGCTCAAGCGACGATTCATCAATGAGCAAGCCAGCGCCGTAGTTTTGCCCGGCGCGCTGATAGCTGACGACCTGGCCGTCAATCAAAATTAATACGCGTGAAGAGGCTTCGCCGCGAATGCGGATCTGTTTGCGTCCTGCCAGAGAGTTATCAGTAACCTCAACGCCGGGGATGTCCTGTAGATCGTCCGCAATCGACACGCTGGTGGAATTCTGTATGGCCTGGCGGTCGATAACCTGAATCGTGGCGGGGCTTTCCCAAAGGCTACTTTCTGAGCGGTTAGCGGTGACGATTAACGTGTCGTCATCCGATACTTTATGATGTTGTGCTGTAGTTGTCGTGGCTGCTGAAACAGCACCTGAAACGCATAATGTCAGGGCCGAAAGAATAAATGGCCGTTGGCTAATCCGTGGCAACATGTGAGAACCTTTATGAGTATGTAAATGATCATCATTATCATTCGCGTTTATATAGAAGATGTATCCACAAGTTCAAGGTTGAAAGGTGTATAATTAATGCACCTTTGATCTGTATCAATATGTTGCAAGCAAGACAGCCATAAGTGTGAGCGAGATCGCACATAACAGTAGGATTGCTAAGGATTTATTGCACAGGCGCCAGGGGCATTCCACCCCGTGATAGCATGGGGGCGATGTGGGTTATAATGAGCTTCGGCATCAACATGCTCTGCGGGGGGGGAGATGTGAATATTAGCGATGTTGCGAAAAAAACAGGCTTAACCAGCAAGGCTATTCGATTTTATGAAGAGAAAGGGCTGGTGACGCCGCCGCTGCGCAGTGAAAACGGATACCGCACTTACAGCCAGCAGCATTTAAACGAGTTAACGCTGTTGCGTCAGGCGCGTCAGGTCGGTTTTAACCTGGAAGAGTGCGGTGAACTGGTGAATTTGTTTAACGATCCGGGGCGCCATAGCGCAGATGTGAAAAAACGCACGCTGGAAAAGGTCGCTGAGATTGAACGCCACATCAGCGAATTGCAGGTTATGCGCACGCAATTACTGACCCTGGCGGAGTCATGCCCGGGTGATGACAGCGCCGATTGCCCGATCATTGATAATCTTTCCGGCTGCTGTCATCACAAAGGTAAAGCCCGCCGTTGATCACACGGCCTTAATGCGCAACGTTATCCCTTCGATGGCAATCACCTCCACCTGCGTTCCGGCGCTCAGATCCGCGTCGGCGCTGACGGGCCAGGAGCTGTCGCCGACGCGCATGTGGCCGCGTCCGTTGACCAGCGCGGTTTCCAGAATAAAGCGGTGGCCTACCAGCTGTTTCCCGCGTTGATTAAGGTGACTGTCAGCCGGTTTTTGCTCACGCACGCGCCGTGCCAGCCACTTCCACCACAGCCAGGCCGCCAGCAGCGTCAATACGGCGAACATAACGCCTTGCCACTCCCAGCCGAGCGGCACCAGCCAGACCACCAGGCCAGTAATCACGGCGGCGACACCGCTCCACAGCAGGTAGCCGTTCCCTCCCAGCATCTCGGCGGCCAGCAGTAGCCCACCAAGACTCAGCCAGAAAATATGCGGGTGAACCAGAATCATCGCTATCATGATTTGTTCCGTTCGCTGGTGCTGTCCTTGATAAGTTCGGTGATCCCGGCAATGGAGCCCATCAGACTGCTGGCGTCCAGCGGCATCATGACAACCTTACTGTTGCCCGACGAACCAATCTGCTGCAACGCTTCGGTGTATTTCTGCGCCACGAAGTAGTTCACCGCCTGAATATCCCCGGCGGCGATCGCTTCAGAGACCATCTGGGTGGCGCGGGCTTCCGCTTCGGCGGAACGTTCACGCGCTTCAGCCTGTAAGAAGGCAGACTGGCGTTCGCCTTCCGCTTTCAGGATCTGCGACTGTTTTTCACCCTCAGCTTTCAGAATTTCAGCCTGGCGCACCCCTTCCGCCTCCAGAATGTAGGCGCGTTTGGTACGTTCTGCTTTCATCTGGGCGTTCATGGATGAAATCAATTCCGCCGGTGGACGAACATCGCGGATCTCAATACGCGTAACCTTGACGCCCCAGGGATTGGTGGCCTCATCGACAATGTGCAGCAGGCGCGTGTTGATGCTGTCGCGCTGGGAAAGCATTTCATCCAGCTCCATTGACCCCAGTACGGTACGGATGTTGGTCATGGTGAGGTTGATAATGGCCAGCTCAAGATTGCTGACTTCATAGGCCGCGCGCGGAGCGTCGATAACCTGAATAAAGCACACCGCGTCAATGGTGACGTTGGCGTTATCTTTTGAGATAACCTCCTGCGACGGGATATCGAGTACCTGTTCCATCATGTTGATCTTGCGACCAATTCTGTCCATAAACGGCACCACCAGGCTCAGGCCTGGTTGCAGGGTTTTGGTGTAACGGCCAAAACGCTCCACGGTCCACTGGTATCCCTGTGGGACAATTTTGACGCCTGCGCCGACTATCACCAACGCCACGAAAATGAGAATAGGGATAAAAATAAGCATTGATAAACCTCCTGTCGTGCTGTCCATGTAAAAAAACGGTCTTTGCGGTCTGTTTAATCAAATTATACCCGATTAATCAAAGTGAGTTCCCCTCTTATAAATTACAGGGATACACTGTTTACTTTAAAGATGTGAAAAATGGATGTGAGATGAAAGAGAGCAGCCCTTTGCTCCAGCTAAGAAAGGTGGGATACCAGGCTGGCGCCACGAAAATTCTCAATAACATCAGTTTCATGCTGAATGCCGGGGAATTTAAACTGATTACCGGCCCATCCGGGTGCGGTAAAAGCACATTGCTAAAGATTGTGGCGTCATTAATCAGCCCGGATACGGGGGATATCCTGTTTGAAGGCGAAGAGATTGCCACGCTTAAGCCCGAAACTTACCGCCAGCAGGTCTCTTATTGCGCCCAGACGCCAGTGCTGTTTGGCGATACGGTGTATGACAACCTGATTTTCCCCTGGCAGATCCGCAACAAAACGCCGGAACCGAAGGCTTTTCTTGCCGATCTGGCGCAGTTTGAGCTACCGGAAACCATTTTACAGAAAAACATTACGGCGCTTTCCGGCGGGGAAAAACAACGTATCTCATTGATCCGTAATTTACAGTTTCTGCCGCAGGTTCTGCTGCTGGATGAGATCACCAGTGCGCTGGATGAGCGTAATAAAGAGAATGTGAATGACATTATTCATCGCTATGTTCGCGATAAAAATATTGCCGTGCTGTGGGTAACACACGATAAAGATGAAATTAATCATGCGGATAATGTGATTACGCTTCAGCCTCATGCCGGAGAAATGCAGGAAGCTACCTATGAACGAGCATAATATAACGAATGAGTCGCTGGCGTTATCGATGATGCTGGTGGTTGTGGCTATTCTGATTAGCCACAAAGAGAAACTGGCACTGGAAAAAGATATTCTCTGGAGCGTTGCCCGGGCGGTAATCCAGCTTGTTATCGTCGGCTATGTTCTGAAATACATTTTTGGCGTCAATCACGCCATCCTGACATTATTGATGGTGCTGTTTATCTGTTTTAACGCGGCGTATAACGCGCAAAAACGCAGTAAATATATTGATAAAGCGTTTACCTCGTCGTTTATTGCGATTACGACCGGAGCGGGGCTGACGCTGGCGGTACTGGTATTGTCAGGATCTATCGAGTTTACGCCGATGCAGGTGATCCCGATTTCCGGCATGATTGCGGGTAACGCGATGGTGGCGGTAGGGCTGTGCTACAACAATCTGGGCCAGCGATTCAGCAGCGAGCAGCAGCAAATTCAGGAGAAGCTCAGTCTGGGCGCAACGCCGAAAACGGCGTCTGCGGGGCTTATTCGCGACAGTATTCGCGCGTCGCTGATCCCGACCATTGATTCGGCAAAAACGGTTGGGCTGGTGAGCTTACCGGGGATGATGTCCGGGTTGATTTTTGCCGGTATCGATCCGGTAAAAGCGATTAAGTATCAGATAATGGTGACTTTTATGCTGCTATCCACAGCAAGCCTGTCGACCATTATCGCCTGCTATTTAACCTACCGGAAATTCTATAATTCGCGCCACCAACTGGTGGTGACGCATTTAAAGAAGATGTGATGCCAGGGGGATCGGTATTTTTAGCGTTTGTAGGCCCGATAAGCGTAGCGCCATCGGGCAAAATGTAGCGGATTAGTACAACAGCGCGTACAGCTGGCGGCGGAATTTCGACGCCAGCGCATCGCCGGTGCCTAACGCGGCGAGGATCTCCTGGAACGTTTTCCGCGCCTGACCGTCTGCGGCGGCGAGATCTTTCTTCAAATGGCTGAACAATAACTCCAGCGCCTCTTCGTTACGCCCGACCTGATGCAGTTGCAGCGCCAGTTGCGCCGCCAGCGCCGCATCTTCTGGATTGTCCGCAACCTGCTGTTGCAGTTGCTGGATTTCCGGGGTGTCGGCCGCCTGTTTCAGTAAATCAATCTGCGCGACCAGGCCCTGATAGCGGGTGTCCTGATCCTGTAACGGAATGGTTTTCAGCACGGCTTCGGCGTCTTCCGTACGGTTGAGGGCAATCTGGGTTTCCGCCAGCAGCAGGCCGATCTCGCCGTTCTGATGAGAGAGCTGCCAGGCGTCTTTCAGCAGCGGCAGCGCTTCAATGTAGTTGCCTTCCTGCATCAGTTGCATTGCCTGCTGCGCTTTCAGCTCTTCTTCACGCGGCAGCACTTTGTCGAGCAGCGCGCGAATCGCTTCTTCCGGCTGCGGCCCCTGGAAGCCGTCGACCGGCTGACCGTTCTGGAACAGATACACGGTAGGAATAGCGCGCAAGCCAAACTGGGAGGCGATCATCTGCTCGGCGTCGCAGTCGAGCTTCGCGAGGATAAACTGGCCGTTGTACTGTGCGGCAAGGCTTTCCAGCACCGGCGTCAGTTGCAGACAATGCTGGCTGCGTTCAGACCAAAAATAGAACAGAACCGGGGTGGTCATCGACTGTTCGAGGGTCTGTTGCAGGTTAGATTCGTTAATATTGACAATATTTTGTACGGACATGGAGTCACTCTCTTTATGTCTGGTTCTCTTTTACATGGGGGCTGACGCGTGCGCTTCAACTCAACCCTGCAAAATTTTGTCCATTGCGCGTCCCGGCAGCACGCGCTTCAGCAGCGTGATCGCCCACGTCACCATCGTAACCGGGTAGCGTAATTTCGGTTTGTCGCTCTCAAAAGCATGGCGGACTTTAGCGACAACGGCTTCTGGCCCGAGCGTAAAACGCGCGGCAATCCCCGGATTTTCTACCGGTTTGTCGCTCTGGGTCTGGCTGACGTTATCGGTAAACCGGGTACGAATCGGGCCGGGTTCGATCAGGCTGACCTTAATACCCGTGTGGCGCAGCTCCATGCGCAGCGCATCAGACCAGGCTTCCAGCGCATATTTGCTGGCGGCATAGGCGCCGCGCCCTGGCGTGGAGATCAGCCCCATCACGGATGAGGTCATCACAATGCGCCCTTCGCCGTACGGCAGCATAGCAGGGAGCAGGCGCATAGTGAGCTGGTGCGCGCCAAAGAAATTGGCGGAAAACTGCTGCTCCATCTGCGCGCGGCTGATAGTGGTAAGCGGGCCATACACGCCGTATCCGGCATTGTTAAAGATCCCATATAAACGATTATCGGTCAGGGCGATCACGTCGTCTGCGGCGCGATCCACGCTTTCCGGCGAGTCGAGGTCGATCAGCACGCCGGTGAATCCCATGCTGTTCATCCGCGTGACGTCATCGGGTTTACGGCAACCTGCCAGAATTTGAAAACCCTGACGTTTCAGTTCAAGAGCGCTTTCCAGACCGATTCCGCTGGAACATCCTGTAATTAAGACCGATTTTTGCATAACTTTACCTGTCAGGATCTCCGTTGATTTACGAGTCGTGGTTAACTAATGGGGTTAGTTGTTGCGCCATCCAGTCGGCAATAAACGGCTGGGCGTCGCGATTAGGATGAATACCGTCGTCCTGCATCCATTGTGGTTTCAGATAAACCTCTTCCATAAAAAAGGGCAGAAGCGGAATATCAAACTCTTTGGCAAGCCGTGGGTAGATGGCGCTAAAGGTTTCATTATAACGGCGACCATAGTTTGCGGGCAGACGAATTTGCATGAGCAACGGCTCGGCGTTTGCGGCCTTCACATCCAGCAGGATTTTACGCAGGGTTTGCTCGGTTTGCTGAGGTTGAAAACCGCGCAGGCCGTCATTGCCGCCAAGCTCGACCAGAACCCAGCGGGGCTGATGCTGCTTCAGCAGCGCAGGCAGACGCGCCAGGCCTTGTTGCGAGGTGTCGCCGCTAATGCTGGCATTGATGACCGGCGTTTTATCCTGCCACTTGTCGTTAAGCAGCGCAGGCCAGGCCGCGCTGGCGGACATGCGGTATCCGGCGCTCAGGCTGTCACCCAGAATTAATAACGTGTCCGCTGCGGCGGCGCGGAACGTTAACAGGACCAGAAACAGGAAGGGCAAATGCCAGCGGAAAACATTGTTGAAGTTCATCGTCTTAAGAAGTCCGTCGGTCAGGGTGAGCATGAGCTTTCCATCCTTACCGGAGTTGAACTGGTTGTCAAACGCGCCGAGACCATTGCGCTGATCGGCGAGTCAGGATCGGGGAAATCGACGCTGCTGGCGATTCTGGCCGGGCTGGATGATGGCAGCAGCGGCGAGGTGAATCTGGTCGGGCAGTCTCTGCACACGATGGATGAAGAGGCGCGGGCGCAGCTGCGCGCGCAGCATGTCGGCTTTGTTTTCCAGTCTTTTATGTTGATTCCCACGCTGAATGCCCTGGAAAACGTTGAACTGCCCGCCTTGCTGCGGGGAGAGAACAGCGGGAAAAGCCGCGATGGCGCGAAAGCGTTGCTGGAACAGTTAGGTCTGGGAAAACGTCTTGATCATCTTCCGGCCCAGCTTTCCGGCGGCGAGCAGCAGCGTGTGGCGCTGGCGAGAGCGTTCAACGGGCGGCCAGACGTGCTGTTTGCCGATGAACCGACGGGAAACCTTGACCGGCAGACCGGGGATAAAATCGCCGACCTGCTGTTTTCGCTTAATCGCGAACATGGCACCACCCTGATTCTGGTGACGCACGACCCGCAACTGGCGGCGCGTTGCGACCGACGATTACGCCTGGTGGATGGGCAGTTGCAGGAGGAGGCATGATTGCACGCTGGTTCTGGCGCGAATGGCGCTCACCTTCCTTACTGATTGTCTGGCTGGCGCTGAGTCTGGCGGTGGCCTGCGTGCTGGCGCTGGGCAATATCAGCGATCGCATGGAAAAGGGTTTAAGTCAGCAAAGCCGTGATTTTATGGCCGGAGACCGGGCGCTGCGCAGTTCGCGCGAGGTGCCGCTGGCGTGGATCGATGAGGCGCGCAAACGCGGTCTGAAAGTGGGCGAACAGATGACTTTCGCCACCATGACCTTTGCAGACGATACGCCGCAGCTGGCCAGCGTCAAAGCGGTGGATGACGTTTATCCGATGTACGGTGAGCTGCAAACGAATCCGCCGGGGTTAAAACCGCAGCCGGGTTCCGTGTTGCTGGCGCCAAGACTGATGGCGCTCCTCAACCTGAAAACGGGTGACAGCATCGACGTCGGCGACGCCACGCTGCGTATTGCTGGCGAGGTGGTACAGGAGCCGGACTCTGGGTTTAACCCTTTCCAGATGGCTCCACGCCTGATGATGCACATTGCGGATGTTGAAAAAACGGGCGCAGTACAGCCGGGAAGTCGCGTGACGTGGCGCTATAAGTTTGGCGGTACGCCGCAGCAGCTGGACGGCTATGAAAAGTGGCTATTGCCGCAGCTTAAGCCTGAACATCGCTGGTACGGGCTGGAACAAGATGAAGGCGCGCTGGGCAAATCGCTTGAACGCTCGCAGCAGTTCCTGCTGCTGTCGGCGCTGTTAACGTTGCTGTTAGCTGTAGCGGCCGTGGCGGTGGCGATGAGCCACTACTGCCGCAGCCGCTACGATCTGATTGCGATCCTCAAAACGCTGGGGGCGGGCAGGGCGCAGCTGCGCAAGCTGATCGTCGGGCAGTGGGGGATGCTGCTGGCTCTTTCCGCCGTGACGGGAGGCGCCATTGGGTTATTGTTCGAGAACGTGCTGATGGTGCTTCTTAAACCGGTGTTACCCGCCGTTCTGCCGCCAGCCAGCCTCTGGCCGTGGCTGTGGGCGCTGGGAACGATGATCATCATTTCTTTGCTGGTTGGACTGCGTCCGTATCGTTTGCTGCTGGCGACGCAGCCGTTGCGTGTGCTGCGGCGTGATGTGGTTGCGCGTGTCTGGCCGCTGAAGGTGTATCTTCCGGTGGTCACGGTTGTTGTCGTCGCGCTGCTCGCGGGGTTGATGGGCGGCAGCATGTTGCTGTGGGCGGTGCTGGCCGGTGCGGTGGTGCTGGCGCTACTTTGCGGTGTGCTGGGCTGGATGCTGTTGAACGTGCTGCGCGGTATGACGTTGACATCGCTGCCTCTGCGCCTGGCCGTAAGCCGACTGCTGCGCCAGCCGTGGTCCACGTTAAGCCAGCTCTCGGCTTTTTCGCTCTCCTTTATGCTGCTGGCGCTTCTGCTGGTGCTGCGCGGCGATCTGCTGGATCGCTGGCAACAACAACTGCCGCCGGAAAGTCCGAACTATTTCCTCATCAATATCGCTTCTGAACAGGTGGTGCCGCTGAAAGCCTTCCTGTCTGAGCATCAGGTGATCCCGGAGGCATTCTTCCCGATCGTGCGGGCGCGACTGACGGAGATTAATGGTCTGCCGACCGAAGGAAATCAGGACGAAGCGCTTAACCGTGAGCTGAATCTGACGTGGCAGGATACGCGCCCGGATCATAACCCGATTACCGCCGGAAGCTGGCCGCCAAAAGCGGGAGAGGTCTCGATAGAGGAAGGGCTGGCGAAGCGGCTGAATATACAACTCGGCGATCGCGTGACCTTTATGGGCGATACCCAGGACTTTAGCGCGATGGTCAGCAGCCTGCGCAAAGTAGACTGGGAAAGTCTGCGCCCTAACTTCTTCTTTATCTTCCCCTCCGGTGCGCTGGACGGGCAGCCGCAGAGCTGGCTTACCAGCTTCCGTTGGGAAAATGGCAACGGCATGCTGACGCAGCTTAATCGCGAGTTCCCGACCATCAGCCTGCTGGATATCGGCGCGATCCTGAAACAGGTCGGTCAGGTGCTGGAGCAGGTCAGCCGGGCGCTGGAGGTGATGGTGGTGCTGGTCACGGCCTGCGGCATGCTGTTGTTACTGGCGCAGGTTCAGGTCGGAATGCGTCAACGTCATCAGGAACTGGTGGTCTGGCGCACCTTAGGCGCGGGTAAAAAACTGCTGCGCACCACGCTCTGGTGTGAATTTGCCATGCTGGGTATGGTCTCCGGGCTGGTGGCGGCGATCGGCGCGGAAACTGCGCTGGCGGTGCTGCAAAGTCAGGTGTTCGATTTTCCGTGGGAACCGGACTGGCGCGTGTGGATTATTTTGCCCGTCTGCGGCGCATTATTACTTTCATTATGCGGCGGATGGCTCGGCGCGCGTCTGTTAAAAGGCAAAGCGTTATTTCGCCAATTTAATAATTAATTTATAGATGTGATGATCACACACCGGTTTTTATACCGGTGTGTAGTTTTAATAATATAATTTATATACGTGATGATTACGCACCGGTGTTTATACTGGTGTGTACTCCCTATGTGGCACGAATTGTTAACCCCTCGATTTTTAGTAGCACAAAACATTAAAAACCCGCCAACACGACAGGATTAATACCAGTTAATATTTAATTGCTAAATAGTTAGCGGGCTATGCCCGTTGTTTTTTACGTTGCCGGTATTTTGCCAGCAGTGCGAATAATGACGGGTAAATCTATCAAGGAAAATATAATGACAATAAAAAAAACAGCGCTGGCGGCATCGATCGGCGCGGCAGTGGCATTAACGTCTTTCGCATCTCAGGCGGAAATCACTGTTCTGAAACAAGATCCACAGGCGGGTAATCCGCTGAGCCGTCTTAACTTCACCGTTGGCGGCAGTATTCGTCCTCAGTTCCAGAATATGGCTGGCGACGATGGTAAAAATGGTTACAAACGTAATGGCTTCGATGGCGGCACCCGTTTCCGTTTCGCGGCTGATTACTATCTGTTTGATGACATTAGCTGGGTCAGCTACTACGAGCTGGGCGTTAACTTCCCGGCGATGTTCAACTGGGATAATCACTACGCAGACGGCGCGAACGACACCACTCGTCGTATGCTGTACACCGGTCTGAAAAGCGATACCTGGGGTACGCTGACTTTCGGTCAACAGAACAGCGTTTATTATGATGTGGTTGGCGTGAAAACCGATATCTGGGACTATGACATGATTGGTCAGGCGCCAGGCAACGGTATCAACGGCGACTACGACGGTTCTTACCGTACCCGTAAATCCCTGAAGTATAAGAAAACAGTCGGCGACGTCGATCTCTACGCGTCTTATCTGTTCAGCGATGATTACAACCCGAACAACGGCCTGCGCTACAAGCGTAAAGGCGGCGGTTCTCTGGGTGCGGATTACCACATCACGGACGATCTGACCTGGGGTACGGCGTGGAACTATACGCGTGCGGAAATGCGCCCAGGTAACGGCGGCGACGGTAAAGACTACGATCAAAATATCGTTGGTACTGCGCTTAGCTGGACGCCGGATAACTGGACTTTCGCGCTGGGCGGCGGCTGGTATCAGAACTTTATGACCACCAAACGCGTAGACGCGCATGACTACTTTGCGGGCGACGCATGGGGTATTGAATACTTTGCCGGTTATAAATTCCCGATCAACCAGTATGCGGTGAAATCTATTCAGCCGTACTTTATGGGTGACCGTATTGAATATGTGAACGGCCGTAACTACCAGCGTATTGATAATGGCGTTGGTATTAGCTTCCAGCTGGATTATGGTTTCCGCGTGGATTACGAACACGTATTCACCTCCAGCACCGACGATCTGGGCGATATGAACCTGGTTCGTCTGCGTTACGACTTCTAATCATTGACGCCTGCCAAACCGAATGCCCGATGGCGCTTGCGCTAATCGGGCCTACGAGTGCAGCGCAATAATAGAGCGTCCAGGCCGGATAAGGCATTTATGCCGCTATCCGGCTTTTTCATTTCTGCCCATCCCTTTTCAACGACATACTCTGCAACATCATGAAATAATTTCAAGGACAACAGGTTGTGAACTGTGTCATGTTAACAAATAGCCTTGTATTCAGGCCCAAATGAACAACGTCGCATCGCACGGCGTACTGCACTGCATCACAACATTTAAAAGGGAGAAGTTATGGGACTGCGTCAGAGTTTACGCGTTGCCGCCGGGGCGCTTTTGCTGGCCTGCGGCCTGCAATTTGCTCATGCTAATAGCGATCCACAGACTATTGTATTCGGCGTCGCGCCGGGGCCGTATGGCGATATGGTTAAACAGGCCATCGCGCCAACGCTGAAAGAGAAAGGCTACAAGGTCGTGGTGCGCGAATTTAGCGACTATGTTCAGCCAAACATGGCGTTATCCAACGGCAGCATTGACGCTAACCTGTTCCAGCACACGCTCTATTTTGAAAAATTCACCGCCGATAAAGGGCTGAAACTGACGAAGCTGATCGTCGTGCCGACGGCCGGAATGGGGTTCTATTCCCGTAAAATCAACAGCCTGGACGAGCTGAAGAAAGGGGACATTATTACCCTGTCGAATGACCCGACCAATCTGGCGCGCGGTCTGCGTTTCCTGCAATCAATCGGTCTTATCACCATTAAAGACAATATCGACCCGACGAAAGCCTCCGAGCGTGATATCGCCAGCAACCCGAAAGGGCTGGTGTTTAAACCGCTGGAAGCGGCACAGCTGCCGCGCACGCTGGATGGCGTGACCGGCGCGCTGGTTAACGGTAATTTCGCCGTTGCGGCGGGGCTGGATCTTTCCAGCGCGCTAAAACAAGAGCAACTGGATGAAAACCTGAAAAATATCATTGCCGTACGCAGTGAAGATGCCGATAAGCCGTTCGCGAAAGATATTGTCGATGCGGTGAAATCTCCGGCCTATCGTGCAGTTATTGACGATCCGAAGAATATTTACAGCGCCTTCCAGAAGCCGGAATGGATGACCGCAGACAAATAATCGCTGCGCAAGGGAATTAACGGGGCAGCGGCGACTGCCCTTTTCGCATTTCTGAGGTGAGCATGATTGAGATTGAAAAGGTCTGCGTGGATTTTACGGCAGGCCGTGGCGCATCGACCCGCGCGGTGGATGATGTCAGCTTGCGGATAGCGGCGGGCGAAATTTTTGGCATTGTTGGCACCAGCGGCGCGGGAAAAAGTACGCTGCTGCGTACCCTTAATGCCTTAACGCGCCCGAGTCAGGGAAGCGTGAAAGTGAACGGTGTGGCGATCTCTGCGCTGGAAGGGGCGAATCTGCGTAAAGCCCGCCAGCGTATTGGGATGATTTTCCAGCACTTTAATCTGATGCATACCCGCACGGTGGCGCAAAACGTCGCTTTCAGCCTGAAATCCGCCGGATGGGAGCGCAGCAAGATCGCCCCGCGCGTCGCCGAAATTCTGGCGCTGGTCGGGCTGGCGGATAAGGCGAACCGCTTTCCGGTACAGCTTAGCGGTGGTCAAAAGCAGCGAGTGGGGATTGCCCGCGCGATCGCCAATCATCCAGATGTACTGCTCTGCGACGAACCGACTTCCGCGCTGGATCTGGAAACGTCAGCGACCATTCTGGCGCTGCTCAAACAGATTAACGAACAGCTGGGGATCACGATCGTGCTGATCACCCATGAGATGAATGTGATCAAGTCCATCTGCGATCGCGTGGCGGTGATGTCCGGCGGCAAAGTGGTGGAGTCGGGCGACGTGTTTGATGTTTTCGCTCATCCGCAGCACGCCTTCACACAGCAGCTGGTGTCGCACACTCTCAATCTGACGCTACCGGAACGTCTGCGCCAGCATCTGCCCGGTCAGTTACTGAAAATTCTGTTTATCGGTGATTCGGCGGAGCAGCCGGTGTTGTCTGATGTGGCGGTAAAGTTCGGCGTAGCGGTGAACATTCTGCACGGCAAAATTGAATATATCGGCGAACGCGCGCTGGGGATTTTAGTGGTGCAACTGACTGCGCCGCACAACCCGTCAGCGGTGGATGCCGCGGTAGCGCATATTCGGCAACGTACTGCGCAGGTGGAGGTGATTCGTGGATGATTTACTGCCGGATTTAACGCTGGCGTTCAATGAAACCTTTCAAATGCTGAGCATTTCAACGGTGCTGGCGGTTGTCGGCGGGCTGCCGCTCGGCTTCCTTATCTTTGTCACCGACCGGAATCTGTTCTGGCAGAATCGCTTCGTGTATCTGGTGAGTTCGGTTCTGGTGAACATTATCCGCTCGGTGCCGTTCGTGATTTTGCTGGTGCTGCTGTTGCCGCTCACGCAATTTTTGCTCGGCAATACCATCGGGCCGATTGCCGCCTCCGTCCCTCTCTCTGTTGCGGCGATAGCGTTCTATGCGCGTCTGGTCGATAGCGCGCTGCGTGAGGTGGATAAAGGGATTATCGAAGCGGCAGAAGCGTTCGGCGCCAGCCCGATGCGCATTATCTGCACCGTACTGCTGCCAGAGGCCAGCGCCGGTCTGCTACGCGGGCTGACCATCACGCTGGTGAGTCTGATTGGCTATTCCGCGATGGCCGGGATTGTCGGCGGCGGCGGGGTCGGCGACCTGGCGATTCGCTACGGTTATTACCGCTACGAAACCCAGGTGATGATTGTCACCGTGGTCGCGTTGATTATTCTGGTGCAGGTTGTACAGATGCTCGGCGACTGGCTGGCGAAACGCGCCGATAAACGCGACAGACATTAGGGCATAGTATTTGTAGGCGGATAAGGCGTTAGCCGCCATCCGGCAAATCGCCTGCAATCGCTAGTTTTGAAGCCACTGCGCAACGTCCTGCCATATGCCGCGAAAGACGATTTTCGCGGCTTTCTTTTCCAGTTGATAGCGATACATCGGATCGTAGTATTCGTTGAGGAGCGGCACCAGCCAGGCCAGATGCCCGTCGGTACTGCCGCTGGCCTGCTGCATGGCCAGCGCAGCGTCTAGTTTTACCGTCAGCTCTTTAAAACGCTGCAAACCAAGGCGGCGCTGAATGGCGGAAAGCCCATGATGCAGATAGTCGCTGTACGCCTGCCAGCCGTCTTCTTCCCCACAGGCATGGGTGAAGTCGCGATGCATGCGGATAAAATACTCATCGCGCAGCCGCTCCAGACGCAGCTCGAACGGATCGTCCACAACCGCAATGGATGCCTGCGCCATGCGTTCGCGCAGACATTCGGGCAGATGATTTGCGCCAATCATCCGGCCTTCGTCTTCCAGCACCCACATCTGCAACTCCTGACGGGCGTCGGTTTTCAACATCTCCACGGCGAGCTGGTTTTCAAAACTGGCCTGACTCAGCTGCGGCTTCAGCGTGCGGCCGAATGACGAACCGCGATGATGCGCCAGCCCTTCCAGATCCACGCCGTTCGGCTGCTGTCGAACCAGCTGTGTTTTTCCGCTGCCGGTACAGCCGCCAATTAAGATCATGGGTTTTTGTACCAGCGTGTCGGTGATGTGCATGGCCGCCTGGCGGAGCGCTTTGTAGCCGCCCTGGATCAGCGGATAATCCACGCCGGACTCATGTAGCCATTGTTGTACGATATGCGAACGCTGACCGCCGCGCGCGCAGCAGAGATAACCCCGTGGATGTTGAATACAGGCTTTTCGCCAGGCCTCCAGCCGCCGTTGACGCTCGTCGCCGGCAACGAGTTTATGGCCCAACGCCAGTGCCGCTTCCGGCCCCTGGCGTTTGTAACAGGTGCCGACTGCCGCGCGTTCTTCATTATTCATTAAGGGCAGGTTAATCGCGGTGGGCATGGCGCCCTGCGTAAATTCTATCGGCGCGCGAACGTCGATTAAAGGCGTATCGGCCGCCAGAATGGCGCGATAGTCCGTCCCATCGTTCATTGTGGAATCCTGAAAAAAAACAAACGGCAATGACGGGGATTTTACGCGCTGAAGGAGGAGCCGGAAAAGGATAAGATTCCTTTCCCGGCATTTTATGTATTACTTAAGCTTACTTTGCGCCCAGATGATGCCGCTGGCGTATTCCGGCGGCAGCAAGGGAACTAAGGCTTCCAGCGTTGCGCTTAAGCGATCGGTATCGCTGTCGGTCAGGTTCAGGTGGCCCACTTTACGCCCCTCGCGAACCTCTTTGTCGTACCAGTGCAGATGCACCAGCGGCAGTTTCAGCCAGTCGTAATTCAGATCGCTGCCAATCAGGTTCACCATCACGGACGGGCTGTCCACGACCGGTGACGGTAACGGCAGGCCGGTAATCGCGCGCAGATGCAGCTCAAACTGGCTGATGCTGGCGCCGTTTTGCGTCCAGTGCCCGCTGTTGTGTACCCGCGGCGCCAGTTCGTTGATGAGCAACCCTTCCGGCGTGATAAAACACTCCATCGCCATGACGCCGACATAACCCAGTTCATGCATGATGGCGGAGAGCATGGCTTCCGCCTGTTCCTGCTGTTTTGCGTTGGCCTGTGGGAACGCTACGCTGGTGCGTAGAATCCCATCCTGGTGCAGGTTGTGCGTCAGCGGGTAGAACACGGTGCTGCCGTCATGGGCGCGTGCGCCGACTAACGACACTTCGCCAGAGAAGTTAATGCCCTGTTCAACAATGCACTCGCCGTAACCGTCGTCCGGGAACTGAGCGGTTTCATCCGCGCGTAAACGCCACTGCCCACGGCCGTCGTAACCGCCGACGCGCCGTTTGACGATAGCCAGTTCGCCCAGACGCGCAAATACGGCAGGCCACTCGTCCCGGCTTGCCAGCAACTGCCAGGGCGCCGTCGCCAGCGAGAGTTTGTCAAAAAGCTGCTTTTGCGTCAGGCGGTCGGCAATAATCGGGAAAACGTCGCGGTTGACGAAAGCCGGGTGGCGCGCCAGTTCGCGGGTCAGCGCGGTTTCCGGCCAGCGTTCGATTTCCGCTGTGATCACGCTTTGCTGAACCGGAACGGCGGTAGGTTCCGCGTCCAGCCCGACAGGCCAGACGGTGATGCCCAACGGTTCGCCCGCCTGACGCAGCATCCGTCCTAACTGGCCGTTACCCAGTACGCAGACCTGCTTCATGCCGCACCTCGTGGGTCGGGATTCTCAAGCACCTCATCGGTCTGGGCTTTACGCCAGTCCGCCAGACGTTGGCGCAGGTCTTTATCGTGTGTCGCCAGAATTTGCGCTGCCAGCAGCGCCGCGTTTGCCGCGCCCGCTTTGCCGATCGCCAGCGTGCCAACCGGAATGCCGCGCGGCATCTGGACGATAGAGTAGAGGCTGTCCACGCCGCTCAGCGCAGCGCTTTGCACCGGCACGCCCAGTACCGGCACCAGCGTTTTTGCCGCAATCATTCCCGGCAGATGCGCCGCGCCGCCAGCACCGGCAATAATCACCTGATAATCCTTCTCTTCGGCGCTTTCGGCGAAGCTGAACAGCTTATCGGGGGTGCGGTGTGCGGAAACCACTTCAACGTGGTGTGGAACGTTCAGGATATCGAAGATTTCGGCGGCAAACTGCATGGTAGCCCAGTCGCTTTTGGACCCCATCACGATGGCGACACGCGCCGGATTATTGCGGGAAGACATGCGTCTTAAAACTCCTGTGGTGCACAACTCTCGGCTTTTGAGGGCACAGAGAATAGCACGGAAATACGCCAAGGAAAACGGTTGCGTACCTTATGACGTCGTCAATTCACGGGCGAGGTTAAAACGGGAAATGGAGAAGCTCAACGTCATCCGGCGTGACTTTGACCATCGACCCTTCGCTATGCCAGGCGCCTAAAACAACGCGGAACGCGGGTTTGCCGTTAGCGCTCAGTTCGTGAACGTCCGGGCGATGAGTATGACCATGAATCAGCCATTGCACATGGTGTTTTTCCATTTCGACCACCACGGCCTGTGGATTAACGTCCATGATCTCCAGTGACTTGCTGCTGTTGGCGGCTTTGCTGCCTGCGCGCATTCTGGCGGCAATACGATTGCGGATAAACAGCGGCAGGGCGAGGAACAGCGTCTGTAGCCAGGGTTTGTGAACTTTGGCGCGAAACGCCTGGTAACCGGCATCGTCGGTGCAGAGCGTGTCGCCGTGCATAATCAATACGCGACGACCATAGAGGTCGAGCACCTTTTCCTGCGGCAATAGCGTCATTCCGCTTTCACGGGCAAAGCGTTTGCCGATCAAAAAATCACGGTTGCCGTGAATAAAGAAGCAGGGAACGCCGGAATCTACAACGGCTTTAATGGCTGCGGCCATTTCGCGGTGCAGTGGGTTGGGATCGTCGTCGCCTATCCAGGCTTCGAAAAGGTCGCCAAGAATGTACAGTGCATCGGCCTGGCGCGCGTCACCAGCTAAAAAACGCAGAAAACCGGCGGTGATCGCCGGTTCTTCCGTGCAGAGGTGAAGATCTGCAATAAACAGTGTTGCCACGATTACTCGCTGACGGTCACGTTTTCGATGATAACGTCTTCTTTCGGCACGTCCTGATGCATACCGCTGCGGCCTGTTGATACGCCTTTGATTTTATCAACCACGTCCATGCCTTCCACGACTTCAGCGAATACGCAGTAGCCCCAGCCCTGCATGCTTTCGCCAGAGAAGTTCAGGAAGTCGTTGTCGGCCACGTTGATGAAGAACTGCGCCGTTGCGGAGTGTGGAGCCTGAGTACGCGCCATTGCCAGCGTGCCACGGGTGTTTTTCAGACCGTTGTTGGCTTCGTTTTTGATCGCTTCTTTGGTCGCTTTCTGCTTCATGCCAGGTTCAAAACCGCCGCCCTGAATCATGAAACCGTTAATAACACGGTGGAAAATGGTGTTGTTGTAAAAACCTTCGCGGCAGTAGTCCAGGAAGTTTTTAACTGTTTCAGGCGCTTTGTCATCAAACGTTTTGATTACGATATCGCCGTGATTAGTGTGGAAAGTAACCATTTTTGCATCCTGTTCCGATATAGTGGTGCTTCGACCCCGGTAAGGGTCACATATAGGGGGGTGTTATAGCATAACCGCACGCTGCGATCACCTCGCAAAGTGTGCTGCTTCGATTACGAATAATATGTATCATACGGATATTATTACCCACACACGTCTATACGGAATCTTCGATGTTAAAAATCTTTAATACACTGACGCGCCAAAAAGAGGAATTCAAACCTATTCATGCCGGGGAAGTCGGCATGTACGTGTGTGGTATTACCGTTTACGACCTCTGTCATATCGGTCACGGGCGTACGTTTGTCGCCTTCGATGTCGTTGCGCGCTATTTGCGTTTCCTCGGTTATACGCTGAAGTACGTGCGTAACATTACCGATATCGACGACAAGATCATTAAACGGGCGAACGAAAACGGTGAAAGCTTTGTCGCGCTGGTCGATCGTATGATTGCGGAGATGCACAAAGATTTCGACGCGCTGAATATTCTGCGCCCGGATCTGGAGCCGCGTGCAACGCACCATATCGCCGAAATTATTGAGATCACCGAACAGCTGATCGCCAAAGGTCACGCTTATGTGGCGGACAATGGCGACGTGATGTTCGACGTGCCGACCGACCCGAACTACGGTCAGCTGTCGCGCCAGGATCTGGAACAGCTACAGGCGGGCGCTCGCGTTGACGTCGTTGACGTAAAACACAACCCGATGGACTTCGTGCTGTGGAAGATGTCCAAAGAGGGCGAGCCGAGCTGGCCGTCGCCGTGGGGCGCGGGTCGTCCGGGCTGGCACATTGAATGTTCCGCTATGAACTGCAAACAGCTGGGCAACCATTTTGATATTCATGGCGGCGGTTCCGATCTGATGTTCCCGCACCATGAGAACGAAATCGCCCAGTCTACCTGCGCGCACGACGGCGAATATGTGAACTACTGGATGCACTCCGGCATGGTGATGGTGGATCGTGAGAAGATGTCGAAATCGCTGGGCAACTTCTTTACCGTGCGCGATGTGCTGAAATACTACGACGCGGAAACCGTTCGCTACTTCCTGATGTCCGGCCACTATCGTAGCCAGCTCAACTACAGCGAAGAGAACCTCAAGCAGGCGCGCTCCGCCCTGGAGCGTCTGTACACCGCGCTGCGCGGAACGGACAAAACCGTTGCGCCTGCGGGCGGTGAAGCGTTTGAAGCGCGTTTTGTGGAGGCGATGAACGACGATTTCAACACGCCGGAAGCCTACTCCGTGCTGTTTGATATGGCGCGTGAGGTGAACCGTCTGAAGAGTGAGGATATGGCTGCCGCGAATGCGATGGCGTCACATCTGCGTAAAATTTCCGGCGTGCTGGGGCTGCTGGAGCAGGAGCCGGAAGCGTTCCTGCAAAGCGGAGCGCAGGCGGATGACGGCGAAGTGGCTGAAATCGAAGCGTTAATTCAACAGCGTCTGGATGCGCGTAAAGCCAAAGACTGGGCGGCGGCGGATGCGGCGCGTGACCGTCTGAATGAGATGGGCATCGTGCTGGAAGATGGTCCGCAAGGGACAACCTGGCGCCGTAAATAACGTCATTGCCGAATGGCGGCTAACGCCTTATCCGGCCTACACTGGCATAACCAGTAGGCCGGATAAGACGCGATAGCGTCGCCATCCGGCACTCTGAATCAGGCGACGACGTTAACGCTTTGCCCTGCGAAGCTGACGGTTTGCCCGGCAACAATTTTGCAGCGTTTGCGGGTTTCAACCGCGCCATCAACCTTCACTAAACCTTCTGCAATGGCAATTTTCGCCTGGGCACCGCTTTCGCTCCAGCCTTCCAGTTTGAGCAGGTCGCACAACTCAACGTGCGGGTGCTTGCCTAAAGAGAATGTTGCCATGTTATTTACCTTGTGGATCGTGATATTCAACGCACGCCTGTAGCGTGTTTTCGATAAGTGTTGCGACCGTCATCGGACCGACGCCGCCCGGCACCGGGGTGATATAGGATGCGCGCGCGGCAGCGTCTTCAAAGACCACATCGCCGACCACTTTACCATTTTCCAGTCGGTTGATTCCGACATCAATCACGATGGCGCCTTCTTTAATCCACTCGCCGGGAATAAATCCGGGTTTGCCGACGGCGACAATCAGCAGATCGGCGTGTTCAACATGGCGACGCAGATCTTTGGTGAAACGGTGAGTCACGGTCGTTGTGCAGCCTGCCAGCAGCAGTTCCATGCTCATCGGGCGACCGACGATATTCGAGGCGCCGATGACGACGGCATTCAGTCCGAAGGTATCGATGTTGTAACGCTCCAGCAGCGTGACGATGCCGCGCGGCGTACAGGGGCGCAGACGCGGCGCGCGCTGGCACAGACGGCCTACGTTGTAGGGATGGAAACCATCTACGTCTTTGTCCGGAGCAATGCGTTCCAGCACTTTGACGTTATCGATGCCCGCCGGTAACGGCAACTGCACCAGAATACCGTCGATAGTGTTGTCGGCGTTAAGCGTATCAATCAGCTCCAGCAGTTCTGCTTCGCTGGTGGTTTCGGGCAGGTCATAGGAGCGGGAGACGAATCCCACCTCTTCACAGGCTTTGCGCTTACTCGCCACATAAATCTGCGAAGCCGGGTTGCTGCCTACCAATACAACGGCCAACCCTGGGGCGCGAAGTCCGGCCGCGACACGCGCCTGAACTTTTTGAGCAACCTCAGAGCGCACCTGCTGCGCAATCGTTTTACCGTCAATAATCTTTGCTGCCATCAGAGAGAGGATTCCGTCTGTTACATTAAGTCGAAGGGGATGTGGCTATTTTGTCAGAAGCGGGGCGCGCTGTCAGTTATCGTTTGCGTCTTTACGTGTGATCGGTGCAGTGACCGCTGCGATACGGGCTGCGGCGAGGGGCAAAATCCTGTGGGCAATTAATGAGCAACCTAATCAAAATTAACCTAAAAGAAACAATTCATCACCCTGCTAAAATTAGGGGGAATGCCGCGAAAAACGTGGCGTTAAGTGTGATATTGAACACTTTTATATAAAAAAGGCTTAGACCTGTCCTATATCCCAATAAGAATTTACCTGGGCTAATTAAAGAGATTGAAGGTATTTTTCACTTATTGAAATGTTTAATTTATCCCTGTGACGAATTGTCATATTCGTAAAGATTAATTAGTGAATCTAATGCTCAGGAGAGTTGGGGTAAAAAGGTTAGCTAATTCTCTTTCGATATATATCTTTACAGGATGCAGAGATAATTAGCCTGACATTATTATGTCGATTTTGATTCAAACGGTTCCCGCAGGAAACTGGAGCCGAATGTGCGTAATTCAAGGGAAATCCATGAAACTTAAATTAATGACCTCTTCCGTTATTGCTGGCCTGATGTTTGCTGCTGGTGCGGCTCATGCCGATCCGGTAAGCGTTAGCGGCGGTACGGTTCACTTCGAAGGTGAGCTGGTCAATGCAGCGTGTGCCGTTAGCACGAAATCTGCCGATCAGACCGTGACCCTGGGCCAGTATCGTACCGCCAGCTTTACCGCTGTTGGCGATACCAGCGCACAGATTCCGTTCACCATTGTACTGAATGACTGCGATCCGAGCGTAGCAGCGACCGCTGCCGTTGCGTTCTCTGGTCAGGCTGACGGTACAAACGACAGCCTGCTGGCAGTCGTGTCTGGTGACAATGGCACCACGGCAGGCGGCGTAGGGATCGAAATTCTTGATAACACCTCTTCTCCGCTGAAGCCAGACGGCGCGACCTTCTCTACGGCTCAGGCGCTGGTAGAAGGTAGCAACACGCTGCGTTTCACCGCGCGTTATAAAGCGACTGCTGCGGACACCACGCCGGGTCAGGCTAACGCCGACGCAACCTTCATCATGAAGTACGAATAAACCCACCAGGGATTCAGGGATGTGGCAAGCCTCAATGGATGAGGCGCTATCCGGGGACGATAAGTGATACAGCAGATGATTAGCAAAGGCGTGGCGCTGGTGGGGCTGATTTGCGCGATGCCCGCATTCGCGCATACGGTGATACTGGAGAGCGGTAATCTTCACCTGCGAGGCCAGCTGGTAAACGGCGCCTGCGCGGTGAATTCCGAAAGCCAGGATCTCCGTGTACAGATGGGGCAATACCGCACCAATGTCTTTTCTGGCGCCGGGAGTTTCGCCCCGACCAGTATTCCTTTCGCGCTGCGATTAACCGATTGTAGTTCAGAGGTTTATAGCCATGTTGGGATCGCTTTTTCCGGTGTGACTCCCGCAGAAGATCCGCAGGTATTCCTGGCGCGCAGCGACACGGCGGCGACCTCCGGTATTGGTCTGGCATTATTTGATGAGGAACAACGGCAAATCATACCCAATTCCTTGCCGCTTCATTATGCCCCTATTTTAACGCAAGAAATGACATTTCATTTCACGGCTCGCTATCGGGCAATCTCGGAAAATATGACGCCGGGAAGTATTCATTCAGATGTGTGGTTTACGCTGGTTTACCCCTGATTTGTTTTCCGGGCGTTGATAAAACGCAAAAGGTATTTTTTGCCATGCTTAATTATATAAAATCAGGCCTTATTATTTTTATTGCCTTATTGACTTCAATGAGTGCGCAGGCGGCCGGGGGAATTGCATTAGGCGCCACCCGCGTTATTTATCCGGCGGACGCCAAACAGACCTCGCTGGCAATTAGCAACAGCGCATCGAAAGAGCGTTATCTGGTTAATTCATGGATTGAGAACAGCGCCGGCGTCAAAGAAAAATCGTTCGTTGTTACACCGCCGCTGTTTGTCAGCGAACCCAAAAGTGAAAACACGCTGCGTATTATTTATGCCGGACAACCCCTGCCTGCCGATCGGGAGTCTTTGTTCTGGATGAACGTGAAAGCGATACCGTCGGTGGATAAAAACAGCCTTGAAGGCAAAAACGTCCTGCAACTGGCGATCCTGTCGCGCATTAAGCTGTTTGTTCGCCCTGCCAATCTGCCGCAGGTGCAGGAAGACGCGCCAGGAATGCTGCAATTCTCCCGTTCCGGGAACCACCTGAAAATCACCAATCCGTCTGCTTACTATCTCACGCTGGTCAATCTCAAAGTGGGAAATCAGAAGGTTGATAACGTCATGGTCGCGCCGAAGAACAATACCCAGATTCTGCTTCCGGCAGGCGCGCAGGGAAGTGTGACGTTCCAGACGGTAAATGATTACGGTGCGCTGACACCGGCGAAAACGGTTAGCTTGCGCTGATCGGAATGTGTGAAGCCACACTGAGAAAACGATGAAGAAGATAACGTATCTTCCCGGTTCACTGCCGGGGTATACGCCACATCTGACGGGGGTGGCGTTGTCCATATTGGCGGCGCTCTATCCGGCGATAAGTCATGGCGAAAGTTACTTTAACCCGGCTTTTTTGTCGGCAGATGCTGCGTCCGTGGCAGATTTGTCACGTTTTGAGAAAGGCAATCACCAGCCCCCGGGCATCTATCGGGTGGATATCTGGCGCAACGATGAGTTCGTCGCGACCCAGGATATTCGCTTTGAAACCTCGTCGACGAAAACCGGTGAAAAATCAGGCGGATTAATGCCCTGTTTTGATCTGGCGTGGATCAAAAGGCTGGGGGTAAATACCACCGCCTTTCCTGTGCTTGGGCAAAGCCAGGAGGAGACCTGCATCAATTTGCCAGAGGCGATTCCCGGCGCTGAAATCGCTTTTGATTTTTCCTCAATGCGTTTAAATATCAGTCTTCCGCAGGCGTCAATGCTGAATAGCGCGCGCGGGTATATTCCGCCGGAAGAGTGGGATGAGGGGATTCCCGCCGCGCTTATCAACTACAGTTTTACCGGCAGTCGCGGGACGAACAGCGACAGCTATTTTTTAAGCCTGATGAGCGGCCTGAACTATGGCCCGTGGCGGTTGCGTAACAACGGCGCGTGGAGCTATTCCAAAGGCGACGGATACCATTCGCAAAGCTGGAAAAACATCGGCACCTGGGTACAACGCGCCATCATCCCGTTGAAAAGCGAACTGGTGATGGGGGACAGCAACACCGGCAACGACGTGTTTGACAGCGTGGGCTTTCGCGGGGCGCGGCTCTACTCTTCCGACAATATGTACCCTGATAGCCTGCAAGGCTATGCGCCGACCGTGCGTGGGATCGCCCGTACCGCCGCAAAACTGACTATCCGCCAGAACGGCTATGTGATCTATCAGAGCTATGTCTCACCGGGCGCTTTCGCGATTACCGACCTCAACCCAACGTCTTCAAGCGGCGACCTGGACGTGACGGTTGATGAGAAAGACGGCAGTCAGCAGCGCTATACGGTGCCGTACTCCACCGTTCCGCTGTTGCAGCGCGAAGGACGTATGAAGTTCGACCTCGTGGCGGGGGATTTTCGCAGCGGCAATAGCCAGCAATCTTCGCCATTCTTCTTCCAGGGAACGCTGATCGCCGGTCTGCCTGAAGGGTATACCGCTTATGGCGGCACGCAGCTGGCTTCGCGCTACAGCTCGGTGGTGCTGGGGGCCGGACGGAACCTGGGCGACTGGGGCGCGGTCTCGGTAGACGTCACCCACGCCCGCAGCCAACTGGCGGATGACAGCACCCACCAGGGGCAGTCGCTGCGTTTCCTGTACGCCAAATCGTTGAACAACTACGGCACTAACTTCCAGTTACTGGGCTATCGCTATTCCACGCGCGGATTCTACACGCTTGACGATGTGGCGTACCGCAGTATGGAAGGGTACGAGTATGAATATGACAGCGAAGGTAAGCGTCATAAAGTGCCGGTAGTGCAGAGCTATCACAACCTGAACTACAGCAAAAAAGGCCGATTCCAGGTCAACATTTCACAGAATCTGGGGGATTACGGCTCGCTGTATATCTCCGGCAGTCAGCAAACATACTGGAACACGTCGGATGCCAATACCTGGTATCAACTGGGGTATGCCAGCGGCTGGCAAGGGATCAGCTACTCCCTTTCCTGGTCGTGGAATGAATCCGTAGGGATTTCCGGCACCGATCGCATTCTGGCATTCAACATGTCGGTTCCGTTCAGCGTGCTCACCGGGCGACGCTACTCGCGCGACAATGCCCTGGATCGCACCTACGCCACCTTTAACGCGAACCGGAACAGCAATGGACAGAACAGCTGGCAGACCGGCATCGGCGGTACATTGTTAGACGGGCGTAACCTGAGCTACAGCGTGAACCAGGGACACAGCAGCACCAATGGCTACAGCGGCAGCGCCAGCGCGAACTGGCAGGCGGCTTACGGGACGCTCGGCGTGGGGTACAACTACGATCGAGACCAGCATGACTACAACTGGCAGCTGTCTGGCGGCGTGGTCGGTCATGCGGACGGCATTACGCTCAGTCAGCCTTTAGGCGATACCAACGTCCTGATTAAAGCGCCAGGCGCCGAAGGGGTGCATATAGAAAATCAGACCGGGGTGCAAACCGACTGGCGCGGATATGCGGTCATGCCTTATGCCACCGTATATCGCTATAACCGTGTCGCGCTGGATACCAACTCAATGGATAACCACACCGATGTGGAAAATAACGTCAGCAGCGTGGTGCCGACGCAAGGGGCGCTGGTACGCGCTGCCTTTGACACGCGAATCGGCGTGCGCGCAATTGTCACCGCAAAACAGGGTGATCGCCCGGTGCCGTTTGGCTCAATTGTGCGCGAAACCGCCAGCGGCGTCACCAGTATGGCGGGCGAGGACGGGCAAATTTATCTGAGCGGACTGCCGCTGAAAGGGGAACTGCTGATTCAGTGGGGAGAGGGGGCGAACGCCCGCTGCGTGGCGCATTATTCCCTGCCTGAAGAGAGCCTGAAGCAGGCGGTGACGCTGCTTAATGCGACCTGTAAACGTCCGTCGTCATGAAAGGTAAGAAAAGATGAAAATGAAATCAGGGTTGTTGCCGGGCGCCATCGCATTATTGCTGGCGAATACGGCATGGGCGACGGTTTGCCATAACTCGAACGGTACGCCGACCGATGTGTTTTACGATCTGTCGAATGTTTTTACCAGCAGCAATAATCAGGTAGGACAGGTGGTGACGCTGCCGGAGAAATCGGGCTGGGTTGGCGTACAGGCGACGTGTCCTGCTGGTACGAATGTGGATTATACCTTTCGAAGCTATGTGACCGAACTTCCCGTGCAAAGTACGGAAGGGGGATTCCAGTATCTCAAGCTCAATGACTACCTGCTGGGGGCGATGAGCATCACCGACAGCTATGCCGGATTATTTTATCCGCCCCGTAATTATATTCGCATGGGGACGCACCCCAATGTACCGAAACAAAAGCCCTTCGGCGTGATGGACTCTAAGCTGATCTTTAAACTCAAAGTGATACGGCCTTTTATCAACATGGTGCCGATTCCCCGCCAGACCATGTTCTCGGTGTATGTCACCACCAGCACCGGCGATGCCCTGAGCACGCCGGTTTATACCATCAGCTACAGCGGTAAAGTCGAGGTTCCGCAAAGCTGTGAAGTGAATGCCGGGCAGGTTGTGGAATTTGATTTTGGCGATATCGGCGCCGCGCTGTTCAGCAAAGCCGGGGCGGGGAATCGCCCGGAAGGGGTGACGCCGCAGACAAAAACGGTCGCCATAAAATGTACGAACGTCGCGGCGCAGGCCTATTTGTCGATGCGTCTGGAGGCGGAGAAAATCTCCGGGCAGGCGATGGTCTCTGATAATCCCGACTTAGGCTTTATCGTTTCCGACAGCGGCGGCGTGCCGCTGACGCCTAACAATCTGGCCAGCAAAATTCCATTCCGTCTGGATGACAGCGCCGCCGCCAGCGTGGGGATCCGCGCATGGCCGGTAAGCATTACGGGGAGTAAACCGACGGAAGGGCCTTTTACCGCTCGTGGGTATCTGCGTGTGGATTACGACTAAGGGGAGCGCACAGCCATGAGACTTTTGCTGGCTATTTTTTGCAGCGTGTTGCTAAGCCCGCTTTGCCGGGCTGACACCGCTCTGGGCGAGATTAATATTGAACTGCGCGGTAATGTTGTGGACTTCACCTGCACCGCAGTGACCGGTGACAGTAACAAAACGGTCGAGCTGGGCACCTGGCCCACGAAGCAGTTGAAAACCAGCGGCGATACCACCCAGCCCGTGCCTTTCAGCATCAAACTTGAGGGCTGCCCGCCGGGCGCGGCGTCGATGACCTTTTCAGGAACGCCAGCGGCGGGGACGTCGCTGCTGGCGCTGGATGATGCGGTCATGGCGCAAAAAGTGGCCATTGAGATCCGCGACAGCGATCGCAGCAGATTACCGCTTGAGCAAGCCAGCCAGGCGGTAAGCGTTGATGAAAACGGTAATGCTACGCTGACGTTTTATGCGAATTACATTGCATTGGCCGATGGCGTTCAGCCGGGAGTCGCAAAGGCGGATGCGACTTTTATGATCAATTACAACTGAAGCCCGATCCCGATAACGTACTCCCGAACGATCTCTCGTCGGGAGTCAGCCACGATCACAGCAAGTCGTGTACCTTCGCGTAATCAATAAGCTCAACAATGGTATGCAGACCGAGTTTCGAAAAGATGTTCGCTTTATGCGCACTGATGGTTTTGTTACTCAGCAAGAGCTGCTCTGCGATTTCTTTATTCGATAAACCGTTGGCGAGATAGCGCAGTACCGTAACCTCCCTGTTTGAGAGCGGCATATCATTGTGCTCACCTTTTCGTGAACTGGTATTACTGATAAAATTTAGCGTCTCTGAAGGAAAAAAAGAATATCCTGATAAGATCATTTTCACTGCGTTATAAATATCATTGAGATCCTTTCTTTTACTGACAAATCCGTTTGCGCCTGCCCGGATAGCTCTCCCGGCATAAAAAGATTCAGATTTAGACGACAAGAAAAGAATTTTGGTATTTTCTTGTATTGATTTGATTCGTTTAAGCAGTGTAAATCCATCTGTACCCGGCAGCTCTATATCCAGGATGACCAGATCCACAGGATATGTGCGCAGATAATCTACCGCGGTACGATTGTCATCGGTTTTCAGGACAACCTGGATATTACTATTCTTTTCGAGAAGCACTTCTATCGACATTCTGACAATAGGGTGTTCGTCCATAATGATAACGGATGCAGGTTTCATTGTTGTATGCCTCAGACTGTTTGCGCGTCTTCCGTTTGCGGATAAGCGTCAGACACTATTAATTATCAAATAGCCAGAATATACCTCACGAACCTGGGAAGTGGTGAAGGTAATACCATCCTTGTTAACTGACTATTTTGCGTAAGAGCAATAAGCGTGGGGAATATCCATTTCGCACCAACAAAAAAGAAAATTCTGATTAACTAAGAATAGGGAGGATTATACCTGGTCTATTTTTTCGGAAAAGGCTTACGGTACACAAATCGGTGCTGGCTGTTAGGATGTTCTGCATGTTTTAGACTGTTTAATAGCGTTTGGTTTTATTCTCTGTTGAATCAATGTTCCGTGGCTAAAAGTATTTTTTTTAAATATAAAAACAACACAAAAAACCAATTGTTTAGTTTCTGTTATGTGATTTTTGGGCGAATTTTCAACGATGAGGCCGTGAGAGCCCGTCAATTGAAGGATTATAGAGAAAGAGGGATTTTCCTATGATACCAGGAATAGTTGTAAATATTAATTTTATGTAAAAAATTTACATTTAGTCAGGCGTTAAAATAAGTAATTTCTTAAAAAATCTTATAGCTTAAGAGGTTAGCGTGTTAAATTAAGTGAAGAGAAGTGACGCTAAGGCGGTGTATCAGATACAGCAAACTGTGTCGATGCGGCAGATCCAACTGAGTAATAAGTTGATTGAGTCGGTAGATCACCCGGTGATAAGGCGTATTGAGTAAAAGCGCGATTTCCTTTAAAGACATACCCTGAGATAACGCGGAAATGATCTTCCAGTCAGTATGGCTAAAGGTGCCATCAGTATTTTGAACGGAGGGGGGAGATAATAAGGCGTTACGTAATGATGAGAGATTCTGGCGACGTTGCAGAATATAAAACTTACCGGCTTTTTGCATAAAACGCGTCAGACTAACATCCTTATCCGGCACCAGTAAGTAAACCTGGATATCGCTTCGCTCTCGGATAAGCAGGCGTAATCGCTCAAGCGTTTCGTAGCAGGAGACCGCCAGTCCAGCCATATCAACAATCAATTGTCTGATGCCCGTCTCTTCCAGCCTGCGTGAGGGTGATTCCAGAGAGCTGAATACCGCCGTGCGTTTTCCAGAAAATAAATAGCGATTCAGTGTATATCCGAGATAGTTATCCGTCGTGATAATAACCTGAGAGATTGTATTGTCCGGTAGGGCATAATTGAGACGTTGGGTCAGATATTCCAGACGATCAAATACCTGTGGTTCAAGGTGATGGTAGTGGTGAGTGCAATCAGTATTTCTTAAACGGCGATGTCTTTCTTTGCGAAGTGCGCTGCGCATCCTTTCCCTTTCCGTTTTTCTACTCTTTGTTTTGCAAAAGCGCGGGCCATAAGTATCCCTGGCCTAATTGGGCGCCAGAATGAAAAGCAATTTCTTTTTGCGCATGATTTTCAATACCTTCAATGAGTATGACATCTGCAATGTTATACCCCATAAAAATCACCTGGCGCAGTTTCTGAGGATGCAGAATTAGATCCCAGAACGCATTTTTATCCAGTTTCAGACCACTAAAACGCCAGCGGGCGGCAGCCACTTCTTTGATCAAATTTTCATCGACATCATCCAGCCAGACGGGAATTCCGATAGACTCAACCTGTTTTATTTTTTCATAGAGTTGGGAACGCTGGCGGCTATTAAGTGAAAAAAGCGTTTCTGGGTCCTGGATTTCAAGGATCAGATTGGACGGGCAGGGGGTTACTCCTGAATTAAAAAAATCCAGGTGTAAAAATACCTTCAGCGGTAAATTAAGAAAATAATGTACGCCTTTGGGATAATGCGTAATAGTGGCGACTTGCTGATAAAAGTTCGCCACTATTTTTTCTGGCGGAAGGTGGTGAAAAAAATGCTCAGTATTGACATGAAAAGGAACCTGAGTCAGAACTTCATAGCCAAAGGTGCGGGCAGAAGATAAATGGACTATCGGCTCAAGCTTTAAAGGATATTCCCAACAAAAAGGACGTTCCTTTTGAGTGCGCAATGTTGCAGAGTCAAGAATATTTCCCTGTAATACCGGGCGAGTTGCCACAAAAACACTCCTGTAGGCATAAAAAATGCCGCCGAATATTTTCGGTTCCTGACGGTTGTGCAATCAGGAAATATGATAAGTGTCATTGTGGCAGTATGCGAAAAATCGCTGTAGATGACGTTACTTAATCATCTGTGAGATATTTCTCAACATGATGGATGGAAAATTGAGAATATGTCTATTCTTGCAGAAAACCCAGGTTAACTCTGATGTAATTTAAGAACTGCTGTTCATTTTTTACGTGCAGTTTCTTCATGATGCTGCGGCGAATTGATTTGGTTTGTTCTTCGCTCAGCGAAAGGAGTACGGCAATTTCGCTTAACCGGTGCCCGCGGGCGACCATCTTTAAAAACTGGCGTTCCAGAATGGAGAAATGGCGAGTCGTACAGTAATGGCAAACAGAAGGGGGAACGCTGCGGCGAAGTGCCCGTTTATGCAGGATAAGCACCATCTTTTTGGTTATCTCATCAACATCGTCCTCCCGGTAAATATGCGGCAGCATATAGAGACACGGCCTGAACATAAGTTTGTCTTTATCGTATTCATTACAAATAATGACTCTCTGCTGGTGCCGGGTATGTACCGGTATCTGATAACATCCGGCACTAAACCAGTCTTCATCCAGCGATAAAAATGCGATATCCGCTTTGTCTATATCATCAGCAGGTAGAAATTGAATTTTCTGATGCCACTGATGAGTCAGACGAGTCATGATGATTTTAAGACCGTGTTCGAAATGGCTATTTTGTTCTTTTATGGCGACACTCAGCATAAAAAATATCCTGAACAGCTGGGAAGTGGGGAGGAAATAGTAAGTAAACGCATTAATTTTCTAAATACATTTATCCTTAAAATGCCACTTTATGCAGGCCGAGTTCTTACCAGGTGATTTCCTGGATACTTGCGTAGCGCCAGAAAAAAAGATATTCGTACACTTCCTCAGCAACCAGAACAAAAGCCATTGACTCAGCAGGCGCTCACCGTATAATTCACGCGTTTCATCCGCATGAAGCCATCGCTTCACACAGTGCGCCCTTAGCTCAGTTGGATAGAGCAACGGCCTTCTAAGCCGTGGGTCGCAGGTTCGAATCCTGCAGGGCGCGCCAGTCTTTATTCTCGCCTTTCTGTCAGACTCCATTTCGCTGCGTCGTTATCACTGCATTTCAATCGCCATGTTTCGGCAATGTCAGAATAAAGCGCGTTGCGCGCAGATCGGACGTTACGGACACGGTTCCCTGATGGGCGATGACGATTGATTTCACAATCGCCAGCCCAATTCCGCTGCCTTCGCCCTTACGCTGTCGGGAAGGGTCAACCCGGTAGAAGCGGTCAAACAGGCGCGGTAAATGTTCTGGCGCAATGGGGGCGCCGGGGTTTTCAACGGTAATCTGCGCCTGCCTGTCCATTTCTTTGAGCCGCACGGTGACGGCTTCGCCTTTCGGGGTGTAGCGCATGGCGTTAGACAGCAAGTTGCTGAGCGCTCTGCGTAACATGATGGGATCGCCGGATACCCAACACGCGCGTCCTTCAAAATGCAAACGCACTTCGCGTTCTTCCGCCCAGGCTTCAAAAAAGTCGAACACCTTGTGGACTTCATCCGCCAGGTCGAGCGCCTTTTTCTCCGGGATGAGCTGGTTATTGTCGGCCTGAGCCAGAAACAGCATGTCGCTTACCATCTTCGACATACGGCCAAACTCTTCGAGGTTGGAGTAGAGTACGTCTTCCAGCTCTTTTTGGCTGCGGGTCTGGCTTAGCGCAATCTCTGTTTGCGTCACCAGGTTCGTAATCGGGGTGCGAATTTCATGGGCGATATCCGCAGAGAAATTCGACTGGCGGGTAAAAACATCCTCAATGCGTTCAAGCATATGGTTAAACGAGAGCACCAGCCGTTCCAGCTCAATCGGAACGGCCTGCGGGTCAAGACGCACATCGAGGTCTTTCGACGTAATATTTTGAATCCGGCGGCTGACACTGCGAATCGGTTCATGGCCTTTGTAGACGGCGAACAGCACAATAAAAATGATCATCATGCTAATCAGCGAAGCCGTCATAATCAGCTTATTTTTCAGATCGTTAATATAGTGCAGATGGAAGTCGATCGATAACGCCATATAGAGCGTGTAGGCCGGTTGCCCGTCCGCGAGTTGCCCGACCGGCAGGCGAATCATGCGCCATGCGGAATGAGCACCGTGCCCGTTAGCGTGCCTCTTGCCTTGTAAGTCCGGGCTGGACAACAAAAAGACATCGCCGTTACGCGCGCTGCTATCCGGCGTGGCTTTGGCGATAAACTGGCGAAGATCAGGTGAACCGGGAGAGTGAAAAATCGCCCGCTGGTTGGCATCTTCCAGCGAAATAATGACGTTCGAGTAACCGGCGGCAACGTTTTTTAGGATTTCCAGTCGGCGTGCTTCCGGTTCGTCGGGATGTGTGAGGATTCGCTCCAGCGTCGCGCTGATCTCTTTCAGGTCATTGATATCCTGCTCGGCAAAATGCACTTTTACGGAGTGAATCATGATCCAGGCAAACGCGAAAAAAGAGGCAATGGTGGCGAGGCTGATGAAAAATGTCAGGCGCGTCGCCAGCGAGAAAGGGCGCTGAAAGCGTTTAGTCACCATCCGGTACCTCAAGCACATAGCCCACGCCGCGCACGGTCTGGATGAGTTTCGGTTCGAACTCGTTATCGATTTTCGCGCGCAGCCGTTTAACGGCAACGTCAATCGCGTTGGTATCGCTGTCAAAGTTCATATCCCAGACCTGGGAAGCGATCAGCGAGCGGGGCAAGACTTCTCCCTGGTGGCGAACGAAAAACTCCAGTAGCGTAAACTCTTTACTGGTGAGCGTGATGCGCATGCCGTTGCGGGTCACTTTTCTGCTGACCAGATCGAGCGTCAAATCCGCGACCTGAAACTGACTTTCGACCATCACCGCCGCGCCGCGACGAAGCAGCGTTCTGACGCGAGCCAGTAATTCAGCGAAAGCGAACGGTTTAACCAGATAGTCGTCAGCCCCCAGCTCCAGACCTTTTACCCTGTGTTCAATGGTGCCCAGCGCGGTAAGAAGAAGGATTGGCATGCCTTTGTTGGCGGTGCGCAGCATACGGACAATATCCCAGCCATTCACATCCGGCAGCATGATGTCGAGGATCAGCAGATCGTAATCTCCCGTCATCGCCAGGTGATACCCGTTAAGCCCGTTATCCGCCAGGTCCACCACGAAGCCCGCTTCCGTCAGACCTTTGGTCAGGTATTCACCGGTTTTTTTCTCGTCTTCGACTATCAGAATCTTCATCACGTCTTCCTTCACGCAAAGGTTGGGCGGGTTTTCAATTCTAGAGGAGCAGGATCGGATAGCAATCGGTTATTGGGAAAATGACAACTTTGTCATTTTCCTGTCACGGGCCGAACAGAGTCACTTCGTTAAGGTACAGGGCATAAATTCACATTCACTATATGGTTATCAGTCCCGTTGGGACGAGAAACGCTATGCGCAAATTTAAGCTTCTTACCCTCAGCGTGATGCTTGTTCTGACGGGCTGTTCGCTGGCGCCGGACTATCAGCGGCCCGCGTTGCCGGTGCCGCAACAATTCTCCCTGAGCCAGAATGCGCTGGTTTCTGCGCCTGCGGGGTATCAGGAGACCGGCTGGCGAACCTTTTTTGTTGATGAGCAAGTAAAGTTGCTGATTGGCGAGGCGTTACGCAATAACCGTGACTTGCGCATGGCGACGCTGAAAGTGCAGGAAGCCAGAGCGCAATACCGGGTGACGGATGCCGATCGTTATCCGCAGCTTAATTCCGATGCCAGCGGAAGCTGGGAAGGAAAATTAAAGGGTGACAGCAGCAGTACCCGCGAATATGAAGCCGGGCTGAATCTGAGTTTTGATCTGGACTTTTTTGGCCGGCTGAAAAACATGAGTGAGGCTGACCGACAGAACTATTTTGCCAGCGAAGAAGCGCGCCGGGCAGTGCATATCTTATTAATCTCAAACGTGGCGCAAAGTTATTTTAATCAACGGCTGGCGTACGCGCAGTTGCAAATCGCACAAGAAACGCTGGAAAACTATACACGCTCTTACGCATTTGTAGAAAAGCAGTTGCTGACCGGCAGCACGACCGTGCTGGCGCTGGAACAAGCGAGGGGCGTGATTGAAAGCACCCGTAGCGATATTGCGAAACGACAGGGCGAGCTGGCGCAGGCCAATAATGCGCTGCAATTGCTGTTGGGCACTTATTCTGCGCTGCCGGATGACAGGGCGCGCGATAGCGGAGATATTAAAAACGTGACGCTCCCGCCGTCGCTTTCCTCGCAAATCTTGTTGCAGCGCCCGGATATTATGGAAGCTGAACATACGTTGATGGCGGCGAATGCCAATATTGGCGCGGCGCGCGCGGCCTTTTTTCCCTCCATTACCCTGACCAGCGGGGTGTCCGGCAGCAGCAGCGATCTCTCCCGTTTATTTAATGCCGCGAGCGGGATGTGGAATTTTATCCCGAAAGTGGAACTGCCGATTTTTAACGCCGGACGTAATCAGGCCAACCTCGATCTGGCGGAAATTCGCCAGCAGCAATCGGTTGTGAATTATGAACAGAAGATCCAGACCGCGTTTAAAGAGGTGGCGGATGCGCTGGCTTTGCGCCAGAGCCTGACCGACCAGATAACCGCGCAACAGCGTTATCTGAGCTCGCTGCGTATTACGCTGCAACGCGCCAGAGCGCTCTATCAGCATGGCGCGGTCAGCTATATCGAAGTGCTGGATGCGGAGCGCTCTCTGTTTTCAACCCAGCAAACGTTACTCGATCTGAATTACGCCCGACAGGCTAATGAAATTACGCTGTTCACCGCGCTGGGCGGCGGTTGGGTGGAATAAAAATTTATCGTTATTTTCAGGAGAAAGCATGATGAACAATACAGTAAAAGCGGCGATTTTGGGTCTGTTCTCCGCCGTGGTATTTAACGTTCAGGCGAATGAACATCACCACGGCGAGATGATGAATAACGCATCAGCGGCGCAGCAGGAGCAGGTGATTCATTCAACCGGCGTGGTTAAAGCCATCGACAAAGACACGAAAAAAGTGACTATCGATCATGAACCTATTCCGGCGGTCAACTGGCCTGCGATGACGATGCGCTTTACCCTGACCCCGGAAACCCGTTCCGGTGACATTAAACCCGGCGACAAAGTGGCGTTTACTTTCGTTCAGCAGGGCAATCTCTCTTTATTACGCGATATTCAGGTCAGCCAGTAAAGCGTATTCGCTGTCTCTTTGTTCTTGCCCGGGTTTACAGAAGCGCGGGCATATCTCCCGCGTAACTGATCCAGAAAATGGATCGAATGGAAGTCACTATGGCGTCTTTAAAAATAAAAAATACCGCGCTTATTCTCGGCAGTATGATCGTCGGAGGGATTATCTCGGTCGGCGTTTACGCTTATTTTGCGTCTGCGCATCAGCCTGTCGATACTGCGCCTGCCTCCGAAAAAGAGGCCCGTAAGGTTCTGTTCTGGTATGACCCCATGTATCCGAATACGCGCTTTGATAAGCCCGGTAAATCGCCGTTTATGGATATGGATCTGGTGGCGAAATACGCTGATGAAGAGTCAGACACGACCTCTGCGCCAGGCGTGCGTATTGATCCGGTACAGACGCAGAATTTAGGGTTAAAGACGGAGGCTGTTCGCCGTGGGCCGCTGCGCTACGCGCAAACTTTCCCGGCTAACGTCAGTTTCAATGAATACCAGTTTGTGATTATGCAGGCGCGTTCCGCAGGCTTTATCGATAAAGTCTGGCCGCTGACGGTGGGGGATAAAATTAAGAAAGGAACGCCGCTGATCGACCTGACCATTCCTGACTGGGTTGAAGCCCAGAGTGAATATTTACTGCTGCGGGAAACGGGCGGTACGGCAACGCAGGTGGAAGGCATTCTTGAACGACTGCGTCTGGCCGGGATGCCGGAAGAGGATATCCGCCGCTTAGTCTCAACCCGTAAAATTCAGACCCGCTTTAGCCTGAAAGCGCCTATTGATGGGGTGATCACCGCGTTCGATCTGCGCGCCGGGATGAATATCGCCAAAGATAACGTGGTGGCGAAAATCCAGGGGATGGACCCGGTGTGGATCAGCGCGGCCGTTCCTGAATCCATCGCATGGCTGATTAAAGATGCCTCGCAGTTCGATATTGCCGTGCCCGCGTGGCCGGATAAACGCTTCACCATCAGTAAATGGACGATTCTGCCAAGCGTGGACGCCACCACTCGAACCCTCCAGTTGCGCTTACAGGTTGATAACCCTGATGAAGCGCTCAAGCCCGGAATGAATGCGTACCTGAAGCTGAAAATGCAAAGCGAACCGATGCTGCTAATCCCGTCTAAGGCATTGATTGATAATGGAACGGAACAGCGGGTGATCGCCGTCGACAACGACGGTCGCTTTGTGCCGAAACAGGTCTCGGTGTTCCATGAATCACAAGGCGTGACGGCGATTCGCGCCGGGCTTGCCGAAGGTGAAAAAGTGGTCTCCAGCGGACTGTTCCTGATTGACTCCGAAGCCAATATCTCCGGCGCGCTGGATCGTATGCGGGCGCAATCTTCCTCTGCTGCGCCCGATCATGCGGCCCATTCACATTGAGGGAATAACAAATGATTGAATGGATTATCCGCCGCTCCGTAGCGAACCGTTTTCTGGTTGTGATGGGGGCGCTGTTCCTCAGCATCTGGGGAACCTGGACCATCATTAACACGCCGGTTGATGCGCTGCCTGACCTGTCTGACGTGCAGGTAATTGTGAAAACCAGCTATCCGGGACAGGCGCCGCAGATTGTTGAAAATCAGGTGACCTATCCATTGACGACCACCATGCTGTCGGTGCCAGGTGCGAAGACGGTGCGCGGTTTCTCGCAGTTTGGCGATTCTTACGTGTACGTCATTTTTGAAGATGGCACCGATCCCTACTGGGCGCGTTCCCGCGTGCTGGAGTACCTCAATCAGGTGCAGGGGAAACTGCCTGCGGGCGTCAGCGCGGAAATGGGGCCAGACGCCACCGGCGTTGGCTGGATATTTGAATATGCGCTGGTGGATCGCAGCGGTAAACACGATCTGGCGGAACTGCGCTCTTTACAGGACTGGTTTTTAAAGTATGAGCTGAAAACCATTCCGAATGTGGCGGAAGTGGCCTCGGTCGGCGGCGTGGTGAAAGAGTACCAGGTCGTTATCGACCCGATGAAACTCACGCAGTATGGCATTAGCCTTGCGCAGGTGAAGTCGGCTCTGGATATGTCCAACCAGGAGGCGGGGGGCTCCTCCGTCGAACTGTCAGAAGCGGAATACATGGTGCGCGCCAGCGGTTATTTGCAGACCCTCGATGACTTCAACAACATTGTGCTGAAATCCGGTGAGAACGGCGTTCCGGTGTACCTTCGCGATGTCGCCCGCGTACAGATTGGCCCGGAAATGCGCCGGGGCATTGCTGAGCTGAACGGCGAAGGCGAAGTGGCGGGCGGGGTGGTGATCCTGCGTTCCGGTAAAAACGCCCGGGACGTTATTTCCGCCGTGAAGACGAAGCTGGAAACGCTGAAAAGCAGCTTGCCGGAAGGCGTTGAAGTCGTGACAACCTACGATCGCAGCCAGTTGATTGACCGCGCCATTGATAACCTCAGCTACAAATTGCTCGAAGAGTTTATTGTGGTTGCGCTGGTCTGCGCGCTGTTCCTGTGGCATGTCCGCTCTGCGCTGGTGGCGATCATTTCGTTGCCGCTGGGCCTCTGTATTGCCTTTATCGTGATGCATTTTCAGGGGCTGAACGCCAATATTATGTCGCTCGGCGGGATCGCCATTGCGGTAGGGGCAATGGTGGATGCCGCGATTGTGATGATCGAAAACGCGCATAAGCGGCTGGAGGAGTGGGCGCACCAGCATCCCGGCGACCTGCTGGATAACGAAACGCGCTGGAAAGTTATCACGAACGCCTCGGTGGAAGTGGGCCCGGCGCTGTTTATCAGCCTGCTGATTATTACCCTGTCGTTCATCCCGATTTTTACCCTCGAAGGGCAGGAAGGACGCCTGTTCGGCCCGTTGGCATTCACCAAAACCTATGCGATGGCAGGGGCGGCCTTCCTGGCGATCGTGGTGATCCCGATCCTGATGGGCTACTGGATTCGCGGCAAGATCCCGGCAGAGAGCAGTAATCCGCTTAACCGCTTTTTGATCCGCATTTATCACCCGTTGCTGTTGAAAGTGCTGCACTGGCCGAAGACCACACTGCTGGTGGCGGTGCTTTCGATCCTGACGGTTATCTGGCCGCTTAATAAAGTGGGCGGGGAGTTCTTACCGCAAATTAACGAGGGCGATCTGCTGTATATGCCTTCCACGCTACCGGGGATTTCGGCGGCGCAGGCGGCGGATATGCTGCAAAAAACCGATAAGCTGATCATGACGGTGCCGGAAGTGGCGCGCGTGTTCGGCAAAACCGGCAAGGCGGAAACGGCCACCGACTCTGCGCCGCTGGAGATGGTGGAAACGACGATCCAACTGAAACCGCAGGATCAGTGGCGACCGGGAATGACGATGGACAAAATCATCGAAGAACTGGATAAGACGGTGCGCTTGCCGGGGCTGGCGAATCTGTGGGTGCCGCCAATCCGTAACCGAATCGACATGTTGTCTACCGGGATAAAAAGCCCGATCGGTATTAAAGTGTCCGGCACCGTGCTGGCTGATATTGATGCCACGGCGGAGCAGATCGAAGAGGTTGCCAGAACCGTACCGGGCGTTGCGTCGGCGCTGGCGGAACGGCTGGAAGGAGGCCGTTACCTCAATATCGACATTCATCGTGAAAAAGCCGCCCGTTACGGGATGACCGTCGGTGATGTACAACTGTTTATTACCTCCGCAATCGGTGGGGCGATGGTAAGCGAAACCGTGGAGGGGATTGCGCGTTATCCCATTAACCTGCGCTACCCGCAACGCTATCGCGACAGCCCGGAAACCTTACGTCAACTGCCGATTCTGACGCCAATGCAGCAGCAAATTACCCTGGCGGATGTGGCGGACGTGAAGATCGCGCCAGGACCGTCGATGTTGAAAACCGAAAATGCCCGGCCTGCAAGCTGGATCTATATTGATGCGCGCGATCGTGACATGGTGTCGGTAGTTAACGATCTGAAAAAAGCGATCGCGGAAAAGGTGCAGTTGAAACCGGGAACCAGCGTGGCGTTTTCCGGGCAGTTTGAGCTTCTTGAACGCGCCAGCCATAAGCTGAAGCTGATGGTGCCGATGACGCTGATGATTATTTTCATTCTGCTGTATCTGGCGTTTCGTCGGGTGGGGGAAGCGCTGCTGATCATTACCAGCGTTCCTTTCGCCCTGGTCGGCGGGATCTGGTTCCTGTACTGGATGGGCTTTCATTTGTCCGTTGCCACCGGAACAGGATTCATCGCGCTGGCAGGCGTCGCCGCAGAGTTTGGCGTGGTCATGCTGATGTACCTGCGTCATGCGATTGAAGCGGAGCCGTCTCTGGATAATCCACAAACCTTTACGGCAGAGAAACTTGATGAGGCGCTGTACCACGGTGCGGTTCTCCGCGTGCGGCCAAAGGCCATGACCGTGGCGGTGATTATCGCCGGTCTGTTGCCTATTTTATGGGGAACCGGGGCGGGTTCAGAAGTGATGAGCCGTATTGCCGCGCCGATGATTGGCGGTATGATCACCGCGCCGCTGCTGTCGCTATTTATCATTCCGGCGGCGTATAAACTGATGTGGTTGCGCACGCATCAACATAAGCGCTCATAACGTTATACCTGCTGCGCCAGTCGTCCGGCCCGTGGAGTACGCTTCATGGGCCGGATGAGATGCCATAGCGTATTGAACGGTGAATTATGTTTATCTTTTAAAATCAAGTTATTACTGTTGCGTGGCGAATATTTTGTCTTTATCGCCGCAAAGAAAGTAAGCCTTAACAGGTTAATTTATTTTAAGTGTTTCTGCTCAGGTTCATTATTATTTTTTCCCTCCTGACGTTACATTTTTGTTCTCCAGATCTTCTTCAATATTAAAGACGATGCCGCAGTGTAAATTCCACGCATAATGAAAAAATCCGACAGTCTACTCCTTTAGTTTATATTGCAATCCCTCTTTTTTTATTTCAGAATCGCGGCGCGAGCAGCGATGTTATTCCAAATTGTTATAATTTTGAGTTAAATTTGTATTGTGTAGCACATAAGTTACGCTAACTTTAATCATTTATGAATGTTTTTATGTATCAATAAAACGGCAAAAATAGTTAAAAACTTAATTTCTCACGAATTATTTGATCTGGAATCCATTATGGTAATCAAAAGCCAGGGATGGGGGACGATTTTGCGTTTTTCACATAAACGAGAATGAGATGTATCTCGAATAAAAAATAAGGACTTGCTGATGAGTTTTGGATTGATGAAGGATAACAAGTTTGAAATTATCGCTGTTTTCCGTGAAGAGCTACTAAAGAAGACTAAACTAGAGCTTAAATATGCCAACACTAGTGTGGTCACGCAGCTGGAAAAAGTTGATTTTGAACATTTTGTTATCCCTCACCATAAGGATATTGTCACCAAAAAGATCCAAACGTTTATTCTTCACAGTGAAAATGGAATTATAAAATTTAACGCCAGAATTGATCAGGAAATGTCAGACGGCATGGAGAATGCGCTGGCGTATTTCATTCCCGAGATGGTCTTTCTTATACAACGACGCCAGCATCAGCGCTTCTCCTTCCTGAAGGGACACAGTTTCAACTGCTTTGGACGATATAAAAATGGAGAGAATTATTCTTTCAAAATTAAAAATATGTCCAGGGGTGGATGCGCATTAATTGCGCAGGATGCGAATACGCGTTTTCTCTATAAAGATGCCGTCATAAAAGGCGCGTCTCTGGATTTTGAGCAATTCGGCTATTTGCAACTCGACTTAAAAGTGGTGGATGTGGTGATGGTCAATGAATTTGATGCAGAGAATCAGCTGTATTCCTGTTATCAGGTCTCCTGTCGTTTTGATTTTAAAAATTCGCGTGAAGAAGCAGAGATCGAAAGAATCATCATTAGTTTTTTAATGGGCAATAAAGTTCGACGGCTATAAAGGGTAAAGGGTGGTCATGATGATGTTGTGAGCAACGGTATCCCTGCCTCCCTGACGCTCCGCCTTACCCTGCGAGGATCTCTTGTTCCGCATGTTTTACCTGAACTTCCAGCGTATCGCGAATTTCCGCTAATGCGCGCTCCTGCTCGGCAAAGTACGCTTCTTTGTCGGTTACGGATGTGGCAAGACGCCAGGCGTTCTCCGTTTCCAGCTCGCTTATCTCTTTGAGCAGGGCGTTAATTTGCGTTCTGAGTTGCTCTATCTTACTGCGCAGATGGGCAAGATTGTTCAGCCTGTCGCTCGCCAGCATCGGCTCCAGACCGCTTTGCAACTGGGTAAGTAGCGAACGGATCGTGGCCAGGTCGGCATTCTGCCGGGCCTGGTTAAGTTGAACCATCATCTGGTGCGCTTTTTCTTTCAGCTCATCGGCGACCACGTCCGGGTGGCAGAGTCGGCTGGCCTGGCGCCACAGGCGTTTAAGCTCATTACGTTCATCAGCAGAGAGGCGCTGATCGCGCGCATAGCGGTGCTGCGCATCCTGATGCTGCTCCTGATATTCCTCATATTCGTGATCGGCCTCTTCACGCGCCTGTCGGGTTGCGCTGTCATCCTGACGTGAGAAATCATTCTCCAGCTCGCGAATTTCCGCCAGCAGGGAGGTGATAAGTTCCGTCTGCTGTTGAATACGCTTTCTGGTTTCCACCGCTTCCCGGGAGGTTGAGCTAAGGCTCACCCAGTGCTGTTTAAGCTTCACTAACTGATCGATAGCCTGAGAAATATACTGCTGGCAGGACTGATAGTCCTTTTCACGTCGTCTGAGTTCGGCCTCTTGCCTACGCTGCGCGCTGGCGGCCAGCTGTTTGCGCAGCTCCAGAATACGGCCCATGAGCGGGCCAAGGCGCAAGTGATACAAATCGTTGAAGTCGTCGAGGATCTGGATGCGGGCATTGCGTTTGTCGATCAGCTCGCGTAGCTGCGTTTCGAGCGCCTTCAGTTCCAGCTTGCTGGCGGCGATGCCGGGGTCCTGCCACGTCGAGACGGCGCGCTGGGACTGTAACCAGGCGGCAATTTCACGCATCGCGTCGCCGAAACGTCGCTCCTCGATCGCCAGGGCAATGGTGCCGATGGCCGCATCCAGAGAGGCGTCTTTCAGGTGCGCAAGTTGCTGATGGATGATCTCCTCATCCTCAAGTTCGATGGCGCTTTTGACGATCTCTAACCGTTTAATGATTTTATTCATGACAGCCGATGCCCGACGTGACTCAAAAACGAGTGACAGATAGTAGATCCGACTCACGCGTTTGAAAATATAGAAAAAAAATTAAAACATATTCTGTGGTGTGTGAAGCCTTTTCGTCCAGAACAATTCATGAAAATTATACGACGTGCCCAGGTATGTCCATCTGGCTTGTACTTCAAACCACCGTTTTGAAATTTCGTCTTTCGGGTGAATTATTCTTGCTTCGCTAAAGAGAATAAGTATAGTTCTCATTCTCTTTATTATTTAATGGCCTGGCGGCGAATGCGCTTACGGTTCGTAAGACTTTCCCTCTCTACACGGATGGTTCATCACGTCACTGCCGCGTGCAAAGGACGTTATCAGGCTTTTTTCACATGGTTCACATTACCCAGGTAAGGATTTCCAAAATGAAAAAGACAACATCCGCGTTGGCCCTGCTGATTGCCGTTGCATTAAGTGGTTGTGCGGCCACTTCCGGTTCTTCAACCCCCGTTGCGCCGCAGGCAACGCCGACTGCGCCAGCCGTTGCGACCGATGTTCAGAAACGTGATTTAGCCGATGGACTGTATGAAATGGCGTTAAGCCCGTCAGGCGATGCGCTTTACGTTGCCAGCGCCGAAGGTTTTAAAGATGTGCAGGGCGGGGTGGTCTACAAACTGGACCCGAAGACGCTGAAAACCATTGGCGCCAGCCACACTGACCTGAAAAACTTCGGTATGGCGATTTCGCCGGACGGTAAAACCGTCTATGTCACCAATTCGCTGGATGGCGGCGTGAGCGCGCTGAATACCGCCGACGGCAAAGTGAAAAACCGTGTGCTCTTCCCGGAACGTAACCCGGAAGGATTCCCGTACGGCGCGCGTCAGGTTCTGCTGCATAACGGCCTGCTGTATATCGGCGCCGTTGCCGATCCGGCGGTGATCTGGGTCGTCGATGCCGACACCCTGAAGTTGAAAACCCGCATCAAAAATACCGGTAAATGGATGACCGGTCTGCACTACTCTGACAGCACGCAGCGTATCTATGCCGCGAATGGCGGCGGTGAAATTCTGGTTATCAATCCTCGCACGCAGCGCGTAGAAAAACGCTGGAAACCGCTGGGTGATAAACCGGCGCTGCTACTGAATATGGCGGAAGATACGCAAACCGGTCGCCTGTTTGTTACCGACAACTCCAAAGCGAAAACCACGCTGGTGCTGGATATCCATACGGGCAAACTTATCAAACAGCTGGAGGTGGGTGATTCCTTATCGGTGAAATTCAACCCGAAACGCAATGAACTTTATATTTCTCAGCGTGAGTCCGGGAAGTTGCTCAGCCTCAACGCGACGGATTACAGCGTGAAGAAATCCTGGGCTCTGCCGCCGAATCCAAACAGCCTGCTGCTGTCCGCCGATGGTCAGACGCTGTATGTCACGGTGAAACAGAAATTCAATAAAGATCACTCGACTGATGCGCCAGACAGCGTGGTGCGTATTGATCTGAACAAATAATAAATAGCGTCGCCTCGGGGCGTCAGGCAGGGATGCCTGGCGCATCCCTGAGGATTGTGCCTTGCGGCAACTATAGCGAAATGTTAAAAGGTGCCCCTTCAATAAAAACGATACAGGGGTAGGGCGTGAAAAACGCGTCAACTGCATCTGGCAACAGTTTGCCTGATGCTGCGTCGAACGGAGAGCCGACGCTTCAACGGGGGTTGCAAAACCGCCATATTCAATTGATTGCGCTAGGCGGCGCAATTGGTACAGGTCTGTTTCTGGGGATTGGCCCCGCCATTCAAATGGCTGGCCCGGCGGTTCTGCTGGGTTACGGCGTCGCCGGAATTATCGCTTTCCTCATCATGCGCCAGCTGGGTGAAATGGTGGTTGAAGAACCCGTTTCCGGCTCTTTCGCGCACTTTGCATACAAATACTGGGGCCCCTTCGCCGGTTTTCTTTCCGGCTGGAACTACTGGGTCATGTTCGTACTGGTTGGGATGGCGGAGCTGACTGCCGCCGGTATCTATATGCAATACTGGCTTCCCGATGTTCCAACCTGGATCTGGGCCGCCGCGTTCTTCATTATCATCAACGCCGTTAACCTCGTGAACGTGCGCCTGTACGGTGAAACGGAGTTCTGGTTTGCGCTAATCAAAGTGCTGGCGATTATCGGCATGATCGGCTTTGGCCTGTGGATGCTCTTTTCTGGTAACGGGGGAGAACATGCCAGTATCGAGAACCTCTGGCGCTACAACGGCTTTTTCGCTACCGGCTGGAACGGGCTGATCCTCTCTCTGGCGGTGATCATGTTCTCTTTCGGCGGGCTTGAGCTTATTGGGATCACCGCCGCTGAAGCGCGCGATCCGCATAAAAGCATTCCAAAAGCGGTGAATCAGGTGGTTTACCGTATTCTGCTGTTTTATATCGGTTCGCTGGTGGTGCTGTTAGCGCTTTATCCGTGGGTGGAAGTGCAATCCAACAGCAGCCCGTTCGTGATGATTTTCCATAATCTCGACAGTAACGTGGTGGCTTCTGCGCTGAACTTTGTCATTCTGGTGGCCTCGCTGTCGGTTTATAACAGTGGCGTCTATTCCAACAGCCGTATGCTGTTCGGTCTTTCCGTTCAGGGAAATGCGCCGAAGTTTTTAACCCGCGTCAGTCGCCGTGGCGTACCGGTGAACTCGTTGGTGCTCTCTGGCGCTATCACCTCGTTGGTGGTACTCATCAACTATCTGCTGCCGCAGAAAGCCTTTGGCTTACTGATGGCGCTGGTGGTCGCCACGCTGCTGCTGAACTGGATTATGATCTGCCTGGCGCACCTGCGTTTTCGCGCGGCGATGCGGCGCAAAGGTCGCGATACGCAGTTCAGGGCGTTGCTGTACCCTGCCGGGAACTACCTGTGCATTGCTTTTCTGGCGATGATTCTGGTTCTGATGTGTACCATTGACGATATGCGCCTGTCGGCGATATTGCTGCCGGTATGGATACTGTTCCTGTTCGTTGCCTTTAAATTACTGCGCCGTAAAACCCGTTAATCCTGCTGCCCGGTGGCGTTGCGCTTACCGGGCCTGCACAGCCGCCACCCGCAACATCGCGCGCCGCGCCACGCTTCACCTTTATCGTGACTCTCCTCGCAATTCTTATTTGATCCGCAGGATCTTTGTTTTGTAATCGATTACTTTTCATTTTGAGTTTATTTGTAATCGATTACTTTTTAAAGGTGAGGCAAAAAAATGGTGTCGACAACCGAAAGTAGTGGAAAACAGACCGTACAGTACCGGCTGCTGGTGCCGAGACTGTCGTTAATGATGTTCTTACAGTTCTTCATCTGGGGGAGCTGGTCGGTGACGCTGGGGCTGGTGATGACCCAGTACAACATGTCGCTGCTGATTGGCGATGCGTTTTCCGCCGGGCCGATCGCCTCCATCCTGTCGCCGTTTGTACTGGGGATGCTGGTGGATCGCTTCTTTGCGTCGCAAAAAGTGATGGCGGTGATGCATGTGGCGGGGGCGGCGATTCTGTGGTTTGTACCGCAGGCGCTGGTGGCGCAAAACGGGGCATTGCTCATCGGGCTGCTGTTTGGCTATACGCTGTGCTACATGCCAACGCTGGCGCTGACCAACAACATCGCCTTTCATAGCCTGTCAGATAAAGATAAGACCTTCCCGGTTGTGCGCGTGTTCGGCACGATTGGCTGGATTGTGGCCGGTATTTTTATCGGCGTGACGGGGATTTCCGACACCACCGGGATCTTCACGCTTGCCGCGCTCTGCTCTGTGATTCTGGCGCTCTACAGCCTGACGCTGCCGCACACCCCTGCGCCAGCGAAGGGGTTGCCGGTGAAGATAAGCGATCTTTTTTGCGCTGATGCGTTTGCATTACTCAAGACCCGCCACTTCTTTGTGTTCTCGCTTTGCGCGACGTTAATCTCCGTGCCGCTGGGAACTTACTACGCCTATACCGCCTCGTTCCTGGCGGATGCTGGCGTGGGCGATGTCAGCACCGCGATGTCATTCGGCCAGATGTCCGAAATCGTCTTTATGCTGGTGATCCCCTTCCTGTTCCGCCGTCTGGGGGTGAAATACATGCTGCTGATCGGGATGTGCGCCTGGTTTGTCCGTTATGCCTTCTTTGCGCTCGGCATCAGCGAAGAGGGGCGCTTCCTGCTCTATCTCGGTATTTTGCTTCATGGCGTGTGTTATGACTTTTTCTTTGTCGTGGGTTTTATCTATACCGACCGCATTGCCGGAGAAAAGGTGAAGGGGCAGGCGCAAAGTATGATCGTCATGTTTACCTATGGCATCGGTATGCTGCTCGGCTCGCAGATTTCCGGCGCGCTGTACAACCGCCTGGTGGCGGGGCAGGCGGTTCCTCAGGCCTGGGTGACGTTCTGGTGGCTCCCGGCAGTGGCCGCTGCGGTGATTGCCACGATTTTCCTTTTCGCTTTCAAGTATGACGAAAAAGAGCAGGCGTAATTTTCAGGAGGGGTTATGAGAACCATTAAGGGACCGGGTATTTTTCTGGCGCAGTTTATCGGGGGGCAACCCCCGTTTAATACGCTGGAAGGGCTGGCCGGTTGGGCGGCAGGGCTGGGTTATAAGGCCTTGCAGATCCCCTGCAATCATAAAGCGTTGTTTGATGTTGAACAGGCCGCCGTGAGTCAGACCTACTGTGATGATATTCGCGGGATGCTGGCGGATCACGGCCTGGTCATCAGTGAATTATCGACCCATCTTGAAGGTCAACTGATTGCGGTACACCCGGCCTATGATGAGGCGTTTGCCGGTTTTGCGCCGCCGTCGATGCGCGGAAACCCGCAGGCGCGACAGGCATGGGCGACGCAGACGTTGCAACAGGCTGCCGCCGCTTCGCAAAAACTGGGGCTGACCGCACATGCCACCTTCTCAGGTTCGCTCGCCTGGCCCTATTTTTACCCCTGGCCGCCGCATAATCGTCAGCGTTTTGACGAGGCGTTCAGCGAACTGGCGCGCCGCTGGCGACCGATTCTCGACTGCTTTGATGAGCATGGCGTGGACGTGTGTTATGAGATTCACCCCAGCGAGGATTTGCACGATGGCGTCACGTTCGAGCGTTTTTTAACGCTGGTCGACGATCATCCGCGTTGCCATATTCTGTACGATCCCAGCCACCTGCTGTTGCAACAGATGGATTATCTGGGCTTTGTGGATGTGTACCACTCGCGCATTAAAGCATTTCATGTGAAAGATGCCGAGTATCGCGCCAGCAGCCGTAGCGGCGTATACGGCGGGTATCAACCCTGGATTGAACGGGCCGGGCGGTTTCGTTCGCCGGGTGACGGACAGGTGGATTTCAAAACGCTGTTCAGCAAGTTCGCCCAATATGATTACCCCGGCTGGGCGGTACTGGAGTGGGAGTGCTGCCTGAAAGAAGCCGCCACCGGCGCGCGTGAGGGCAGTGAATTTATTCGCCGTCATATTATTCCGGTTTCTGAGCATGCGTTTGATGATTTCGCTGCGGGTGATGAGGTACGTAAATGATTCAGGTTGGCATTATCGGAACCGGGTTTATTGGCCCTGCGCATATTGAAGCCTTGCGCCGACCGGGAAACGTATCGGTGGTTGCGCTTTGCGACAGTTCGCTGGAGAAGGCGCAGGAGAAAGCCCGGTCGCTAAACGTTCCGCACGCTTACGGCAGCGTGGAGGCATTACTGGCGCATCCGGGATTGCAGGTGGTACACAACTGCACGCCGAACCACCTTCATGCCGACATCAATCGCCAGGCGTTGCGGGCGGGGTTGTCTGTGTTCTCCGAAAAACCGCTCTGTATGACGCCGGATGAAGCGCGTGAACTGGCCGCGCTGGCGGAGCAGGCGGGGGTGGTGCATGGCGTGAGTTTTGTCTACCGGCAGTTTGCGATGGTGCAGCAGGCCGCCAGCATGGTACGCGCCGGGAGCGTCGGGCGGCAGTTTTCCGTGCAGGGCAGTTATTTGCAAGACTGGATGCTGCTGGAAACCGACTATAACTGGCGCGTAGACCCTGCGCTTGGCGGGGGCTCACGCGCGGTGGCGGATATCGGTTCACACTGGTGCGACACGGTGCAGTTTGTTACCGGAAAGCGGATTGTGGAGGTGATGGCGGATCTCGCCACGGTCTGGCCAACGCGTAAGGCCAGCGTGGAAGGGAACTCGACGTTTACTCAGCCGCTCACGGAGCGCCAGTGGGTAGATAAACCGGTCAGTACGGAAGACAGAGGCGCGGTACTGGTGCGTTTTGATGACGGCAGCAAAGGCTGTTTCAGCGTTTCACAGGTGAGCGCCGGGCGGAAAAACCAGCTGACATTTGAGATTAACGGCAGTCACTGTTCGCTGGCCTGGGATCAGGAAGTGCCGCAGCAGTTGTGGATCGGCCACCGGCAGCAGGCGAATCAGATCCTGACGGACGACCCCGGATTAATGAACGCGGATGTGGCTGGCAGCGCGCACTTTCCCGGTGGGCATATTGAGGGCTGGCCGGATGCCTTTAAAAACATGATGCAGCAGTTTTATCTTGCGGTGCAGGCAGGAAAAATGCCCGCGCCGGAGGTGCGTCGTTTTGCCTCGTTCGCGGACGGTGCTGACGTGATGTATATCATTGACGCCATTGTGAAAAGCCATCAACACCAGCGGTGGGTGAGCGTGATGCGGTAAACCTTCGCCCGGTTCGCCGGAGGGCGATTTTATGGTAGCCTCAACACAAAGCGCAAACCGCAGGATGTGTCGCCGTTATGTCTATTCAAAAAATCGCCCAGCTCGCCGGTGTGTCGGTGGCGACGGTATCACGCGTGCTCAATAACAGTGATACCGTCAAAGCCAAAAACCGCGAGCGCGTGCTGCAAGCCATCAAGGAAAGTAACTATCAGCCCAACCTGCTGGCGCGCCAGCTTCGCACCGCGCGCAGCTCAATGATTCTGGTGATGGTTTCAAATATTGCGAACCCTTTTTGCGCAGAAGTGGTGAAGGGCATTGAAGAAGAGGCGGAGAAAAACGGGTATCGCATTCTGCTGTGTAATTCAGGCTCGGATATGGCGCGTTCAAAATCGGCGCTGAAACTGCTCTCGGGGAAAATTGTCGATGGCATTATCACTATGGACGCGTTTTCAAAATTACCGGAGCTGACCACCATAATCGGCGATGCGCCGTGGGTGCAGTGCGCGGAATACGCCGATAAAGGCGCGGTCTCCTGTGTGGGGATCAATGACGTTGATGCCGCACAGTCGGTCATCTCCCATCTGGTCGAAAAGGGGTATCAGCGGATTGCGCTGATCAACCATGATTTAAGCTATAAATATGCGCGTCTGAGGGAGCGGGGGTATAAGGCGGCGCTTCATGCCTGGTCTCTGGATTATCAGGCGGTAGAGTATGCCAGCGAACTGAGTTCCAGCGCCGGAATGGCGGCGATGGACGTTTTGCTGGCGGCAGAAACGCGCCCGGATGCGGTTTTTGCGGTATCGGATACCCTGGCGGCAGGGGCCATGCGCGCCATTGCCAACGCCGGATTGCGCATCCCGCAGGATATCGCCGTCGTGGGTTTTGACGGTACGGAGCTGGCGGAGATGGTTTCCCCGCAGCTGACCACTATCGAGCAGCCTTCCCGCGATATTGGCCGTAAAGCGGTCGGGCTGCTGCTGAACCGGATTGAACACCCGGATGCGCCAACCGAAAGGGTGATGATGGACTGGCGCTATATTTCCCGCGCCAGTACCGGATATTAGCGCTGAAACGCCCCGGACAGCGCGCGAATATCGTTTCCTGTAGGGGACTGGTGAATCCGTAAGCCAAACTCTTCGACCACGGCAAAAATGTGGTCGAAAATATCGGCCTGAATACTTTCATATTCCAGCCACACCACGGTATTGGTAAACGCGTAAATCTCAATGGGTAAACCCTGATCGTCCGGCGCAAGCTGGCGTACCATCATGGTCATATCTTTGCGGATACGCGGATGGTGGCGTAAATATTCATTCAGGTAGGCGCGGAAAGTGCCAATATTGGTCATCCGACGATGATTGAGTACGGATTCCGGCGCAGTCTGCTGTTGGTTCCATTCCTGGATTTCCTGATGACGGGTGGTTAAATAGGGCTTTAACAAATGCGCTTTATATAAACGCTGCTGCTCATCCTCATCAAGAAAATGAATGCTGGTGGCGTCGATACTGATGCTGCGTTTAATTCGGCGACCGCCAGAGGCGGACATGCCGCTCCAGTTTTTGAAAGAGTCCGAAACCAGGGACCAGGTGGGGATGGTGGTAATGGTATTATCCCAGTTGCGCACTTTCACGGTGGTTAAGCCGATATCGATCACCGCGCCGTCCGCGCCGTATTTCGGCATTTCCAGCCAGTCGCCCAGCTTCAGCATATCGTTCGCTGAAAGCTGTATACCCGCGACCAGACCGAGAATGGGGTCTTTAAACACCAGCATTAAGACGGCGGCCATCGCGCCGAGACCGCTAATGAGAATAGCCGGAGACTGGCCTATCAGCAGGGAGATCATCAGAATACCGATGATAATGGCGCCGATGAGTTTGATGCCCTGGAATATTCCTTTCAGCGGAAGCTGAGACGCCGCCGGGAATTTTTGCGACAGGTTGAGAATAACATCCAGTAACGAAAAGACGGACAACAGGGCATACATCATGATCCACAGTTGTGCGCAGGTGGTTAATATCTCAGCCGCCTCAGTCCCCTTTTGTAGCCAGAGCACAGCCTGAATATTGACGATAATCCCCTGGAGCGTAAACGCCAGGCGGTGAAATAATTTATTCTGGGTAATGATTTGCAGCCACAGGCGTGAACTGGCGCTGGCGCGCTTTTCAAAGGCTCGCAGCACCACCCAATGCAAAATAATATGCACAATGATGGCAGTGAGAAAAATAATGCCAAAAATCATCACCAGCGAAGTGGTGTGATTCATTTCGATCCCGAGTTCTTCTACCTGAGATATTAATTCCTGCATAACGTCTCCTTTATAAACAGCGGTCTATGATGACCGCTGTGCGGATATTATGCAAATTGCGCGGCGCAGGTTTGCTATTTTGACGCCATACAGGGGCGGGTTGCATTGATATTCAATGCGCGGCGAAACCATAATGTCGCCAGAACCAGACTGAGCATCATGGCGGCTTCGACGGCCAGAAAACCGATCACCGACTGCGTATAATCGCCGTGACTATTGTGTTGCAGATGCAAAAATAACGCCCCCAGCACCGCCGGGCCAAGCCCCAATGTGGCTTGCTGCAACGTGCTTAAAATGGCGCTTCCGGCTCCGGCATCCTGCGTGCTGATATCGCGCATGCCGATACGATAAAAGCTGTTCACGATCAGCGCCTGTCCATAACCTATCAGGGCCGTTGCCGGCGCCAGCGCGAAGGTGGATGTTTGCATACCCGAATGCCAGAAGGTCATCATTAACCCGGCTAAGCCGACTATCTGAATCGCCAGACCCATCAACAGAATACGCCCCATGCTGTAGCGCGCAATCAATCGCGGTGCGTAGCAGGCCGAGATGAAATAGGCCGCGCCGAGGGCGATAAAGCTGTTACCGGATTCCCACGGCGCCATCCCCAGACCCATTTGCAGAGTCAGCGCCATACAGAACATAAAACCTGACCATGCGCTAAAAAACAGCAATGCGATCAGAATGCCGAAGCGGATGCTGGTCAGCCGTAACAGGCGCGGCGGCAGAAGCGGGTGCTGGTGGCGCAGCTCCTGCCGGAGCGCATTTTTACGCATCCACCATCCCAGCGGGAGAATGGCAAATAGCGCCGCCTGAGCCTGCCAGGGCCAGCCGGTTTCTGGCCCCAGCGCCATAGGAAAAAGCAGGCAGCAGAGGATGGCGGCCAGACAGACGGTGCCCAACCAGTCGATGTCGGCGCGGGTTTCGCTGGCCGTTTCGGGAACGTGGCGGCGGCTGAATGCCAGTACCAGAAGGCAGACCGGGACATTAATAAAAAATGCGTTGCGCCAGCCAAGCCCGGCGATATTCGCCGAGACCAGCCAGCCACCGCCCATTTGACCGACGATAAAGGCAATGCCGCCAATACCGCCATACAAACTGATGGCCTTTGCGTGCGCGCTTCCTTTTAGCGTGACGTGAAGCGTGGCGAGAATTTGCGGCACGATCAACGCCGCGCCAGCCCCCTGCAAAATACGGGCGCCCAGCAGCATGTGAATAGAATTCGCCAGACCGCAGAGCAGGGAGGCGACGCCAAAGAATGCGACTCCCCACATAAACAGGCGGCGGCGACCGTAGTTATCGCCGAGCTTGCTCCCCAGCGCCAGACAGACCGCGAACGTAATCCCATAGAGGGCGACAATTAACTCCAGTTGCGTCGTTGTCGCCTGTAAAGAGCGGGTAATGGACTCCAGGGCGACGTTGGTAATCGATGTATCAATAAGCGGCAGCATTTGGCCTGTCAGCAAGAGCGATAGCCCGGTGCGACTGAGTGAAACGACTGACGTATTCATGGTAACTCCATTGCGTCATTCAACAGATGGACGTAGCATTACTGAAGAATTAAACGGGTACCAGTTCCTGGTTATACTGGTATTGGTACTACCATGCTGGAGGTAATATGACGGTGATGACGCGACGTGAGCCCACGGTGATGCAACCGGCAGACAACCGGAAGCAGCTCGGCGCATTTTTACGCGCCCGGCGGGAAAGCCTCGATCCGCAACGTATGGGGCTGCCGCGCGTCGGTCGGCGGCGAACGCCCGGTCTGCGCCGCGAAGAGGTGGCGATGCTGGCGGAAGTTGGCGTGACCTGGTACACCTGGCTGGAACAGGGGCGGGAGGTGAATCCCTCTGAGTCGGTACTGGTTGGCGTTGCGAATGCGCTGCAATGCAGCCCGCTGGAAACCCGACACCTGTTTGTTCTGGCCGGGCTGACGCCGCCGGAATCGACGCAGATCACCGTGTGCGAGGGGATCAGTGCGGGAACCCGCCGTATGCTTGACAGCCTGATGCCGCAGCCAGCCAGCATTCAGAAGCCTAATTTTGATATTGTGGCGTGGAATGAGAGTTTTTGTCGGCTGATGGGCGTGGATTTTGCCACGATCCCGGATGACGATCGCAACTGTATTTACCTCTACCTCACCAACGAAACCTGGCGCAGTCGCATAGAAAACCGCGACGTGCTGCCGACGTTTGTCTCTTATTTCCGTGCGGCAATGGCGGAACACCGTGGCGATCCGAGGTGGGAAAATAAACTGGCGCGCTTTTTCGCCGCATCTTCCGAGTTTGAAGCGTTATGGCATCAGCGTTATGAAGTGCGTGGCGTGGAAAACCAGGTGAAGAATTTTCTCCATCCCCGGTTAGGGCGTTTTAGTTTGCAGCAGATGTACTGGTATTCCGCACCGCGTAACGGCTCCCGGTTGTTGGTGTATTTACCGATGGATGAGGCCGGAGAACAGGCGCTGGCGTGGCTGGATAAGCAGTAAAATGCCCGGTGGCGCTACGCTTACCGGGCCTACAATAACGCGTGCTCCGTAGGCCGGATAAGGCGCAGCCGCCATCCGGCATTGCGCCCGGTGGCGCTACGCTTACCGGGCCTACAATAACGTGCGCACCGTAGGCCGGATAAGGCGCAGCCGCCATCCGGCATAACAAGAAATCAGACTTCCGTCAGGGTGGTTTCCTGCGGCAGGCGGGATTTCGGCAGCGCAGCGTTAAAATCTTCTACGCTGTGATGGCCGACAGGCACCACGACCAGGCTGGTATAACCTTTTTCTTTCAGGCCAAATTCAGCGTCAAGAACCGCGGCGTCGAAGCCTTCAATCGGTACGGCGTCCAGACCCATCGCGGCGACGCCCAGCAGGAAGTTGCCAACGTTCAGGTATACCTGTTTCGCCATCCACTGATCGTCATCTTTCAGGTCGCGGCGGTGCAGATCCGCGAAAAAGCGACGGCCTTTGTTATTTGCCGCTTTGGCTTCCGGCGTGGCAAAACGGCCATCGGCATCTTCCTGATCGACAACGCGATCCAGCCAGGCGTCGTCCATTGCGGTTTTTGCGCAAAACACGACGACATGGGAAGCATCCAGCATTTTGCGCTCGTTAAATACGAAATTACCGGCGGCGGATTTCGCAACGCGCGCTTTCCCTTCTTCGGTACTGGCGACGATGAAATGCCACGGCTGAGAGTTGGTGCTGGAAGGGCTATATTGCAGCAATGTTTTGAGTTTTTCCGCTTCGTCTGCGGTCAGTTGTTTGCTGGGATCGAACGCCTTAGTGGAGTAGCGTTTTAAGGCGACAGAAACGATATCCATAAATACTCCTGATGTTTTTTAATACCCTGCGGGTGCGTTTTCGTGCCAGCAGGGTACAGGGTTAGCGCATAAAAGATAAGAGAGAAAAGTGCGAAAACACTTATCGATATCAACGATAAATCAGGCGGGGCGCAGACGCTTTTGATCTTTTTTAGCCAGACCATCCACCACCAGATTCCAGGAGTCGCCGATCAGGTCGGCAAGCAGCGACGGCGTGATATCGTCTCCTGCGTAAACGGAAATCCAGTGTTTTTTGTTCATGTGGTAACCGGGTTCAATACTGCGGTAAATCTGCTGATTTAACAGGGATTTCTGTGGATCGGACTTCAGGTTCACAAACCGACGGCCGCGTTGTTCAGAAACGATCATGAATATCTTGCCGCCGACTTTAAAGACATCAAACTCCGGGCCGAACGGCCAGCAGTGTTCGGTGAAAGGCAGTTCGAGCGCGATGCGTTTCGCACAACAGTGCAGCGTCTGGCCGTCCATTATTTTTCCTCGCGGGTGAGGGCGCGCCACATCGCTTCAAAACCCAGCGAGATGTACTCATTTGCGTGGGCCGGATCGCGGGCGGCAAATTCCATCGTGGTTTCCGCCAGGGTGAGGAACAGGGCATCGCCAAAGGCGCGGTATTCGTCAGACATGAAAATGGGCAGAACCGAACGATGGCAGAGATCGCGCAGTTCCGGGAACATATCGTCTGCCAGTTGCTCGGTTTCTTTCGTGATTTTCTCACTAACCGCAAGCTGGCGGATGGTGCGGTGCCCGTTAGTGTTGTTCAGACCCCAGTTGATGTAGCTGTTCCAGATAAAGTGCGTCATGGTCCTGGTGTCGGTGATTGAGCGGTCCAGATTCGCCATCATCGACTGGCAGAGATCCTGCTTCAAATGCAGATAAAGCTCGTTGATTAAGTCATCTTTTGTCGCGAAATAGCGAAACAATGTTCCCTCAGCAACACCTGCGTTGCGAGCAATGACGGCGGTGGAGGCGGCAATGCCGGATTGCGCGATCGCTTTTGTTGCGGCTTCCAGTAACGCCAGTTTTTTGTCTTCACTCTTCGGACGAGCCACTACACTTTACCCTTAATGATGTAAAAAACACGATTGAAACACGCTCTTTGCAGCGCCGCAACGGTGAATGTCAAAGATTGAAAATCATCTTGACGAGATTCCTTCGCTTTCTATAATGAGTGCTTACTCACTCATAATCAAGTGACAGTCGCGCAAACCAGCGGAAAGGGGCGCGTTTTCGGATCAGGATATGAAGCGTCTCACAATTTGTGTGGTTGTTATTATGCTTATTGCTTCTACAGCGAGTCTGCCGTTTGTCCTTAATGCCGGGTTTGGTCAGGTGCCGCAGGGCGCTCAACTGAGCCTGGTGGAACAGTCTCCACACTATCGTGATGGACAGTTTCATAATCAATTACCCACTCCCGGTTACACCGGGGATAAGGGGATGCTCGCCGCATGGTGGGAGTTTCTGGTCGCTAAACGTGAAAACGCGCGGCCTGCCCAGCCGTTGCCGCTGGTAAACACCGATCTCGCCAGCGTACCGCGCGATCGGGACACGCTCATCTGGCTGGGCCATTCCTCCTGGTATCTGCAACTGGCGGGAAAACGCATTCTGATCGACCCGGTATTCAGCAGCTATGCGGCGCCGTTTTCGTTTCTGAATAAAGCCTTTGCCGGAGACTACCCCTGGACGGCGCAAAATATGCCGGAGATCGACCTGCTGATCATCTCGCACGATCACTATGACCATCTGGACTACGCCACCATCAAAGCGCTGATGCCGAAGATTAAGCGGGTCATTACGCCGCTGGGTGTGGGATCGCATTTGCGCTACTGGGGCATGAATGGCGGGATTATCGACGAGCGCGACTGGAACCAGTCCGTCAGGATCGATGACGCGCTGCTGATCCACGTCCTGCCCGCGCGCCATTTTTCTGGTCGGGGGCTCAAACGTAACCAGACGCTGTGGGCGAGTTTTATGTTTGAGACGCCTGAACAGAAGGTTTATTACAGCGGGGATTCCGGTTACGGGCCGCATTTTAAGGCGATTGGAGAACAGTTCGGCTCAGTCGATCTGGCCATCATGGAAAACGGTCAGTACGACCGGGACTGGCGATACATTCACATGATGCCGGAAGAGACCGCGCAGGCGGCGCAGGATCTGCGCGCAAAAGCGATTTTACCCGGTCATGCCGGGCGTTTTGTCCTGGCGAAACACAGTTGGGACGATCCGTATAAACGTCTGGCGCTGGCGAGTCGTCATAAACGCTACCGTCTGCTGACGCCGACGCTGGGTGAACCGGTGATGTTGGCCGATCCGACCCAGCAGTTTACGGCCTGGTGGGAATAAGCGACCATTTTTCGGAGGGGGAGAGCACGATGACCATTTCCGCTCAGGTAATCGACACTATTGTCGAGTGGATTGATGATAATTTAAATCAACCGTTGCGCATTGATGATATTGCCCGCCACGCCGGGTACTCCAAATGGCATCTGCAACGCCTGTTTATGCAGTACAAAGGGGAGAGTCTGGGGCGCTATATCCGGGAGCGTAAGCTGCGGCTGGCGGCGCGTGATTTACGCGATACCGACCAAAGGGTGTATGACATCTGCCTGAAGTACGGTTTTGATTCGCAGCAGACCTTTACGCGGATCTTCACCCGAACCTTTAATCAGCCGCCGGGTGCCTACCGTAAAGAGAATCACAGCCGTACGCACTGAGTTTCCCCGGCAGCGCCTGGCTGCCGGGAATCTTTCTTACCAGGAATAGCTCACTGTTGCCGTAACCGTACGACCTACGCCATAGAAGCAGGCGGTGTCGCTGGCGCAAGAGGCCACGTATTTCGTATCGGCGATATTATTGACATTAAACTGTACGGCTGCGCCTTTCAGGCTGCTGTTCAGTTCTCCCAGTTCGTAGCTCACCATCGCGTCATACAGATCCACCGCCGGCACTTTAAAGGTGTTTTTCGCATCGCCGTAGCTGGTGCCGATGTAGCGTACGCCCACGCCGGTCGTCAGGCTTTTCAGCGGGCCGCCGGGGAAGGTATAACTGGCGAAGGCGGAAGCCATGTGGGCAGGAATACGGGCAGGCGTTTTCCCTTCCGTACCCGCTACCGTGGTGTTGACGGTTTCCGCATCCGTGTAGGTATACGAACCAATCAGGTTGACGCTATCCCACAGTGAAGAGTGAATTTCCGCTTCCACGCCTTTGGAACGCACTTCCCCTGCGTTTTCGAACCAGCCCAGCGTGCTGTTGTAAGTGGACACATTGCTCTGTTTGAGATCGTATAACGCCAGCGACATCAGTGTGTTATCCACCGGCTGATACTTCACGCCCACTTCGGTTTGTTTACCGGTAGTGGGTTTAAACGGCGCGCTGCCCGGCGCGCGGTTGGTTTGCAGATTAGGTTCATACGAGGTGCTGTAGCTGATGTACGGCGAGAGGCCGAAATCAAAGGCATACAGCAAGCCGGTACGCCAGGTGAACTTGTTGTCGTTCTGCTGCGTTTTCTCACTGTTGATGTAATCGGTGGTGCGAACTTCCGTCCAGTCATAGCGCCCGGAGAGCAGCAGCTCCCAGTTGTTCCAGCTCATCTGATCCTGCAAATAGAGGCCCATCTGATCGAGGTTCTGCTGTTCGTGGCTGGCGGGGCTGAAGGTGCTTTCATCGACGTTTACGCCATAAACCGGGTGCGTCCAGTCCATATCGTACTGCGAGCCGGAACCGCGCATTAACAGTTGCTTGTCGTTGCTGGACTTGTAATCCAGCCCGCCGAGCAGCGTATGGTTCATCTGCGCGGTCGCAAACTGTGCTTCCAGTTGGTTATCAATGCCAAACTCATTGGTCGTGCGCTCCTCATGCTGGGCGCGACGGCTGAGCAGCGTGCTTTCCGGTTTGCTGTTGAAGTAAACCAGATAGCGGTATTTTTGCTTGATGCTGGCATAGCGGGCGTTCTGGCGGAAGGTCATCATGTCATTGAACTGATGTTCAAACTCATAACCCACCATCGTCTGCTCACGCCATGACTGATCGTAATCAGGATCGCTGACGTTAAAATCGAGCGGAATATATTTTCCGTTAGCGCTGGTGACGGTGCCGTAAGCAGGCAGGAAGTTACGGTAGCCCGCATCGGGATCTTTCTGGTAGCTGGTCAGCAGCGTGAAACGGGTCTGATCGTTTGGATACCAGGTGATAGCCGGAGCAATCGCGACGCGCGAATCTTTATAGTCTTCAACCTGGTTATGCTGAGTGCGGGCGATCCCGTTCAGGCGATACAGTACCCGGCCGTCATCGCTCAGCGGGCCGCCGAAATCAAATGCGCCTTCCGCCAGATCGCGATTACCGGTGCTGAACTGAACCTTATGAATCGGTTCGCTGGTAGGGCGTTTGCTGGTCATGCTGATAAGCCCGCCGGGGTTCACCTGGCCAAACAGAACCGAAGCCGGGCCGCGTACCAGCTCTACCCGCTCCAGCAGCCACGGATCAACGGTGCCGGTTTGCGATGACGCCGTTGCGCCAAAGCTCAGACCATCAAGGAATTTAGGAACGTAGCTGAAGCCGCGTACAAACACTTCATCGTTACGGTTGGATGAGCCGCGATACTCCGTAAATGCCCCGGCGGTGTAGCGTAGCGCCTGGGAGACGGAGGTGGCGTCCAGCGCGTCCATCTGGTCGCGGGTAACGACGGAGACGGACTGCGGCGTTTTCACCAGCTCCGCGGAGGTTTTGGTTGCCGACAGGGTTTTGGTCGCCACCATTCCCTTCACCGGCGCAGTGGGTTCCTGGCTGACGCCTTGCGTCACCAGAATGGTCTCCTCCTGCGTTTTGGCAAACGTCGTCGTACTGACGGTCGCCAGACTGAGAACCCAGAGCTGCATTATCTTGTTATTTTTAAATATCATTTAGCATCCTTTTCTATGCCATACCTGAAATTGTCCGGTCGTCCTGTCAGACAAATGCCGGACTGCCATCCTCATTAAACGCGACAGATGTTATTGCAAATCATTACCATTTGCATTAGCGTTGTTAACAAATTTCATCAGGAAAGCACCGTTAATGAAGATGGCATGGAGTGGTTTGGTGATTGGGCTGGGGACGATGTCGGCTCAGGCGATGCCGTGTTCGACGCCCTCCGTTCAGGGAGAGCAGCAGGGGAAATTTGATGCCAGCGGCGAGATCTGCTTTGTGCTTCCCGCGCTGAGTGAAAATTATGTTTCGGCCACCCTGTCGGGGATTACCGATGCTCGTTTGCTGGACGGCCAGAACCGTCGCATCCGTACTTTACTGGAAGGCGGCCCGGCCGATGGCGAGCATCAGCTGTTGTTTTCTTTGCCGGTACAACAGGCCACCTCGCTGGTGTTGCACGGTAATGAGGGCGCTCGCTGGCGGTTTACATGGCAGATGAAAGAGACTACGCCGCTGCCGAAAATACAGCGCGTCGCTCCCGTCAGCCCAACCTTGCAGCAACTGGAAAAAGCGCTGGCGGCAGGCGCCGGAACCGCTCATTTCTGGCAGGATCTACAGCGTAACGGCACGCCGCTGGTGGAGCCGGTTGACGACAGCCATAAGCGGGTTACGTTTCTGTGGCGCGGTGCGAAACAGAACGTTTTTATTCTCGGTTCTCCGGCAGGCGATCACGATCCCCTGTTCCGCCTGGGCGATTCCGACGTCTGGTTCCGCAGCTATGTGGTGCCTGCGGATACGGTAATGCAGTACAAACTGGCGCCGGATGTTCCGTTGGTGAACGGTTCGCCGCGCGATCAGCGGCGGGCGATTCTGGTCAGCGCGCAGAGAGATCCGCTTAACCCGCTGACGCTTGGCGAGAAGTATGCCGATCGCTGGAATCAGTTTTCCCTTCTCGATCTGAGTCCCGCGCGGTTTTGCTCTGCGCAAGCTACCGCGCAGCCTGTTCGTTACGGTTCGCTTACGCGCAAAACATTGTTCAGCGAACGTCTGGGCAACAGTCGTGAAATTGCGATTTATCGCCCACACAGCGCGCAACCGGCACGCTGGACGCTGATGCTGTTTGACGGCAAAACGTATCTTGATGATTACCATATCGATCGCGTGCTGGATGGACTGATCGCGCGCCATCAACTGCCGCCGATAAACGTGGTGTTTATTGATACGCTCGATCACGCCAGACGAGCGAAAGAGTTGCCGCCGAACCCTGATTTTGCCGACTTCATGGCGCATGAATTATTGCCCTGGCTGCGTCAGCAGGGGGTGACCACGCAACGACAAAAAACGGTGCTGGCGGGCTCCAGCTATGGCGGGCTGGCGTCATCCTGGGTCGCGTTGCGCTATCCGCGTCTGTTCGGCAACGTGCTGAGTTTATCCGGTTCGTACTGGTGGGCGCCAAAAGACGAGGAGGCCAGTTGGCTGACGCGTCAGTACCAGAATTCGCCGCGTTATCCTGTCCGCTTCTGGTTGCAGGCTGGCCGCTTTGAAACCAAAGGCCCGGACGGCGGTATTTATCGCAACACGCTGGAATTTTCGCAGGTACTACGTGAAAAAGGCTATCCGGTGAGTTTTCATCCGTGGTCAAGCGGACACGATTACGCCGCGTGGTGTGAAGCGCTGGTTCACGGTATGCGGGATTTCACCGGCTTAGTCAGCCAGCGAAAACCAGCGACGCCAGATAAAGCGGATCACGAAATATTCGAGAGCGCCAAGCGTTAAAAACCACAGGCAAAACAGCAGGGTGTAAAGCTGGTTGAGATCCATTAAATGGAAGGTCGCAACCAGCTTTTGCGCCAGCACCATGCCAGGCGAGGGCACTGGCAGCAGCAGGCAGGAGAGAAAAGCCATCAGCAGGATGCCAGCAGCGGTCATCAACGATTCAAGCGGGTGTTTCATGGCATTGTTAAACTTGAGTTAAAAAGCCATTGTCCGGGATATCGCCGGCTAACGCAAATCGTCGCCTACTGACCCGCCCAGATCTCGCAATGTTTTTTCACCAGCCCAATTAGTGAGCCGCCATCCGTCACAAACTCCCGCATCTGCCGCGCTTCATTCAGCCCGTTTTTCACCTGTAGGCGCAGAGCGTTAATGGCGCTGGCGGCGCCGACGTTATCTGCGGAGGAGGCGACATTCTCCAGCAGGCGCAGCGTGTCATCAGACAGCAGGTGATGGTCGCCGGTGTGGACATCGGTCAATGTTCCCTCCAGACCATACCGACAGGCCTGAAAGCGGTTGAATTTGTACAGCAGATAATCCCGCTCCTGATGCCTGAACGGGCGCTCGGTCAGCAGCCAGTGGGCCGTCGCCTGAATCAGCCCCGCGATATTGACCGCATGAGCAAGGGTCAGAGGCGTATCCATTACCCGAACTTCTACCGTGCCGAAGTGAGGGCTGGGACGGATATCCCAGTGCAGATCTTTGATGCTGTCGATCATGCTGGTGTACGCGAGGCGGCGGAACAGCCCTTCACATTCCTGCCAGTTGCTGGCCCACGGCATCGGGCCGTTATCAGGAAAGCTTGAGAAGATATTCAGCCGGGCGCTGGAAAAACGGGTATCTGACCCTTGCATATACGGCGATGCCGCCGCCAGCGCAATAAAGTGAGGAACAAAGCGCGACAGACCATGCAGGAGGTAGATAGCGTCATCACCGTTCGCGCATCCAATATGGACGTGCTGACCAAATACCGTCGCCTGCTGAATCAGATAACCGAAGTTTTCCAGCGTACTCTGGTAGCGCGCATTGTCGCACACCTCCTGGCGCTGCCACTTTTGAAAAGGGTGCGTGCCCCCGCCACAGATTTCAAGATGATGGTCTGCGGCAGCCTGCAAAATCACCTGCTGCATGGCGGAGAACTGCGCCGCCGCCTGGTCAATGTTGCGGCAGACTCCCGTCGCCATCTCAAGCATGCTTTCGGTGATATCGTGCTTCACTTCTCCGGCGGTGAGTTGGGATTTGACGGCGTCAATCAGGGTGGAAGAGTCCTGGCTTAAATCGTAACCCGGCGGATTGACCACCTGCATTTCCAGTTCAATTCCCAGCGTAAACGGTTCGGAAACGTGAAAATCGGGTAGCGGCATAACGTTCTCTTTTGTCAGGGCGTTGCGTTGAGTATAGATGTCAGGGAGGAGGAGGGGGGCGTGGTCTTTTCCCGCTCAGCAGCAGAGCGGGAAAAAGAGGTGGGATTAACGCAGCGGCGGCTGACGCACGGGCGCATCACCTGCGACGTAATAGCTTGCGGTGCTCTTTGCCAGCGGTTCGCGGCCACGAATCGCATCGGCCATCTTCTCGCCGATCATAATGGTGGTGGCGTTCAGGTTGCCGGTGATAATTTGCGGCATAATGGAGGCGTCCACCACGCGCAGATTTTCCACGCCGTGAACCCGGCCTTCGCCGTCGACTACCGCCATTTCGTCGTAACCCATCTTGCAGGTGCCGCAAGGATGAAACGCGGTCTCCGCGTGGTCGCGCACAAACGCATCCAGCTGTTCGTCGGTCTGGCACGTAATGCCAGGGCTGATTTCGCGTCCACGGTATTTGTCCAGCGCAGGCTGGTTGATGATTTCACGCGTGATGCGTATGGCATCGCGGAACTCCTGCCAGTCCTGCCCGGTAGACATATAGTTAAACAGAATGGCCGGATGCTCGCGCGGATCGCGCGATTTAATGTGTACATGCCCACGGCTGGGTGAGCGCATCGAACCGACATGACACTGAAAACCGTGTTCTTTCACCGCATTCGAGCCGTTGTAATTAATCGCCACCGGCAGGAAGTGATACTGAATATTCGGCCAGCTAAACGCTTCGCTGCTGCGGATAAATCCACCTGCCTCAAAATGGTTGCTGGCGCCCACGCCGGTGCCGCCAAATAACCACTCAGCGCCAATTTTCGGCTGGTTCCACCATTGCAACGCCGGGTAGAGAGAGACGGGTTCTTTGCACTCATACTGTAGATACATCTCCAGATGGTCCTGCAAGTTTTCACCCACGCCCGGCAGGTGGTGCACCAGCGGAATATCAAACGCTTTCAGTAGCGATGCGTCACCCACGCCGGAGCGTTGCAGGATTTGCGGCGACGCAATGGCGCCCGCGCACAGCAACACCTCTTTACGCGCCATCGCCCGGGTCGGGATGGTGCTGTCGCCTTCCAGCCACTCAACGCCTGACGCTTTTTTACCTTCGAATAGAATATGGTCGGTCAGCGCATGGGTGATGATGGTCAGATTCGGCCGACCTTTGGCTTGATCGAGATACCCGCGTGCCGTACTGGCGCGTCGTCCTTGCGGCGTCACGGTTCTGTCCATCGGCCCAAACCCCTCCTGCTGATAGCCGTTGAGGTCGTCGGTACGTGGATATCCCGCCTGGACGCCCGCTTCTATCATTGCATGGAACAGTGGGTTGTTATTGTGCTTTGGCGTGGCGACGCTTACCGGGCCGTCGCCGCCGTGGTAGTCGTTGGGGCCGATATCACGGGTTTCCGCCTTGCGGTAATAGGGCAGGCAGTTGAGGTAACTCCAGTGTTCGAGGCCTGGCTCCTGCGCCCAGTTGTCGAGATCCATCGCGTTGCCGCGAATGTAACACATGCCGTTAATCAGCGATGAGCCGCCCAGCCCTTTACCACGGCCGCACTCCATGCGGCGGTAGTTCATATGCGGCTCCGGTTCGGTCTCATACGCCCAGTTATAACGTTTACCCTGTAGCGGAAACGCCAGCGCGGCAGGCATCTGGGTGCGGAAATCCGCACGGTAGTCCGGGCCGCCCGCTTCCAGCAGCAACACGGTGGTGTCGCTGTCTTCAGTCAGCCGTGTTGCCAGTACGTTGCCCGCCGAACCGGCGCCAATAATGATGTAGTCAAAATGCAAACAAACCTCCTGGTTAAAATATGGATTGAAACTGACCCATCTCAACCTGGATGGACTTCACCTGGGTGTAGCTTTGCAGCGTCATGATGCCGTTCTCGCGACCAATACCGGAATGCTTGTAGCCGCCGACCGGCATTTCAGCAGGAGATTCCCCCCAGGTATTGATCCAGCAGATCCCCGCTTCAAGCTGGTGGATTGCGCGATGAGCGCGGTTGAGATCGGCTGTCACTACCCCGGCGGCCAGTCCGTAATCGGTGTTATTGGCGCGGCGGATCGCCTCTTCTTCGTTTTCGTAGGTCAGAATGGACATTACCGGGCCGAAAATTTCTTCGCGTACGATGGTCATCTCATCCCGGCAGTCGGTGAATACGGTGGGGGCGACCCAGGCGCCGTTATCAAACGCTTCGCCTTTTAATACGTCGCCGCCGCAAAGCAGCGTTGCGCCTTCCGCTTTTCCGCTGGCGATATAGCGCAGAACGTTGTCGCGATGAGGGAAGCTCACCAGTGGGCCAAAATTGGTTGCCGGGTCAGACAGATCGCCTGCGCGAATGCGGCTTACGCGCGCCAGAATTTTTTGCTCGAAGGCGCTTTTCATGTGCGCCGGAATGAATACGCGCGTGCCGTTGGTGCAGACCTGGCCGGAGCTGAAGAAGTTCGCCATCATGGCGATATCCGCCGCGAGGTCGGGGTCCGCGTCGTCAAAGATAATCAGCGGTGATTTGCCGCCCAGCTCCATCGTCACCTCTTTCAGCGATGAAGCCGCTGAATTAGCCATCACTTTCTTGCCGCTGGCGACGCCGCCGGTGAAGGAGATTTTGGCGATATCAGGATGTTCCGTCAGGAACTGCCCTGTTTCCGCGCCGGTGCCTGGCAGCACGTTGAACACGCCGTCCGGGAGACCGGCTTCGCTGTAGATTTCCGCCAGTTTTAACGCGGTTAGCGGCGTGACTTCACTGGGTTTGAAGATCATGGCATTGCCTGCCGCCAGCGCCGGAGCGGATTTCCACAGGGCGATTTGAATGGGGTAGTTCCATGCGCCGATCCCGGCCACCACGCCCAGCGGCTCGCGACGGGTGTAGACGAATGACGTCTCGCGTAGCGGGATCTGGCTGCCTTCCAGGGCAGGGATCAGCCCGGCGTAATACTCAAGCACGTCTGCGCCGGTGGCGATGTCCACGCTGGCGGTTTCGCTCAGTGGTTTACCGGTATCGAGCGTTTCCAGTTGCGCCAGCTCGTCATTGCGTTCACGCAGAATATCAACTGCCCGACGCAGGATTCGCGAGCGCGCCATTGCGCTCATCGCGGCCCACATTTTTTGCCCGCGCTGCGCGCTTTTCACGGCGCGATCAACATCGTCGCGGCCTGCGGCCTGTACGGTAGCCAGTACCTCGCCGTTAGCGGGATTGATCGTCTCAAAGGTGCGACCGCTGGTGGCGGCAGTATATGCGCCGTCAATATAAAGCTGTTGTTCTGCCATTCGGGGCATGGGTTCTCCTCGGTTAGTCAGTGGCGTTCGGCAAATGCTGACTGATGAAATGGGTGGTCAGCGCTTGAGCGAGACTGAGATTAAACGGTTTTCCGCTCAGCGCGGCGCGTAGCCACAGTCCATCGATAAGCGCCGCCAGGCCATAGCCGGCCTGTTGAGCCTGCTGGCGCGGAAGTTCGCGTCTGAATTCGTACACAATGTTCGACAGCAGCCGCTTGCTGGCGACCTGTTGCAGGCGGTAGAGCATCGGCTGATGCATGCTGCTTGCCCAGAATGCGAGCCAGGCTTTCATCGCGGCCTGGCTTATCTGACTGTCGTCAAAGTTGCCCGCTACGATGGCGCGCAAACGCAATTCAGCGCTGGCCTCAGGAAGGGCGTGCAACCGACGCAGGACGGCATAGCGAAGCTGGCTGGTGATGTCGCGCATCGTCGCTTCCAGCAATCCATTTTTATCCTTGAAATAGTGACTGATGATGCCGGTCGACACGCCTGCTCGCCGGGCTATTTGCGCAATGGTCGCGTCATGCATCCCGACTTCATTAATGGCCTCCAGGGTGGCGTCAATCAGTTGCCTGCGACGAAGGGTTTGCATCCCCACTTTGGGCATTTTTATCGCTCCAGTCATCAGTTATGGTTATGTATTAAACCGTTTTTTGATTGGACGTTCAATATAAAATGTGTCTTAATTGTTATCAATTTAGCGGTTAACAGGTAAGGGGAATGTAATGGGATATTAGATAAAATTAATAAAAACAATAGATTGAAAATATCATCATTTCTGTTAATAAGGCTATTTTTGCAAATCTGTTAAAAATGCCATCACCTTACAGAATCTCAAAAAGTTAGCTGCTCGACAGAGTAGTCACCGTTACTTAATCAGAGGTAATCGATGACGAACCTTGCTCAGAACAGAGAAAAGGACAAAATCAATCCCGTCGTGTTTTATACGTCTGCCGGACTGATTTTGTTGTTTTCCCTGACGACCATTTTTTTTAGTGATTTCTCCGCAGTCTGGATCGGCCGCACGCTGAACTGGGTCTCCAGAACGTTTGGCTGGTACTATCTGCTGGCCGCCACGCTCTATATCGTTTTTGTCATATTCATTGCCTGCTCGCGTTTCGGTTCCGTCAAGCTTGGGCCTGAGCAGTCAAAGCCGGAATTTAGTCTGCTAAGCTGGGCGGCAATGCTTTTCGCCGCCGGGATTGGCATCGACCTGATGTTCTTCTCGGTGGCGGAGCCTGTCACCCAATATATGCAGCCGCCGGAAGGCGCAGGGCAGACCATTGAAGCCGCCCGCCAGTCGATGGTCTGGACGCTGTTTCACTACGGCCTGACCGGTTGGTCGATGTATGCGTTAATGGGGATGGCGCTTGGCTACTTTAGCTATCGCTATAACCTGCCGTTGACCATTCGCTCAGCGCTCTATCCGATCTTCGGTAAGCGCATCAACGGGCCGATTGGGCATAGTGTGGATATTGCCGCGGTTATCGGCACCATCTTCGGTATCGCCACGACGCTGGGGATTGGTGTGGTGCAGCTCAATTACGGTCTGAGCGTGCTGTTTGATATCCCGGATTCAATGGCGGCCAAAGCGGCGCTGATTGTGCTGTCGGTGGTGATCGCCACGATCTCGGTGACTTCTGGCGTGGACAAAGGCATTCGGGTTCTGTCGGAGCTGAATGTGCTGCTGGCGCTGGGGTTGATCCTCTTTGTGCTGTTTATGGGGGACACCTCATTCCTGCTCAATGCGCTGGTGCTGAATGTGGGTGACTACGTTAACCGCTTTATGGGGATGACGTTGAACAGCTTTGCGTTCGACAGGCCGGTTGAGTGGATGAACAACTGGACGCTCTTTTTCTGGGCGTGGTGGGTTGCCTGGTCGCCGTTTGTCGGGCTGTTCCTGGCGCGTATTTCGCGTGGCCGCACCATTCGCCAGTTTGTCTTCGGTACGTTGATTATCCCGTTCACTTTCACCCTGCTGTGGCTGTCGGTGTTTGGCAATAGCGCGCTGTATGAAATCATTCATGGCGATGCCGGTTTTGCCGAAGAAGCGATGGCGCACCCTGAGCGCGGCTTTTATAGCCTGCTGGCGCAGTATCCGGCCTTCACCTTCAGCGCGTCTGTCGCCACAATCACCGGTCTGTTGTTCTATGTGACATCGGCGGACTCCGGTGCGCTGGTGCTGGGCAATTTCACCTCAAAACTGAAAGACATCAACAGCGATGCGCCAGCCTGGCTGCGTGTTTTCTGGTCGGTAGCGATTGGCCTGCTGACGCTGGGGATGCTGATGACCAACGGGATTTCAGCGCTGCAAAACACGACGGTAATCATGGGGCTGCCGTTTAGTTTTGTGATCTTCTTCATTATGGCGGGATTGTATAAATCATTGAAAGTTGAAGATTATCGTCGGGAAAGCGCCAGTCGTCATACCGCGCCGCGTCCGATGGGCGTACAGGACCGGCTGAGCTGGAAAAAACGACTGTCGCGCCTGATGAACTACCCGGGAACGCGCTATACCCGCGAAATGATGGAGAAGGTATGTTTTCCGGCAATGGAAGAGGTCGCCCATGAGCTACAACTGCGCGGCGCATCGGTGGAGCTGAAAAGTATGCCGCCGCAGGAAGGGGAAAACCTTGGTCATCTGGATCTGCGGGTTCATATGGGCGATGAGCGCAACTTTATCTATCAGATCTGGCCGCAGCAGTACGCAATCCCCGGCTTTACCTACCGGGCACGTAGCGGCAAATCGAGCTATTACCGGCTGGAAACGTTCCTGCTGGAAGGAAGCCAGGGAAATGACCTGATGGACTACAGCAAAGAGCAGGTGATTACGGACATTCTCGATCAGTATGAACGTCATCTGAACTTTATTCATCTGGATCGTGAAGCGCCTGGCAACGGGGTGTTGTTCCCGGGAATGTAAGCGGATCTCACGTTTTCTGAAAATAGTTCCGTCAACCTTGAGGCTAACAACCCGAACACGACAATTCGGCTTGTTAGTCTCTTCTTCGCATGGAGGCGATATATGCTGACGAAATACGCTTTTATGGCAATGCTTGTGCTCCGCAGTCAGCAATGGCTGCGGGCAAATTCTACAGGGCGGACGCGCAGAGCGTAATGACCTGACCGTCGTACTCACGCCACGAAATATCCACTGTGCAATCAGCAAGCTGCGGCGAAAACGCCGACGTCATTTGCATGGTTAGATGTGTTTTCGTCACTGAAACGATCCTGGCGCTGGCAAAACCCGGTAACGTTGCCGCGCGATCGGAGAACGCTTTATAGACGCTCTCTTTGGCGGAAAACGCCAGGGTTAACGCGAGCGGAAAAGGGAGGGAACTGCGCTGTAAAACGCGTTGTTCATCGTTATCGACGATACTGCTGGTGAGTTCTGCCGCCGTTTGAGGCGTGAAGATTGCTTCGATATCAACCCCTACCGGAGTGAGGGAGACGACTGCCAGCGCCGTGGCGGCGCTGTGGCTGATACTGCCGAACAGGCCTTCTGGCCACAAGGGCTGCCGTTTATCGCCGATAGCGGGTACGGTTTTGTGCCCATATTCAGTCAGGGCATGAAACGCGGCGAGACGTCCCGCTAAGTGTTCAGCCTGACGTTTTCGCCCGGCGGGAAGCAGCTGCGCGTGATGCGGCAACCAGAGCAGATCGTGTTCGTGGAAGCTATCGATATCGAACCCGATAAGATGAAGTTTGTGGCGGGAAAAAGAGAGGGGGGTGTAAGTGGTTCGCATGGTTTCTCATAAAAACCCTCTCCCCGTTCAGGGAGAGGGCGGTCGTTATCAGAAGCGCGTGTTAACGCCCATGTACCATGTACGACCCGGCTCGTTGTAGGTGTAAGCACCTGCACCGTACATATAAGCGCCGGTCGCGTCGTTACCCGTGGTCTGGGCATTCCCCGCACGCCATTGACGCTTGTCGAAGACGTTATCCACGCCGCCGGTCAGGCTGACGTTTTTGGTTACGTCCCAGGTCGCGCTCAGGCCGACAATGCTGTACGGGCTGACTTCATCTTTCTCAGAGCCGGTAGCAGGCTGGCCCTTATAGTTGTATTTCTTCGGCTGCTGCTTGCCGTACCAGGTGAAGGTTGACTGCACTGACACATCCTGATGTACCTGCCAGCTCAGGGTTGAGTTCAGCGTGTACTCCGGGATGATCGACAGACGATCGCCGGTTGTTTTGTTCTTGCTCTGTAGCATGTAGGTAATGTTGTTGGTCCAGTTTATCGCATCGCTGACCGGAATATTCAACGATCCTTCCAGACCTTCTACCACGGCCTTCGGCACGTTTTCCCACTGGTAGATATCGGTTTGCACTTTACCTGAAGAGGTATGGCCGACTGGCGCATAGCCCGCTTCAATCTTATCGCGGTAGTCGTTACGGAACCAGGTCACACCGGCCTGCCAACCGTCGTGTTTCCACTCAAGACCAATCTCTTTGTTGACGCTGGTTTCCGCTTTCAGGTCATCGTTACCCATCATGTAGCAACCGACGCCATCGGAGCTTGCATAGCAACCCTGGCCTTTGCTGTACAGCAGGTAGTTCGGGTTGGTCTGATAGAGGCTCGGTGCTTTATAGGCACGGGCGATACCCATCTTCAGGGTGAAATCATCGCCCAGCGCCTGCGACAGGTTCAGGGACGGGCTCCAGTTGTTGCCGACGATAGTGTGGTGATCAAAGCGCAGCGCCGGGGTCAGCATGGTGCTGTCAGTTATCTCCATGTTGTTCTCGGCAAACAGGGAGAAGATTTCTGCGGATGAGTACGGACTGCGGTCGTCGCTCATGCCTGGAATGGCTCCGCCCTGTTGAGCCTGAGTATTCGAGGCGGAATCCTTCATACGCTGCTGGTTCCACTCAGTACCCAGCGTCAGGTTTTGATTAACGATGAAATCAAGCGGCAGGTTAATTTCACTGTGCAACATCACGTCGGCCAGGTCGGTGTCGGTGAATTCGTCGCTGTTGAACAACCCTTCGAGACCGCCCGCCAGCCCTTCGCCCAGACGCGAGTTGCGGGTGTGCTCATACTGTGCCCAGTTGCTGGTGGTGATACCGTTATCCCAGCCGCCGTTCCAGGTCACTGCGAAGTTCTGGCGATAAATACGGTTAGTCTCTTTACCGTAGTTTTTCTTCACCAGGGCATTGTCGTTATTGGTGTTTTGGGTGTCGCCCGCGTAAAGGTTGTTCTGGCGGCTGTAGCCTGCTTCAAACTCCAGCGCCTGCATTGGCGCGAAATCCCAACGTACGACACCATTAATATCTTTGTTTTCAACCCCTTCGCGACCTGCTGGCAGGGTGTTGGCGTAGGCGCCGGTACGCTCAGACTGGTGGCCCTGGTTGATGTCCCAGGCGTCGGCCTGAGTTTTATCCAGGTTGCCGTACATGCGGAAGCTGAATTCGCCGCCCAGCGGGCCGCTCAGGCTAAAGTTGGTGCGCTTGGTGGAACCTTCGTCTTTGTGTTCCGGCGCATTCAGATAAGTGTTCCACGAACCATGCCACTGATCGTCGAATTTCTTGGTGATGATGTTTACCACGCCGCCTGCTGCGCCGTTGCCGTAACGTGCCGCCGCAGGGCCACGAATCACATCAATGCGTTCGATCATCTCTGGCGGCACCCAACCGGTATCGCCACGGGTGTCACGCTCGCCGCGCCAGCCCAGACGGATGGAGTTGCGGCTGGTCACCGGTTTGCCGTCGATCAGAATCAGGGTGTTTTCCGGGCCCATGCCGCGAATGTCGATCTGGCGGTTGTTGCCGCGCTGGCCGCTGGTTGAGTTACCGGTCAGGTTCACGCCCGGCATGGTGCGGATGATTTCGGCAACGTCGCGAGCGGGAGGATTTTTACGGATTTCGTCGGCGGTGATGGTCGATACGCCCGGTGCCTGGAGGTTCTGCTGGGCGGCGGTGACCACGATGGTGTCTTCATGAAGCGCTGCGCTATCAGTGGTCTCCTCCGCCATAACAGGCAGAGCGACCCCATAAATTCCCAGATTGACCAGTAAGGCCAGGGAATGAATCTTATTGTTCATTGTGTTTCCTGCTTATCTTTATTTAGCCACATGCGCCAAACTCTCGTGGTGAGGTGTTTAGCCTGATGTCGCCCGCATCTGCGAAAGCCATACATTCCAGAAAAAGCACGCAGTGCAGGTTTCAGGTTGTGTTTCTCATTTGAACGTGGCGTCAATGCACGAATGAGAGACCCAGCCTGGGTGGTGAAATAATGTTCGCGCTTCCCACGGCGCGACAATACGCTATTGCAAATGAAAATAGTTATCAATAATATTATCAATATATTTCATCATTAAATAAAAAATTACACAATAAACATGAGGTTATGACGGTGACGGCGTTAACGACAGGAAGTGAGACCTGGTGGCAGTCAAAACACGGTCCCGAATGGGAGCGTGAAACAGACGAAAAATATCGGGTGACTTTCTGGTGGCGCGATCCGCAGGGAACGGAAAGCCGCTCTTTAATTCGCCGCGTATGGGTCTACATTACGGGCGTCACCGACCATCACCAGAATGCGGTTCCGCAATCCATGCAGCGTATTGCGGGCACGGATGTCTGGCGATGGAGCACGACATTAAGCGCCGACTGGCGTGGTAGTTACTGTTTCATCCCTTCTGAACGCGATGATATTTTTGCTTCTCTGGCAGTAGACGAAACGCCTGACAGAACCACGCTGCGTGAAGGCTGGCGTCAGTTATTGCCGCAGGCTATTGCCGATCCTCTTAACCCGGTGAGCTGGAAGGGGGGGCGGGGCCATGCGGTTTCCGCGCTGGAAATGCCAGACGCGCCAGTGCAACCCGGCTGGGATAAGCCTGAAAATCCGTCAGCTCCCCCGGTATGTCTGCAATGGCGCAGCGAGCGGCTGGGCAATACGCGTCGCGTGTGGGTGTTCACGACCGGCGACGTCCGACCTGAACGTCCGCTAGCGATTCTGCTTGACGGGCAGTTTTGGGCGGAAAGCATGCCCGTCTGGCCCGCGCTCACCTCACTGACCCGGCGGCGTCAGCTCCCTCCTGCGGTCTACCTGCTGATTGATGCCATTGATACCCCCCACCGTAGCCGTGAACTGCCCTGCAATGCCGATTTCTGGCTGGCGGTACAACAAGAACTCCTGCCGCTGGTGAAAACCGTTGCGCCATTCAGCGATTGTGCAAAAAGGACGATCGTCGCCGGGCAGAGTTTTGGCGGGCTCTCCTCGCTGTATGCCGGTCTGAACTGGCCTGAGCGCTTTGGCTGCGTACTGAGCCAGTCGGGATCGTTCTGGTGGCCGCAGCGCGGCGCAGATCGGGAAGGCGAGATTATTGAACAACTGAAGGCGGGCACATTGACCGCCAGAGGATTGCGCATCGTGCTGGAGGCCGGTATCAGAGAGCCGCTTATTTTCCGGGCGAATCAGGCGCTTTACAGCCAACTACACACTACGCAGCAGTCGGTTTTCTGGCGTCAGGTTGACGGCGGACATGATGCGCTTTGCTGGCGTGGCGGATTAATGCAGGGGTTGATGACCCTCTGGCAACCGTTAACCGACACGCTGTAGCTGGCGATTTTCCACGACAGGAGTTGAGTATGGAATTCAGTAATCCCTTCGATAACCCGCAGGGACAATTTTACATTCTGCAAAACCCGCAGCGTCAATTTAGTCTCTGGCCACAGCAGTGTTCTCTCCCTGCGGGCTGGCAGGTGGTGTGCGAACCGCAATCGCAGGCGCTTTGCCAGCAGTGGCTGGATGCGCACTGGACCGCGCTAACTCCCGCCCATTACGCCGCTGCGCAGGAGGCTCAATGACCACGCGTTTACCGTTAGTGGCCGCCCAGCCAGGGATCTGGATGGCGGAAAAACTCTCTACGCTGCCTTCTGCCTGGAGCGTGGCGCACTATGTGGAATTACACGGCACGCTGAATGCCCCTCTGCTGGCGCAGGCGGTTGTAACCGGTATGGCGCAAGCGGATACCCTCCGCATGCGATTTACCGAAGATAACGGTGAGGTCTGGCAGTGGGTGGACCCGGCATTCACGTTTGCACAACCCGAGCTTATCGATCTGCGTGACGAGCCCGATCCGCATGCGGCGGCGCTGGCGCGGATGCAGGCCGATCTGCGACAAAATCTACGCGTTGATGGCGGCAAACCGCTGGCGTTCCACCAGTTGATTCAGGTCGATGAGACCCGTTGGTACTGGTATCAGCGTTATCACCATCTACTGGTGGATGGCTTCAGTTTCCCGGCGATAACCCGTCAGATCGCGGCGATTTACCGCGCCTGGCAGTGTAACGCCCCGACGCCCGACTCGCCGTTTACGCCATTTGCTGACGTGGTGGAGGAGTATCAGCGTTACCGTGAGAGCGAGGCTTATCAGCGCGATGGCGCCTTCTGGGCGGAGCAGCGTCGCCAGTTGCCGCCTCCCGCTTCGCTGTCGGCTGCGCCGCTTCCCGGGCGGGCGGCCAGCGCCGATATTTTGCGTATGAAACTGGATGTGCCCGACGGTGTTTTCCGTCAGCTGGCGGCACGTATGTCTGATATTCAGCGTGCGGATTTAGCGCTGGCGCTGGTGGCGCTATGGCTGGGCCGCCTGTGCGGTCGGATGGACTATGCCGCCGGATTTATATTCATGCGGCGTATGGGATCGGCGGCGTTAACGGCGACCGGCCCGGTACTGAACGTCCTGCCGTTAGGGGTAAGCATTAATGCGGCGGAAACGCTGCCGGAACTGGCGACGCGTCTTGCCGGGCAGATGAAAAAAATGCGTCGCCATCAGCGTTATGACGCCGAACAGATCGTTCGCGACAGCGGCCGCGCGGCGGGTGAAGAGCCGCTGTTTGGCCCGGTGCTGAACGTGAAGGTCTTTGATTATCAACTGGATATTCCCGGTGTACAGGCGCAAACCCATACGCTGGCGACCGGCCCGGTTAACGATCTTGAACTGGCGCTGTTCCCGGATGAAGAGGGCGGCCTGAGCATTGAAATCTTAGCCAACAAACAGCGCTATGATGAGGCGACGTTATCCTGCCATGCGTCGCGGCTGACGGCGCTGATACGCCAGTTTGCGGACAATCCGGCGCTGCGCTGCGGCGATGCCGAAATGCTCCTGCCTGCCGAATATGCGCAACTGGCGCAGATTAATGATACGGCGGTAAGCATACCGCTCACGACGCTCAGCGCGCTGGTTGACGAACAGACACGCAAAACGCCGGACGCGCCCGCGCTGGCTGATGCGCGCCATCAGCTCAGTTATCAGGAGATGCGCGAGCAGGTGATCGCCCTGGCGCACCTGCTGCGTGAACGTGGCGTTAAACCGGGCGACAGCGTCGCGGTGGCGTTGCCGCGCTCGGTTTTCCTGACGCTGGCGCTGCACGGTATTGTGGAGGCCGGAGCCGCCTGGCTGCCGTTAGATACGGGGTATCCAGACGATCGTCTGCGAATGATGCTCGAAGACGCGCAGCCGAAATTACTGATCACAACCGCAGAACAGCTGCCGCGATTTAACGATATCCCCGGCGTAGAAAGCCTGTGCTACAACGCGCTGCTGCCGACGAGCGGCGCTGAATCGCTGGCGTTGTCGTTGCCGCACCACACGGCATACATCATCTTTACATCCGGTTCGACCGGCAGGCCGAAAGGGGTAATGGTCGGGCAAACCGCGATCGTGAATCGCCTGCTGTGGATGCAGGATCACTATTCGTTAACGGCAGAGGATGTGGTCGCACAAAAAACGCCGTGCAGTTTCGATGTTTCGGTGTGGGAGTTCTTCTGGCCGTTTATTGCCGGGGCGAAGCTGGTGATGGCGGAGCCGGACGCGCACCGCGATCCGATTGCCATGCAGCATTTCTTTGCGAAGTATGGTGTGACCACCACCCATTTTGTCCCGTCAATGCTGGCGGCGTTCGTCGCCTCGCTCACCCCTGAATCTGCTCATGAAAGCTGCGCTACGCTACAGCGCGTATTTTGTAGCGGCGAGGCGCTGCCCACCGGGCTGTGCCGCGAGTGGGAACAGTTGACCGGCGCGCCGCTGCACAATCTGTACGGGCCGACGGAAGCGGCGGTGGATGTCAGCTGGTATCCCGCCTGCGGCAAAGAACTGGCGGATGTCACCGGAAATAGCGTGCCGATTGGCTATCCGGTCTGGAATACCGGGCTGCGCATTCTTGATGCGATGATGCGCCCGGTGCCGCCGGGCACCGCGGGTGATTTATACCTGACCGGCATCCAGCTGGCGCAGGGGTATCTGGGGCGCCCGGATCTGACGGCGAGTCGCTTTATTGCCGATCCGTTTATGCCGGGCGAACGCATGTATCGCACCGGAGACGTGGCGCGCTGGCTGGAAAATGGCGCGGTAGAGTACCTTGGCCGCAGCGACGATCAGCTAAAAATTCGTGGTCAGCGCATTGAACTGGGCGAGATTGATCGGGTTATGCAAACGCTGCCGGACGTCGAGCACGCCGTGGCTCACGCCTGCGTGTTTAACCAGGCGGCCGCGACAGGAGGCGATGCTCGCCAACTGGTAGGCTATCTGGTGTCACAATCCGGTTTACCGCTGGATATTCCGGCGCTTCAGGAACGGTTACGCGAGACATTACCGCCGCATATGGTGCCTGTGGTTCTGCTACAGCTTGCGGAACTGCCGCTCAGCGCAAACGGGAAACTGGATCGTAAAGCGCTGCCGATGCCGCAACTGACGCAACGTACGCCGGGGCGCGCGCCATTACCAGGGACGGAAAAAACGGTGGCTGACGCCTTTGCCGGCCTGCTGGGTTGTGAGGTCAATGATGTGGAGGCCGACTTCTTTGCGCTGGGCGGGCATTCGTTACTGGCGATGAAACTCGCCGCGCAGTTGAGTCGCGCGTCCGGGCGTCAGGTGACGCCGGGGCAGGTGATGGTGGCGTCAACCGTTGGTCAGCTTAGTGCGTTGCTGGATTCCGCCGATGACGAGCAGTCTCAGCGTCTGGGCTTTGAAACACTCCTGCCGCTGCGTGAAAGCAGTGGACCAACGTTATTCTGCTTCCATCCGGCGTCCGGTTTTGCCTGGCAGTTTAGCGTACTGGCACGTTATCTCAGCCCACACTGGTCGATTACGGGGATTCAGTCGCCAAGGCCTGATGGACCAATGCAAACGGCCACGAATCTGGATGAGGTGTGCGAGCGTCATCTGGAAACGCTGCTGGCGCAGCAGCCGCATGGGCCTTACTACCTGCTGGGGTATTCGCTGGGCGGAACGCTGGCCCAGGGCATTGCGGCGCGCTTGCGTGCGCGTGGCGAAACGGTTGCCTTCCTCGGGCTGCTGGATACCTGGCCGCCGGAAACGCAAAACTGGCAGGAAAAAGAGGCCAATGGTCTGGACCCTGAAGTGTTAGCGGAGATCGCGCGTGAACGCGAAGCGTTCCTTGCTGCGCAACAGGGAAATGCCTCCGGGGAGTTATTCAGCACCATCGAAGGAAACTACGCCGATGCCGTGCGGCTTCTGACAACCGCGCATAGCGTACCGTTCGATGGACGCGCAACGCTGTTTGTCGCGGAGCGCACCCTGCCGGAAGGAATAAGCCCTGAACGCAGCTGGGCGCCGTGGATGGCTGAACTGGATATCTATCGCCAGGATTGCGCCCACGTCGATATTATTTCACCTGCCGCGTTTGAGAATATCGGGCCGATTATTCGCGCATTGCTCGACCAGTAAGCGAAGCGTTCTGACGCCTTTAAAAATCTAATTCTACTGATGCCCATAATAGCTACCAATTATTATGGGCTTTTTATTTGTCTTCAGCATTGATTTAACATAAGTGAAACATAATCAGACAGTTGGTAAAATTCTGAATATTGCATGCTACCTGTGGAACAAACAAAGATCGTTTCGGATAATTCTGAGATGCTGTTAGAATATTAGAAAGGATGTTTTTATTCATTGGACTCAATGTCAGGTTACACAACATGTCATCACTCAATGTTAAGCAGGAAAAAGATTCGGAATTTACTGGCTATCCGTTAGCGCCGTCAAACAGTAATGAAATTGATTTGTTAAGCCTTGTTGATGTTTTATGGCGGGCGAAAAATCGCATTATTGCGACTGTTTTTGCGTTTGCGCTGGCAGGTATTCTGCTGTCCTTTATTCTGCCGCAGAAATGGACCAGTCGGGCGATTGTCACCCCGGCAGAGGCCGTACAGTGGCAGGCGCTGGAAAAAACGCTGACCACATTGCGTGTGCTGAACCTCGACATTAATTTGCAGCGAGACGCCGTCTTTACGCTTTTCATTAAGAAGTTCAGCTCAACATCGCTGCTGGATGAATATCTTCGCGCCTCCCCGTATGTGATGGATCAATTAAAAGGGGCGGATATTGATGAAATGGAACTGCATCGGGCGATTGTTGCGCTCAGTGAAAAGATGAACGCGGTGGATACCAACGCTGGTAAGAAAAACGAGACGTCGTTATTTACCTCGTGGACATTGAGTTTTACTGCGCCAACGAAAGAAGAGGCGCAGAAGGTGCTGGCCGGCTATATCCAGTATGTGTCGGACATCGTCGTGAAAGAGACGCTGGAGAATATTCGTAACCAGCTGGACACCAGAACGCATTTCGAGAAAGAAAAACTGGCGATGGACCGGGTGAGATTGCGCAACCAGCTTGATGCGAACATTCAGCGACTTAATTATTCCCTGGAGATTGCCAACGCCGCCGGGATTAAGAAGCCGGTCTACAGTAATGGTCAGGCGGTAAAAGACGACCCGGATTTCTCTATTTCTCTGGGCGCCGATGGTATTGCGCAAAAATTGCAAATTGAAAAGTCCGTCACGGACGTTGCGGAAATTAACGCTGAAATACGCAATCGCCAGTATTACGTAGAGCAACTGACCGCGATGAATATCAATGATGTGAAATTTATGCCGTTTAAATATCAGCTATCGCCTTCGCTGCCAGTGAAAAAAGACGGCCCGGGCAAAGCGTTGATCGTGATTCTGGCTGCGTTGTTGGGCGGTATGATCGCGTGCGGCGGTGTTCTGCTGCGTCATGCCATGCTGTCCCGTAAACTGGATGATGCGATTCAACTGGAAGAACGGTTAGTCTAAGCGCCATCCGGCAAATCGCCCGGTGGCGCTGTCGCTGACCGGGCCTGTATTGTTAACCCTCCGCCATTGAGATTACTTCGGGCGACCCAGCGGCACAACCAGCGGCGTTCCGGCGATCGGATCGTCGATGATCGTGCAACGTAATCCATAAATTTTCTCAATAAGATCCGCTGTCACAATCTCCTTTGGCGCTCCCTCTGCGACGATCTTGCCTTCACGTAACGCGATTAAATGCGTGGCGTACCGGCAGGCCTGGTTAAGGTCGTGCAGAACCGCAGCGAGGGTGTAACCTTTCTCGCGATTCAGCTCGCTCAACAGCTCCAGCAGATCGATCTGGTGGCTGATATCCAGCCAGGTCGTCGGTTCATCCAGCAACATGATGGACGTTTCCTGCGCCAGCACCATGGCTATCCATGCTCGCTGCCGCTGCCCGCCTGAAAGCGTGTCCACGCTTTGCGTCGCCAGGTGGGTAATCCCCGTGGCGCGCATCGCACCGGCGACGGCGTCTTCGTCTTCTTTGCGCCAGCGGGTAAACAAAGGCTGATGCGGATAGCGGCCCCGGGCAACCAGCTCCTGTACGGTGATATCGCCCGGCGTGGTGGCGTTTTGCGCCAGCAGGCCGATTCGTCGCGCCACCTCTTTACTGGCGTAGTGCTGAATATGCTCGCCGTCGAGCCAGACGTGGCCATGTACGGGTGACATCAGACGGCTTAGCGTACGCAATAACGTTGATTTGCCGCAGCCATTCGGCCCAATAATGGCAGTGAAGTGACCATCCGGGATAGAAACATTCAGATTCTCCGCGACGGTATACTTGCCATAACCCAGCGTTAACTGGTCGCCACGCAAACGGGCTACTGATTCGGTCATTTTTTGCGGGACTCCTGAATTAACAAGACGATAAGGTAAATACCGCCGAGGCTTACGGTGACAACGCCTACCGGAAGCTGGTAAGGCATAAACAGTTGTTGGGCGCACAGGTCGGCGGCCAGCAGCAATAGCGCGCCGCACAATGCGGACTGGGTTAACCCCCAGCGTGCCGTGCCGCTAAGGCGCCGCGCGATGTGCGGCGCAACCAGCGCAATGAAAGAGATCGGGCCTGCGAGCGCCGTCGCGGCGGCGGTCAGCACCACGGCGACCAGCATCATCATTAGCCGGGAACGTTCAACGCTGACGCCAAGCGCGCAGGCGCTGTCATCACCCATTTCCAGCAAGCGCAGACGGCGTACCAGCAATGCGGCACACGCCAGCATCAGAACGATCAGCGGTGCCGAGGGCCACGTTTTGGCCCAGGTCAGTCCGTTGAGCGACCCGGCGTTCCACAATCCGGCGGAGAGGGCTGTTTCTAACGACGCCTGCAACAGCAGCCAGGTGTTGAACGCCACCAGCATGGCGCGCACGCCGATGCCGATAATAATCAGCCGGAAGGTCTCAATGCCGTTGCGCCAGGCAAGCAGCCAGACGATCAGCGAGGTGAGAATCCCACCAGCCATTGCCGCCATCGCGATCGCCGTCAGGTTCTGGCCAAACAGCACCATTGCCACCAGCACGCCGCTCCAGGCCCCGGTGTTAAAACCCATTACGTCCGGGCTACCCAGCGGGTTGCGCATCAACGACTGAAAAATTGCGCCGCTGACGCCCAACGCGGCGCCAATCAGCAGCGCCATCAGCACGCGAGGCAGACGCCATTCGGTCACCACCAGGGTAATGCTGCGCGGGGCGTCTCCCAGCAACGCATTGATGATTTGCGAGACTTCCAGCGTAACGGCGCCGCTGCGCAGGCTCCACAAGCCGACAGCGATACAGCCGAGCACCAGCAACAGACAGCTTATGATCAGGCGGCGGGAAAGGTGCATCATACGGCACCTCCGCGCTGCTTGCGCCGCACGAGGAAAATAAGCACTGGCGCGCCGAGAAAGGCGCTGACAACCGAAACGCGCAATTCACCGGGAACGATGAGTCGCCCGATAATATCGGCAAACAGCAGCAGGGTCGGGGTCGCCAGCAACGTGACCGGCAGCGACCAGCGGTGATCCGCCCCCACCAGCCAGCGGGCCATGTGCGGCATCATCAGACCGATAAACGCGATAGGGCCAACAACCGCCGTCGCGCTGCCGCATAACACGGTAATCACCAGCAGGCCGATGAGCTGGGTACGCGCCACTTTGCTGCCCAGCGCGGTGGCAGTATCGCTACCGAGACTCAGGCTGTTCAGCGCGCGGCTGAGAAACAGCGCGGTAGCACCGGCAATCAGCACCGGCACGACAATAACCTTGAGCGTTTGCAGACTGCGAATGTCCAGCGAGCCGGCCTGCCAGAAACGGAGCTGATCGTACACATCCGGGTTCAGCAACGCGATACCGTTGGAAAGCCCCTCCAGCACTGCGCCGAGCGCGACACCCGCCAGCGTGAGGCGAACCGGGCTTAACTGCCCGGCGCCCTGACTGCCGGTAAAGGCGACAATCAGCGAGGCGACCAGCGCCCCGGCAAACGCCATCAGCAACTGTTCCTGCGGAGAGGAAAAACCAAATAGCGCCGCGCCGAGTACGATCGCGAAACTGGCGCCGGAATTGACGCCGAGAATGCCCGGGTCGGCAAGCGGGTTGCGGGTGAGCGTTTGCATTAACGCCCCGGCGAGCCCCAGTGCGCCGCCAGCCAACAGGCCAGCCAGCGTGCGCGGCAATCGCGCATCCAGCACGATGGTGCAGTCAGCGCTTTGGCAGGTGCCGGTAATTGCTTCAAGTACGACGGACGCAGGCAGTGATTTTGCGCCGATAGCCAGACTTAATGCCGTGGCGAGAATAAGTAATAACAACAAGCCGGGCACGGCGATGGCGCGTGCCACGGAAACAGAGCATGACATATCAACTTCCCTGATAATGATAGTAATTATCGTTATCGATCTTATTCGGTTATGTTAGCATGTGCAGCCATTGAATGGATATTTAAAAAAAGTTCGCATTAAGGCGTTGTAATGAATCGACAATCCTGGCTGCTGAATCTCAGCCTGTTGAAGACGCACCCTGCATTTCGCGCTGTCTTCCTCGCCCGTTTTATCTCTATTGTCTCGCTGGGCCTGCTGGGCGTAGCGGTGCCGGTACAGATCCAGATGATGACCCACTCGACGTGGCAGGTTGGTCTGTCGGTGACGCTGACCGGCAGCGCGATGTTTGTTGGCCTGATGGTCGGCGGCGTGCTGGCGGATCGTTATGAACGTAAAAAGGTGATCCTGCTGGCGCGCGGCACCTGCGGTATTGGCTTTATTGGCCTGTGTCTGAACGCGCTGTTGCCGGAACCTTCGCTGCTGGCAATCTATCTGCTCGGTCTGTGGGATGGCTTTTTTGCCTCGCTGGGGGTCACGGCGCTACTGGCGGCGACGCCTGCGCTGGTAGGGCGAGAAAACCTTATGCAGGCCGGGGCGATTACGATGCTGACGGTACGTCTGGGATCGGTGATTTCACCGATGCTGGGCGGCGTATTGCTGGCTACCGGCGGCGTGGCCTGGAACTACGGTCTGGCGGCGGCAGGAACATTTATCACGCTGCTGCCGTTGCTGAGCCTTCCGGCGCTCCCGCCGCCGCCGCAACCGCGTGAGCATCCGTTGAAATCGCTGTTGGCGGCGTTCCGTTTCTTGCTCTCCAGCCCGCTCATTGGCGGCATTGCGTTGCTTGGCGGACTCTTGACGATGGCAAGCGCGGTGCGCGTGCTTTATCCGGCGCTGGCGATTAACTGGCACATGTCCGCCGCGCAAATTGGTTTACTTTATGCCGCTATCCCATTGGGGGCGGCTGTTGGCGCGTTAACCAGCGGGCAACTGGCGCACAGCGTTCGCCCTGGATTGTTGATGCTGGTTTCCACCGTAGGGTCGTTCCTGGCTATTGGGTTGTTTGGGCTGATGCCTGTCTGGCTGCTCGGGGTGATCTGTCTGGCGCTGTTTGGCTGGCTCAGCGCGATTAGCTCGTTACTGCAATACACCCTGTTGCAGACGCAAACGCCGGAAGCCATGCTCGGGCGAATCAACGGCCTGTGGACGGCGCAAAACGTGACCGGCGACGCCATAGGCGCAGCGCTGTTGGGCGGGCTGGGCGCCATGATGACGCCGGTTGCGTCAGCGAGCGTGAGCGGGTTTGGGTTGGTGATCGTTGGGTTGTTGTTAATGCTGCTACTGGGCGAGTTGCGTCGTTTTCGCCAGCCGCCGGTGCCAGATGGTGCACCGCTTTAAAATGCAGGCCGGACAGGGCATTGGCCGCTATCCGGCAAGTAAGTTAAAACAGCGCGGCGAGACGGTTAAGCAGTAACGTTGCGCTGTAGTAGTCCAGACGGAACGTTTCGGTGCCCAGCGCATAAACGCGCTTGTTTTGCACGGCAGGCAGGTGAGCAAGCAGTGGGTTGGCGTAAATAGCGTCGGCATCTTTGCTGTCACCGGCAAACAGGAACAGCGCTTCGCCGTTCAGACCTGCCGCCAGGTTTTCCCCGCCAAGCTGGATGATGTCATGACGTTTGCCCTGGCTTTTACTGGTTTGCAGTCCGGCAGGGAGGGGCGCCAGCGTAAAGCCTAACTGCTCCATCAGCTTGCCCTGGGCTGAATCCTGCGTCCACAGGTTGGCGCTATGTGCGGCAGCGGTGTAGACCAGCGCGCTGACCGGTTGCGGCGGTAATGTGAGCTGTTGTTTAACGGTCGCCAGTTGTTTATCAAATTCCGCGATGCGCACAGCGGCCTGTTTTTCCTGGCCGGTGATCTCGCCCAGTTGCGTCAGCAGAGACTGCCAGCTTTTATCGTCGTAATTGATGATAAGCGTAGGGGCAATAGTAGAAAGCTGATCGTACAGCGCCAGCGCAGAGTCGCCGCCGGTTGCGCTAATCAGAATAAGGTCCGGCATTTGTGCGGCAACGGCTTCAGCGCTTGGTTCGCCGATGTACAGGCGCGCCAGCTTGCGCGCTTTCGCAACGTCGCTCCATTGACGCAGAAATCCCCGATCGTCGGCAAAGCGGTTGTTAGGGGTGGTCGCTCCGCTGGCGACAACGGGAGCATCAATCGCCAGCAGCGAGCCCGTCAGGGTCACGCTGGTAGAGACGATACGTTCAGGTTTATGGTCCAGCGTATGCGTGCCGCGGCTGTCGGTGATTTGGCGCGGCCAGTCAGCGGCATGACCTAAAGAAATTCCTGAAATGAAAAGCCCAACCAGTATCAGGGATGTTCTGCAAAGCAGGGGAAGTCTCACGAATCAGCGTCCTGTTATTAATGGAGTTAATGCTTCTCATTTTCATTGTTAGCGTGAAGGGATGCAAGTCTAAGTCGCACATTGTGCTACCCCAAGAGTTGACATGCTGTCTGTTTACTTTTAGGTTAGCGCCCGAAAATATAAATGATAATCATTATTAAAGCCTTTATCATTTTTGGAGGATGATATGGATACGTCACTGGCCGAGGAAGTTCAGCAGAAAATGGCAACGCTCACCCCCGATCGCTTTTTCTTTATGTCGCCGTATCGCAGCTTTACGACGTCAGGATGCTTCGCCCGTTTCGCTGAACCAGCGGTTGACGGGGATTCGTTAGACAGCCCCTTCCAACAAAAATTACAGCAAGCCTTTGCCGACGCCAGAGCGCAGGGTATCGCAAATCCTGTTATGGTCGGCGCTATCCCCTTCGATACCCGCCAGCCATCCTCGCTGTTCATTCCTGAGTCCTGGCAGACTTTCTCCCGACCGGCAAAGCAACAATCCTCGCGTTACTTTACCGGGCATCAGGCACTGAATGTTGTTGATCGTAAAAGTATCCCTGAACAGGAAACGTTTGAAGCGATGGTGGCGCGCGCGGCAGCGCTAACAGCGACGCCTGAAGTTGACAAAGTGGTTCTGTCACGCCTGATTGATATTACGACCGATGCCACCATTGACAGCGGCGCGCTGCTGGAGCGGCTGGTTGCGCAGAACCCGGTGAGTTACAACTTCCATGTGCCTCTGGAGGATGGCGGCGTGCTGCTTGGCGCCAGCCCGGAATTACTGCTGCGTAAAGAGGGCGAGCGCTTTAGTTCGCTGCCGTTGGCCGGGTCGGCGCGTCGCCAGCCTGATGATGTGCTGGATCGTGAAGCGGGCAACCGACTGCTGGCTTCTGAAAAAGACAGACACGAACATGAGTTGGTCACTCAGGCCATGAAGACGGTGCTGCGCGACCGCAGCAGTGAATTACAACTGCCTGCATCTCCACAATTGATCACCACCCCGACGTTATGGCATCTCGGTACGCCGTTCGAAGGTAAGGCGAATGCGGAAGAAAATGCCCTGACGCTGGCGTGTCTGCTGCATCCGACGCCTGCGTTGAGTGGTTTCCCGCATCAGGTGGCGAAAAAATTAATTGCTGAACTGGAGCCGTTCGATCGTGAACTGTTCGGCGGCATCGTCGGCTGGTGTGACGCCGAAGGAAACGGCGAGTGGGTCGTGACGATTCGTTGCGCGAAGCTGCGACAAAACCAGGTTCGCCTGTTCGCGGGCGCCGGGATTGTGCCTGCTTCGTCTCCGGTCGCGGAGTGGCGCGAGACCGGCGTTAAGCTTTCTACCATGTTGAACGTTTTTGGACTGCATTAAGGAGCGATGATGACCATTCCTTTCACCCGTTGGCCGGAGGAGTTTGCCCGCCGCTATCGTGAAAAAGGGTACTGGCAGGATCTGCCGCTGACCGATATTTTAACCCGCCACGCAGACAGCGATAAAACGGCGGTGATTGATGGCGATCGATACCTGAGCTATCGCGAACTGAACCAGGCGGCGGATAATCTGGCCTGTAGCCTGCGCCGTCAGGGGATCAAACCCGGCGAAACCGCGCTGGTGCAACTGGGCAACGTGGCGGAGCTGTATATCACTTTCTTTGCCCTGCTGAAGCTTGGCGTCGCACCGGTTCTGGCGCTGTTCAGCCATCAACGGACGGAACTTAACGCTTACGCGAAGCAAATTGAACCGGCGCTGGTGATTGCTGACCGCCAGCACGCGCTGTTCACCGGGGACGATTTCCTCAATACGTTTATTGCCGAACACAATTCCGTGCGTGTGGTGCTGTTGCTCAACGATGCGGGTGAACACAACCTGCAAACGGCGATTGACCAGCCTGCGGTTGATTTTACCGCCACGCCATCACCTGCCGATGAGGTGGCTTATTTCCAGCTTTCCGGCGGTACAACCGGAACGCCGAAGCTGATCCCGCGCACCCATAATGATTATTACTACAGCGTGCGCCGCAGCAATGAAATTTGCCACTTTACCGAAGCCACGCGTTTCTTATGCGCGATTCCGGCTGCGCATAACTACGCCATGAGTTCGCCGGGATCGCTGGGCGTCTTTCTGGCCCAGGGAACGGTGGTGCTGGCGGCTGACCCGAGCGCTACGCTCTGTTTCCCGTTAATTGAAAAGCATCAGATTAATTCAACGGCGCTGGTGCCGCCTGCGGTGAGCCTGTGGTTGCAGGCGATTCAGGAGTGGGGCAGCAACGCGCAACTGGCCTCGTTGAAACTGTTGCAGGTAGGCGGCGCGCGGCTTTCAGCGACGCTTGCCGCGCGTATTCCGGCGGAAATCGGCTGTCAGTTGCAGCAGGTATTCGGCATGGCGGAAGGACTGGTGAATTACACCCGTCTGGACGACAGCCCGGAGCGCATCATCAATACTCAGGGTTGCCCGATGTGCCCGGACGACGAGGTCTGGGTGGCTGACGCTGACGGCAATCCGCTGCCGCAGGGGGAAACGGGACGCCTGATGACGCGCGGGCCGTACACGTTTCGCGGCTATTTTAAAAGCCCGGAGCATAACGCCAGCGCGTTTGATGCCAACGGCTTTTACTGCTCCGGCGATCTGATCTCCATTGATCCAGATGGCTATATCACCGTGCAGGGACGTGAAAAAGATCAGATCAATCGCGGCGGGGAGAAGATCGCCGCTGAAGAGATTGAAAACCTGTTACTGCGCCACCCGGTCGTAATCCATGCCGCGCTGGTCAGCATGGAAGATGAGCTGATGGGGGAAAAAAGCTGCGCCTGGCTGGTGGTGAAAGAGCCGCTGCGCGCGGTACAGGTACGCCGCTTCCTGCGTGAGCAGGGGGTCGCCGAATTCAAATTGCCGGATCGCGTGGAGTGCGTCGAGGCGTTGCCTCTGACCCCGGTCGGTAAAGTCGATAAAAAACAATTACGTCAGTGGCTGGCGTCACGTTCACTGACCTGAAGGAGAAAGAGAGATGGCAATTCCGAAATTGCAGGCGTACGCGCTGCCTGGCGCGCTCGATATTCCGCCCAATAAAGTGAACTGGGCCTTTGAACCTGAACGCGCTGCGCTGTTGATCCACGATATGCAGGATTATTTTGTCAGCTTCTGGGGCGACAACTGCCCAATGATGGAACAGGTGATCGCGAATATCGCCGCCCTGCGTCAGTACTGCAAAGAGCACAACATTCCGGTCTATTACACCGCTCAGCCGAAAGATCAGAGCGATGAAGATCGTGCCCTGTTGAACGATATGTGGGGGCCGGGCCTGACGCGTTCTCCCGAGCAGCAAAAGATTGTCGATGCGCTGGCGCCGGACGAGGCGGACACCGTGCTGGTGAAATGGCGTTACAGCGCGTTTCACCGTTCGCCGTTGGAGCAGATGTTAAAAGAAACCGGGCGTAATCAGCTGATTATCACGGGTGTGTATGCGCACATTGGCTGTATGACCACGGCGACCGACGCTTTCATGCGCGATATCAAGCCGTTTATGGTGGCGGATGCGCTGGCCGATTTCAGCCGTGAAGAACATGTGATGTCGCTTAACTATGTTGCTGGTCGCTCCGGTCGCGTGGTGATGACGCAGGAACTGCTGCCGACGCCGGTTCCGGCGAGCAAAGCAGAGTTGCGGGCGCTGATCCTGCCGCTGCTGGATGAATCCGACGAGCCGCTGGATGATGAAAACCTGATTGATTACGGGCTGGACTCTGTACGTATGATGGCGCTGGCGGCTCGCTGGCGTAAAGTGCATGGCGATATCGACTTCGTGATGCTGGCGAAAAACCCGACGATCGATGCCTGGTGGACGCTGCTTTCCCGTGAGGTGAAGTGATGGCCGGATTGGATTTTAACGGCAAAACCGTCTGGGTGACCGGTGCGGGAAAAGGGATTGGTTATACCACGGCGTTGGCGTTTGTTGCGGCTGGCGCGCAGGTGACGGGATTCGATCGCGAGTTCACGCAGGATGCATATCCATTTGCGACCGAAGTGCTGGATGTCGCAGACGCCGCGCAGGTCGCGCAGGTTTGCCAGCGCGTGCTGGCGCAAACCGAACGGCTGGATGTGCTGGTGAATGCCGCCGGGATTTTACGGATGGGGGCGACCGATGCGCTAAGCGCCGAGGACTGGCAGCAGACGTTCGCCGTCAACGTCGGCGGCGCGTTTAACCTCTTCCAGCAGACGATGGCGCAATTTCGTCAGCAGCAGGGCGGGGCGATTGTTACCGTCGCGTCTGATGCGGCGCACACGCCGCGCATTGGCATGAGCGCCTATGGCGCGTCCAAAGCGGCGCTGAAAAGCCTGGCGCTGACCGTTGGGCTGGAGCTGGCGGGCAGCGGCGTTCGCTGTAACGTCGTCTCTCCGGGGTCTACCGATACCGATATGCAGCGCACGCTGTGGGTGAGCGATGATGCGGAGCAACAGCGTATTCGTGGCTTTGGCGAGCAGTTTAAGCTTGGCATTCCGCTGGGTAAAATCGCGCGTCCGCAGGAAATCGCGAATACCATTTTATTCCTCGCGTCCGATCTGGCCAGCCACATTACGCTACAGGACATTGTGGTTGACGGCGGCTCAACCCTGGGAGCGTAACGATGATCTGGAAACGCCATTTAACGCTTGATGAGCTGAACGCCACCAGTCTGAACACGATGGTGGCGCATCTGGCGATCGTCTATACCCGTCTGGGCGATGACGTGCTGGAGGCGGAAATGCCCGTCGATGCGCGAACGCATCAGCCTTTCGGCTTGTTACACGGCGGCGCTTCGGCGGCGCTGGCGGAGACCCTGGGGTCAATGGCCGGGTATCTGATGACCCGTGACGGCCAGTGCGTGGTGGGAACCGAGCTGAATGCCACGCATCATCGCGCCGTGTCGCAGGGGAAGGTGCGCGGCGTTTGCCAGCCGCTGCATCTGGGCCGGCAAAGCCAGAGCTGGGAAATTGTGATTTTTGACGAACAGGGACGACGTTGCTGTACCTGCCGCCTGGGGACGGCGGTGATGGGCTAGGCCCAACAAAATGCAATGATGTTGCAGCGTTGACCGGCCAATGAAGTGATCCAGTTAACAATGCAATGTAAATAATCAGTTTTATAGCGTTGTCAGGTTGTTAAAACCAGCAGAGGTGTTATAGAAACAAAATGTAACATCTCTCTGGAACACAACACGCAAACGGACAACAACTATGAACAAATCAGGGAAATACCTCGTCTGGACATTGCTCTCCGTTATGGGAGCATTTGCCCTGGGATATATTGCGTTAAACCGTGGGGAACAGATCAACGCGCTATGGATCGTCGTGGCGTCAGTTTGTGTCTACCTCATTGCCTACCGTTTTTATGGTCTGTATATCGCCAAAAATGTGCTGGCGGTTGACCCGACGCGCATGACGCCTGCGGTGCGTCATAACGATGGTCTGGACTACGTACCTACCGATAAGAAAGTGCTGTTCGGTCACCATTTTGCGGCGATTGCCGGGGCAGGGCCGTTGGTTGGGCCGGTGCTGGCGGCGCAGATGGGGTATCTGCCCGGTATGATCTGGCTGCTTGCCGGGGTTGTGCTGGCAGGCGCGGTGCAGGACTTTATGGTGCTGTTTGTTTCTACCCGTCGTGACGGTCGTTCGCTGGGTGAACTGGTTAAAGAAGAGATGGGCCCAACGGCTGGTGTGATCGCGCTGGTGGCCTGTTTCATGATCATGGTGATTATCCTTGCGGTACTGGCGATGATCGTCGTGAAAGCCCTGACCCACAGCCCGTGGGGGACGTACACCGTTGCGTTCACCATTCCGTTGGCCATTTTTATGGGCGTCTACCTGCGTTACCTGCGTCCGGGACGTATTGGCGAGGTGTCTGTTATTGGTCTGGTGTTCCTTGTCTTTGCCATCATCTCCGGTGGTTGGGTGGCGGAAAGTCCAACCTGGGCGCCGTATTTTGACTTTACCGGCGTACAGTTAACCTGGATGCTGGTGGGCTACGGCTTTGTGGCGGCGGTTCTGCCGGTATGGCTGCTGCTGGCGCCGCGTGATTACCTCTCAACCTTCCTGAAGATTGGTACGATTGTCGGTCTGGCCGTCGGCATTCTGATTATGCGTCCGACGCTGACGATGCCTGCGCTGACCAAATTTGTGGATGGCACCGGCCCGGTGTGGACCGGTAACCTGTTCCCGTTCTTGTTCATCACCATTGCCTGTGGCGCGGTGTCTGGCTTCCATGCGCTGATCTCTTCCGGCACCACGCCAAAGATGCTGGCGAACGAAGGGCAGGCCTGCTTTATCGGCTACGGCGGGATGTTGATGGAATCCTTTGTGGCGATTATGGCGCTGGTTTCCGCATGTATCATCGATCCGGGCGTTTACTTCGCCATGAACAGCCCAATGGCCGTACTGGCGCCAGCCGGAACCGCTGATGTGGTTGCTTCTGCTGCGCAGGTGGTCAGTAGCTGGGGCTTTGCGATTACGCCTGATACGCTACATCAGATTGCCAACGAAGTGGGCGAACAATCCATTATTTCTCGTGCCGGTGGCGCGCCAACGCTGGCGGTGGGGATGGCTTACATCCTGCACGGGGCGCTGGGCGGTATGATGGATGTGGCGTTCTGGTATCACTTCGCGATTCTGTTTGAAGCCCTGTTCATTCTGACGGCGGTTGATGCCGGTACGCGTGCGGCGCGCTTTATGTTGCAGGATCTGCTGGGCGTGGTCTCTCCGGGTCTGAAACGTACGGATTCACTGCCTGCGAACCTGTTAGCGACGGCGCTGTGCGTGCTGGCGTGGGGATACTTCCTGCACCAGGGCGTGGTGGACCCGTTAGGAGGGATCAACACCCTGTGGCCGCTGTTTGGTATCGCGAACCAGATGCTGGCGGGTATGGCGCTGATGCTCTGCGCGGTTGTACTGTTCAAGATGAAACGTCAGCGTTACGCATGGGTGGCGCTGGTGCCTACCGCCTGGCTGCTGATCTGTACGCTGACCGCAGGCTGGCAGAAAGCGTTTAGCCCGGATACCAAAATTGGTTTCCTGGCGATCGCCAATAAATTCCAGGCGATGATCGACAGTGGCGATATTCCTGCGCAGTACACGCAGTCTCAGCTGGCGCAGCTGGTGTTCAACAACCGTCTGGATGCCGGTCTGACCATCTTCTTCATGGTTGTGGTGGTGGTTCTGGCCCTGTTCTCAATCAAAACTGCGCTGGCTGCGCTGAAAGAGGACAAACCGACGGCGAAAGAAACGCCGTATGAAGCCATGCCGGAAAACGTTGAAGAGATTGTGGCGCAGGCGAAAGGCGCGCACTGATTTTTAAATAAGCGGCCCTCTTCTTAACGGGAGAGGGCATTTGCGTCACAGGTGGTAACGATGTTTGATACGCTTTCTAAGGCCGGGAAATATCTGGGTCAGGCGGCAAAACTGATGATTGGCGTGCCGGACTATGACAACTACGTTGAGCATATGCGCGTGACGCACCCGGATCAGACGCCAATGACTTACGAAGAATTTTTTCGTGAGCGGCAGGATGCGCGTTATGGCGGGAAAGGCGGCGCACGTTGCTGCTGATGTTTTGTGTTGCCCGGTGGCGCTACGCTTACCGGGCCTACGGGGTATTTTACAGGCCGGGTAAGGCGTAGCCGCCATCCGGCAAGCCGCCGCTAAACCGTAAACGACTCTACCTTTTCAAACGCGGCGCGTAATGTGGCTGGCGTTAACGTCACCGGCAGAAAGTGGATGGATTCAACCGGGCGCAGGGTGTGGGCAATCACGTTATCAATCTCCGCCTGGTTCTGGATATCGACATCCAGCGCCGCCAGCGTGGTGGGCAGACTAAAGCGCTGATAAGCGGCGATAAGCTGCGCCAGTACCTCATCCTGACCCAGCAATGCGCTTTGTACCAGAATTCCATAAGCCACTTTGGTGCCGTGCAGAAACTTCTCGGTTTGCGGCAATACGGTGAGCCCATTATGGACGGCGTGTGCCGCCGCCACACGGGTATAACGCTCGCCAAGACCGCCGACCATGCCGCCCCCGGCAATAATCGCATCCACCACATCGCGAAATGCCTGGGTGAGTTCTCCACGCTCTTTGTCCGCCAGCGCCTGTTCGCTGCTCTCCAGTAGCACATCACGGATCGCCAGCGCGCCGTTAATGCCCAGACGCACGGTAAGCGGTAAGGTTTCTGGCTGTGGCGCTAATACAACGGCTTCGTACCATTTTGCCAGCGTGTCGCCGATGCCGGCCAGCAGATAGGCCTCTGGCGCGCGGAGAATGATTTCCGGTTCTACCAGCACCAGATAATTGGCGTCGTCAAAAATTTCAAAGTGCAGTGCCTGACCAGCATCGTTGTACCAGACCGACAGCGGTGTCCAGGCCGCGCAGGTGGCCGCGATAGTCGGGATCGCCACGAAGGGGAGTTGTAGCCGACGGGCAAGGGCTTTGGCGGTATCAAGCAGCGTGCCGCCGCCGATACCGATCACTACGCGGCGGTCGTCGCCTGCTTTCGCGGCTAGTTGTTTCACATCGCTTTCGCTGCAATGGCCGGTAAACGGCAGGTGTCTGGCTCCCGGAAGATCAAACGCATCCGGCAGGTAAGGGCGGGCGGCGGCAATCGCACGTTCGCCATACACCCATACTGCGGCGGAGAGTTGCCCGGCGCTGAAAAAATCCTTCAGTCGGGAGAGGCTGCCGGTATGGGAAAAGTAGTTAGCCGGGCCGGTAACGACGCGGATGTCAGTGTTACTCATGGTGTGTTGTCCTTGTGGCTGCGCTGTCCGGGAGTTGTTTTTATTTAGACGTCTAAGCGTCTTGATTGCCAAATGCTAACATCGTGTTATAGTGGTTTCAACATCGACATCACCCTCGGGTATGATAACTATGAGTAATAACCCACTGATTCCGCAAAGCAAACTGCCTAATTTAGGCACCACAATCTTTACACAAATGAGCGCCCTGGCGCAGGAGCATCAGGCGATTAACCTGTCGCAGGGATTTCCTGATTTCGATGGTCCGCGCTATCTACAGGAACGTCTGGCCTGGCATGTTGCACAAGGGGCGAATCAATATGCGCCAATGACCGGCGTGCCTGCATTACGCGAAGCCATTGCGGAAAAAACGGCGGCGTTATACGGCTATAAGGCTGATGCCGGGAGCGAGGTGACGGTAACGGCGGGGGCAACGGAAGCGTTGTATGCCGCTATCACCGCGTTGGTTCGTGCGGGAGATGAGGTGATCTGCTTCGATCCCAGCTATGACAGCTACGCGCCAGCCGTTGAACTGTCCGGCGGCGTGCTGAAACGTCTGGCGCTTCAGCCGCCGCAGTTTCGCGTTGACTGGCAGGCATTTGCTGCGTTACTGAGCGAACGTACCCGGCTGGTGATCCTCAATACGCCGCATAACCCGAGCGCGACCGTCTGGCGCAAAGCCGACTTTGAAGCGCTGTGGCAGGCGATTGGCGATCGCGAAATCTATGTATTAAGCGATGAAGTGTATGAGCATATCTGCTTTGCGCCAGAAGGCCATGCCAGCGTACTGGCGCATCCGCAGCTACGTGAGCGTGCTGTCGCGGTCTCGTCATTCGGTAAAACCTTTCATATGACCGGCTGGAAGGTGGGGTACTGCGTAGCGCCAGCGGCGATCAGCGCGGAATTGCGTAAAGTGCATCAGTATCTGACGTTCTGCGTCAACACACCGGCGCAACTGGCGCTGGCCGATATGCTGCGTGCTGAACCGGAACATTACCGCGATTTACCCGCATTTTACCGGAAGAAGCGTGACGTTCTGGTTAATGCCCTGCGTGACAGTCGTCTGGAAATCCTGCCCTGCGAAGGCACCTATTTTCTGCTGGTGGATTACAGTGCGGTATCAGACCTCAATGACGTGGATTTCTGCCAGTGGCTGACCCGGGAAATCGGCGTTGCGGCGATTCCGCTGTCAGTATTTTGCGCCGATCCTTTCCCACATAAACTTATCCGTTTATGTTTTGCCAAGCAGGAATCCACGCTGCTGGCGGCCGCAGAACGCCTGTGTAAATTGTAATTACTTTACGGTCCAGGCTTTGGAGAATCGACGGTCGGCAAAGAGTTCCTGTAGGCCGTTGATTTGTTTCAGACGCAGGACTTCATCTTTATCCATGCCCAGCTCTTTTCCGATTCGCGTCTCGTCCCAGCCCAACAGGGAGAGTTCTCGCACAATTTCCGACATCGCGTGAATCTGATGACGACCACGGGCGCGGTTGTGACGAATGGTCGCCGCAATTCGTTCATGGCGATTGCGTTCCAGACAGGTGACGGGAAGATAGCCTTTTAACTTTGAGCGTAATGTGGATTTCCCTTTACCGAGTTCGTGACGGTGAAAGCCATCCACGATTTCATATTTTTCTGCCGCCGTTTCTGCAACGACAATAGGCTGCGTGAAGCCATCTACCTCAATAGACTTCAGCAGGAGCCTTTTCTCCGGGGGCGCCACATTGTTTGGGTTGTAATCATTAGGCTCGATTTGTTCGTTTTTTACCCATTGTACGCAGTCTACCGGCTGATCGCGAAAGGGGCTGACGCGGTGGATCGCCATTCTGAATTCGTTGATTGCCGCAATTCTCTCTTCTTCGTTCAGCGTGGAGAGAAAGTCGGTTATTTGTTGGGTGAGTCGCTGTTGCATAAAATCCCCCATTCTTTGCGCTTTGCTTTCATGCGTTCATTGTAGCGCTGGTAGTGTTTGGGTTTTGTCGGGCTGAATGAGAGCGCCCGACACCAGTAATCATTGTTCAATAGCACCTTGCAGATACGTCGCCATGAGGGGATATCTTTGGAGCCGATATCGCCTTCCTGCGTTTGTGGAATGTTCTCCATTCCTTTCTTTTTATACCATTGCAGGTAGACCGCGATTTTGTTGCGGTAATGCTCGGCGCTCTGTTCCGGCATGCTGTCCAACAGCAGCATGGCGTAGCTTTGCCAGCTATGGTGCTCGGGTTTCAGTATTTTTCGATGGCCGTAAAAATGGTTATCCTGGCCTGCATATATCCCTCCGCTACGCACGCCGCTTACCCTGGCGCACATTGCTGCCCAGCGTTCGGGTTCAATGACATGATAGAGCCACAATCCCTGACGTTGCTCCGGGCCGAAAGGTTCGCAGATGCGCATATACCGGAGCGGTACGTTGGCCTGGTACATCAGGTTATAAAGCGGGTTGCAAGGCTGCTTCGTTTTTGCGAACCATGTCCAGATGTCTGCCGTTTTCCAGTCATACATCGGGTAAATATACCAGGTGTGCCCGCCCTGAGCGGCGGTCGTCCAGGGTTTGTCGTCCGCAAAACGCTGTTTGCTCAGGGAGGCGATGGCGACAAACCGATTGTAAGACTCGTCAGCGCGGATGCCGATCAGCATCGCCGCAGGGCGCTTTTCTGAAAACCACTCGGCAAAGTCGCGAACAAATTGTTCGAAGGTCATGCCTGGCTGATAAAAAGGAAAGTAAGCCGGATCGGTAATGGCGTCGGCAGGCGGTTGACGCACCCATTCGGCATTCGGGTCCCAGCATTGCCATTCGGGTTGGTATTGCGACAGCGAATTTTGTGTGGTGAGCGGCAGGGCAACCCAGTAAAAATGTTCAATGACATCGGAATATTGTTCGCGTAATGACTGAACATAGTCAATTGTGCAGGAGAATTGCACTTCCCAGTCAATAAATAATACGCAGATCTTCTTCTTTAACTTACGCGCGATTCCGGCGGTAAGGTGCAGCATCAACCCTGAGTCTTTCCCCCCGGAAAATGACACGCAAATACGCGGTAAGGTGGTGAGTGTCCATGTAATGCGCTCTTCCGCAGCTTCCAAAACATTTTGGTCAAGTGGGATTTTATAAACAGACATAATGAGTTCATACCTGAACGGAAAATGGCTATGTGTAGAATACAGAAAAATAATTATATATATTATATGATATAATCAACAGAATGTGCAAGGTTTAAAAAAGCATCCAAAACTTAAATTAATTTTATATTAATTATTTTAATTTTGAATGCTTGTGCCGGCGATGGCCCCGTATGCTTTCGTTTCAGCTATTTTCCGTCATTTTGTTAATGATACTCGTAAAACCTTTGTTATTCAGTGACGTTCGATTATATACCAGGTATAACTGAACTGAAGGTAAATCCTGATCAATATTAACCCGTTGCAGTTTAAGGGTGGAGTGAAAGAAGTCATATATGACTTCAGGAACGATGCCAATTATGTTGGTTTCAGCAATAGTATTAATGATTGCAACCATCGAGTCACTGCGAAACCCAATTTTCCGGCTGGCAAGAAGGGAGTTGACCAGCGACTGGTATTCTTTAACGCCTGGCTCCTCTCCCTGGTATGAGGTAAACGGTTCTTCGAGTACTTGCGCTAATGTACTGGCGTCGCTGATTCTGGGGTGATCGGCACGACACACCAGTACGCTTTTGATTGTTTTAAAAGGCGTACAGACAACCGAATGGTTGTTCAGCGGCGTGGTGGTGATCACCATGTCCGCCTTGCGGTATGCCAGCAGGTCTTCTGCTGATTCCGCAGACATCAGGATATCATGATGCTCAATTTCAACGGAAGAATCTTCCATAATAAAATTAATCAGCTTTATTACGTTCATTGCAGTAAGTAGCTGAGGGCTGTAAATGATAAATTTTTTCTTAAGGCTGGAACTATGCATAATATTAATTGTTTGTTCCAGACTATTGAGGTTTTCCTCAAGATGATGATGCAGATTTATACCGGTGACGGTTGGCGTGATGCCTTTTCCTGAACGAATAAATAAAGGATCGTTGAATTGAGTTCGTAATCGTTGCAGAGATTGACTCACGGCAGACGGGGTGATGTACAGCGTTTCCGCCGCTTTACTAATGCTTAAATTCTGGTAGATACACTCAAAAATAATCAGTAAGTTAAGATCGAATTTTTTGAGATCGTAGAGATTAGCCATGTTTTTTTCTTCCTGTTTTGTGACTATTGTCATAACTATATTTGTTATAGTTATGCAACACATCCAATGCTTTACAATAGTGATGTTTGCTAAGCTTAAATTCTCTTTCAATAATACTAAAATAGCATAGCTCAGAATATCTTTGCGAGCGATTTATAATGGAAAAGGAGATTGACAGAAAAACAATGCCAATCTTCCCCCTTTAATTTAGGTTTAATGTTCACCCATCATAATGTCCAGCTGCGCTTTTTCTGGTAACCCGACGACCTGCTGTAACATATTTTCTTTATTCATATAGTAAATGGCTGGCGTTGCATTCGCTCCCAGATCGTCCATGAGTTTCTGATGAATATTCAGCATTTTCATCTTATCTTCTGGCAGCGGTGAAGGGATCGCCAGATTGAGTTTACCGCCTGACGCTTCATAGTCATGCCAGGTCTTTGCCGGATCGCGGGTGGATAAGATAGCGGCAGCCGTTGCCGGGCTTTCGGGTTTGATCACGCCCACCAGTAGCGTCCGCAGCTGTACTTTGCCGGATTCGACCCAGGGGCGCGCCTGCTGCCAGAACTGTTTGCAGTAAGGGCAGAAAGGGTCCGCAAAGACATAAAGAATCACCGGCGCCTCTTTTTTGCCGTCCAGAATCCACGACGCTTTTTCCATCCGCTGCCACATTTCTCTGCCGACCGGGGCGTAGATCTCTTTTTCTATCAGCGCATTACTGAGGTTTGCGCCTTTTTCGTCGTACATGTAGCCGGAAATCGCGTGCTTCCCGTCAGGCGTGAGGTAGATGGTCACGCCCATATCCTGGTATTTGCCCAGATAGCCTTTCATTCCGCCGGGGGCGTCAAAAGACTTCAGGATCGTAATTCCCTGTTTTTCTACCGCTTTAACCGGGGCAGGCAGTTCTTCAGCAAAGGCGATGAGCGGGAACAGCGTCAGCAGCAATGTTCGTTTTATCATTATATTTCCTTAAAAATCAGTGCAAAAGGAACATTGACGGCAAAACCTATCACAGTCATAGGTAAGGTCTGCCGTCGGAAGATTGCCCTTTCTTTGGTAGGGTGATGTAATCCTTTCGCTGTTACAGCCTTTGTTAAGGTAATGTAGAGCGCAACACATAGCCAGTTTCACTGGCGCTGAAGTTACCTACGGGTAGTTCAGGTAATGGGGCCGCCTGCAAAGGGGGCCTTTTTACTTTTTGTCGCTAAACGTTCACAACGTTGTCTTGTGTGAGTTGTTAGGTATCGCTGATTGATTTGATAATGCAAACGCATTAGCCCAATCACGGAAAGTTGGTTACTTTACATCTCAACGAAAACACGGAGGAAGTATAGATGTCCTTGATTAATACCAAAATTAAACCTTTCAAAAACCAGGCGTTCAAAAACGGTGAATTCATCGAAGTAACCGAGAAAGATACCGAAGGCCGCTGGAGCGTCTTCTTCTTCTACCCGGCTGACTTCACTTTCGTATGCCCGACCGAACTGGGCGACGTTGCAGATCATTACGATGAATTGCAGAAACTGGGCGTAGACGTTTACTCTGTTTCTACCGACACCCACTTTACTCACAAAGCATGGCACAGCAGCTCTGAAACCATCGCAAAAATCAAATATGCGATGATCGGTGACCCGACTGGCGCCCTGACCCGTAACTTCGACAACATGCGTGAAGACGAAGGTCTGGCTGACCGTGCGACTTTCGTTGTTGACCCGCAGGGTATCATCCAGGCTATCGAAGTTACCGCTGAAGGTATCGGCCGTGACGCATCTGACCTGCTGCGTAAAATCAAAGCGGCTCAGTATGTTGCTGCTCACCCAGGTGAAGTTTGCCCGGCTAAATGGAAAGAAGGCGAAGCGACTCTGGCTCCGTCCCTGGACCTGGTCGGCAAAATCTAAAATTCGCTGCGCCTTTCGCGCTACAGGTGCGTTGGCTGCGCTTTCTCACCCCGGTCACTTACTGATGTAAGCTCCCGGGGATTCATAAGCTTGCCGCCTTCCTGTAACACGAAATACTGGCGAATTAATCCTTAAGCGGGTGCGTCGCACCCGTTTTTTCCAGCACCATCATGCAAGTCGCATTCAGGCTGCCGGTATAAGGCAACTTGCATGATGATGTTTTTAGAGAGGGAAGAATAATGCTCGACACTAACATGAAAACTCAGCTCAAGGCGTATCTTGAGAAACTGACCAGGCCTGTTGAGCTGATTGCCACGCTGGACGACAGCGCTAAATCGGCAGAAATCAAGGAACTGCTGGCTGAAATCGCTGAACTGTCAGAGAAAGTCACATTTAAAGAAGATAACAGCCTGCCGGTGCGCAAGCCTTCTTTCTTGATAGCGAACCCGGGTTCTGACCAGGGGCCGCGCTTTGCGGGTTCTCCGCTGGGGCATGAATTTACCTCGCTGGTGCTGGCGCTGTTGTGGACTGGCGGCCATCCGTCGAAAGAGGCGCAGTCTCTGCTGGAGCAGATCCGCGATATCGACGGCGATTTCGAGTTTGAAACTTATTACTCGCTCTCCTGCCACAACTGCCCTGACGTCGTACAGGCGCTGAACCTGATGGCGGTGCTGAACCCGCGTATCAAACATACCGCGATTGACGGCGGCACATTCCAGAATGAAATCACCGATCGTAATGTGATGGGCGTTCCGGCTGTGTACCTGAACGGTAACGAATTCGGTCAGGGACGTATGACGCTGACGGAAATCGTCGCCAAAGTGGATACCGGCGCAGAAAAACGGGCGGCGGAAGAGCTGAATAAGCGTGACGCTTACGACGTACTGATTGTCGGTTCCGGCCCAGCGGGGGCGGCAGCGGCAGTTTACTCCGCACGTAAAGGCATTCGTACCGGTCTGATGGGCGAGCGTTTTGGCGGTCAGGTGCTGGATACCGTTGATATCGAGAACTATATTTCCGTGCCAAAAACGGAAGGTCAGAAGCTGGCTGGCGCGCTGAAAGCGCACGTTGATGATTACGATGTTGACGTGATCGACAGCCAGAGCGCGAGCAAACTGCTTCCAGCGGCAACGGAAGGGGGCCTGCATCAGATTGAGACCGCTTCCGGCGCGGTGCTGAAAGCCCGCAGCATTATCATTGCCACCGGTGCCAAATGGCGCAACATGAACGTGCCGGGCGAAGATCAGTACCGCACGAAAGGCGTAACCTATTGCCCGCACTGCGACGGCCCGCTGTTTAAAGGCAAACGCGTTGCGGTAATCGGCGGAGGGAACTCCGGCGTGGAAGCGGCGATTGACCTCGCGGGGATCGTTGAGCACGTTACGCTGCTGGAATTTGCGCCAGAAATGAAAGCCGACCAGGTTCTGCAAGATAAAGTGCGTAGCCTGAAAAACGTCGACATTATTCTGAACGCGCAGACAACGGAAGTGAAAGGCGACGGCAGTAAAGTGACGGGGCTGGAATATCGCGATCGCGTAAGCGGCGACATCCACAACGTTGCGCTGTCCGGGATCTTCGTACAGATTGGCTTGCTGCCAAACACCAACTGGCTGGAAGGCGCGATTGAGCGTAACCGTATGGGCGAAATCATCATTGATGGCCGGTGCGAAACCAGCGTGAAGGGTGTATTCGCCGCAGGCGACTGCACCACGGTTCCTTACAAACAGATCATCATCGCGACGGGCGAAGGCGCGAAAGCCTCTCTGAGCGCATTTGATTATCTGATCCGCAGTAAGACGGCATAAAAAGAAAGTAAGACTACACCTGCAATGCAAGAGGCTGCCAGTGGCAGCCTCTTTTTTTACGCAACAACCGTGCGATTTACCGCACAACCAGCACCGGCAACGTAGCATGGCGGACAACGCTGGAGGCGTTAGAACCCAGCAAATGCGTGGTGATAGACGGATTGCGGGAGCCAATGACCACGACGTCCGCATTCAGCTCTTCGCCCAGTTCGTTCACCACATCCCGCACGTTACCAAAGCGGACGTGCTGCTTAATCCGGGAAGGGTCGATACTGAAATGACTCACCATCGTTTGCAGGCGAGTCTCCGCTTCGTGCTGCAAATGCTCCTCAAAACGACGAACGTCGGCGGCAAAGCGGTGCAGACTCAGGCTGGCGGAGCCCGGAAGAACATGCAACAGATGAATGACGCCATCCTGTTGCGCCAGAAACTCTGCGTGGCGCACGGCCTTGTCGCTAAGTTCCATTTCGAAAACATCAACCGGCATAATGATTGTCTTATACATACCCGTTTCTCCCTGTTAACTAATACTGAATTCATTCAAACATATAATAATATTTCTTTCTGGTATCTGCCCGGCACTTTTCATATCACAACGTTTCTTTACGACTGATTGATGCTTATGACCAGAAGCTACCAGCGTCGCTCAAGGTAAAGTACGGCCACGACGATAATCGCCATCATAATAAGAAATGCCAGCGTGATGAAAAGAGCCTCATTCATGACCGTACTCGCGGCAATGAAACGGATTAATTCTGGATGACGGAGAACGGGGGTGAACCAGGAGGAATGGGTGATTTTCGGAAAGAGGATGCAGGGAGCATCCTCTGTGTAAACGGGTGAACGCTTATCCAGATGGTTTAGCGCAGGTAGTCGCCCGCTGCTTCAGGCTGATATTCAAGTTCCAGCACTTCAAGGTGAGTGGACGCCCCGCCAGGCAGGTCCCAGTGAATGGTATCGCCGACGCGCAGGCCCAGCAATGCCGCGCCCACCGGCGCCATTACGGAAAGCTGCGTATTGCTGTCGGTCATATTCGCCGGATACACCAGCGTGCGCACGCGAATCTCTCCATCGCTGAGATTGCGGAATTTCACCCGACTGTTCATGGTGACGACGTCGTGCGGCATGGTTTCCGGCGAGCACATCTGGGCGCGATCCAGCTCCGCATTTAATGCGTCAGCAATGGGTAAACCAGCAAACGCAGGCTGCTCCAACAGGCGGTCGATGCGTTCGGCGTCGAGGTCGTTGATGATAATAGTTGGTCTGGACATTTGTTACTCCATGTCGTCGATGCTGCGAGTGCCGCAGGTAAATAATCCCAAAAGAAAACCCTCACCGTCAGGCGGCGAGGGTTTAGCTTTCATGATAATACTGAGACTTCCCCCTTCTTTGAAGTGATTTAGCTCACATTCGGGGAAATCCTCAATACGGTTGTCTTTGCGTAAATTTTAGTCGCAAGCCGTGATGGTTCTCAAGTTTGTATACCGCCTCAGTAACCCGCTTTGTCAATCACAAACTGCTTCCCGCAATTGCCCGGATGGGGTTGCGATATAAACGAGGAAGCGGAAAGCGGATCGTTAATCCTGGCGGCGTTGAGCGAGAACTGTATTTCCGTCAGATAAGCCGGGTTCCCGTGGCAGCTCAGTTTCACCGCCTTCACGTTTTCTTTCCCCCAGCTTTGGGCGACGGCAGCGTCAAACGCGGCGCGGCTGACCCTTTTCCCGTAATTTGCAGCCAGAAAATCGCCCAGCGCGCTGTGTTTTATCTCATGGTTCAGCCGTACCATTGTGCCGAAATAAACGTCTGGATCAAATCCAAAGCAGGCACCGTGTTTGGCGTATTCATAACGTTCCAGGCAGGATTTTCCACCGGCTCCGGGCATGACCGCGCTGAGTTTTGCCGCGCTCTCCAGTGAAAGGCCGGTTTCAGGCGCGGCGCATTTACGGCTGGCGCGCGCTTCCGGCAGATTGGGGATCGGACGAGTCGCGCAGCCAAACCGCATCCAACGGCGCTCGTCCACGCCACGCGCGGCAACCGATCCCGGCAGACCTGGCCACAGACCGTGGACAGTCAGAAAATCAGCTTTGTTGGGAATCTCTTTCTGCTGACGGCACTCTTCGGGTTCCCGATGATCGCGCTCATGCTGACTTTGACAAAAACCGGTTTGCCAGGAGAGCGCCAGCACATAGCGGTCAAAATCAGCGTACTGTTTTGCCTGAAGTGGCTCAGCGTTAACGTTGAAGAGGGGAAGCAGGAATACCGCCAGGAGAGAACCATAACGCCATGTTGATTTCATGATGGATGCTGAAACTCATACAAATATTGAATATCACCTATTTAACCATAAAAAAAGCCAGTCAGGTTTATCTGACTGGCATGAGAGGGATAACGTGTTAGCCGTCATCCGGCATTATGTGCCGATGTTTAGTTCCACAGCGCCAGAATCGGCCAGCCAACCACCAGCAGCATGGTGATGTAGATGACCCCAAAGATCGCGCCAAGACGCCAGTAATCTTTGGATTTTACATAGCCGCAGCCGTAGATGATGACCCCCGGCCCTGTTGCATACGGCGTCAGGCAGCCCATGATACCGATGGACAGCACCAGCAGAATACAAAGTTGCTCCATCGGAACGCCTGGAATACCTTTACCTATCGCCAGAATGACCGGCAGCATGGTTGCGGTATGTGCGGACAGGCTGGCGAACAGGTAGTGAGCAAAGTAGAACACCAGTACCAGCACAATCACCGTTGCGTTAGGTGAGAAGCCTTCCAGATGGGCGCTCATTGTGGTAGCAAACCAGTCGATAAAGCCAGAACGGGTTAAGCCGTTGGCCATAACAACCAGCGTCGCGAGGTTAACAAGGGTGTTCCACGCACTGTTATAACGCGTGATGTCTTTCCACGGCACAACGTGCAGCGCCAGCATCAGGGATACCGCCAGCAGACCGACAGCGGTGGCATCAATCACTTCACCGCCAAATACCCACAGTCCGAGGCTGAGCAACACCAGACCGATCAGCGTCATCTCTTTGCGGGTCAGCGTGCCCATCGTTTTTAACTCTTCGCCAGCCCATGCCGCAACTTCGGCGCTGTGGGTCACTTCGGGTTTGTAGAGTACGTAAGAGAGCCACGGTGCGACGATCAGCAGAATGATCCCTACTGGTAAGAAGCCCAGGAACCACTGCAACCAGCTGATCTGAATACCGGCAATTTTGCTGACGAATTCCAGACCCAGAACGTTAGGCGCCGCGCCGGTCACGAACATGGAAGAACTGAGGCTGGTACTGATGACCATCATCCACATCAAATAACCGCCAATGCGGCGCGCGGAAGGATCGTTTGGAAACGACTTAAACAGCGGCGGCAGGTTCTTGATTACCGGGAATACCGTACCACCGGTACGCGCGGTGTTGGACGGAGTAAACGGCGCCAGCAGAATATCGATGATGACAATGGCATAACCCAGCGTCAGGGTGCGTTTACCCATGAATTTCACCAGGAAGAGCGCAATACGGCGGCCCAGACCGGTGACTTCATAACCCAGCGCGAAAATGAATGCGCCGAACACCAGCCAGACGGTGGTGCTGGAGAAGCCCGCCAGCCCCCATTTCAGCGCCTGTTTGCCTGCGTTAAAGGCCGGGTCGGCCAGCTCTGAGGCATCAAATAACAGATAGTTGCTGCCGATAACGCAAATGGTCACCGCGATAAAACTGATCGCGGTGGCCGGAATCGGCTCCAGTATCATCCCGACGATCATCGCCACGAAAACGGCGAAGTAGTGCCATGCCTGAGGGGGCATGCCGTCCGGGACGGGGATCAAAAACATGATGCCCATAACGACTAATGGGGCCAATAACTTCCATATGTTATCTTTAGATAAAGACATAAGTGATTCTCCGAAAAGGATCTTTCAATAATTATGTAAATGATTAACTTGCGAAATTTGTGCTAAAAACCAGGTGACGATCAGTAAGTCGGCGCTGCCGCCAGGGCTGAGGTTGCGTGCAATGCACTGCTGATCGAACCGGTGGAGATGTTCAAGATCGGCAGGAGAACGAATGCCTCCTTGCCGTAATAATGTTGTCGCCTGCTGTTGTATCCAGCGCAGGCCTTCCGCGCCGCCGCGTGATGCGACGTTGGTGTCGCCGTTCATTGAGATCAGCAGCAGCAGGGTGTCGAGCAGCGCCAGCTCGGGGTCGCGCCCCTGCGCCAGCAATGCGCGGTAGTGTGGTAAAGCATGGCGGATCACTAACGGGTAACCCGCTTCGGCTTCGCCGCGCGCGCCAGTTAACCCCAGCTGTTGGTACAAGCGTTGACCTGCGGTGAGTTGTTGATTGTTCTGTCGCAGTTCACGCTCGGTCAGACCCCGGCAAAATGTTGCGGCGGTCGAGCAGATGTTTACAGGAGTGATCGGGGAATGCTGCTGGTGCAGGCGTCCGATGGCGGCGCACAGCAGTCCCAGGGAAAATATGCTGCCTTTATGCGTGTTAACGCCGGCAGTGGCGCGAAACATGTCGGCTTCGCAGGCCATACCTAATGGACGTAGCCCTTTCAGTACATCGTCTGACGGCAGCTGCGCGCAACTCGCGCCATATTCGATAAAACGCGGCAGCCAGCCCTGAATGGCCAGCGCGCTGCGATGGAAATCTTCCAGCGCCATGTCTTTGTGCGCGCCGCAGTTAATGCGATCGACCAGACCCGGCTTGGGAGATAAATTCACCTCAGTCAGCATGGCGCGCCACGCCAGCAGGGCGTACGCGTCAAGCAGCGTCTGAGGAATGGCGGCGGAATCAGTTGATGTGGCTGGAATCGGCATCATGCAGCAGCGCCTCCATGCGAATAAGTAAGTCGGAAAGCGCGTGGGTTTTCCCCCGGGCGCATTCAGCGGCGCTTTGCTCGCACAACAGGCAGCGGCGGGCAGGAAGCGAAAAATGACGGCGGGACAGAATGTCGCCTTCCGGCGTCAGCACATCGATATCCCATAAACGTCCCAGCGGGTGCTGATGCTCAAGCTCGATCGTGGCGAGCTTGAGATCGCGGGCCGGCGCCTCAATGGCGAGGAACCCTTCCGGCCCACTGGCTGAGGCCAGTGCAGCCTGCTCCCTGACAGACCAACCTGCTTTTTTCGCCACGGCGAGCAGGGCGGTTACGCCGTGATTGAAGATTCGGCGAGTAAGCTCGCTGTCTTTAATCGGGCCGGGCGCCACCACGGTAAAGGAGACCAGTGGAGTGAGATGGCGCGTCAGCCAGGCGTGTTGCCGCGCTTGTCTCTCATCACGGCTGACGAGCAGCTCGGGAATGGAAACCGCATGGCGAGTGGCCTGTTCAGGGAGCAGGTGCATGGCTTATTCCTTCACCTGATGAACAACGTCAATGACCGAACCGTCGCGGTAACGCACTACGGCGATGACGCGATCGGTATATTCAATGGCGCGAGGTTGACCGGTGAGCAGCTGCGCACGTTCACGCAACCATTCAATGGAGACCACTTTCATTCCCGCTTCTTTCAGGCGTTCCGCCAGCTCCGGGCGCGCCGGGTTGACGGCGATGCCGTGGTCGGTCACCAGAATGTCGACGCTGGAGCCAGGCGTTACGCAGGTGAGCACGTTATCGACCAGCGTCGGGATGCGGCCGCGAACCAGCGGTGCGACGATGATTGACAGCGCGGCGGCAACGGCGGTATCGCAGTGACCACCTGACGCGCCGCGCAATACGCCATCGGAACCGGTCAGCACGTTTACGTTGAACTGGGTATCCACCTCCAGGGCGCTCAGTACCACGACATCCAGACGATCGACCGATGCGCCTTTTGAACCCCAGTTGGCGTACTGGTTGGCGCTGATTTCGATGTGATTCGGGTTGCGGGCCAGCGATTCTGCGGCGTTACGGTCGAAGCTCTGTACGTCCAGTAATTTGCGGATCAGCCCTTTTTCATGCAGGTCGACAATCGTGGCGGTAATGCCGCCCAGCGCGAAATCCGCGTGAATATCGCGGCTGCGCATTTTGTCTTCCAGAAAACGGGTTACTGCCAGAGAGGCGCCGCCGGTTCCGGTTTGCAGAGAGAAGCCTTCCTGGAAATAGCCTGAGTTGGCAATCACGTCTGCCGCGCTGCGGGCAATCAACAGTTCACGCGGGTTGGTGGTCATACGGGTCGCATCTGCGCCAATTTTGTCGGCGTCGCCTACCCGTTCGATCTGCACGATGAGATCCACCTGATCCTGGGCGATACTGGCTGGATTATGCGGATACGGCAGCAGCGCTTCCGTCAGCAGAACAACCTGGCGGGCGTTTTCGGCATCCACTTTCGCATAGCCCAGCGAACCGCAGCAGGCTTTACCGGTGTAGCCGTTGGCGTTGCCAAACGGATCGCAAGACGGCACGCCGAGGAAGGCCACATCGATATTGAGCTCACCGCTTTGCACCAGATGGACGCGACCGCCGTGGGAGTGGATTTGTACGGGCTCATCCAGCAATCCGCGGGAGATCTCTTCCGCCAGGGGGCCACGCAGACCAGACGTGTAAATTCGGCTCACGACGCCCTGGCGAATATGCCCGACCAGTGGCGCGTGGCAATCGCTCAGCGAACTGGAGGCCAGCGTCAGGTTTTTAAAGCCCATGCTGGCGATGGTGTCCATCACCAGGTTGATCGTCAGGTCGCCGCCACGGAAAGCGTGGTGGAAAGAGATGGTCATTCCATCCTGTAAACCAGAACGGCGGATGGCTTCTTCAAGCGTGGCGCACAGTTTTTTATCGCGCGGTTTTTGCGCCTGTAAATTCAGTTTTGAAGTGCTCTGAAAAGCGGAAAATTCGCTTTCGGCATGGCGACTCCAGGCCGCTACCCGTTCTTGTCGTTGAAGTTGTTCGATTTTCTGCGTCATTTTTTTGCCTTATTCTTCGCGAATGCCGGAAAGTTCTGCACGGGAGAGCACCAGACGGGCGCGTTCAATCACCGGGCTGTCTACCATTTTGCCGTTCAGGGAGACGACGCCGCGGCCTTCACGGGCGGCGGCTTCCGCGGCTTCCACGACCAGACGCGCATGGGCGACTTCTTTAAGCGTCGGGGCATACAGGTTGTGCAGCAGTTCAATCTGGCGTGGGTTGATGAGGGACTTGCCGTCAAAACCCAGCTGTTTGATGTGTGACGCTTCGTGCAGGAAGCCCGCTTCGTTATTGGCATCGGAATAGACGGTATCGAACGCCTGAATGCCTGCGGAGCGTGCCGCCTGTAAAATGGAGCAGCGGGCAAACAGCAGCTCGGTGCCTTCCGGGGAACGTTCGGTACGCAGATTGCGCACATAGTCTTCCGCCCCCAGCGCGATCCCGATGAGACGTTCGGAGGCGTGGGCGATTTCAACGGCGCGGGTAATGCCCAGCGGCGACTCGATTGCGGCCAGCAGTCCGGTGCTGCCGGGTTCACGGCCGCAGGTTTGCTCAATGCGCAGGATCTCTTTCTCGATGTCGGTCACATCCTGAGCGGTGTCGGTTTTAGGCAAACGGACAACGTCAGCGCCGCCGCGAACCACCGCTTCAAGGTCGTTAATGCCCCATTCGGAATCCAGCGCATTAACGCGGACAATGGTTTCCACATCACGGTACAGCGGGTGTTGCAGGGCGTGATACACCAGACGGCGAGCGGTATCTTTTTCACGCAGCGCGACGGAGTCTTCCAGGTCGAACATCAGCGCATCGGCCGGGTAGATAAACGAGTTGCTGACCATCGCGGCATTTGCGCCGGGGACGAACAGCATGCTGCGGCGGGTGCGGGATTTACGTTGTTGCAGAGAAGCGGAAATCATTGGCGATCCTCCCACGGCAGAGCGGGGATGCCGCTGGCGCGAGCCAGTAACGCTTCCAGCCGCGCGCGCAAAATGCAGTCCAGCGCGCCTTTGTCGTCAACATTTAGTTGCACGCCGCGGACGTTATAACGGGCAAGCACATCCAGAATGGTGGCGCGAATGGCGTCACCAAACTGTTTTTCAACGCTGCTGTTGATTTGCAGGTCAATATCCTGCGTGTCGAGTGGAGCAATGCGAATCATCACATCACCGGACTCAAGTGTGCCAGCGACGGCAGCCTGGTCTATTTTCATTTTTCACCTGTTTCTAATGCGGGGGTCTTTTGGCGGACTACCGCGCTGGACGGGTTACGTTCAACCATGCCTTGCAGATAGTGCAGAGTGGGGTTGGGAACCAGCGGTGCGATAGCCGTGAGATCTTTTTTAACCAGCAGCTTGCGCACCCAGGAGGCGGAAATCGGCATCTCCTGGAAACACAGCCGCTCAATTTCCACCAGCTCGATGGGTGGGGCGGGAAGCGTTGGCGTCTCCAGCCAGTAGCGCATATCGTGGTTGTACTGGGAGGTGACGGTGCAAAACGGTTCCGTGCCGACAAAACGGTGTGTTACACCCAATGCTGGCGCCAGGTACTGGCGGAAAATCTTCAGGTCGATTTCGGTGTAACAGTGGTTAATGACGCTTTGTTCTTTGATGAAGTAGCACGGAAAGGTCGCACGCGAGATGATGTACTCGGAACCGCGATGCACAGTCAGGCGTGGAATATCCGTTGTTCCTTTGATCACCAGATCAAACCTGTCCTCGTACGGAAAACGCGACGTATCCTCTTTTACCAGGAACAGATGCAGCCAGTCGCACTGTGCGGCGGCCTGCTGGATCAGATAGCGATGCCCGTTTGTGAAGGGGTTGGCGTTCATGACGATACAGCCGATTTTTTTCCCGTCATGACGCAGTTTCGTTAAGGATTCAGCGTAGCGTTTCAGGCGCGTATTGCTGTTTTCCATGAGCACCATCACGCCAGGCACATCAGCCAGAGTTGAGAAGCCGCACTGTTTAAAGAGCGCTTCGTATTCTGTTTTGGTGTAGATGAAGAGGTGCGTACAGTGCCTTTCGTAGGCGAGGTTGATTAACTCTGTAGCCAGCGTCAGCGCCAGCCCTTCGCCGCGCACGGATTGGCAGATAGCAACGCATTTAATGATATTTCCGGCAATACCGCCGCAGGCAATAAGACGATCATCGCGCGTAACGGTAATAAAAACTTCGACGGTGGTATCTACGCTTAAATCATTCTCTTTCAGAAATTGCGTGATAACCGCCATCTTTTTATTTTCTGAGCGTTTCACTTGCGTGAATACATTATTACCGAACATAGTATTGAGCGTCCTGATGATATATTTTGTTGCCAGTTTTTTGCGTATGTTGTGTGTCGTTGCAACCTGATAACGTTTTGTTTTCAATTGGAGCGGTCGTTGTTTTTATTACGACGTATTTCTTTTTCTCTCTGTTGCCTACATCGTAAGGGGTATTTTGGTGGTAAATTTTGATTTATTTCACAAACACTTAGATGGTTTTTATGTGTTTAATGGTTTTAAGTTTTTTAATTAATTTAATAGCAAATTGCGCGGTGGGTTTTATTTGTTTAATTGATTTAAGGTGGGGAATCTGTAACGATCGCTATTAAATGCACAGCAGAAAGTTAAAACATTTTTATTACATATACGGGAAATGAGACGCTTACGCCAGCGAAGGAATAACAATGCCCGACCCAAAAAATAAAAAACGGTTTCTTTTTTTTCGTCAACTCGCGTTCCCGCTGCGGATTTTTCTGCTCATTCTGGTCGTTTCTGTTTTCATCATCGCCGCGTTAGCCCGCTATTTTTCCGCCAGCTTTGAAGACTATCTGGCATCGCATGTCAGGGATATGGCGATGAACCAGGCAAAAATTATCGCCTCCAACGACAGTATCATCACGGCCGTGAAACACCGGGATTACAGGCGGCTGGCGACCATCGCGGATAAACTACAAAGCGACACCGATTTTGATTATGTGGTCATCGGCGACAAAAACTCGATTCGCCTCTACCATCCTAACCCGGAAAAAATTGGTTATCCGATGCAGTTCACGAAACCCGGCGCGCTGGAGAACGGTGAGAGCTATTTCATCACCGGCAAGGGGTCTATTGGTATGGCGATGCGCGCTAAAACGCCGATATTTGACGACAATGGCAACGTGATCGGCGTGGTTTCCATCGGTTATCTGGTCAGTAAAATTGACAGCTGGCGACTGGATTTTTTACTGCCGATGGCGGGCGTATTCGTCCTGCTGCTGGTGGTGCTTATGCTGCTTTCCTGGTTTTTCGCCGCCCACATTCGCCGCCAGATGCTCGGGATGGAGCCAAAGCAGATTGCGCGCGTTGTGCGCCAGCAGGAGGCATTATTCAGTTCAGTGTATGAAGGATTAATTGCAGTCGACCCGGAAGGGCACATTACCGCCATTAACCGCAACGCGCGAAAAATGCTGGGGCTGCGTTCGCCGGGGCGGCAATGGCTGGGTAAGTCGATAGAGACGGTTGTTAATCCTGCGGACTTCTTCACACAGCAGATAGCGGAAAAGCGCCAGGATGTGATGGCGAATTTCAATGGGTTGAGCGTTATTGCTAATCGTGAGGCCATTCGCTCCGGGGATGAATTACTGGGGGCAATCATCAGCTTTCGCAGCAAGGATGAAATTTCCACCCTGAACGCCCAACTGACGCAAATAAAACAGTATGTGGAGAGCCTGAGAACGCTGCGTCATGAACACCTGAACTGGATGTCGACGCTCAACGGTCTGCTCCAGATGAAAGAGTATGATCGGGTCAGGGAAATGGTGCAGGGCGAGTCGCAGGCGCAACAGCAACTGATCGATAGTCTACGCAGCGCGTTTGCCGATCGCCAGGTCGCCGGTCTGCTGTTCGGCAAAGTCCAGCGGGCGCGGGAGCTGGGGCTAAAAATGACGATCGTACCCGGGAGTCAGCTGCACCGACTCCCGGAAGGGCTTGATAGCACCGAATTTGCCGCGATTGTCGGCAATCTTCTCGATAACGCGTTTGAAGCCAGTTTGCGTACCCGGGAAGGGAATAACGTCGTTGAACTCTATTTGAGCGACGAAGGGGACGATGTGGTGATTGAAGTTGCCGATCAGGGATGCGGCGTTCCTGAATCTCTGCGCGAAAAAATATTTGAACAGGGTGTCAGCACCCGAACCGATGAACCAGGCGAACATGGCATCGGGCTGTATCTGATTGCAAGTTATGTGGGGCGCTGTGGCGGGGTGATTACGCTGGAAGATAATGATCCCTGTGGCACCTTGTTTTCTCTATTTCTTCCGAAAGTGAAAAAAAACGATGACGGAACCATTAACCCTATTGATCGTTGAGGATGAAACGCTGCTGGCGGAAATGCATGCGGAATATATCCGCCATATTCCCGGTTTCAGCCAGATATGGCTGGCGGGCAATCTGGCGCAGGCCCGTATGATGATCGAACGTTTTAAACCCGGGCTTATTCTGTTGGATAACTATCTGCCGGATGGGAAGGGCATCACGCTGCTGCATGAACTGATGCAGGCGCGCTATCCCGGCGGAATTGTGTTTACCACGGCCGCCAGTGATATGGAAACCGTCTCCGAAGCGGTGCGCTGGGGGGCGTTTGATTATCTGGTGAAGCCGATTGCCTATGAGCGCCTGGGGCAGACGCTTACGCGGTATCAGCAACGCCGGCGTATGCTGGCGGGTAACGATAGCGCCAGCCAACGGCAGATTGACGAGATGTTTAATGCCTATGCGCGAGGGGAGCCAAAAGGTGATTTGCCGACCGGGATTGATGCTCTGACGCTGAATGCCGTGCTGAAGCTGTTTAGCGACCCAGCGACGCGCCATACGGCTGAGACGGTGGCGCAGGCGTTGACGATCAGCCGTACCACATCCCGGCGGTATCTGGAGTATTGCGCCAGTCAGCATTTGATTATTGCCGAGATTATTCACGGAAAAGTGGGCAGACCGCAGCGTATTTACCACGGTTGAATTCGAGATTGACCAATCGCCCGGTGGCGCTGCGCTTACCGGGCCTACGGGGAGTTTTGTAGGCCGGATAAGGCGTTATCGCCGCCACCCGGCCAATCGCCCGGTGGCGCTATGCTTACCGGGCCTACGGGTAAGATTCGTAGGCCGGATAAGGCGTTACGCCGCCATCCGGCGAATCATCTACAAATTAATTTGCTTAACCACCCGCTACAGCAGAAGAAGTGCCTGGCACCATCACTTCAGTTGCAATGATGACAACCAGCAGCCCGACCATAACCGGAACGGAAGTACGCTTCACCACTTCAAACGGCGAAATCTTCGCCATCCCTGCCACCGCAACGACGACGCCAGAGACCGGGGAGATCGTGCGCCCCAGATTTGAAGCCTGCAACATCGGAATGGACAGGTAAGCCGGGTTAATACCGGAAGAGTGCGCCAGTTTGGGAATCATTTCGACAAAGGCATAGAAAGGCGCGTTACCGGAACCGGTGGTCATTGCCGCGAGCATGGTCAGGATCACCAGTACCAGCATGAGGATAATACTGGCGGAGCCAAACGAGGTGGCGATAGAGATCAGACTCTGGATGAAACCGATAGTGCTCAGCCCCTGAGCGAATACCCCGGCTGCGACCAGCAGCATCACCACGCCCGCAAATGCGTCAGCCATCCCGCGGTACGCGACTTCCAGACCGGAAAAGACTTTCTGTGTATTGAATCCGCGAATGAACTCCAGCACGGCAGCGAGCAGCATACAGATGACGAGAATAGTAATAATGTGCAGCTGCGGACCCCATTTACCATCAAAAACCAGAACGCCGATAATCGGTGTGAATGGCAGAATGGCGTAAAACGCCGGGGCGGTGGTGGTAATTTCGTTTACATCCAGCATTTCATGGGAGATGTTCTCTTTTTTATCCAGATAACGCTGCCAGAAAAAGTGGGCAATCGCCATACCGATAATGGCGGCAATGGAGATCGGCAGGGTCGTTTTAAAGGCAAAATCAATCAACGGCATCTCAGCCGCTTTTGCCGCCAGAACCACGTCGCCCGAGGTCGGAGAAAGGATGATCGCTGCGGGGGAAGCGCAGATGGCGGCGGCAGCGCCACGGCTGATCCCGACGTTAACCATCACCGGGAAGAGCGTTGCCATCAACAATACGCCAAGCCCTGTTGCCGAAGAGACCGCCAGCGACATCAGGCAGGCGACAAAATAGGCGGCGATCATCAGCAGGTAAGGTGAGTTAATGTATTGCAGCGGTTTGGAGGCCAGTTTTACAACCATGTCGTTTGCGCCGATATGCGTCATGTAGGCGGCGAAACCGCACAGCATCATGATCATCATACCGAGGTCGCCACCACGGCTCATCAACAGAATCTTAATGTATTCAACGATGTCCGTCGCGGTATAGCCGGTACTGGTTTCACTGGCGGGCAGGACTTTATGCCCCATTAACGCGCTGATAATCAGCAGCACCAGGCCGCCCACAAAGAGCACGCCGGTTGCCGAATAACCTTTAATGATGTAGCGCGCTACACCCACAATAACCATAACCCCAATAAGGAGTTCAATAAACGTTAGCATTGTTTCCCCTGTCGCCTGGACGCCCAGAAAGTAAGAATAAAAAAGGAACAGAAAGTGGTGTGAAAATGTGCCGAATAAACCGCTTCCCCTTGCTGATTAAAATCAAGAAAAGGACGGATTAAACGTCCTGTGTTGTTATTTTTTCATGCAGGCAACGAATATGAAATCTCTCAGGTGAAAAATTTACGTAGAAACGTATTTGTTTTGTATTTGTTATTTTTATGGAAATGTAATGTTAATGATGGGGTGGTGTACAGAATTATAACAGGCCAGATTCCCTTTCCTGATGATAAAAAGTTTCAGTAAACGGCGATGATCCGTATGAAATAAACGGGAAATAAGCGGGTTCGTTATTGCAAAGGGGAGTTTTCTGATTTTTCGTTACCTGTTTTTTGTTAAGATTCCATTCAGGTTCGTTTTGCTACGATCGGTATTGAACTCCAGGATGGTAATTAAGTTGTGATTGTCGCTAAAAAATATTTTCTTGTTCTTTCATTTCTCTTTGTGCAATTCGCCCTTCTGCCCCAGGCCTTTTCAGCAGATAAAGGCTGGTTTGATACGCTGAAAGATAATGTGTCGGAAACCTGGCAACAACCCGAGCATTATGATTTGTACGTGCCGGCCATTACCTGGCATGCGCGGTTTGCCTACGATAAAGAAAAAACGGATCGCTACAATGAGCGCCCGTGGGGGGCAGGGTTTGGTCAGTCTCGCTGGGATGATAAAGGCAACTGGCATGGGCTTTACATCATGGCGTTTAAAGACTCCTTCAATAAGTGGGAGCCTATCGGCGGTTACGGTTGGGAAAAAACCTGGCGACCTCTGGCAGATGAAAACTTCCACATGGGGCTGGGATTTACCGCTGGCGCAACGGCGCGTGATAACTGGAAGTACATTCCGGTGCCGGTTCTGTTGCCGTTAGCCTCGATAGGCTACGGTCCGGCAACGTTCCAGATGACCTACATCCCCGGTACGTATAACAACGGTAACGTCTACTTTGCCTGGATGCGTTTCCAGTTTTGATGAGTGATATGCCTTGTTAGTGGTATATAAAATAGCGTTATAAAACAATAGGTAGTACAAAAAATCTAAAAAATAACGCGATATTTATCACTTTTTGGCAAAGTTGGACTGGACAAAATGCACCACAATTGATGTACTGGTACCCGACACAGCATTTGTGTCTATTTTTCATGTAAAGGTAATTTTGATGTCTAAGATTAAAGGTAACGTTAAGTGGTTTAATGAATCCAAAGGATTCGGTTTCATTACTCCGGAAGATGGCAGCAAAGACGTGTTCGTACACTTCTCTGCAATCCAGACTAATGGTTTTAAAACTCTGGCTGAAGGTCAGCGCGTAGAGTTCGAAATCACTAACGGTGCCAAAGGCCCTTCTGCTGCTAACGTAATCGCTCTGTAAGCATACGACAGCAAGAATTCCAAAACCCGCCAACTGGCGGGTTTTTTTATGCCCTTAATGCGCGGTGGATGCCGAAAATAGCCAAAACGCAAGCGCGGTCATGGCAAATGACCCGAGCAGGTTGACCAGTATATTCACCATCGCCCAGCCAAAACGCCCATCCTGGAGCAAAAAAACAACTTCCGCTGAGAAGGTGGAAAACGTGGTCAGGCCGCCGCAAAAACCGGTGGTAATCAACACCTTCCACATCGGATCAATATTCGTCATGCGACTAAATAAGGCGAAGCCCATACCGATGATGAAGGCGCCGATCAAATTCGCCGTCAGGGTGCCGAACGGAATGGACTGATGAAGCGGATTAAACCGCATACTCAACATCCATCTCGCTACGCTTCCTGTACCACCGCCAATAAAAACTGCTAAAAGGAGTTGTAACACTGAATATTCCTGCTATTTGATTGTATATGGGATGAGTGTAACGCCGAATAAACATCTTTGGCGAGTTTAACGAATCTGGTCGGAGGGGGGTATGCTCGTTGCAGCAGGACAATTTGCCGTGGCGTCGGTCTGGGAAAAGAACGCCGAAACATGCGTTTCGTTAATGTCTCAGGCGGCAGAAAATGGCGTTTCCTTACTGGTGTTGCCTGAGGCGCTGCTGGCTCGCGACGATCGCGATCCCGATCTGTCGGTTAAGTCCGCGCAGCTACTGGAGGGCGGATTTTTGCGCTGCTTACTGCGTGAGAGCGCGCGCAATACGATGACGACAATCCTGACGATTCATGTTCCTTCAACGCCGGGGCGGGCATTCAACATGCAGGTTGCGTTGTGCGGGGGAAAGATTGTTGCGCATTACGCCAAGCTGCATTTGTACGATGCCTTTTCGATTCAGGAGTCCCGCAGCGTTGATGCAGGCGACACCATTGCCCCGCTGCTGGATGTTGAGGGGATCAAAGTCGGGTTAATGACCTGCTATGACCTGCGCTTCCCGGAGCTGGCTCTGGCGCTGGCTTTGCAGGGGGCTGACATTCTGGTGCTGCCTGCCGCCTGGGTAAGAGGGGCGCTGAAAGAGCATCACTGGGCGACCTTGCTGGCGGCAAGAGCGCTGGATTCAACCTGCTACATCGTTGCCGCAGGGGAGTGCGGCAACAAAAATATCGGTCAAAGCCGAATCGTCGATCCGTTTGGCGTCACAATAGCCGCTGCGGCAGAGACTCCGGCGCTGATTATGGCCGAGGTCTCCGCCGAGCGCGTCAGGCAAGTTCGGGCGCAACTTCCCGTTTTACGTAACCGTCGTTTTGCGCCACCGCAATTATTATGATGTTTTTTTAAACTAAGCTTGATTCACCTTGTTACAGATTGCTATTGTGTGCGCGCGTCGAATGACCGTTAATATTCTCAGGTTAATATGGCGCGTTAAGCCGCCTGATTTTAAGTCAAGAAGGTATCTATGGGTGAGATTAGTATTACCAAACTGCTGGTGGTTGCCGCACTGGTCGTTCTGCTGTTTGGTACCAGGAAGTTACGTACGCTGGGCGGAGACCTGGGCACGGCAATTAAAGGTTTCAAAAAGGCGATGAATGATGAAGACGCTGGCGCGAAAAAAGAAGCGGGCGGCGATATTCAGGCTGAGAAACTCTCTCATAAAGAGTGATCATGACGCGAGCAGGATGCTCCTTCATCTGACTCTGAAGAGAAAAAACCCGCGTTTAAGCGGGTTTTTTATGCGTTAAATGTAAGCGAGTATTACTCGATTACTTCACTTCCAGTCCTTTCGCCTGCATGTCTGCATGGTAAGAAGAACGAACAAACGGCCCGCAGGCGGCATGGGTAAAGCCCATCGCCATGGCTTCGGCTTTCATCTCATCGAACTCTTCCGGGCTAACATAACGCTGTACCGGCAGGTGATGGCGGCTTGGCTGTAAATACTGGCCCAGCGTCAGCATGGTGACGCCATGACGGCGCAAGTCGCGCATAACCTCAATGATTTCAGCGTTGGTTTCTCCCAGACCGACCATCAGACCCGATTTGGTTGGGATTTCCGGGTGGGCCTCTTTGAAACGCTCTAGCAGCTTCAGCGACCAGTTGTAATCGGCGCCTGGGCGTACCTGACGATAGACACGCGGTACGTTTTCAAGGTTATGGTTGAAGACATCTGGCGGGGTAGCGTTAAGGATCTCCAGTGCGCGATCCATACGGCCACGGAAGTCAGGCACCAGCGTTTCAATTTTAATTGCCGGGTTTTTTTCACGAATCGCGGTAATGCAGTCAGCAAAGTGCTGAGCGCCGCCATCGCGCAGATCATCGCGGTCAACGGAGGTGATAACCACATAGCGTAACGCCATATCCGCAATCGTCTGAGCCAGTTTTAACGGTTCGTTAGTATCCGGGGCGACAGGGCGGCCGTGGGCAACGTCACAGAACGGGCAACGGCGGGTACAAATCGCGCCGAGGATCATAAAGGTGGCGGTTCCGTGATTGAAACATTCCGCCAGGTTAGGGCAAGAGGCTTCCTCGCAGACAGAATGCAGGCCATTTTTGCGCATTGCCGCTTTGATGCCCTGGATACGAGTGGAGTCCGCTGGAAGCTTTATTTTCATCCATTCCGGTTTACGCAGCAGGGCTTCGCGCTCTGTTGCCACATTTTTAACCGGGATAAGGGCCATCTTATCGGCATCGCGGTATTTGACACCGCGTTCCATCACAATGGGTTTACTCATAGCGTGCGTGTTCCAGTTGCGAATAACGAAGGAAAGCGTTTCAATTCAAGGGAATGTTGTATTTATCAACTATTTTTGAATTAACTACAGGCAGTATATCATTGAAACGGGCCATAAAGCAGCCTGAGTGGTCGGCAAAATGTAAAATAGTTGTTGTTTTGTGCCATTTGCCCAACATCTCCTGTGATTAAGCAGCAACATCTCCGGTTCGAAACGCATCGCGTATCACATCAATAACATTCTCCAGCACCGGGTCACGCAAGCTTAATTTGTTGTAATGCAGCGAAAAGTCGATTCTCTCATCGCTCAGTGGCGCATAGGGAATGCGCTTGAGCGGCCAGCAACGGCTAAATAAGGTGTAGAACCGGGTAGGCATCATCCCCAGCAGGTCGCTGCTGGCGATGAGTGAGGCAATGGTGAAGATGTTGTAGCTGCTAAAGTTGATTTGTCGTTCAGGGAAGAGGTCCTGGATACGCTGACGCACCAGGCTGAAATTCTGCCCTTCGAGCATCAGCAGAGTATGGTCGACCGCTTTCAGCTTCTCTTCGGTTAGCGGGGCGGAAAGTGAAGGGTGATCCTGGCGACAAACCAGCTCAACAGTATCGGCAAACAGCACATGGTGATGAATGGCCCGACTACTGTAGATATGGGTATCGATGACCAAATCGGTCTGAAACTGGCTGAGCTGGCATTCGGCGTCGCTTACCGGAATGTTGCGTAACAGAAGCTGCGGATACCGGGATTTGATCGCCTGATAGATGGTTGGCATGACTAACGCCCCGATAGAGGGAGGCGTGCCTATCGTGATGGTGCGCTGTTTGTCGTAACTGCCGGTCAGATCCAGCGCGCCCAGAATAGATTCCAGCCCCTGGCTAATATACTCATGCAGATGGGTGGCATAGGCCGTCGGGGTCACGCCCTGGCCTTTACGGATAAATAGCGGGTCGGGAAATATAGCGCGTAATTTTTGAATAGACTGGCTAATAGCGGATGGCGTTAAATTAAGAATTTTCGCAGCATTGACGATGCCTTTATGAACGTATACCGCTTCAAAAATAGTCAAGAGATTAAGGTCAATATTTCTCAGCGTTCTGAAAATTTGAGGTTTGTCTTCTGGCCGTTGCTCGATTAGACGTCGTCCCGGCAGATTATTATCATTCACGCTCTCGCTCCGAATTTATTCACGTTATAAATAATAGTAGGGTTTATATTTATTGCATTTTTGATTTGGCTTAAATATCGCCTGAATGTCAATATCAGTAACAATTTCAACAGGGTAACAAACAGTACATTCGGATTTTAGCCACGGCGAATCCCCTCATTCTGATGGCTGATGAGGTTGCGTCATTGACGGTTTTAGCTTAGGCATAACGAAAATATAGAAACCGGGCGGAGAAGTAAAGCATTCAAGCAATATATAGTTAATGACCCATGAATTGCGTGGGTCATTATATTTTATTGATTAAGCAGGAATATATTCATGAGGTGGATTGTTTAGCAGGGCTAAAATATTGGCCAACAGGCGAGGGGCAATATTATCCGTCGTTGCGTTATTATCCCATTGCGATATTTTCGCCATTTCCATCCCGGCATAACCGCAAGGATTGATGCGTAAGAACGGAGAGAGATCCATATTGACGTTTAATGCCAGACCATGAAAAGAGCAGCCGCGACGGATTCGTAAACCCAGTGAGCAGATCTTTTTTTCTCCCACATAAACTCCGGGCGCATCGGCTCGCGGATGCGCATCAATACCCAGTTCGGCAAGCGTATTGACGACGGTTTGTTCCAGCAGCGTCACCAGTTCCCGCACGCCCAGCTTACGGCGTTTAAGATTCAGCAGAACATACATTACCTGCTGGCCGGGGCCGTGATAGGTGACTTGCCCGCCACGATCGCTCTGGATCACCGGAATATCGCCGGGCATTAATACATGCTCCGCTTTACCGGCCTGACCCTGGGTGAAAACAGGAAAGTGCTCAACTAACCAGATCTCATCGGGCGTGTTTTCATCGCGGGTATCGGTGAATTCGTGCATGGCCTGGGAAACGGGTTCGTAGGGCTGAAGACCGAGCTGGCGGACAAGAATTTTATCCTGATACAAAACGGCATCTCCGTAGAGAATGAACAAAAGAGGGAGAAAAGTATATCACAGCGGGGGAGGATGTTACCCGGGCAACGCCGGGTAACGAACGGATGTATTACAGCACCATACGAACGATATCGATATTACCCAGTTCTTCGTACAGTGTTTCAACCTGCTCGATATGGGTTGCGTTGATGGTGATAGAGACCGAGTGGTAGTTACCTTTGCTGCTCGGTTTTACCGTCGGGGAGTAATCACCTGGCGCATGGCGCTGTACCACTTCAACCACCTGATCAACCAGCTCAGGCAACGCCTGCCCCATTACTTTGTAAGTAAATGGCGTAGGGAATTCAAGCAGTTCGTTAAGTTTGGTTTTCATGTCAGCTCCGGCATTACATCAAAAAATAATAACTCCCACAGCGTGTGGGAGTTATCAGGATACTCAGTATATGGGGATGGAAATCACACTTTCAAGTGCTTAATTTTTAACCAAACCAGTGATGGAACATTAATTTAATGTAATCAATGATTTTGCCGAAGAAGTTACCTTCAGGAATTTCCTGTAGTACCACCAGCGGGCGCTGCTCAATGGTTTTGCCATCCAATTGGAAGTTGATTGTGCCGACGACCTGGTTTTTCTGCAACGGGGCATGCAGTTCCGCCGTGTTCAGCACGTAGCTGGCTTTCAGATCTTTCATGCGGCCGCGAGGGATAGTCAGATAGACGTCTTTATCCACACCCAGCGAGGCGCGATCGGTATCGCCAAACCAGGCCGGTTCAGAGGCAAACTCTTTCCCAACTTTCAGCGGGTTCACGGTTTCAAAGAAGCGGAAGCCCCAGGTCAGCAGTTTTTTGCTTTCTGTTTCACGACCTTTGTAGGTACGTCCACCCATCACCGCAGAGATCAGGCGCATCTGGCCTTCAGTTGCCGACGCCACGAGGTTGTAGCCGGCTTTATCCGTGTGGCCGGTTTTGATCCCGTCAACGTTCAGGCTGTTGTCCCACAACAGACCATTGCGGTTTAACTGGCGAATCCCGTTGAAGGTGAACTCTTTTTCTTTGTAGATAGAGTATTCGTTTGGCACATCGCGGATTAACGCCTGGCCGATCAGCGCCATGTCGCGCGCAGAGCTGTATTGTCCATCAGCATCCAGGCCATGAACGGTCTGGAAGTGGGTGTTTTTCAGACCCAGGGCATTCACATAGCTGTTCATCAGCCCGACGAAGGCATCCTGGCTGCCGGCGGCAAAGTCGGCCATCGCCACGCAGGCGTCGTTGCCGGATTGCAGGTTAATACCACGGATTAACTGGGAAACAGGAACTTGCATACCCGGTTTCAGGAACATCAGGGACGAGCCTTTAAATACCGGGTTGCCGGTAGCCCAGGCGTCGTTGCCGATCGTCACCAGATCGGTTTCTTTAAATTTCCCTGCTTTCATCGCCTGGCCGATGACATAGCTGGTCATCATTTTGGTCAGGCTGGCGGGATCGCGGCGCGTATCCGCATTCTGTTCCGCCAGCACTTTGCCGGAGTTGTAGTCGATCAGGATATACGACTCCGCATCGATCTGCGGAACGCCTGGGATCATGGTTTTGATATTCAGGTCATCGGCATGCGCGCTTGTGATAAAGGCGGCGCAAAGAGCCGTGGTGAGCGCCATGCGCTGCATGAAACGAGCGGAAAAAGTGGTCTTCATGGTCTGAACTACGACGTCCGTGATGGAATTAAAAAAAGTGCCCTACTATAGCAAAAGCATAACCGGCAGGCATCTGACTTTCCGCGTGACTTTGTTAATGTCATTTACAGAAATTGACAATTCAGATGCCCTTTGCAGGCTACTGCGCGCTGGCGATAAAGGACTGTAACTGGGCTTCAGATTGCAGACGCTGCTGCAACGCGCTGGCTTCAGTTTTGCTGGCGAATGGCCCAAGCTGAATGCGCCAGACCGCGCCGTTTTGCATCACACGGCCCGGTACGCCAAACTGCTGGCTTAAACGCTGCTGGTACTGCTGCGCGCGCGTTTGATCGCTGACCGCGCCAACCTGAACCACGAAACCGCTGCTTGCGGCGGCCGGAGCTGGAGCCGGCGTCGGGGCAGCGACTGCGCCCTGAGTCGAACCAGGAGCCGTTACCGGCGCGGCGGGTGTCGCTGCGGCGGGCTGTGGCGCGGGCGTTGGTTCGCTGCCTTCGAGCACCCCGGAGGCAAGCGTGGTCGGCGCGCCAAGGAAGCCGCTGCTGTTGACCGGTGCGCCGCTCGGGTCATCGCTTTTCAGCGTCGAATTGCTTATCGCCCGGACATCGCCTTGCGGCTGTACCGATTCCGGCGCGGAAGAGACGCTGCCCATGCCGCCGCTTAAATCAGGGCGCGCGGGCAGGGCGTAGGTCTGTTTCGCCACTGTCGTGCAGGCCATGCCTGGCCCTGACAGTGAACCGTCCTGCGCAACGATAATGGGATCAACGCGGACTTTGGTGTTATTCGACGTATTCAGGCGATCGGCCGCCGCGCGGGAGAGTGAAATCACCCGATCGTTACCGTAAGGGCCGCGATCGTTAATGCGTACCACGATCATCCGGCCATTCGCCAGATTCGTGATTCGCGCATAGCTCGGGATCGGCAGCGTTGGATGCGCAGCGGTGAGCTGCATCGGGTCAAACGCTTCGCCTGATGCGGTCAAATTGCTGCCGGGTTCCGCATCATAAATGGCGGCAAGCCCGGCCTGGCTAAAGCGAGACGGGTCCTGGACAATTTTGTAGCTTCTACCGTCTCGTTGATAATCCTGATTTGCTGTCGGGCTCAGAGGTTCATAACGTGGCTCCGCCCCGCCGATCTCAACAATCGGCCCGTTACACACCGCAGGCTGCGGCGCGACGGCAACCTGCTGCTGACCATCATCACTCGAACACGCCGCGAGTAACATTATTCCTGCCGCGACGCAGACTCCTGGCAACTGCTTACGCATTGCGCACCCCTTACACGCTTTTCGACAACATTTTTCTGTGGGTGTGGATCGACATAACAATCCCGAACCCGGCCATCAGCACTATCAGTGCGGAGCCTCCGTAACTGACCAGCGGGAGTGGAACCCCTACAACGGGCAGAATACCGCTCACCATACCAATATTTACGAAGACATAAACGAATAATATCAACATTAAACCACCGGCCATCACGCGGCCAAAGGTGGTTTGCGCGCGGGCAGCGATCCACAGTCCGCGCATAATCAGCAGAATGTAGAGCGCCAGCAGGATTAATATTCCCACCAGGCCTAACTCTTCCGCCAGTACGGCGAAGATAAAGTCGGTGTGGCGTTCGGGTAAAAACTCAAGCTGCGACTGAGTGCCGTGCAGCCAGCCTTTACCGCGCAGGCCGCCGGAGCCAATCGCAATTTTAGACTGGATGATATGATAACCCGCGCCTAAAGGGTCGGTCTCCGGGTCGAGAAGCATCATGACGCGCTGGCGCTGATAATCATGCATCAGGAAGAACCACATGATCGGGATAAACGCGGCAATCAGCACCACCGCAATGCCGATTAAACGCCAGCTCAAACCAGACAAAAACAGCACGAACAGGCCGGAAAGGGCGACCAGAATCGAGGTGCCCAGGTCAGGCTGCGCGGCGACCAGCAGCGTCGGCATAAAAATCAATACCAGCGCGATAGCCGTGTTTTTCAGCGACGGCGGGCAGACATCACGGTTGATAAAGCGCGCCACCATCAGGGGGACGGCGATCTTGGCGATTTCAGAAGGCTGAAAGCGGACGATCCCCAGATCCAGCCAGCGTTGCGCTCCTTTGGATATCGCCCCGAAGGCGTCTACCGCCACCAGCAGGATGATGCAGAAAATATAGAGATAGGGCGCCCATCCTTCGTAGACACGAGGCGGGATTTGCGCCATCACCACCATAATGACCAGACCCATCGCGATCTGACCGATTTTTCGCTCCATCATGCCAATATCCTGGCCGCTGGCGCTCCAGATGACTAATGAACTGTAAACCAGCAGCGCCAGCAGAATCAGTAACATCGTGGGATCGATATGGATTTTATCCCAGAATGTTTTTTTGTTCGGATTATCCGTCACGATTATTGGTCCTCCGCCGCTGCAACCGCCGGGTTTTCCGCAGGCAAATTGGTGTTGTTGTCGCCCAACATGATGTGGTCAAGAATCTGACGCATGATTGTACCGACAGCCGGGCCCGCGCCGCCGTTTTCCAGGATTATGGCGACAGCAACCTGGGGATTGTTATACGGCGCGAATGCCGTCATCAGTTTATGGTCGCGTAGTCGTTCAGCAATTTTGTGCGCGTTGTAGGTTTCGTTGGCTTTCAGGCCAAAGACCTGCGCCGTACCAGACTTCGCGGCGATTTTATACGGCGCGCTGGCGAAATATTTATGCGCAGTGCCGTTAGCGCGGTTTGCGACGCCGTACATGCCGTCTTTGGCGATTTCCCAGTAACCGGAGTGAATATCGCCGACAGGCGGTTCGTGCGGCTGTACCCACGGCACCTGCTTGCCATTCTCCGCCGTGCTCATCAGCAGATGCGGCACTTTTACCACCCCGTCGTTAATCAGGATCATCAGCGCCTTGCTCATCTGGATCGGGGTTGCCGTCCAGTAACCCTGGCCGATGCCCACCGGGATGGTATCGCCCTGATACCACGGCTTTTTAAAGCGTTTTTGCTTCCATTCACGGGTTGGCATATTGCCGGAACGCTCTTCAGCCAGATCGATGCCGGTATATTCCCCGTATCCAAATTTGCTCATCCACTCGGAGAGTCGGTCTATCCCCATGTCATAGGCCACCTGGTAGAAGAAGGTATCCGCTGACTCTTCAAGGGATTTGGTGATATTCAGATGACCGTGACCCCATTTTTTCCAGTCGCGGTAACGCTTCTCAGAACCCGGCAACTGCCACCATCCGGGGTCGAACAGGCTGGTATTGCGGGTGATCACCCCCGCGCTTAAAGCGGACACCGCGACATACGGTTTGACCGTTGAGGCCGGCGGGTAAACACCTTGCGTCGCCCGGTTAACCAGCGGCGTATTCGGGTCGTTGAGCAACCCTGAGTAATCTTTGCTGGAGATGCCATCCACAAACAGGTTCGGGTCGTAGCTCGGCATGGAAACCAGCGCCAGTACGCCGCCTGTCCGTGGGTCGGTTACGATCACGGCGGCGCGGCTGCCCGCCAGCAGCGTTTCAATATATTGCTGGAGTTTCAGGTCAATTGTGAGATGGATGTCATGCCCGGCCTGCGGCGGCACCTCTTTAAGCTGACGGATGACGCGGCCACGGTTGTTGACTTCAACCTCTTCATAACCCGTCTGGCCGTGCAGTACCTCTTCGTAATAGCGCTCAATCCCCAGCTTGCCGATATCGTGCGTGGCGGCGTAGTTGGCCAGCTTACCGTCTTTATCAAGGCGTTCGACGTCTTTATCGTTAATCTTCGAAACGTAGCCGATGACGTGGGTCAGCGCGGAGTTGTAAGGATAGTAGCGGCGCTTGTAGCCTTTCACTTCCACGCCAGGAAAACGGTACTGATTGACGGCAAAACGCGCGACCTGCACTTCGGTCAGGTTCGTTTTGACGGGAATAGAGGTAAAACGGTGTGAACGTGCGCGCTCTTTCTTGAACGCGGCAATGTCATCGTCGTTCAAATCGACCACGTTGCGTAACGCATCCAGCGTTTGCTGAACGTTATCGACCTTCTCCGGCATCATTTCTATCTGATAAATAGTGCGGTTGAGGGCGAGAGGGATGCCGTTACGGTCATAGATGATCCCACGGCTGGGGGCGATAGGGACCAGTTTGATGCGGTTTTCGTTCGAGCGGGTCTGGTAATCGGTAAAACGCACGATTTGCAGATTATAAAGGTTGGCGATGAGCACGCCGGTCAGCAGCAAAATACCCAAAAAAGCGACCAGCGCCCGGCGCACGAACAGCGCGGACTCAGCCGTATAGTCGCGAAAAGAATTCTGTAGTTTCATCCGCTGCTTAATCTACTCAAGGCTTAACAATCACTCACGGTGATAAGGGTGGTTGGTGGTAATACTCCACGCCCGGTACAGACTCTCTGCCACCAGCACCCGAACCAGCGGGTGAGGGAGGGTTAACGCAGAAAGTGACCAGCTTTGTTCCGCCGCCGCTTTACAGGCCGGAGACAACCCCTCAGGGCCGCCAATCAGGAGACTGACGTCGCGACCATCCAGCTTCCAGCGCTCCAGCTCAGTCGCCAGCTGCGGCGTGTCCCAGGGTTTCCCTGGGATATCAAGGGTGACGATACGGTTTTTGCCTGCGGCCGCCAGCATCTGCTCACCCTCTTTATCGAGAATACGTTTAATATCCGCGTTCTTGCCGCGTTTGCCCGCTGGAATTTCGATCAGCTCAAACGGCATGTCTTTAGGAAAACGCCGGAGATACTCCGTAAAACCGGTTTGTACCCAGTCGGGCATTTTCGTACCGACAGCGACAAGTTGAAGCTTCACGCATTAACTCCAGAGTTTTTCCAGTTCATACAGGCGACGGCTCTCTTCCTGCATGACATGGACAATCACATCACCCAGGTCAACGACAATCCAGTCGGCTACGCTTTCACCTTCAACGCCAAGCGGCAACATGCCTGCCGCGCGAGATTCCTGTACAACGTGGTCAGCAATAGACATAACGTGACGGCTGGATGTACCGGTGCAGATAATCATGCAGTCGGTGATACTGGATTTACCCTGAACATCTAAGGTGATGATGTCCTGACCTTTCAGGTCATCAATTTTGTCGATTACAAAATCCTGGAGTGCTTTACCCTGCAAGTTTTCCCCCTGGGTATTACGGATGAATATAAATAAGCCTGTCAGTATACCTGAACCCGAGGCGATGTCGGGACTAATGTCATCAACGGGCGTTTAAAAGTGGGTTATCATCCCATCCCGCACAACAGATTGCATCGCCATTTTTGTAAAACAATTTCTGCAAAGCTCTGAAGGGCGGGAGAAGTCTGGCGCGGAGGATAGCAGCCTGTCAGGGGGTGTCAATGGTCGAAACGCCCCCGAGGAGAAAAAACAGAAATATCACTCGCCGTGATGCCAGACGGCCCGACTGTTTAACACCTTCAGCGTGGCGAAATCTTCACAAAAATCAATGGCGCTCCAGCATCCTTGATCAACCCTGAAATGCCATAATGAGGCGGCGGGCATGGACAATAATCGCGCGATCATGAGACTCAGAACCCCCTGATGGCTCACGACCAACAGATTCTTATTATCTTTATAATCAGCAAGTTGTGCAATAAAACGCTCTACGCGTTGTGAGAATGCCTGGAAGCCTTCCCCATTGGTCGGGACGGCGTTCTGCCAGTCGGTACACCAGGCCGCGTAACTTGCCGCGTCTTCGCGGCTCAGATCGCGGTGATGACGCATCTCCCAGTCGCCAAAAAACATCTCGTTAAGCTCCGGGAACAGGCGCTGCGGCACGTCGCGGTCGTGAAGCACCAGCCGCGCCGTGTGGCGGGCGCGTTCCAGTTCGCTACAGAATACGTTGTCGAAGGGGACATTGCGCAGCAGGTTATTCAACGTTTGCGCCTGGGCTATCCCTTTTTCTGTCAGCGGAGTGGGGGCGTGGCCGCTGTATAATCCGGCTACATTGGCTTCGGTTTCCCCATGACGAACTAACCAGAGTCGCATGTTTTTCCTCGTGATACGTATTCGCGCAAAATATGATATTCACCCTGATTGCGCAGCGCTTTTTCACTAAAATAGACTTTTTATCGGAGGCAAGATGCCTTTACTGAAGAGTGCGCATGGCGGTAACACCCGGGAAGCCGCCGCATTGTTGGGCATCTCGCCTGAACAGTTGCTGGATTTTAGCGCAAATATTAATCCTCTGGGTATGCCAGGGCGCTTAAAACGCGCGCTTATCGACAATCTTACCTGCGCGGAGCGGTATCCTGATGTGGATTATCAGCATCTGCACCAGGCACTGGCGCAGCACCATCAGATCCCCGCGTCATGGCTCCTGGCCGGAAATGGCGAGACGGAATCCATCTTCACGCTGGTTCACGGGCTGAAGCCGCGTCATGCCATGATCGTCACGCCGGGCTTTGCCGAGTATCGCCGTGCGCTACAGTGGGGCGCGTGTGAGATACATGAATTTGCGCTTCGCGAAGCCGATGGCTGGCAACTCACGGACGCCATTCTGAATGCGCTGACCCCGGATCTGGACTGCCTGTTTCTCTGTACGCCAAATAATCCAACCGGACTCCTGCCTGCCCGCGAACTGTTACTGGCTATTGCGGAACGCTGTAAGACGCAGGGGATCGCGCTGATCCTGGATGAGGCGTTTATCGATTTTATTCCGGGTGAAGAGGGCTTTATTCCGCTGTTGCAGGGCAACCCGCATATCTGGGTGCTGCGTTCGCTCACCAAATTTTACGCCATTCCGGGGCTGCGGCTGGGCTATCTGGTGAACAGCGACGAGCAGGCGGTCGCGCAAATGAGAGCGCAACAGATGCCCTGGTCAATCAACGCGTTTGCGGCGCTGGCCGGAGAGGTTATCTTGCAGGATGCCGCCTATCACCAGGCGACCTGGCAGTGGCTGGCGGAGGAGGGACAACGCTTCCGTCAGCGGTTACATGCGTTTCCTGAGCTAACGGTTTATCCCGGTCGGGCGAATTATCTTTTATTGCGCTGTGAGCGGGAAGGTCTGGATTTGCAACGTGCCTTGCTGGAGAAGCACATTCTGATCCGCAGTTGTGCTAACTATCCGGGGCTTGACGCGCGTTATTACCGGGTGGCGATTCGCAGTCAGGAAGAGAACAGCCGCTTGCTGACGGCGCTGGCGGAAGTCTTTACCGATACAACCCTTGCTGGTTGATGTAGTTCAGGACGGATTCCGGCATGAGATCGTCGCACGGTTCGCCTTTCTCCAGCCGCTCGCGGATAAGAGTGGCGGAGATATTGAACCAGGGCGTTTCAGCCAGATAAATTTTACCCGCCGGGAGCGCGTGCAGATCGTCCGGCGTATGGGTTAAATGGCGCTCCAGCCACTGCTGATGTTGCTCTTTCACCATCTCAAGCGGGTAGCCGGGGCGTCGGCAAACGATCAGGTGAGTATTGTCCAGAATGGTTTCATAGTCGTGCCAGGTCGGGAACGTCAGTAAGGAGTCCTGGCCGATGATAAACGCCAGCGGCGCGTCCGGGCCTTGCTCTTCCCGCCACTCTTTCAGCGTTTGCGCGGTGTAAGAGGCGGTATCGCGTTTGAGTTCGCGCTCATCCAGGATAAACAGCGGTTTGTCGGCGATAGCCAGCTCAAGCATATATTTACGCTGTGCGCTGGACGCTTCAGGCTGTGGACGATGAGGCGGTACGTTATTGGGCATGATAATCACCCGCGACAGGCCAATCAGATTGGCCAGCGTTTCCACGGGCTTGAGATGACCATAATGCACGGGATCAAAGGTGCCGCCGAACAGAGCCTGTAACGATTTCATATCAACCATCAATAAAAACATCTGCCAGCGCTTTGTGGCAGAGAAGAAGAGAAAGCCCCTCCAGCTCAGCCCACACTGACTGTCCATAATCTTGTTTTAGCGTAATTTCCGTCCGCGTCAACAGTTGCACTGCCTGGCGAAGCTGGGTCTGCTGGAGCCGATTCAACGCATCGCCAATCATGCCGCGACGGTTTTGCCATACCCGATGTTTATCAAACAGCGTGCGCAGAGGCGTATGGGCGGATTGCCGTTTAAGGTTAACCAGCATCAGTAATTCGCGTTGCAGGGTGCGCAGCAGGATCACGGGTTCACTGCCTTCAAGGCGCAGTTGCTGCAAAATATGCAGGGCGCGTTTGCTTTTGCCCATCAATAACGCATCCACCCAATGGTATGGCGTGAAGTGCGCCGCGTCGTTGACGGCCTGCTCTACGCGTGGAAGCGTGAGCTTACCGTCAGGCCAGAGGAGTGAAAGCCGCTCCAGCGCCTGCGCCAGCGCCAGCAGGTTGCCTTCGTAGCAATAACACAGCAGCTGATTCGCGGCGTCATCCAGTTGCAAATTATTCTGCTTTGCTCTGGCGGCAACCCAGCGCGGTAGCTGCGCCTGCTCCGGCGTCTGACAGCTTACCTGCACGCCAGTGCCCGCCAGCGAGGTATACCAGGCGGCGTTTTCCTGGGCTTTGGTGAGCTTGTTTCCGCGCACGATCAGCAGCAGGTCGTCATGCAGCAAACCGCTGAGCGTTGCGAGCTGTTCATTGATCGCCGCATTCGGGCCATTTTCCGGTAGCAACAACAGCAGCGTTTGACGGCTGGCAAACAGGCTCATTGCCTGACACTGTGAGAACAGGGTTCCCCAGTCGGTGCTGGTGTCGATCGTAAAGGCGTGGTGTTCTTCGAACCCTTGCGCAGCGGCCGTCAGACGAATAGCGTCCTGGCTTTCCTGCAACAAGAGAGGGTCGTTGCCCAGGAGCAAATACGCCGCGCGCAGCCCTTCATTGAGCTGTGCGCGGAGTTGTTCAGGGTACAACCGGATCATCAGTTACCCAGCGTGGTGGACACGCGTGCCGGGGAAGATGCTGGCGTCGCCGTGGTGTTTTCAGCGGCGTCCGCGTTTTCCTGGGATGACTGAGCATCAGCGACATGGATACTCGGCAGCTTGCGAATCAACTGTTCGGCCGCTTTGTCATACATCTCTTTGATGATCATATCCTGTTCATTATCCTTCGCCAGCGCGGTTTGCGGGTTATCAAAGAATGAACGGTACACTTTCGTGCTGATCGGATAAATATCATGACCCGGGATCAGAACGCTTGCACTGACGCTCATGACCATCTGGTATTCCGCCGTACGGCCATCCTGGAACACGGAGGCGGTATCTTTAGAGATACTGGTCCGGCCAAGGCGCAGTGACGGAACATCCTGGCGCGTTGTATCTTTTTCAAGCAATTCAATATTGTTAAGACGCAGTTGGTTACGTACCGCCCGGCTTAATGGTCCATTCGGATCGCTTGTATCAAGAATCATAGTTTTCATCGTGCTGGGCACCTGCGTAGTGCTACGCAGATGCCAGCCGCACCCGGCGGTGACCAGCACCGCCAGGGATAACAACAATGTTGTCAGATGTCGCACGCTTCCTCCCGCGCTTAGCCAACGACCAAATTGAGGAGTTTACCCGGAACGTAAATCACTTTACGCACGGTAACGCCATCAAGATATTTTGCGACCAAATGTTCCTGGCCAGCACGTTCACGAACCTGTTCTTCAGTGGCGTTCACCGGTACGGTGATTTTGCCACGGACTTTACCGTTCACCTGAACCACAACCAGCGTAGAGTCTTCTACCATTGCTTTGTCGTCAGCGACCGGCCACGGCGCGTTATCGATATCGCCTTCGCCTTTCAGCGCTTCCCACAGCGTGAAGCAGGCATGTGGGGTGAACGGGTTGAGCATACGCACGACAGCCAGCAGCGCTTCCTGCATCAGGGCGCGATCCTGCTCGCCTTCCTGCGGCGCTTTCGCCAGTTTGTTCATCAGCTCCATAATTGCGGCAATCGCGGTGTTGAAGGTCTGACGGCGGCCGATATCATCGGTCACTTTCGCGATGGTTTTGTGGACGTCGCGACGCAGCGCTTTCTGATCTTCGCTCAGCGCATCAACGTTCAGTGCCGCAACCTCGCCTTTCGCGGTGTGCTCATAGACCAGTTTCCAGACGCGCTTCAGGAAGCGGTTTGCCCCTTCCACGCCAGATTCCTGCCATTCCAGCGTCATATCGGCCGGAGAAGCAAACATCATGAACAGACGCACGGTGTCCGCGCCGTAACGCTCAACCATTACCTGCGGGTCGATGCCGTTGTTTTTGGACTTGGACATCTTGCTCATGCCGGTGTACACCAGCTCATGGCCCGCCGCGTCTTTCGCCTTAACGATGCGGCCTTTCTCGTCGCGCTCAACGATGGCATCAACCGGGGAAACCCAGTTACGCTCGCCGTTTTCGCCTACATAGTAGAATGCGTCCGCCAGCACCATACCTTGGCACAGCAGCTGTTTCGCCGGTTCGTCAGAGTTCACCATGCCCGCGTCGCGCATCAGCTTGTGGAAGAAGCGGAAGTAGAGCAGGTGCATGATCGCGTGTTCAATACCGCCGATGTAGATATCGACCGGCAGCCAGTAGTTTGCTGCTTCCGGGTCCAGCATCCCTTCGTTGTACTGCGGGCAGGTGTAGCGCGCGTAGTACCAGGAGGACTCCATAAAGGTGTCAAAGGTGTCGGTTTCACGCAGCGCAGGCTGACCGTTAACGGTGGTTTTCGCCCACTCAGGATCGGCTTTGATCGGGCTGGTGATGCCGTCCATGACGACGTCTTCCGGCAGGATGACCGGCAGTTGATCTTCCGGGGTCGGCAGAACGGTGCCGTCTTCCAGAGTCACCATCGGAATCGGCGCACCCCAGTAACGCTGACGGGAAACGCCCCAGTCGCGTAGACGGTAGTTGACTTTACGCTCGCCGACGCCTTTTGCCGCCAGTTTATCGGCAATCGCGTTGAAGGCGTCTTCAAAGCCCAGACCGTTAAATTCGCCGGAGTTAAACAGTACGCCTTTCTCGGTCAGCGCCTGCTCGGACAGATCCGGTTCAGAGCCGTCAGCCGCCAGGATAACCGGCTTGATGGTCAGGCCATATTTGGTGGCAAATTCATAGTCACGCTGATCGTGGCCCGGAACGGCCATGACCGCACCGGTACCGTATTCCATCAGCACGAAGTTGGCGGCCCATACCGGGATCGCTTCGCCGGTCAGTGGGTGAATGGCTTTAAAACCGGTGTCGACGCCTTTTTTCTCCATCGTCGCCATATCGGCTTCCGCCACTTTGGTGTTGCGGCATTCGTCGATAAAGGCAGCCAGTTCCGGGTTGTTGGCAGCCGCTTTCTGCGCCAGCGGGTGACCTGCGGCGACCGCTAGGTAAGTGGCGCCCATGAACGTGTCTGGACGCGTGGTGTACACCGTCAGCGTATTGTCGTAGCCGTTCACGTCAAAAGTGATCTCGACGCCTTCAGAACGGCCGATCCAGTTGCGCTGCATGGTTTTAACGGTGTCTGGCCAGTGATCCAGTTTATCCAGATCGTTCAGCAGTTCGTCAGCGTAGGCGGTGATCTTAATGAACCACTGCGGGATCTCTTTACGCTCAACTTTGGTATCGCAGCGCCAGCAGCAGCCGTCGATAACCTGCTCGTTCGCCAGTACGGTCTGATCGTTCGGGCACCAGTTCACCGCAGAGGTCTTTTTGTACACCAGGCCTTTTTTATACAGCTCGGTGAAGAATTTCTGCTCCCAGCGGTAGTATTCCGGGGTACAGGTCGCCAGCTCGCGGCTCCAGTCATAGCCGAAGCCCAGCATTTTGAGCTGGTTTTTCATGTAGGCGATGTTGTCATAGGTCCACGGCGCAGGCGCCGTGTTGTTTTTCACCGCCGCGCCTTCAGCAGGCAGGCCGAAAGCATCCCAGCCGATGGGCTGTAAAACGTTTTTACCCAGCATGCGCTGGTAGCGGGCAATCACATCACCGATGGTGTAGTTACGCACATGGCCCATGTGTAGTCGACCAGAAGGATAGGGAAGCATCGACAGGCAGTAATACTTCTCTTTGCTCTCGTCTTCGGTTACTTCAAAGGTGCGCTTCTCGTCCCAGTGTTGCTGGACTTTTGATTCTATCTCTTCCGGGCGGTATTGCTCTTGCATGGCAGCCAGTGGTCCTGTTTTCATTACGGCTACAAACGTAGCGTTAGATGTGGTGTTTCAGATCCGCATAGCATAGCCCAAACGCCCGCGCCAAAACAGCCTTTCGCGCATTCTGCATTGAATTCCCGCCATGCTAATCCTTGCATGAATTTACACAGTCTGTGGGCGGTCTTGCAAAGCGCGGCGTAAATAACGTCTATTATTATAGACAGTTAACGACCCAGGAGGCGAAGCGATGAACAAGGTTGCTCAATATTACCGTGAACTGGTGACGTCATTAAGCGAACGCCTGCGTAATGGCGAACGCGATATTGACGCGCTGGTGGAACAGGCGCGTCAGAGCGTAATGAAAGCAGGGGAGTTAACGCGAATCGAGGTGGACGAACTGACGCGCGCCGTCAGACGTGACCTGGAAGAGTTCGCCATGAGCTACGAGGAGAGCCAGGAAGAGGAGAGCGACAGCGTCTTTATGCGGGTGATTAAAGAGAGCCTCTGGCAGGAGCTGGCGGACATCACCGACAAAACGCAACTGGAGTGGCGCGAAGTGTTCCAGGATCTCAATCACCACGGGGTCTACCACAGCGGCGAGGTGGTCGGCTTGGGCAACCTTGTGTGCGAGAAGTGTCATTACCATTTAGCGGTGTATACGCCGGATGTACTGCCGCTGTGCCCGAAATGCGGCCACGACCAGTTCCAGCGCAGACCGTTTGAGCCGTAATCGGCAGTGCCGGATGGTGACGCGAAGCGTCTTGTCCGGCCTACAAATTGTACGCTGATGTAGGCCGGATAAGCGTTAGCGCCATCCGGCTGGTTATGATGCGTAGAACGCCAGCCTCTCCGCCAGTAAATCTACAAAGCCCTGCCGGTCGATATCGACCATGACCGTCGCATTCGGTTTATTCCCCGTCAGGAAGTAATAATCCACGACCGTCATTCCCTGGGTGTATTTCCCCTGAGTCTCCACGCCGACCCAACGTTCAACGGTGGTGAAAAGCTCGGGTTTTAGCAGCCAGGCGATGGTGCAAGGGTCATGCAACGGCGCGCCGGTAAAGCCCCACTTTTCGTCTTTGTGATATTCGAGGAAGAAATCCAGCAGCTCCGCCACGATCGTGGAAACAGGATTGCCTATCGCCCGGAAACGCTCGGTATCTTCAGCGTGAATCTGCGCCTTGTGCGTTACGTCCAGCCCGGCCATCACCACGGGAATCCCTGACTGGAAAACAATCTCTGCCGCTTCGGGGTCGACGTAAATATTGAATTCTGCCGCTGGCGTCCAGTTACCTAATCCCATCGCGCCGCCCATGATCACAATACGGGCGATTTTACGGTGCAATTCTGGATGGCTGTTCAGCAGCAAGGCGACGTTGGTTTGCGGCCCGGTGGCGACGATGGTTACCGGTTCCGGGCTTTCGCGCAGGGTTTTCGCCATCAGCTCAACGGCGGTGCAGGTCTGCGGCGCAAATGACGGCTCCGGTAGCGCCGGGCCGTCCAGTCCGCTTTCGCCGTGTACGTTATCGGCGATGATCAGATCGCGCATCAGCGGTTTTATCGCGCCGCCCGCGACAGGAATATCGGTACGCCCCAGTAGCGTCAGCATACGCAATACGTTACGCAGCGTTTTGTCAGGCGTCTGGTTACCGGCGGAAGAGGTGATCGCTTTCACATCCAGTTCAGGCGATGCGAGGGCGAGAACAATTGCGATGGCGTCGTCATGACCTGGATCGCAATCAAAAAGGACTGGAAGTGCCATTGTTGCTCCTTGTAAGTGGTACTTTGTGACAAGGGTAACGCCGGGATGAGTGCGATTCGAGATATGAAGAGATAAAGCGTGATATGGCGCGCACTCTGTCGTGCGCGCCGAAAGGATTAATGCAGGATTTTCGCCAGGAAGTCTTTGGCACGGTCCGATTTCGGGTTGGCGAAGAACTCCTCTTTCGGTGAGTCTTCGACAATTTTCCCCTCGTCCATAAAGATCACCCGATTGGCCACCTTACGGGCAAAGCCCATTTCGTGGGTGACGACCATCATGGTCATCCCTTCGTTTGCCAGCTCGACCATAACGTCCAGCACTTCGTTGATCATTTCAGGATCGAGTGCGGATGTCGGTTCATCAAACAGCATAGCGATAGGGTCCATGCACAGCGCGCGCGCGATTGCCACACGCTGTTGCTGCCCGCCGGAAAGCTGCGCCGGGAACTTATTGGCATGGGCCGAAAGTCCTACGCGCTCAAGCAACTTCTGCGCTTTTTCACGGGCGGGCGCTTTGCCGCGTTTGAGCACTTTCACCTGCGCCAGCGTCAGGTTTTCAATGATCGACAGATGTGGGAATAGTTCAAAGTGCTGGAACACCATTCCGACCCGCGAGCGGAGCTTCGCCAGATCCGTTTTTTTGTCATTCACTTTGGTGCCGTCAACGGTGATTTCACCCTGTTGCACCGGTTCCAGTCCGTTCACCGTTTTGATCAGGGTCGATTTACCGGAACCCGACGGGCCGCAGACTACCACCACTTCACCTTTTTTCACTTCCGTGGAGCAGTCGGTCAGCACCTGAAAGTGACCATACCATTTAGAAACATTTTTCAGGGTAATCATTAAACTGTCCTTTTCTTCAAATAGCTGACCAACAACGACGCGCTCAGGCTGATAACAAAGTAGACGGCACCGGCAAACAGGATCATTTCGACCTGCGTACCATCACGCTCGCCAATGGTGGTGGCGGTGCGGAAGAAATCCGCGAGGCTTAACACGTAAACCAGGGAGGTATCCTGGAACAGTACGATACCCTGGGTAAGCAGCAGCGGCACCATTGCACGGAACGCCTGCGGCAGGATGATGAGCTTCATCGACTGCCAGTGGGTCATCCCCAGCGCCAGCGCAGCGCTGGACTGCCCGCGTGAAATGCTCTGAATACCCGCACGGATAATCTCCGAGTAATACGCCGCTTCAAACATGGAAAACGCGACCATCGCTGAAATCAGGCGAATATCCGTTTTGGGCGAAATACCCAGTACGTCCTGCAACAGCCCCGGCACAATCAGGTAGAACCATAGCAGCACCATCACCAGCGGGATGGAGCGGAAAACGTTGACGTAAGCTTTCGCAAACCAGGCGACAGGGGCGAAACTTGAGAGACGCATTACCGCCAGAATGGTGCCCCAGAGAATCCCGATCACCACGGCGGTGACGGTAATTTTCAGGGTGATCACCAGCCCGGCCAGCAAGTACGGCATGGAAGGAACGATCGAACTCCAGTCAAACTCGTACATTATTTGCCTCCCATATTGCCAGGCAGGCGGACTTTACGTTCCACCAGATTCATCACCAGCATAATGACGGCATTAATCAGCACGTAGGCCAGCGTAATTGCAGTGAATGACTCCCAGGCGTGGGCGGAGTAATCCAGCAGCTTGCCCGCCTGCGCCGCCATATCCACCAGACCAATGGTCGATGCGATGGCGGAGTTTTTCACCAGGTTCATCATTTCCGAGGTCATCGGCGGGACAATCACCCGATAGGCGTTCGGTAGCAGAACATAGCGATAAGCCTGAGGCAGCGTCAGCCCCATCGCCAGCGCAGCGTTTTTCTGCCCGCGAGGCAGCGACTGAATCGCGGCGCGTACCTGCTCGCAGACGCGCGCAGCGGTAAACAGCCCCAGGCAGATCATTGATGAGAGGAAAAATTGAATGTTCGGGTCCAGTTCCGCCTTGAACCACATGCCGATATTTTCCGGCAACAGCTCAGGCACGACCAGATACCAGGTAAAGAACTGAACAATCAGCGGGACGTTACGAAACAGTTCCACGTAAAGCGTCCCCATTCCTGAGAGGAAGCGGTTAGGTACAGTACGTAAAATGCCGAATAACGAGCCGACGAGGAAAGCAATAATCCAGGCGGTGATGGATAACGCGACGGTGACCTGGAAGCCGCTCCAGAGCCAGCCGAGATACGTGGTGTTGCCGAACGGGGCTTGTTGTAAAAAAATCCCCCAGTTCCAGTCTATTGACATAAATCTACTCCAGAAAAAAAAGGGTAGCAGCGCTACCCTCGAAGATTGTTATCCAGCGTTTTGCGGTTTTCAGGCCTGATGGGGAACGACCATCAGGCTTATAGTCTGTCCGTGCTGAATGACAATCGAGAGGGCAAGGAGATCCCGCCCCATTTATTTTAGTTAGTTAAGTGCTTTGTCATTCGGTTCTTTGAACAGCGCCTTCATCTCGTCGGACAGTTCGAAATTCATGTTCAGGTTTTTCGGCGGGATTGGGTTTTTAAACCACTTATCAAACCATTTTTCCGCTTCGCCTGAGGTCTGCACCTGGGCAATCGTGTCATCTACCAGCGTTTTAAACTCAGGATCGTTTTTACGCAGCATACAGCCGTAGGCTTCCTGAGATTGCGGCTTACCGACGATCTCCCAGTTGTCTGGTTTTTTGGCTTTCGCGCGTTCACCCGCCAGCAGGGCATCATCCATCATAAAGGCGACGGCGCGACCGCTTTCCAGCGTACGGAAGGAGTCGCCGTGGTCTTTCGCGCTGATAATGCGCATATTCATTTTTTGTTCTTCATTCAGCTTGTGCAGCAGAATTTCAGAGGTGGTACCGGAGGTGACCACGACCGCTTTCCCTTTCAGGTCCGGGAAGTCTTTAATATCGCCGTCTTTTTTCGCCAGCAGACGCGTACCGACGATGAAAATGGTGTCAGAGAACGCGGCCTGTTTCTGGCGTTCGACGTTGTTGGTGGTGGAGCCACATTCAAAGTCGAAGGTTCCGTTCTGCAACAGCGGGATACGGTTCTGGGAGGTAATTGGGATCAGCTTCACTTGCAGGTCAGGTTTGTTAAGCTTTTTCTTCACGGCTTCAACGATGGCGTTGGAGTAGTCCTGTGAATAACCGACCACTTTTTGCTGGTTGTCGTAGTAAGAGAACGGCACGGAGGACTCGCGGTGGCCGACGACGATAATGCCATTCTTCGCGATTTTATCCAGCGTACTGCCCGCCGCCGGCGCGGCGTCTTCCGCGTGTGCCAGACCGGCAGACATTCCCATGACCAGCATTGCTGTGGCTAGCTTACGTAATTGCATATCCAACTCCTTTATCGTCTGCGCCATCGACGCATTGATACCCATTGTGAGTGTTTGTGTTGTTATCGTCTGCAACTTGAGCGTGCAGTGTTATGCGTGTTTGTTAACATTTAGTTTGGCTGAATGTAAAGATTTTGCTGCTTTATTGTTTATTTTTGCGAAGTGCGCCGCACCGTTTAGAGGCAAAAATCTTTCATTGCACTGTTTGGGTGCTACCGATGATCGATATTGGTGCGACCAGGTTGCACATATAGCCAAAACAAGGTTTACCTTGTTTAACAAAGCAATAGGCGTGCCAGAATGGAGGGATATAGCCAGGCCGGATAAGACGCATTGCGTCTTATCCGGTAATAAGGGAGATTATTTACGACGCTGACGCAGGCTCATCACCACGGCGCCAAAGCCCATCAGCGCGGTGAGCAACCATAACGGCCAGTTGCCGGTACGGGCATAAGGCGTTAAACCACGGGTTGGCGTAACGTGGGTGGTCAACACGTCGCGGGTAAACTGCGGGATCATCGCCTGAATTTCACCCTGCGGGCCAATGACTGCCGTAATGCCGTTGTTGGTGCTGCGCAACAGCGGGCGCGCCAGCTCCAGAGAACGCATTCTCGCCATCTGGAAGTGCTGCCACGGGCCGATAGATTTTCCGAACCAGGCGTCGTTAGAGATGGTCAGCAGATAGTCAGTGTCCGGGCGGAAATTGTCCCGAACCTGTTCACCCAGAATGATTTCGTAGCAAATCGCCGCCGTCAGTTTAAAGCCATGCGCATGCAGCTGTGGCTGTATGTACGGCCCACGGCTGAATGAGGACATCGGCAGGTCAAAGAACGGCGCTAACGGGCGCAGAATCGACTCCAGCGGCACGAACTCGCCAAACGGCACCAGGTGGTTTTTGTTGTAGCGATTGCTGGAATCGTAGCTGTACGGGTTGTCTTTACCCAGCGTGATAATCGTGTTGTAGGTGTCGTAGCGGTTCTGCTTGTTCAGACGCGCATCGACTATGCCGGTAATCAACGTGCTGTTTTTGGATTTCAGCAGATCGTCCATCATGCCCAGAAAACGCTGCTGATTAATCTCCAGATCGGGAATGGCGGACTCTGGCCAGATAATCAGTTGCGATTTACCCATTTCCGGCTGGGTGGCGTCGAGATAGATTTTCAGCGTATTGATAAGCTGACTCTCATCCCACTTCAGCGATTGGGGAATGTCGCCCTGAACCAGCGAGACCTGCGTTGTTTTTTCTGGCTCCAGCGTATACCACTGGATGTAACGCAGCGGGAAGGGCAGGGCAAATAACACCAGCGCGACGACCAGAGGACGCCAGTTACGGGTGACTGCCGCCAGCACCAGCAGGCCGCTGACCATCATCAGCAGGAAGTTGATGGCCTCAACGCCCATCACCGGCGCCAGCCCCTTCAGCGGGCCGTCAATCTGGCTATAGCCGAACTGTAGCCACGGGAAGCCGGTCAGTACCCAGCCACGCAGAAACTCGGTGATTTGCCAGACTACGGGGGCGGCGATCGCCACGCGCAGCCAGGTGGTTTTCGGCCACAGACGCGACAGAATACCGGCAAACAGGCCCGTGTAGAGGGAAAGGTATGCGGCAAGCAGCACCACAAGGAAGACGTTTATCGGGCCGGGCATACCGCCGAACTGCGCGATACTGACGTAGACCCAGTTGATGCCGGAGCCAAAGAGTCCCAGCCCCCAGAAGTAGCCGATAGCAGCCGACTGGAGCGGGCGACGGTGTAAGGTTAACGCCTGTAGGCCCATAAGCGAGATAAGCGCGGCGGGCCAGACGTCATACGGAGAAAAAGCCAGCGTTCCGCAGGCGCCGAATAATAACGCCAGCAGCAGGCGAATGCGCTGGCGTTCAATCAGTGAGGCAAATGCCATTTAGTCTTTAGTCCACTTTTGGTTTTATTCGTCCAGTTTAGGCTGGGGCGAGTCATCCGGTATTCTGACATGAACCTGAATAATACGACGGCTGTCGGCCATAGCGACTTTGAACTGGTAACCATCAATGTCAATGGTCTCACCGCGCGCAGGCAGATGACCGAACGCCTGCATCACCAGACCGCCAATGGTATCGACCTCTTCATCGCTGAAGCTGGTGCCGAAGGCTTCGTTGAAGTCTTCAATCGGTGCGAGAGCGCGAATGGTCCAGGTGTGGCGACTGAGCTGACGGAAGTCGATATCATCTTCTTCATCATACTCGTCTTCAATTTCACCCACGATCAGTTCGAGAATGTCTTCAATGGTCACCAGACCCGACACCCCGCCAAACTCGTCGATAACGATCGCCATATGGTAACGCTGGGAACGGAACTCTTTGAGCATGCGGTCAACGCGCTTACTCTCCGGGACAACAACGGCCTGGCGTAACACTTTTTCCATGCTGAAGGCTTCGGCATCGCTGCGCATAAACGGCAGCAGATCCTTCGCCATCAGAATCCCTTCAATGTGATCTTTGTCTTCGCTGATGACCGGGAAACGCGAGTGTGCTGACTCAATGATGACATCAAGGCACTCATCCAGCGTCTGGTTGCGTTTCAGGGTAATCATCTGGGAGCGGGGGATCATGATGTCGCGAACGCGCTGGTCCGCAATGTCCATCACCCCTTCGAGCATATCGCGCGTATCTTCATCGATAAGGTCGTTCTGCCCGGAATCACGGATCAGCGCCAGCAGTTCGTCACGGTTTTTGGGTTCACCGTGGAAAAGTTGGCTCAGTAACAGGGAAAAAAATCCCTTTTTGCTGTTTAACGTGTCACTACTGTGTGAATTGTCGTCGCTCATGGCGTCGTATGGGTTCTCATGTTGGTTAATAGGTCGCTCGTCATGCATATACTTAACGGCTGACGGCATGTTTGTTCATCGTACTTAGTCTTTCTCGGAAATGTACGGGTCCTCATAGCCCAGAGCAAGCATAATCTCTGTTTCGAGGGCTTCCATCTCTTCCGCTTCATCGTCTTCGATATGGTCGTAGCCCAGCAAATGCAGGCTGCCGTGCACGACCATATGCGCCCAGTGGGCCTCCAGCGGCTTATCTTGTTCTTTCGCTTCTTGCTCCACCACCTGGCGGCAGATGATCAGATCGCCCAGCAGCGGTATCTCCATACCTGGCGGCGCTTCAAACGGGAAAGAGAGCACGTTGGTTGGCTTATCTTTCCCGCGGTAGGTCAGGTTAAGATCGTGGCTTTCGGCTTCATCCACCAGGCGAATCGTCACTTCTGATTCTTCCTGAAACTGTGGGATCACCGCATTCAGCCACGTCTGAAACTGGCTCTCTTCCGGCAGGTCGGAATGGTCTTCACATGCCAGTTGTAAATCGAGGATCACCTGACTCATTTTTGTTCCTGCTCCTGCGCTTCACGCTTGCGTTCTGCCGCCAGCGCTGCCTTGCGTTTTTGCTCCGCTTCTTCCCAGGCTTCATAGGCGTTAACGATACGGGCAACCACCGGATGGCGCACCACGTCTTCGCTGTGGAAAAAGTTAAAGCTGATCTCTTCGACTTCCGCCAGCACTTCTATCGCATGGCGCAGGCCAGACTTCGTGTTGCGCGGCAGGTCAATCTGCGTGACGTCGCCGGTAATAACCGCTTTCGAATTAAAGCCGATACGCGTCAGGAACATCTTCATCTGTTCGATGGTGGTGTTCTGGCTCTCATCGAGAATAATAAAGGCGTCGTTCAGCGTACGACCGCGCATATAGGCCAGCGGCGCGACTTCAATGACGTTGCGCTCAATCAGCTTTTCTACTTTCTCGAAGCCGAGCATCTCAAACAGCGCGTCATACAGCGGGCGAAGATACGGGTCTACCTTCTGGCTCAGGTCGCCTGGCAGAAAGCCCAGTTTTTCCCCGGCTTCCACTGCCGGACGGGTTAGCAGAATACGACGAATTTCCTGACGCTCAAGAGCGTCCACGGCGGCGGCAACGGCGAGGTAGGTTTTCCCCGTACCGGCAGGGCCAACGCCGAAAGTAATGTCGTGATCAAGAATGTTGGCGATGTACTGCGCCTGATTCGGCGTGCGCGGCTTAATCACGCCACGCTTGGTTTTAATATTTATCGCCTTGCCATAGTCAGGAACGCTCTCCGCGCTTTGTTCCAGCACGCGCGCTTCTTTAATCGCAAGGTGGATTTGTTCCGGCTCGATGTCCTGAATCTGACCGCGCATCGGGGCGGTATCGACGTACAGGCTGCGCAGGATATCTACCGCGGCGGTGACGCAAATCGGGCGACCGGTCAGCTTAAAGTGATTGTCACGACGGTTGATCTCGATGCCGAGACGGCGTTCCAGTTGTTTGATGTTGTCGTCAAACGGGCCGCAAAGGCTCAACAGACGGGCGTTGTCTGCGGGCTCAAGGGTAATTTCGCGAGTGTCTATGTTCAAACTGTTCCTCTTATGCCTGAGTCGCCGGAAAATGAAAATTCACCGGCAGATAAGGAAATTATTCACGCCACAGGATAAAGGCGCAAGCATTGCAATGAAGATGGGGGCGTAGGGGGGAATTACAAGGCCTGTCTGTTATTTGCCGGATGGCGGCACAAGTGCCTTATCGGGCCTACGAACCATATTGTGCCGTAGGCCCGATAAGTGCAGCGCCATCGGGCATTTTTTCGCTTTTCAGCAGGATTAAGGCTGGTAAAAACCGACGCCAATCTCGTTTTCTTTACGGGTACGGGCAATGACTGACTCCGGCGTTTCAGCCACACGCAGCCCCATCTCATCTTCGGTGCGTACAACCTTGCCGCGCAGAGAGTTGGTGTAGACATCGGTGATTTCCACATCCACAAACTTACCGATCATCTCCGGGGTGCCTTCAAAGTTCACCACGCGGTTATTTTCGGTACGGCCTGACAGTTCCATAATGCTCTTACGCGAGGTGCCTTCCACCAGAATACGCTGGACGGTGCCGAGCATCCGACGGCTCCAGGCCATCGCCTGCTGGTTAATACGCTCCTGTAGAATATACAGACGCTGCTTTTTCTCTTCTTCCGGCACATCGTCAACCATATCGGCCGCCGGTGTTCCCGGACGCGCCGAGAAAATAAAGCTGTAGCTCATGTCGAAATTGACGTCGGCAATCAGCTTCATGGTCTGTTCGAAGTCCTGAGTCGTTTCGCCAGGGAAGCCAACGATGAAGTCCGAGCTGATTTGAATATCCGGGCGCGCCGCGCGCAGTTTACGGATGATCGCTTTGTACTCCAGCGCCGTGTGGGTACGCCCCATCAGATTCAGTACGCGATCCGCGCCGCTCTGTACCGGCAGATGCAGGAAGCTCACCAGTTCTGGCGTATCACGGTAAACTTCGATGATGTCATCGGTGAACTCGATCGGGTGGCTGGTGGTGAAGCGGATGCGATCAATCCCGTCGATGGCGGCAACCAGGCGCAGCAGGTCGGCAAAGGAGCCGGTGGTGCCGTCGTAGTTTTCACCGCGCCAGGCGTTAACGTTCTGACCGAGCAGGTTGACTTCACGCACGCCCTGAGCGGCAAGCTGGGCGATCTCAAACAGGATGTCGTCAGACGGACGGCTGACCTCTTCACCACGGGTATACGGCACCACACAGTACGTGCAGTATTTATTACACCCTTCCATGATGGAGACAAACGCGGTCGGGCCTTCCGCACGCGGTTCCGGCAGGCGGTCGAACTTCTCGATTTCCGGGAAGCTGATGTCCACCACCGGGCTGCGGTCGCCACGAACGGAGTTGATCATTTCCGGTAAGCGGTGCAGCGTTTGCGGGCCAAAAATAATATCGACATAGTGCGCACGCTGACGGATGTGGTCGCCTTCCTGGGAGGCCACGCAACCGCCGACGCCGATAATCAGATCCGGGTTCTTCTCTTTTAAGAGTTTCCAGCGGCCTAATTGATGGAAGACTTTTTCCTGAGCCTTCTCGCGGATTGAGCAGGTATTCAGCAGCAGCACATCCGCTTCTTCCGCGACCTCGGTCAGTTGATACCCGTGGGTAGCATCCAGCAGATCGGCCATCTTCGATGAATCGTACTCGTTCATCTGACAGCCCCAGGTTTTAATATGGAGTTTTTTGGTCATCGACTTGCTCTTGCGAAATAGTGGCTGAATTGCAGGGCGCATAGTGTAATGCTTTGGCGCGGTTGTGACCAGTATGACGCTTATCAGCCCTTAGAGGTAAAAAATCCTGTAAACTTGTCTTATCAACGTAACAGGATGAGTGACCATGACAAATCAACCAACGGAAATTGCCATTGTTGGCGGGGGGATGGTCGGTGGCGCGCTGGCGCTGGGACTGGCGCAGCATGGATTTACCGTCACGGTGATTGAACATGCTGAGCCTGCGCCGTTTGTGGCCGATAGCCAGCCTGATGTGCGTATTTCAGCGATCAGCGCGGCGTCGGTGTCGCTGCTTAAAGGCCTGGGCGTCTGGGATGCGGTGCAGGGGATGCGCAGCCATCCGTACCGTCGTCTGGAGACCTGGGAGTGGGAAAACGCCCATGTGGTGTTTGACGCCGCCGAGCTTAAGTTACCGCTGCTTGGCTATATGGTTGAGAATATCGTGCTGCAACAGGCGCTGTGGCAGGCGCTGGATGCGCACCCGAAAGTGACGCTACGCGTACCTGCTTCACTGATTGCGTTGCATCGCCACAATGATCGACATGAGCTGGAGCTGGCGGATGGCGAGCGTCTTACCGCAAAACTGGTGATCGGCGCTGACGGTGCGAACTCGCAGGTACGACAGCTGGCGGGGATTGGCATTCATGCCTGGCAGTATGCTCAGTCCTGTATGCTGATTACTGTACAGTGTGAGAGCGAGCCCGGTGACAGCACCTGGCAGCAATTTACGCCAGACGGTCCACGGGCCTTTTTACCGTTGTTCGACAACTGGGCATCGTTGGTGTGGTATGACTCACCGGCGCGTATTCGCCAGTTGCAGAACCTGAGTATGCCGCAGTTGCAGGCGGAAATTATGCAACATTTTCCGTCGCGTTTGGGGGCGGTCACACCGGTTGCGGCAGGCGCTTTTCCGCTGACGCGCCGCCATGCGTTGCAATACGTACAGCCTGGTCTGGCGCTGGTGGGGGATGCGGCGCATACCATTCATCCATTAGCCGGGCAGGGGGTAAACCTGGGGTATCGTGATGTGGATGCGCTGCTGGATGTGTTGATCAGCGCCCGCAGTCATGGCGAGGTCTGGGCCAGTCACCAGGTGCTGAAACGCTATCAGACGCGCCGCATGGCGGATAACTTCATTATGCAAAGCGGGATGGATCTGTTCTATGCCGGTTTCAGCAATAATCTTCAGCCGCTGCGCATTATGCGTAATGTTGGATTGATGGCGGCAGAGCGCGCAGGCGTGTTGAAACGTCAGGCCCTGAAATATGCGTTAGGGTTGTAGGATGTTCTGTGCCTGATAGCGTTGCGCTTATCAGGCCTACACCGCCCGGAGTGCCGGGCAGAAAAGCAAAAAGCTCGCCGAAGCGAGCTTTTTTAATGTGGCTGGGGTACGAGGATTCGAACCTCGGAATGCCGGAATCAGAATCCGGTGCCTTACCGCTTGGCGATACCCCAATGATTGGGTTTTTGCGTTCGTCATCCGAACGTCTTTCAAATTTGGCTGGGGTACGAGGATTCGAACCTCGGAATGCCGGAATCAGAATCCGGTGCCTTACCGCTTGGCGATACCCCAAGAATTTGGTGGCTACGACGGGATTCGAACCTGTGACCCCATCATTATGAGTGATGTGCTCTAACCAACTGAGCTACGTAGCCAGATTGTTTTCTTCGATGGCTGGGGTACCTGGATTCGAACCAGGGAATGCCGGTATCAAAAACCGGTGCCTTACCGCTTGGCGATACCCCAATGACCGTCGCGGCAATCCGCAAACTCGAAGAAATATGGCTGGGGTACCTGGATTCGAACCAGGGAATGCCGGTATCAAAAACCGGTGCCTTACCGCTTGGCGATACCCCATCCGTGCAACGCGTACTGGTGAATGGTGCGGGAGGCGAGACTTGAACTCGCACACCTTGCGGCGCCAGAACCTAAATCTGGTGCGTCTACCAATTTCGCCACTCCCGCAAAAAAGATGGTGGCTACGACGGGATTCGAACCTGTGACCCCATCATTATGAGTGATGTGCTCTAACCAACTGAGCTACGTAGCCATCTTTTTTCGCGTTACCTTATCGGCGTTGCGGGGCGCATTATGCGTATTGAGCCTTGAAGCGTCAACCTCTTTTTCATTGAAAATGGCCGGAATGTGACTGTTTGGTTAGGTTGCGAACAGCGTGACGCAATATTCGGCAATTATTGGTTATTAATCGTTTTTTGCGGTGAAAAAACGGCGTAAAAAAAGAGCCCCGCAGGACTCTTTTTAACACGATAACTTATTTATAAGCGGACTGGTGTACGCCGACGGCGCGGCCTGATGGATCGTCCATCGTTTTGAACGCCTCATCCCATTCGATGGCCTTCGCAGAAGAACAGGCGACGGACGGGCCGCCTGGCACACATTCTGCCGCGCTGGGTACCGGGAACAACTCTTCGAAGATTTCACGGTACAGGTACGCTTCTTTAGAAGATGGCGTGTTGTACGGGAAACGGAAGCGGGCGGTTTCCAGTTGCTGGTCGGAAATTTGCTCCGCCGCGACCTCTTTCAGCGTGTCGATCCAGCTGTAGCCGACGCCGTCAGAGAACTGCTCTTTTTGACGCCATGCCACGCTTGCGGGCAGGTAGGATTCAAAACATTCACGCAGGATATGTTTCTCCATTTTGCCGTTGCCGCACATTTTGTCTTCCGGGTTGATGCGCATCGCCACATCGAGGAATTTCTTATCCAGGAACGGGACGCGGGCTTCGACGCCCCAGGCAGACATCGCTTTGTTGGCGCGAGCGCAGTCAAACATATGCAACGCCTGTAGCTTACGCACGGTCTCTTCGTGCAGTTCTTTGGCGTTTGGCGCTTTATGGAAGTAGAGATAGCCGCCGAACACTTCATCGGAACCTTCACCGGACAGCACCATTTTGATTCCCATCGCTTTGATTTTACGCGACATTAAATACATCGGCGTCGAGGCGCGAATGGTGGTGACATCGTAAGTTTCGATGTGGTAAATCACGTCGCGAATCGCATCCAGACCTTCCTGCACGGTGAAGTGAATTTCGTGATGCACGGTGCCGAGATGGTTTGCCACTTCCTGCGCGGCTTTCAGGTCCGGGGAGCCTTCCAGACCGACAGCAAAGGAGTGCAACTGAGGCCACCAGGCTTCCGAACGTTCCTGATCTTCCACGCGGCGTGCGGCGAATTTCTTGGTGATGGCGGAAATAATGGAGGAGTCCAGGCCGCCCGAGAGCAATACGCCGTATGGCACGTCTGACATCAGGTGGCTTTTGACGGACTCTTCCAGCGCCTGGCGCAGCACGTTTTTGTCCGTTTCGTTGTCTTTTACCGCGTCGAACTCGAACCAGTCGCGCTGGTAATACTGACGAATCTCACCGTCTTTGCTCCACAGGTAGCTGCCTGCCGGGAACTCTTTAATCGTGCGGCAGACTGGCACCAGCGCCTTCATTTCAGAGGCGACATAAAAGTTGCCGTGCTCGTCATGACCCATATAAAGCGGGATGATCCCGATGTGGTCGCGACCAATCAGCCAGGCATCCTGTTCGCTGTCGTACAGCGCAAAGGCGAACATACCCTGTAGGTCGTCGAGAAATTCCACCCCTTTTTCCTGGTACAGCGCGAGGATCACTTCACAGTCAGACCCGGTCTGGAACTGATAGCGATCGCCATATTCCGCGCGTAATGCCTGGTGGTTATAAATTTCACCGTTAACGGCCAGCACATGTGTTTTCTTTTCGTTGTACAGCGGCTGCGCACCGGCGTTGACGTCGACAATAGACAGACGCTCGTGTGCCAGAATCGCGTTATCGCAGGCGTAAATACCGGACCAGTCAGGGCCGCGATGGCGCATCAAACGTGACAGCTCAAGGGCTTTTTTACGCAGCTCAACCGCGTCTGTTTTGATATCGAATACGCCAAAAATAGAACACATAACCTTCTCCATTAACCCGTTGCGTGGTGCTTTTTTGTGTTTGCTTGTTTATGAAAATGCCGCAAAGCCGCAGGGTTCGCAAGAGATTTGGCGTGATGAAAGCAAAAAATGCAATGGCAGTTGTTGAATGATGAAAAAAGATTACGTAATGAGCGTGTTTATTGATGAATCGATAATTTTATGGCGATTTTATTAAACGATGTTTTTTATCAGGCCTACGATTCGAACAGAACAATATTGTAGGCCTGATAAGCGCAGCGCCATCAGGCTGGGGGGCGTTTAGATAACGTCGATTTCGGCGACGGAAGGATAAATCCAGCTTGGTCTGAACGGCATGTCGTCGATATCGTTGAGCGTTGAGACGCCAGAGAGCACCAGAATGGTTTCCAGACCGGCCTGGAATCCCGCCAGAATATCGGTGCGCAGATTGTCGCCGACGATAACGGTCTCTTCCGAGTGCGCCTGCATTTTGTTTAACGCGGCGCGGATAATCCACGGGCTGGGTTTACCGACGTAAAAAGGCTTACGGCCAGAAATTTTTTCAATACCTGCACAGAGCGCGCCGCAGGCCGGATAGAAACCACGACCGTGGGTATCGGGGTTGGTGGCGATGAAACGGGCGCCGTTGGCGACGAAAAAGGCCGCTTTATGCATCATGTCCCAGTTATAGGAACGGGTCTCACCGACAATCACAAAATCGGGATTGACGTCGGTAATGGTAAAACCTGCTTTATACAATTCGTGAATTAGTGCGCCTTCACCGACCACATAGGCTTTCTTGCCTTCCTGACGACGCAGGAAATCGGCGGTGGCCATCGCGGAAGTATAAAAAACGCTGTCCGGTACGTTAACCCCTGCGGTAGCAAAGCGGTTCGCCAGATCCTGGCCGGTCTGCGAAGGGTAATTGGTCAGCAGCACCAGCGGCAGACCTTTTTCCATTACATCCGTCAGAAATTCTGCCGCACCGGGTACGGCAACATTGTCGTGCATCAGCACGCCGTCAATATCACAAATTACATTCTTGATGGTCATGAACTACCCAAAGGATTTAGTCATAATGCGCCACTATAAAAGCTCATTAATTTTCCAGCAAATGTTGCAACAAAATGCCGTTGAGCATGGCGCGTTTCACCAGCGCAAATGCGCCGATGGCGGAGCGGTGATCCAGCGTGGAACGGACAACCGGCAAATTTTTGCGAAACGCTTTCAGCGCCTGTGTGTTGATGCAGCTTTCGATCGCCGGCAGCAGCACTTTATCCGCTTCGGTAATTTCACCGGCAATCACGATTTTTTGCGGATTAAACAGGTTGATAGCGATAGCGATGGTTTTGCCCAGATGACGACCAACGTGTTCAATCACCTCTGCCGCTAAGCTGTCACCTTTATTAGCTGCCTTGCAGATGGTTTTAATCGTGCAGTCGTCCAGCGTAACGCGACTTTGGTAGCCCTGCTTGAGTAAGTGCTGTACGCGTTGTTCAATGGCCGCGTTGGCGGCGATGGTTTCCAGACAGCCAAAATTGCCGCAGTGACAGCGCTCGCCCAGCGGCTCGACCTGAATATGACCGATCTCCCCGACGTTGCCGTTGCGACCAATAAAAATGCGGCCATTTGAGATAATCCCGGCGCCAGTCCCCCGGTGTACGCGCACCAGAATGGAATCTTCGCAATCCTGGCTTGCACCGAAATAGTGCTCGGCCAGCGCCAGACTGCGGATATCGTGACCGACAAAACAGGTTACGTGAAAACGTTTTTCCAGCGCTTCAACTAATCCCCAGTTTTCAACCTGAATATGCGGCATATAGCGGATCACGCCGCTTTCGGGATCGACAAGACCCGGCAGGATCACGGAAATCGCGATTAACTCGCGAAGTTTACGCTGGTTACTGTCGACGAATGTGGTGATGGCATTGAGCAGGGCATGTTCCAGCGTCTCCTGAGTGCGCTCTGGCAATGGATAGTGCTCTTCAGCCAGCACTTTACTGCTCAGGTCAAACAGGGTAATGGTTGCGTCATGACGACCCAACCGCACGCCAATGGCATGGAAATTACGGGTTTCGGTAACGATGGAGATGGCGCGGCGGCCCCCGGTGGAGGCCTGCTGATCAACTTCTTTGATCAGCCCGCGTTCAATGAGTTGACGCGTAATTTTGGTTACGCTGGCGGGAGCAAGCTGGCTTTGCTCGGCAATCTGAATACGCGAGATTGGCCCGTGCTGGTCAATCAGGCGGTAAACGGCCGCGCTGTTAAGCTGTTTTACGAGATCAACATTACCTATTTGAGCTTGTCCGCCTGGTGTCATACTTTCTCTTACTCAGTAACGACCTCGTTACCATTAACGATGGTCTTGATGATTTTAAAGTCGTGGGTGAAGGCGGTCAGGTTCGCAACTTTACCCGGCGCGAGGCTGCCGAGCTGCTTATCGACGCCAATCGCGCGCGCAGGGTAGAGCGTTGCCATACGCAGCACTTCATCCAGCGCAATACCGCAATGTTCAACCAGATTACGCACGCCTTCGATCATGGTTAATGATGATCCGCTCAGCGTACCGTTCTCATCCACACACAGTCCATTACGGTAGTATATTGTTTTACCAGCAAAAATGAACTGTTCAATGTTTGCACCCGCCGGGGCGGTTGCATCGGTCACCAGGCAAAGTTTGTCACCTTTCAGACGTTTAGCGTTACGAATGTTGACGTAATCAACATGCAGACCATCCGCGATGATGCCGCAATAAATATCGGCATCGTCAAGAATGGCGCCCGCCAGACCCGGTTCACGGCCCGTAATATACGGCATCGCGTTGAACAGGTGGGTGGCAAAGGTGATCCCTGCGCGGAAACCGGCTTTCGCCTCTTTTAACGTCGCGTTGGAGTGACCGGCTGAAACCACAATGCCCGCCGCCGCCAGCTTAGCGATCACTTCTGCCGGCACCATTTCCGGCGCCAGCGTGACTTTGGTGATCACATCGGCATTATCGCACAGGAAGTCCACCAGCGCAGCGTCAGGTTGGCGGACAAAACTTGGATTATGGGTGCCTTTTTTGACCAGGTTCAGCCACGGACCTTCAAGATGAAGACCTAATGCCTGATTCGGGTATTTCGCCAGGTATTCACGCATGACGCGAATGCCCTGTTTCATCAGATCGTCGCTGGTGGTAATCAGCGTCGGCAGGTAGCTGGTGCAGCCTGATTTCTCATTGGCTTTCTGCATGATTTCCAGCGTTTCGACAGTCACCGCGTCAGCGGTATCGTTGAACTGGACGCCGCCGCAGCCGTTTAATTGCACATCAATAAAACCGGGGGAGAGAATGGCCCCATTCAACGCGCGTTGTTCTATCTCTGGCGGCAGTTCCGCCACTGGACAGATGCGATCAATCAGGCCATTGGCGACAACAATCGCATGGTCATCAAGAATTTCGTGACCGGTAAAAATCCGGCCCTGGGTTAAAGCATACATTCCGACCCCCGATTTCAAAAAATGCCGCCCTGCGTCTGCGTGCAGGGCGGAGATAACATTACAGACCTTTAATATTTTCGGCTTCTAACTCGTTGAAATATTTCAGCGTCTTAACTTTCAGTTCCATAGTGGAAGGTTCGTCGCACACCACGACCGCTTTCGGATGCAGTTGCAGACAGCTAATGGTCCACATGTGGTTGACGTTGCCTTCGACAGCCGCCTGTAGCGCCTGCGCTTTCTGATGGCCCAGCACCAGAATCATCACTTCTTCTGCGTCCAGCAGCGTACCCACGCCTACGGTCAGCGCATATTTCGGCACCTGGTTGACGTCGCCGTCAAAGAAGCGGGAGTTTGCCACGCGGGTGTCATGGGTCAGCGTTTTGATACGCGTACGGGAAGCCAGGGAAGAAGCCGGTTCGTTAAACGCGATATGACCGTCGTTGCCTACGCCGCCCATAAACAGGTGAATTTTACCGTAAGAACGGATTTTTTCTTCATAATTACGGCATTCCGCATCGATATCCGGCGCGTTACCGTTGAGCAGGTTAATATTTTCTGCTGGAATATCAACGTGATCGAAGAAATTGCGATGCATGAAGCTGTGGTAGCTTTCCGGGTGTTCTTTCGGAAGGCCAACATATTCGTCCATGTTGAACGTCACCACATGCTTAAAGCTGACCTGGCCCGCTTTGTGCATTTCGACTAATGCTTTATACGCCGTCAGCGGCGTGCCGCCGGTCGGCAGGCCCAGGACGAACGGGCGATCGGCGGTAGGTTTGAAGGCGTTAATACGGTTAACGATATGGCGAGCAGCCCATTTGCCGACCTGTTCAGCGGACGTCAGGGGGATCAGTCTCATTCTTCACCTCAAAAGTAAAAGTAATAAATTGGCGGATTGAGCATCTGTACGTTAGTAAGCGTAACCTGGATTCGTATGGACAGGCGCTAATCCGTGTTGATTTTTTGAATGATAAAATAAGTTTTCGCAGTTAGCCAGTATAAGGGAGGGTGAATAACGATATTTGGTGATTCAAATCACAAAAAACACGCGTTTAATTTGCGATACGAATTAATTTTTCACACACTCTGAGCGTAGATGAATAATTCATACCGTTGTTGCCAAACATCACGCTTTAACGATTTGTCGCACAATAAAAAAATGGCTTCCAGAAGCCTAATCGGGGTCTCGTAGGGGGAATAAGATGAATATTTTAGGTTTTTTCCAGCGACTGGGTAGGGCGTTACAGCTCCCTATCGCAGTGCTGCCAGTGGCGGCACTGTTGCTGCGATTCGGTCAACCAGATTTACTGAATGTCGCCTTTATCGCGCAGGCGGGCGGGGCGATCTTCGATAACCTCGCACTGATCTTCGCCATCGGTGTGGCATCCAGCTGGTCTAAGGACAGCGCGGGTGCAGCAGCGCTGGCGGGTGCGGTCGGGTACTTCGTCCTGACCAAAGCGATGGTGACGATTAACCCGGAAATCAACATGGGCGTCCTGGCGGGTATCATTACCGGTCTGGTGGGCGGCGCCGTTTATAACCGTTGGTCCGGTATCAAACTTCCTGATTTCCTGAGCTTCTTTGGCGGCAAACGTTTTGTGCCGATCGCCACGGGCTTCTTCTGTCTGGTGCTGGCGGCGATTTTCGGTTACGTCTGGCCTCCGGTTCAGCACGCTATTCATTCGGGCGGTGAATGGATCGTCGGCGCGGGCGCGCTGGGTTCCGGTATCTTCGGTTTCATCAACCGTCTGTTGATCCCGACAGGTCTGCATCAGGTGCTGAACACCATCGCCTGGTTCCAGATTGGCGAGTTCACTAACACGGCAGGTACGGTATTCCACGGCGACATCAACCGCTTCTACGCGGGTGACGGCACGGCGGGGATGTTCATGTCCGGCTTCTTCCCGATCATGATGTTCGGTCTGCCGGGTGCGGCGCTGGCGATGTACTTCGCTGCGCCGAAAGCGCGTCGTCCAATGGTTGGCGGTATGCTGCTGTCCGTTGCGATCACCGCGTTCCTGACCGGTGTTACTGAGCCGCTGGAATTCCTGTTCATGTTCCTGGCACCGTTGCTGTACCTCCTGCACGCAGTATTGACCGGTATCAGCCTGTTCATCGCGACGCTGCTGGGTATTCATGCGGGCTTCTCCTTCTCCGCAGGCGCAATTGACTACGTGTTGATGTATAGCCTGCCTGCGGCCAGCAAAAACGTCTGGATGCTGCTGGTGATGGGCGCGGTCTTCTTCGTCATCTACTTCCTGCTGTTCAGCGCGGTAATTCGCGTGTTCAACCTGAAAACGCCAGGTCGTGAAGATAAAGACGACGATATCGTGACTGACGAAGCGAACAGCAACACTGAAGAAGGTATGGCCCAACTGGCGACCAACTACATTGCTGCGGTTGGCGGTACGGATAACCTGAAAGCGATCGATGCCTGCATCACCCGTCTGCGCCTGACCGTTGCCGACGCGGCTCGCGTGAGCGATGCAATGTGTAAACGTCTTGGTGCGTCCGGCGTGGTGAAACTGAACAAACAGACCATCCAGGTTATCGTCGGCGCGAAAGCGGAATCTATCGGCGACGAAATGAAGAAAGTGGTGGCGCGTGGCCCGGTTGCGGCAGCGTCTGCTGACAGCGCGCCAGTGACTGCGGCGCCGGTGGCAAAACCGCAGGCGGTTCCTAATGCGGTGACCATCGCGACGCTGGTGTCTCCAGTCACGGGTGACGTGGTTGCGCTGGAACAGGTTCCTGACGAAGCGTTCGCCAGCAAAGCGGTTGGCGACGGCGTGGCGGTGAAACCAACGGATAAAACCGTTGTTTCCCCGGCGGCAGGCACCATTGTGAAAATCTTCAACACCAATCATGCGTTCTGCCTGGAAACTGAAAAAGGCGCGGAAATCGTTGTCCACATGGGGATCGATACCGTTGCGCTGAACGGTCAGGGCTTCAAACGCCTGGTGGAAGAGGGTGCCGAAGTGGTTGCCGGTCAGCCGATCCTGGAAATGGATCTGGAGTTCCTGAACGCCAATGCGCGCTCGATGATTAGCCCGGTGGTTTGCAGCAACATCGACGACTTCAGCGGTCTGGTGATTAAAGCTGAAGGTCAGGTGGTTGCGGGTCAAACGCCACTGTATGAGATTAAAGGCAAATAATCGCTCCTGAGTAGAGTTTGTGCCTGAGCGGCGGGGGGAAACCTCCGCCGCTTTTTTTTTGCCGCCTGTAGGCCGGATAAGGTATAGCTGCTATCCGGCAAATGCGCCTGATGGCGCTGTGCTTATCAGGCCTACGGTTCGACACAGTTGTAGCAGTTTGTAGGCCGGATAAGGCGTAGCCGTCATCCGGCAAAGCGCCGTCGCTTTTTTTTACAGCAATCAGCCCCCATATTTTCTTCAAAGCCACTTTTTAAGTAACTAAAGGTTGTCAGTCTGTCCGGCTTATAAGATCATATGCCGTTATACGTTGTTTACGCTTTGAGGAATCCACGATGAGTGAGGCTGAAGCCCGCCCGACTAACTTTATTCGTCAGATCATCGATGAAGATCTGGCCAGTGGTAAGCACACCACAATCCACACCCGTTTTCCGCCGGAGCCGAATGGCTATCTGCACATCGGCCACGCGAAATCCATCTGTCTGAACTTTGGCATCGCGCAAGATTATCAGGGCCTGTGCAACCTGCGTTTCGATGATACCAACCCGGTAAAAGAAGATATCGAGTACGTTGATTCGATCAAAAACGACGTCGAGTGGTTAGGTTTTCACTGGGCTGGCAACGTTTGCTACTCCTCAGATTACTTCGATCAACTGCATGCGTATGCGGTTGAGCTGATCACCAAAGGTCTGGCGTACGTCGATGAGCTGACGCCGGATCAGATCCGCGAATATCGCGGTACGCTGAAAGAGCCGGGTAAAAACAGCCCGTTCCGCGATCGCAGCGTGGAAGAGAACCTGGCGCTGTTTGAAAAAATGCGTACCGGTGGTTTTGAAGAAGGTAAAGCGTGCCTGCGCGCCAAAATTGATATGGCGTCGCCGTTTATCGTGATGCGCGATCCGGTGCTGTACCGCATTAAATTTGCCGAACACCACCAGACCGGCAACAAGTGGTGCATCTACCCGATGTACGACTTTACCCACTGCATCAGCGATGCGCTGGAAGGCATTACGCACTCTCTGTGTACGCTGGAATTCCAGGACAACCGTCGTCTGTACGACTGGGTGCTGGACAACATCACCATCCCGGTTCACCCGCGTCAGTACGAATTCTCGCGCCTGAATCTGGAATACACCGTGATGTCCAAGCGTAAGCTGAACCTGCTGGTGACGGACAAACACGTTGAAGGCTGGGACGATCCGCGTATGCCGACCATTTCTGGCCTGCGTCGTCGTGGCTATACCGCGGCCTCCATCCGTGAATTCTGCAAACGCATCGGCGTTACCAAGCAGGACAACACCATTGAGATGGCGTCGCTGGAGTCCTGCATTCGTGAAGATCTGAACGAAAACGCACCGCGCGCGATGGCGGTTATCGATCCGGTGAAACTGGTTATCGAAAACTACCCGCAGGGCGAAAGCGAAATGGTCACCATGCCGAACCATCCGAACAAACCGGAAATGGGCAGCCGTGAAGTACCGTTTAGCGGTGAAATCTGGATCGATCGTGCCGACTTCCGCGAAGAAGCGAACAAGCAGTACAAGCGTCTGGTGATGGGGAAAGAAGTGCGTCTGCGTAACGCCTATGTGGTGAAAGCTGAGCGCGTGGAGAAGGATGTGGAAGGCAATATCACCACCATCTTCTGTACCTATGATGCGGACACCCTGAGCAAAGATCCGGCTGATGGCCGTAAAGTGAAGGGCGTCATTCACTGGGTAAGCGCGGCACACGCGCTGCCGGTTGAAATTCGTCAGTACGATCGTCTGTTCAGCGTGCCGAACCCGGGCGCCGCAGAGGACTTCCTGTCCGTGATCAACCCTGAATCGCTGGTGATTAAGCAGGGTTACGCGGAACCGTCGTTGCAGAACGCCGTAGCGGGTAAAGCGTATCAGTTTGAGCGTGAAGGCTACTTCTGCCTGGACAGCCGCTACACAACGGCGGATAAACGTGTGTTTAACCGTACCGTAGGTCTGCGCGATACGTGGGCTAAAGCGGGCGAGTAAAGCTACCGCATCACATCACCTTCCAACGCCGCATTTTGCGGCGTTTTTTTATCCTTTCCATTTTGTCATCCCGCTCTCTGTTTGCAGAGCGAATTAATGCCGTCGGGAAAATAATTTCGCAACAAAATAGTTTTGGCGTAGTGAATTTATGGAATGAATATCATTTCATGTGAAACCGATTTCATGTGCATGGAAAACAAGACAATTTTAACTTTTGTTCATCTTTTTTAGCGCCTGATGAAAATGTAACAGAAAGCAATGAAATATGTGCGGTTGCTCATACTCTTACATTCTCGTTACAGAAAGAGATTGATAATTCGCGTCGCGAAAAATAGTCTATTCACTGTAGTCTGCGAGGTTTTTCTCAACGCTACTTTTACATTTTTATTTTTCGCTGTCCGCTTTTGTTCGGCAGCATTTTATACGTCAAAGAGGATTAACACATGCGTACGTTTAGTGGCAAACGTAGTACGCTGGCGCTGGCTATCGCCGGTATCACAGCAATGTCAGGTTTGGTCGTCGTTCCACAGGCTCAGGCCGAAGGCTTTATTGACGATTCCACGTTAACAGGCGGCATCTATTACTGGCAGCGTGAGCGTGACCGTAAAGATGTCACCGACGATGACAAATATAAAACCAACCTTTCACACGCGACCTGGAACGCCAACCTGGATTTCCAGTCTGGTTATGCGGCTGATATGTTCGGTCTGGATATCGCGGCATTTACCGCGATAGAAATGGCGGAAAACGGCGACAGCGGACACCCCAACGAAATCGCCTTCTCGAAAAAGAATAAAGGTTATGATGAGGATTATTCTGGCGATAAGAGCGGGATCAGCCTTTATAAAGCCGCGGCAAAATTTAAGTACGGGCCAACCTGGGCGCGTGCGGGGTATATCCAGCCGACCGGTCAGACGCTGTTAGCGCCGCACTGGAGCTTTATGCCGGGTACTTATCAGGGCGCGGAAGCCGGAGCGAATTTTGACTACGGTGATGCGGGCGCGCTGAGTTTCTCCTATATGTGGGCCAACCAATATAAAGCGCCGTGGCACACCGATGTTGATAAATTCTATCAGGCCGATAAAAAGACCAAAGTGGATTACCTCCACTCTATCGGCGCTAAATACGATTTCAAAAATGACCTCGTGCTGGAAGCGGCATTTGGTCAGTCAGAAGGGTATGTCGACCAGTATTTTGCCAAAGCCAGCTACAAATTTGATTTGGGCGGTAACCCGTTCACCACCAGCTATCAGTTCTATGGTGCGCGCGACAAAGTTGATGATCGCAGCGTAAACGATATTTATGACGGCACCGCCTGGTTGCAGGCGCTGACTTTCGGTTACAAAGTGGCCGAAGTCGTCGATTTGCGCCTGGAAGGGACCTGGGTTAAGGCGGACGGTCAACAAGGTTACTTCCTGCAACGTATGACGCCAACTTACGCATCCTCAAACGGTCGTCTGGATATCTGGTGGGATAACCGCTCAGACTTTAACGCCAACGGCGAAAAAGCCGTCTTCTTCGGTGCGATGTACGATCTGAAAAACTGGAACCTACCGGGCTGGGCAGTGGGGGCGTCATACGTTTACGCCTGGGACGCGAAGCCATCAACCTGGCAGATTACCCCGGATGCGTACTATGACAAAAACCGTACCATTGAAGAGTCTTCTTACAGCCTTGATGCGGTCTACACCCTACAGGAAGGCCGTGCCAAAGGCACCATGTTTAAACTGCACTTCACGGAATATGACAACCACTCCAACATCCCAAGCTGGGGCGGCGGTTACGGCAACATCTTCCAGGATGAACGTGACGTGAAGTTCATGGTTATCGCTCCGTTCACTATTTTCTGATGCCTGTTGCGGCAGGCGATTTGTCTGCCGCAACGTTGAGGACACTGATATGAAAAAACTGTTACTCATCGCCATGATGGCATCGGGACTGGTGGCCTGCGCGCAGCCAACCGCGCCCAAAGAAGACAGTCAGTTAAAAGAGGCATACAGCGCCTGCATCAATACGGCGCAAGGTTCGCCAGAGAAAATTGAAGCCTGTCAGAGCGTACTGAACGTGCTGAAGAAAGATGACCAGCACAAGCAGTTTGCTACAGAAGAGAGCGTGCGCGTGCTGGATTATCAGCAGTGCATTCAGGCTACGCGTACGGGGAACGATCAGGCGGTGACCGCCGATTGCGATAAAATCTGGCAGGAAATTCGCAGTAAAAATAGCGCCAAATAAAAGCAGGGCGGGTTAATGGCGGGCGGAGAGAACTCTCCGCCCGTTTGCGTTTTTTAAGACTGCTACCGGCTCGGAGGCATAAAAAAAGCCAACCGGTCGGTTGGCTTTTTAGCAGGGTTCACATTACTTCGCGTCGTGCGCGTGCTCGTCTTCCCGGCAATCGCCTTCAGCGCAGTGGCCGTAGAGATAGAGGCTGTGGTTCGTCAAACGAATGCCATGCTTAGCCGCAATCTCACGCTGGCGCGCTTCGATGGAATCATCACTGAATTCGATCACTTTGCCACAATCGAGGCAAATAAGGTGATCGTGATGATGCTGTTGGGTCAGCTCAAAAACGGATTTACCGCCTTCAAAATTGTGGCGGGTTACGATACCGGCGTCATCAAACTGGTTCAGCACGCGGTACACGGTCGCCAGCCCAATCTCTTCACCCATGTCGATCAGACGTTTATATAAATCTTCCGCACTGACGTGATGGTTATCCGGTTCCTGAAGAACTTCCAGAATTTTTAAACGAGGAAGCGTTACTTTCAGGCCAGCCTTCTTTAATGCGGTATTGTTGTCAGTCATGCGGAATCTGTCCTGTTGCTAAACGATTCACTTCCAACAAAGAAGTGACAGAAATTGCACTTGAGATAATGCGTTTCATTATAGAACTGCCACGCCTAAATGAAAACTGCAAGCCTCCGGCAAATATTGTTAATAAAAACGAGGTATCGCCAACAAACACACTGTGCAATACCAGAATAACACCCGGACATTGTACAGGGTCAGGCAAGAAAGTTACAAATTTGTAGCAATTATTTTAATTGGTTTTATCTATTGATGCGACGCAGATGCTTTTCTGCGCCGCACAAAATCAGGCGTTAATGATTTCGTCGAGGTGCAGTTCGCCGGAAATCTGTTTAACCCATTTTTCAACGCGCTCTGCGGTCAGTTCAGGCTGACGGTCTTCGTCGATAGCCAGACCAACAAAGTGATCGTCGTCAGCCAGACCTTTGGACGCTTCAAAATGGTAGCCCGCCGTTGGCCAGTGGCCGACGATGGTCGCGCCGCGCGGCTCAATGATGTCGCGGATGGTGCCTAACGCGTCGCAGAAATATTCTGCGTAATCTTCCTGGTCGCCGCAGCCGAACAGCGCCACCAGTTTACCGTTAAAATCAATCTCTTCGAGAGTCGGGAAGAAGTCATCCCAGTCACATTGCGCTTCACCGTAGTACCAGGTCGGGATGCCCAGCAGCAGGATGTCGTACCCTTCCAGGTCCTCTTTGCTGCTTTTCGCAATGTCATGCACATCGGCAACGTCTTTACCAAGCTGTTTTTGAATCATTTTTGCGATATTTTCGGTATTACCGGTGTCGCTGCCGAAAAAGATGCCAGTGATTGCCATGAGTAAAATAACCTCTTGAAACTTATTGAAATGGTGGTGGCGTATTGCCCGCAGATAAGGGCAATCATAGCAGAACAGTCAGGCATGCGGAAACAGCAATCACGCGGGACTGCACTCTGTGCTACATGATTTATGATATTGAGCAGTTTTTCAGACTACGCCCTGGCCGCGCAGCGCTGCCAGTTGAGTCATCAGCATCTCTTCGATGAGTTCGCTACGGCTCATATTGCGGGATTCGGCCAGCTCGTTCAGCGCATCGACAGCCTCAGCGTTGAGTTTCAGTTCGACACGCTTAAGGCCACGTACTTTGTCGCGTTTTAGCTGGTTACGCTTATTAATGCGCAGCTGTTCATCACGCGAAAGCGGATTGGTTTTGGGTCGTCCCGGGCGACGCTCGTGTGCGAACAGATCTAATGTCGTACGGTCCGTTTGTTCTTTGGCCATGATTTTGGTGACTTCGGGGAAACAATCAGCCAGGCGTCTGCCCGGATGGATAGCGCGCCATCATACATCAGCAAGGCAGACACGCCAACGCCCGCGGACGTAATCGCGCGCGGACGCTGAGTTTTTAATCAGTTGGCCTTATCTGCCAGATAGCGACGAATGGCGCGCAGCACCGCATCAGGTTTTTCCGCGTGAACCCAGTGGCCCGCTCCGGCGATGACGTGCGCTCGCGCCTGAGGGAACTGCGCCAGCAGATCGTGACGATATGCTTCGGTCACATAAGGCGAGTTGCCGCCGGGGATAAACAACGCCGGGCGATCCCAGGCTGGAATGGTCTCCCAGCCCACAATATGTGGATACTGTTCCCACAACACCGGTACGTTAAAGCGCCATTCGCCGTCGATAAACGATTTCAGCAGAAACTGGATGACGCCTTCTTCTTGCAGATGTTGATGCATAACGGTGGCGGCCTGTTGACGGGTTTCGGCGCCCGCGTCGGTGACGGCATTGATGGCGGCGAAGATTTCATCGTGGCGGCGAACGTGGTAATCGACCGGCGCGATGTCTATCGCGACCAACTGGTCAATACGCTCCGGCGCCAGCGCGGTGAGCGCCATTACCGCTTTACCGCCCATGGAGTGGCCGATAAAGGTGGCTTTCTCAATGCCTTCGGCATCAATGGTATCCAGTAAGTCTTGCGCCATTGCCGGGTAGTCCATCACCGGATCGCGAGGGGAGAGACCGTGGTTGCGCATATCAACCTGAATGATATCGTGATCGGTCACCAGGTCGCGCGCCAGCACGCCGAGGTTGTCCAGGCTGCCAAACAAACCGTGAACGAGGACGATGGGAGAATTATTGTGCAGGTTTTGTGCAGTTTGCGCTCGGATATTCAATTTCATGGCAAAGTTCTTTTTTTCGCTCTGTCGGGTTAGGGTATTATGTTGACTATTCTGCCACAGGGCTGCAACAACTACGGTTTACTCCGAGTTTTTCCGTCAGCCAGGTTTGACGCTATCCGCTGTTGGAATTTGCCTTTACACTACGTGCAGGTAATCCCAACGACTTGTATTCAGATAAGACACCGCACTGGATTAAGATGAAAACGATTGAAGTTGATGATGAACTCTATAGCTATATTGCCAGCCACACCAAGCATATTGGCGAGAGCGCATCCGACATTTTACGGCGCATGTTGAAGTTTTCCGCCGTATCACAGCCTGTCACTCCGGCGGCGAAAGAGGTTCGCGTCGCGCAACCTGCTATCGTGGAAGCGAAGCCCGTCAACCCCGTAAAAGATAAAGTCCGCGCCATGCGTGAACTGCTGCTTTCCGACGAGTACGCGGAGCAGAAGAAAGCGGTAAACCGCTTCATGCTGGTGCTGTCTACACTCTACTCACTGGATAATCGCGCGTTTGCCGAAGCAACGGAGTCGTTGCATGGCCGTACGCGCGTCTATTTTGCGGCTGATGAACAAACGCTGCTGAAAAATGGTAATCAAACCAAACCGAAACATGTGCCCGGCACGCCGTATTGGGTGATTACCAACACCAACACCGGCCGTAAATGCAGCATGGTTGAACACATCATGCAGTCAATGCAATTCCCGGCGGAATTGATTGAGAAGGTTTGCGGAACAATTTAATCCTTGCATTAAAAGGACCAGGCAATGGCAATCCACAACCGTGCAGGTCAACCTGCGCAACAGAGTGATTTGATTAACGTCGCCCAACTGACGGCACAGTACTATGTACTGAAACCCGAAGCAGGGAATGCAGAGCACGCCGTGAAGTTCGGTACGTCCGGGCATCGCGGTAGCGCAGGTCGTCATAGTTTTAACGAGCCGCACATCCTGGCGATCGCCCAGGCGATTGCGGAAGAGCGTGCAAAAAACGGTATCACTGGTCCTTGTTATGTGGGCAAAGATACCCACGCGCTGTCTGAACCGGCATTTATCTCTGTACTGGAAGTGCTGGCGGCGAACGGTGTTGATGTCATCGTGCAGGAAAACAATGGCTTCACGCCAACGCCTGCCGTTTCTAACGCTATCCTGGTTCACAATAAAAAAGGCGGCCCGCTGGCTGATGGCATCGTGATCACGCCATCTCACAACCCACCGGAAGACGGCGGTATTAAGTACAACCCGCCAAACGGCGGCCCGGCGGATACCAACGTCACCAAAGTGGTGGAAGACAGGGCCAACGCGCTGCTGGCTGACGGTCTGAAGGGCGTGAAGCGTATCTCTCTGGATGCGGCGATGGCCTCAGGCCACGTTAAAGAGCAGGATCTGGTGCAGCCGTTCGTTGAAGGGCTGGCGGATATCGTCGATATGGCGGCGATTCAGAAAGCGGGCCTGACGCTGGGCGTCGATCCGCTGGGTGGTTCCGGTATCGAATACTGGAAGCGTATTGCTAAGCACTACAACCTGAACCTGACTATCGTTAACGATCACGTTGACCAGACGTTCCGCTTTATGCATCTCGACAAAGACGGCGCAATCCGTATGGACTGTTCCTCCGAGTGCGCGATGGCGGGTCTGCTGGCTCTGCGTGATAAGTTCGATCTGGCGTTCGCCAACGACCCGGACTATGACCGCCACGGCATCGTGACTCCGGCAGGGCTGATGAACCCGAACCACTATCTGGCGGTAGCGATCAACTATCTGTTCCAGCACCGCCCGCAGTGGGGTAAAGACGTGGCGGTCGGTAAAACGCTGGTTTCCTCTGCGATGATCGACCGCGTGGTGAACGATTTGGGGCGTAAGCTGGTGGAAGTGCCGGTCGGCTTTAAATGGTTCGTCGACGGTCTGTTCGACGGCAGCTTCGGCTTCGGCGGCGAAGAGAGCGCCGGGGCGTCTTTCCTGCGTTTCGACGGTACGCCGTGGTCTACCGATAAAGACGGCATCATCATGTGCCTGCTGGCGGCGGAAATCACGGCCGTCACCGGGAAAAACCCGCAGGAGCACTACAACGAGCTGGCGGCTCGCTTTGGCGCGCCGAGCTATAACCGTTTGCAGGCAAGCGCAACGTCTGCGCAGAAAGCCGCATTGTCTAAGCTCTCTCCAGAAATGGTGAGCGCCAGCACGCTGGCGGGCGATCCGATCACCGCGCGTCTGACGGCGGCGCCGGGTAACGGCGCGTCGATTGGCGGCTTGAAAGTGATGACCGACAACGGCTGGTTTGCCGCGCGGCCTTCTGGCACGGAAGACGCTTATAAGATTTATTGCGAAAGCTTCCTCGGCGAGGAACACCGCAAGCAGATCGAAAAAGAAGCGGTTGAGATTGTCAGCGAAGTGCTGAAAAACGCGTAAGTGCGGTTTGTGTGCCGGGCGGTACTGCATTTGCCCGGCTACAACAACGATCGTAGGCCCGGTAAGCGTTAGCGCCACCGGGCTTTTTTTTTTAGCCGTGTTTGTTTTTCAGCTCAAAGCGCGGCGATACCAGTCCATACAGCGTCCAGCCGAGGAAGGTCACGATGGAGCCGTACAGCATCGCTTCTTCACCGGATGAATACAGCGCGTAGAAGCTGTACAGCGCGCCGATGAATGCCACGAAGTTCGCCGTTTTGGCTTTTGACGACGGAACATTTGCCACTTTCTGAATGATCACCAGCGCGGCCATCGACAGAATGTACGGGATAATGTTTGTTACCACCGCCAGGTTAACCAGCACGTTGAACTGGCTGTTCAGCGATGGGCTGATGGTCATCAGCGATAATCCGCTCTGGATAATCACGATGGTCAGCATCCCCTGAACTGGCGCATCCACTTTCGTTACGCGAGAGAAGATTTTCGGGAAATATCCTTCATCCGCCGAGGATTTGAAAACCTGGGCGATAGTGAACTGCCAGCCCAGCAGCGAACCGCAGCAGGACATCACCATCAACGCCATGATCACTTTACCGACTTCCAGGGTAAACATCTGTGCGAATGCCAGACCGAACGGCGCGGTGGAGTTGGCCAGATCCATGTTCGGTACGATCCCGGCAATCACGTTGGTGGAGATGATGTAAATCACCGCCGCGCCCAGCGTACCGCCTAATACCGCAATCGGTACGTTACGCTCCGGGTTTTCCACCACTTCGGCGTTGGCGCAGGCAGATTCCAGACCGAGGAAGGCCCACAGCGTCATCGCAATAGAAGAACCGACGGCGGTGAAGAACGGTACGTGATGCGGGTTCCAGGAGTTGGCGTACAGCGTCGGGCTAAACCAGAACCAGCCGATGATGCACAGACCGACAACCGGAATAATCACGCCCCAGACGGTGATACTGCTGATTTGCCCGGTAATGCGCGCGCCGCCGAAGTTGGCGACGGTGCACAGCCACAGCACGCCGATGGTCGCCAGACCGATCTGCACCGGTGACAGCGTGGCGCCGAACAGCTCGGTGCCGTAGCCGACGGCGGAGATGGCGATAGCGACGTTGGCAATCAGCAGCGAAACGCCATAGGTGTAGTTCGCCATAAAGTTGCCGGATTTACCAAAGGCATACTCCGCGTAGCCGCCCATGCCGCCGGATTTACGGCTGAACATCCCGCATTTGGCGAAAGCCCATGCCAGCGCCATTGAACCAACGGCAGTCACCAGCCACGAGATGATCGAGATGGTGCCGACCTCCGCAAGTTTGGTGGGCAGCATGATAATCCCGGAGCCCATCATATTGACCATTGTCAGGATGGTGAGCTGAACGACGCCCATTTTATTGGATTTGGCTTTACTCATAATTTTTCCCCTTTCAGCAGGGTGTTCTGTGCTTCGCGCGGTTTAATGACGTAGCACCACACCTGTTTACGGCCGTCGTGTTCTTCGATGTAAACGCCCTGTAGTTCAGGCGCAAAGCCCGGCAGCAGGTTGATTCCTTCTTCCAGCGCGCTGAAATAACGCAGCACCGCACCGCCCCAGATTTCACCCGGAACAACGCACAAAACCCCTGGCGGATACGGAAGCGCGCCTTCTGCCGCGATCCGTCCTTCCGCATCCGGCAGGCGAACCAGTTCGACTTCACCGCGCAGATAGGCGTAGTTGGCGTCCTGCGGGTTCATGCTGACGCGTGGAAAATGGGATTTACGGAACATCTCTTTTTGCAGCTGTTTCACGTTATGGCGTGCGTACAGATCGTGCATCTCCTGGCACAGCTGACGCAGGGTGTAGCCGGCATAACGCGCTTCATGCTGCTTATAAATTGACGGCAGAACGTCAGCCAGCGGCGCATCGGCTTCCAGCAGTTTCTCAAAGCGCACCAGCAGGGCGACGAGTTGCTGCAATTTCGCCATGTCTTCCGCTGGCGTCAGCAGGAACAGGATCGAGTTGAGATCGCATTTTTCCGGTACCACGCCGTTTTCACGCAGGAAGTTGGCAAGGATGGTCGCCGGAACGCCGAAGGTGTCGTATTCGCCGTTGCGCGCATTGATGCCCGGCGTCGTGAGCAGCAGTTTGCACGGATCAACAAAGTACTGGTGTTCGGCGTAGCCTTCGAAGGCATGCCAGTGTTCGCCCGGCACAAAGTGGAAGAAGCGCAGGTCGTTTGCGATCTCCGCCGTGGGGTAAGACTGCCACGGTTTGCCGTCGATCAGTTCCGGCACGAACGGACGGATGTGATGGCAGTTATCAAGGATCAGCTTACGTGCATTGATGCCGTTCGCCACGCAGTCCATCCACATGTTACGGCCACCGACGCCTTCGTGCATTTTGGCGTTGATGTCCAGGGCGGCGAACAGCGGGTAGAACGGGCTGGTGGAGGCGTGCATCATGAACGCGTTATTCATACGTTTATGCGGCACATAGCGAGACTGACCTTTGATATGGCTGTCTTTCTTGTGGATCTGCGAGGTCTGGGAGAAACCGGCCTGCTGTTTGTGAACAGACTGCGTGACCAGGATACCCGGATCGTTCTCGTTCAGGTCCAGCAACAACGGCGAGCAATCGGCCATCATCGGAATAAACTGCTCGTAGCCGACCCATGCGGAGTCAAACAGGATGTAGTCGCACAGATGACCAATCTTATCCACCACCTGACGGGCGTTATAGATGGTGCCGTCGTAGGTGCCTAACTGGATCACCGCCAGGCGGAACGGACGGGCGTCTTGCGCGCGTTGCGGCGCCACTTCGCTGACCAGTTCACGCAGATAGTCTTCTTCAAAGCAGTGGGCGTCGATCCCGCCGATGAAGCCGTACGGGTTGCGCGCGGTTTCCAGATAAACCGGCGTCGCGCCCGCCTGCAACAGCGCGCCGTGGTGGTTCGATTTGTGGTTATTACGATCGAACAGCACCAGATCGCCTGGGGTCAGCAGCGCGTTAAGTACCACTTTGTTTGACGATGAGGTGCCGTTCAGCACAAAGTAGGTTTTATCGGCGTTGAACACTTTCGCGGCGTGTTGTTGCGCGATGCACGGCGCGCCTTCATGGATAAGCAGATCGCCCATCGCCACGTCGGCATTACACAAATCAGAGCGGAAAAGCGTTTCGCCAAAGTACTCAACAAACTGGTTCCCTGCGGGGTGACGGCGGAAGAATTCACCGCCCTGATGCCCCGGACAGTCAAATGCGCTGTTGCCCTGGTTTACGTAGTCCACCAGCGCCCGGAAGAACGGCGGGCGCAGTTGCGTTTCATAGTGGCTGGCAGCGGTCTCCAGTTGGCGGCCATAGAAGGCGTTACGGGCTTCATTATGTTCGAATACGCCCGAGATCCGCGGCAGATATTCTGCCGGAACGCGCTCTTCATTTTGTGTCGCGATAAACACGGGAATACCGTAGCCCGTCGCATCAATCTCATCGAGTTTACCTCGTTCAATATCATTGATGGATAACACGATAGCGGCAACATCAATGAAATTACTTTCATCAACATTAACGATACTGCGCTGTGTAGAAAAACAATCAGGGCAGGAACGACTGACGGCAATTTTTAATTCAGACATTTTCATCTCTTTATTTTCAGGTAATAGCAGGTCCTCAATTTCTCGAATGAGAAACTGATAGCTCCGGAAAAAAAGCAATACGACGCCACTGATAAATAAATCAGTAAATTGCTTTTTAGAAGATGCAATAAACCCTAACCTTTCCGGTCACAGGTAAAACAGGGTTATGCAGTGTGAGCACCACGAGATACAGGCGTTAGCCTGCAATGCAAGGGGTCAGGAAGACCTGTATGCTGGAGTGCCCTTAGTCGAAAGACTAACGGGCATTAAAGAAATGAAAGTCGAAGCTGTTACGGTGAGCAAACATCATAATATGAGTTGTCCGCCTTATATGGGGCATTGTACGGCTATTATTTTCCATTTTGGTTACCTTTACTGGATAAGTGGAAGGTGAGGGTATTTTATCCAGGAAATGAGCCTGATCTGTGAAGAAGATCAATAAAAAACGATCATTTCTAAAATATTTAGTCGTTGTTTATGCATATCACACGATAAGATATCGTATTGTTGTTTATATGTTATGGGTTTGTATTTTTATATTTTTTAAGGAATGAGCTTACACTGCAAAATACATTATTTGCAGTGTGGTTAATGATAAAAATGATATTTAGGAATTAATTAAAAAAAATGAATAACCATTCATGGCATAAAACGATAACCGATTCCGGTTTCGGTAATGAAATGGCGGGGGCGGGCGGGATCTTTCTCCAGTTTCTGTCGCAGGTGACCCATATAAATACGCAAATAGTGACTGTGCTCGACGGCGTTCGGTCCCCAGACCTGGTTCAACAGCTGCCGCTGGGTGAGCACTTTGCCCGCATTATTCAGCAACACGGCCAGTAAGCGAAACTCAATCGGCGTCAGGTGAATTTCTTCTTCATCACGGTGGACAAGGTGTGCTGCTAAGTCCACTTTTATGCTGGAAAACTGCACGATGGGGTCAGGAGAAGGGCCGCTGGCGTGACGGCGCAGCGCCACGCGTAAGCGCGCCTGTAGTTCGCCAATGCCGAAGGGTTTACTCAGATAGTCATCGGCGCCCGCATCCAGCGCAGTGATTTTATCGCTCTCCTCGCTGCGAGCAGAAAGCACAATCACCGGAATTGCGCTCCATTGTCGCAGGTCGCGAATAAAATCGATGCCGTCGCCGTCAGGCAGTCCAAGATCAAGAATGATGAGATCGGGTTTCCGCGTGGCGGCTTCCAGCAACCCACGGCTTAGCGTCTCTGCTTCGTACACGCGCAGCCCGTCGCTTTCCAGCGCGCTGCGCAGAAAGCGACGAATAGCCTGTTCGTCTTCAACAATCAGAACGTTGGTCACATATCCTCATGAAAATCTTCAAGTTCAGGTGCAGTTTCCTGCGGGAGTGTAACACGGAAACAGGCTCCGCCCTGCGGGCGATTGTGGGCGGAAATCGTTCCACCGTGCACTTCAACAATCGCCTGGCAAATAGCCAACCCCAGCCCAACGCCCGGTACGGCAGACTCTTTATTTCCCCGGGCAAATTTGTCGAAGATGCTTTTCTCCTGCCCGTCAGGAATGCCGGGGCCATTATCCCAGACGTCAAGCTGAAGATGTTCGTCTTCAACATGGGCATCAATGCCGATCTCCGCCTGTGAACCGGCGTATTTGACGGCGTTTTCCAGAAGGTTGATCAGTACCCGTTCAAACAGCGGGCCGTCAACGTGTACCAGCGTCAGCGGCGCTGGCAGCGACAGGTTAATGGGGTGGGATAGCCCCGGCTCCAGCATTTGCAGGGCGCTGCCGACAACCTCTTCCAGCGTCAGCCACTCTTTTTTAAGATTAAATCCACCGGACTGAATGCGCGCCATGTCCAGCAGGTTATTCACCAGTCGGGTGGTGTTGAGTATGTGCTGGCGGATTTCGCTGGCCTGGCGCGCATGCGGCGATCCTTCACTTGCCAAATCCAGGGTTAAAATCTCCGCCTGACCAAACAGCACCGTCAGCGGCGTGCGCAAGTCGTGGGAGAGGGCGGCGAGCAGGGCATTGCGAATGCTCTCGCGCTCGCTGGCGAGTCGGGCCAGCTCTTCACTGGCGGTAAGCGTCAGACGCTCCAGCGCGCTGGCGACCAGCAAGGTGAATGTTTCCAGTAGCCGCTGTTGTTCCGGGATCATTAACTGACGAAGATTCCCCGGCTCGACCACCACCAGGCCATGCGTTTTATCGGCGCTTTTTAACGGTAAAATTTGATACGGCACGCCGGGCAGGGTATCCGTACCCGCCCCGGCCGGCTGGCCTTTGTCAAAGCTCCACCGGGCGATGGCGTCATCCCACGGCGTTATGCCCTGCTGGTGGGTCAGCGGCGTCAGCGTGCCGTTTTCATCCGGCAATAACACCTGGCTGCGGGCCTGAAACGTGGAGGCGATAAACTGTTCGCTGGTGGCGGCGATATCCTGCCTGCTTCGCCCCACCGCCAGCGCTTTGGACATCTCGTACAGATGGCGCGTGCGCTGTTCCCGATAGCGGGCAACCCGCGCCTGATAGCGCACGCCCGCCGTCAGGTTACCGATCACCAGCCCCACCGTCAGCATCACGGCGAAGGTCAACAGATACTGCACATCGGAAACGGCAAGCGTGCCGCGAGGAGCAATAAAAAAGAGATCGAAGCTGGCGACGTTAATAAAGGTTGCCACTACCGAGGGCCAGCGCCCATAAAACAGAGCGATAATCACCACGCCCAGCAGATACAGCATCACCAGGTTAGCCGCGTCAAAGGCGACCATCCACTGTACGGCGATGACGGTGGTCACTGCGCAAAGGGCGATCGCGACCAGGCAGCCCTGTATCTGCACCCGCCACTTATCTTTGAAGGCACGGGTATCCGGTGTCTGATTCAACGGGCGAGTCGGGGGATCATCAAGGGCGACGACCACCTGATCGAGATCCGGCGCCTGTTTCGCCAGGCGATCGGCAAACGAATCTCTGCGCCACCAGCGTCGCGTTGCCGGACGCCCCAGCACAATTTTGCCAAGATTATGTTCCCGGGCGTAACGCACAACCGCTTTTTCTTCGGCGGGATCGGAAAGCGTGGCGGTCTCTGCGCCCAGCTCCTGCGCCAGACGCAGGGCGCTCAAGATGGCGCGCCGCTGCTTTTCCGGCAGGCGATGCAGCGCCGGGGTTTCGACATACACCGCGTGCCAGATGCTGCCGAGGCGGGCAGCCAGCCGCGCGGCGGCACGCACCAGTTTTTCACTGCCGGTGTTGTGCCCGATGCACAGCAGAATGGCGTCGCGGGTATGCCACACTTTCTCTTCGCCTGGATGGCTCCGCCAGGCGCGCATTTGATCGTCCACCCGGTCGGCCGTGCGGCGCAGTGCCAGTTCACGCAGGGCGATCAAATTGCCTTTGCGAAAGAAGTGCTCAATGGCGCGTTCAGCCTGGCCGGCAATGTACACCTTGCCCTCTTTCAGACGCGCTCGCAGATCGTCAGGCGGCAGGTCGACCAGAACCACCTCGTCGGCGGCATCGAAGAAAGGGTCTGGCACGGTTTCACGAACCTGAATGCCGGTCACGCCGCTGACCACATCGTTGAGGCTTTCCAGGTGCTGGACGTTGACGGTGGTAAAGACGTCAATACCCGCTTCCAGCAGTTCTTCGATATCCTGCCAGCGTTTGGGATGGCGCGAGCCTGGCGCATTGCTGTGCGCCAGTTCGTCCATGAGAATAAGCGCCGGGCGACGGGCCAGCGCCGCGTCGAGATCGAACTCGCTGAGATGGCGTCCGTGACGCGCCTGCCGTTTTAGCGGCAGGATGCTGAGGCCGTCCAGCAGCGCGGCGGTCTCTTTACGCCCGTGGGTTTCCACGACACCCGTCAAAATATCCAGCCCTTGCGCCCGCAGTCGCTGCGCCTCAGCCAGCATCGCCCAGGTTTTCCCGACGCCTGCGCAGGCGCCGAAGAAGATTTTCAGTTTTCCCCGGTGTGGTGCGGCGGTCTGTTCCAGCAGGCGATCGGGGTCAGGGCGTAGCGGTTCTTCATTAACCATCAGAGCTTATCCAGCGCTAAATTGAGTTCCACGATATTGACCACTGGCTGGCCGATAAAACTCACCAGCGGCTTTTGCGTATATTCTGCGACCAACTGCGTCACGGCTTCAACGCTGAGATTTCGCGCTTTGGCGACGCGCGGGATCTGCCACGCCGCCGCCGCTGGCGTCAGGTTATTGTCCAGCCCGCTGGCGGAGGCGGTGAGCAGTTCCACCGGAATCGTCGTGCTGGCGTCCGGGTTAGCGGCCCGCAGCGCCTTCACCCGCTGCTGCAACTGGTTATCCAGCTCCGGGTTGCTGACCGCCAGATTACTGCCGCCGGAAGCCATGGGATTATAGGGTATTTCCGCCGTTGCTGACGGGCGTCCCTGAAAATAGCCGTCGGCGGTAAAATTCTGCCCGATAAGCGCAGAGCCGCGCACGAGACTGCCATCAACAATCAGTGAGCCGTTAGCCTGATGCGGGAACCACCATTGCCCCAGCGCGGTGGTAAGCAGCGGGTAAATGCCGCCGGTTAGCAGCGTCAGAAACACCAGCGTTGATAATGCAGGACGTAATCCACTCATTATAAACCTCACACCAGACCCAGCAGAGTCAGCAGTAAATCAATCACTTTAATGCCGATAAACGGCACAACCAGACCACCCAGGCCGTAAATCCACAGATTACGGCGCAGCATGGCAGAGGCCGAAAGTGGCTTATAGCTCACCCCTTTCAATGCCAGCGGGATCAGAAAAACGATAATCAACGCATTGAAGATCACCGCGCTGAGGATTGCGGAATCCGGCGAATGCAGACGCATAATGTTCAGCGTATTCAACTGCGGGTACGTCGCGGCAAACGCCGCCGGAATGATGGCGAAATATTTCGCCACGTCATTGGCGATACTGAACGTGGTGAGCGAACCGCGCGTCATCAGCATCTGTTTACCGATATGCACCACTTCGATCAGCTTGGTCGGGTTGGAATCCAGATCCACCATGTTACCGGCTTCTTTCGCTGCCTGAGTACCGGAGTTCATCGCCACCGCCACATCAGCCTGCGCCAGCGCCGGTGCATCGTTGGTTCCGTCGCCGGTCATCGCCACCAGGCGACCTTCAGCCTGGTACTGGCGGATCAACGCCAGCTTGGCTTCTGGTGTGGCTTCCGCCAGGAAATCATCCACTCCGGCTTCGGCGGCAATCGCCGCGGCCGTCAGGCGGTTGTCGCCGGTGATCATCACCGTTTTGATGCCCATTTTGCGCAACTGGGCAAAACGTTCCTTAATCCCGCCTTTGACAATATCTTTCAGCGCGATAACGCCCAGCACGCGGGAACCTTCCACCACCACCAGCGGCGTGGCGCCAAGACGGGCGACGCTATCCACTTTTTGCTCCACGTCAGCAGGGAAGTGACCGCCGCTGGCTTCAACGTGGCGGCGAATGGCATCCACGGAACCTTTACGGATCATTCGGTTATCAATGTTGATACCGCTCATCCGGCTTTGCGCGGTAAAGGGAACAAAGGTGGCATGGCGCGACTGCACATCGCGCTCGCGCAGATTAAAACGCTGTTTGGCGAGAATGACGATGCTGCGGCCTTCCGGCGTCTCGTCGGCCAGCGAAGAGAGTTGCGCCGCGTCGGCCAGCGTCTTTTCATCCACGCCCTGAGCGGGCAGAAAGTCCGAGGCCTGACGGTTGCCGAGGGTGATGGTGCCGGTTTTATCCAGCAGCAGCACGTCCACGTCGCCTGCGGCTTCCACCGCCCGCCCGCTGGTGGCGATGACGTTTGCTCCCAGCATTCGACTCATCCCGGCGACGCCGATCGCCGAAAGTAATCCGCCGATAGTGGTGGGGATCAGGCAAACCAGCAGGGCGACCAGCACCGTCACGCTGACGGCATGGCCGCCCCAGGCGGAAAAGGGCCAGAGCGTGGCGGTTGCCAGTAAAAAGACAATAGTCAGGGCAATCAGCAGAATGGTCAGCGCGATTTCGTTTGGCGTTTTACGGCGCTGCGCGCCTTCCACCATCGCGATCATCCGGTCAAGGAAGGTTTCGCCGGGATTCACGCTGCATTCGATGACCAGCCAGTCGGAGAGAATACGTGTTCCGCCGGTCACTGAGGCAAAGTCGCCGCCGGATTCACGAATCACCGGCGCGGACTCACCGGTAATGGCGCTTTCGTCCACCGATGCGCCGCCTTCAATGACCTCGCCGTCGCAGGGAATAATATCGCCCGCTTCAACCAGGACGATATCCCCTTTACGCAGCTCATCGGCAGGGAGGCGATCCGCCTGCGCGCCATACTTTGGTTCACGCAGTTTGCGGGCAAATGCCGTTTTCTTCACCCCTTTCAGACTGCTGGCCTGCGCTTTGCTGCGACCTTCCGCCAGCGCTTCGGCAACGTTTGCGAACAGGACGGTAACCCACAGCCAGAGGCTTATCGCGCCAGTAAACCGGGGATTCCCTGGCATCTGCCCGGTTGCCATCGCCACCGTGATAAGGGTCGTCAGCAGACTGCCGATCCAGACAATAAACATGACCGGATTGCGCCACTGGGTATGTGGGCTTAATTTTTTCACGGCCTCGATCAGCGCCTGAGCGACCAGGGAGGGCTCGAACAGCGCCAGTTGTTTGCGACTCATCACCATGTACTCCGCTTCGCTCAATATAAAGAGAGGTGTTCAGCAACCGGCCCAAGCGCCAGCGCAGGAATAAAGGTCAGTGCGCCCACCAGCAACACCGTACCGATCAGCAGGCCGACAAACAGCGCGCCGTGCGTCGGCAGTGTGCCGGGGCTGGCCGGCTGGCGCTTTTTACCGACCAGCGATCCGGCAATTGTCATGACCGGGATAATCACCCCGAAGCGACCGACAAACATGCAGAAGGCCAGCAGGCAGTTCCAGAAGGGCGTGTTGGCGTTCAGACCGGCAAAGGCGCTGCCGTTGTTGTTGGCCGCCGAAGAGACGGCGTACAGCACTTCGCTAAAACCGTGTGGGCCGGGGTTGAGCATTCCGCTGCGGCCGGTTTCGGTCATCATCGCCAGCGCCGTACCGAGCAATACCAACGTCGGGGTAATCAGAATCGCCAGGGCGGTCATTTTCATTTCGCGCACGTCGATTTTTTTACCCAGATATTCTGGCGTGCGGCCAATCATCAGCCCGGCGATAAATACGGCTAACAATACGAACAACAGCATGCCGTACAAACCCGAACCGACGCCGCCAAAAACCACTTCTCCGATTTGCATCAGCCACATTGGCACCATGCCGCCCAGCGCGGTAAAGGAGTCATGCATAGCGATAACCGCCCCGCAGGAGGCCGCCGTGGTCACGACGGCGAACAGGCTGCTGACCAGCACGCCAAAGCGGCTCTCTTTGCCTTCCATATTGAGGCTGCTGTCGGCGCCAAACTTCAGCAGATGAGGATTGCCCTGAACTTCCGCCGACATCACCACGGCGACGCAGACCACGAAAATGATCGACATCGCCCACAGCAGCATCTGCCCCTGACGGCGATCGCCTGACGCATCGCCAAAGGCAAAGCAAAGCGCGGCGGGAATCAAAAAGATCGCCAGCATCTGTACCATGTTGGTTAATGCGCTCGGGTTTTCAAACGGATGCGATGAGTTGGCGTTGAAGAACCCGCCGCCGTTGGTGCCGAGCATCTTTATGGCTTCCTGTGAAGCTACCGGCCCCATCGGTAAAAGCTGTTTCACACCTTCAACACTGGTGAACGATTGATAGGGCAGCAGGTTTTGCAGTGCGCCCTGCTGGATGAAAAGCAGGGCGATTAACAGGGCGAGCGGCAATAAGATCCACAGCGTAATGCGCACCAAATCCATCCAGGCGTTGCCCAGCGTATTCATGCTCTGGCGCGTAAAGGCGCGGATCAGGGCGAAGATCACCGCGATACCGGTAGCCGCCGACAGGAAGTTCTGTACGGTCAGTCCCGCCATCTGGCTGAAGTAGCTTAAGGTGGTTTCCCCGCCGTAGGACTGCCAGTTGGTATTGGTGACAAAACTGATGGCCGTATTGAGCGCCAGATGCCAGGAAAGACCAGGCAACTGCTGCGGGTTCAGCGGCAGCAGGTTTTGCCCCAGCAGCATCAGAAACAGCACTGCCAGACCCAACAGATTCAGGGTAAGAATGGCCAGCAGATACTGTTTCCAGTCCATTTCCTGCGTCGGTATCCCCAACCCGCGCCATAGCAGACGCTCTGCGCTGGCGGTGCCTGGCAGGGAAATGTCGTTGATAAGTCGCGCCAGACCCACGCCTAAAGGGCGGGCGAGCACGAACAGGATCAGTAAAAAACTGGCTGTCAGTAAAAATCCCTGGGCCGCCATCAGAATGCCTCCGCATTAATCAGGGCATACACCAGGTAACCCAAAAGTAAGAAAATCAGCATGATGCCGATGATTACGCCTGCACTCACAGTGCACCTCCAGTGGTTTTTCTTCTGATATGCGGAGGGTAATTTTTTGCCTGCAAAGATTTCGCAAAAATCGGCGCGTAGGGTGTAAAAAAAGTATAAAAATGGAAAAGACCATCATTTAACTAATGATTAGTATTAATTTAACTTTTATGTAACTTAATTACAGGGCGAATGTAAATAAACCTTAAATAGACAAAAATAAGTGGTCGGATGAGTAGTAAAATTACACGCAAAGCGGTACTATTTTCAGCAGATAACCAATTTGACTTTACCGGTGATGATTACCGGCCAGATAAAGGGGAGAAAAGTATGGAACTCTATAAAGAATATCCAGCTCATGTTGTTTTGTTACGCCGCACTCTCGCCGTTGTGGCTGGGGTTCTGGCGCTGCCGGTCATGTTGTTCTGGAAAGACCGTGCTCGTTTTTACAGCTATCTGCATCGCGTCTGGTCGAAAACCAGCGATAAACCGGTGTGGATGGCGCAGGCAGAAAAAGTGACCTGCGATTTCTACTGATATACAGCATCGTCCGAGAAAACCGCCAACAGAAATGTGGCGGTTTTTTTTTATACGTTATGCCGGATGGCGGCGATGCCTTATCCGGCCTACAGGATAGTGCCACGCTGTAGGCCCGGTAAGCGTAGCGCCACCGGGCGTAATGTCATTCAGGACTCAACCGCCAGCGGGCGGTTTCTGAATTTGAGTGACTGATACAGCCAAATCAGCAGTACCAGCGCCACGCAGGCCAGCGCTCCCCAGGTTATCTGGTCGAACACATCGATATAGGCATTGATGGCGTAGTTGATCGCGCCGCTTGCATCAAACGCGCTCTGCGAGGTCTGATCGGCAATGACGCCAGCCAGATAGTTGGCGATCGCGCCGGAGAGCAACATATAGATACCGGTCAGAACGCCCGTCACGCCAGGGATCTCAATACGTGTAATCTGCGACATTGCGACCGGGTCGATGAACAACTCGGCAAAACCCATTACCGCCAACCCTAAGATCATCAGTGGCATAGAAGAGTGACCGTAGGCGGCAGATAACCGGGCGCTTACGGTCAGAATGCAGAATCCGGCGCTCATCAAACCGAGGCCCAGGGCGAATTTCCCCCAGATCCGCACGGTACGGTTGCCGCCCATACTCTCCTTAATCAGCCAGGCCAGCACCACGCCGCACAGCATGACCGCGAAGGCATTCACTGACTGGAACATCGCCGTCGGTACTTCGTAACCCAGAATCGTACGGTTCACGAATCGGTCGATGTACAAACTGATGGAGCTGCCGCCCTGTTGGGCGAACGCCCAGAACAACATGCTGAAGAAGGTGAGAACCACAATCAGCCCCAGCTCTTTACGCTGTTTTTGCGTCTGTGCCTGACGGTAGATTTTTGTCAGCACCGCAAGACCAATGACGGTGGCGACAATCAGCGCATAGACCGACCATTCTTTCCAGAACAGCACCGTGATCAGCAGCGGCGCGGCAACTAACAGCACCAGCAGCCAACACCAGTTGGGCAGAACAAACGTTCTGGCGTGCAGCGCGGCTTTATTCACCCCAGTGGTGTGGGCGAAATGGCGATTGCCGCACAGGAAGATAATTAACCCGGCGATCATGCCGATGGCGGCCAGCGCAAAACCCATCGCCCAGCTGTACTCTTCCTGAACATAACCACAGGCGATAGGGGCAACGATCGAGCCGATATTGCCGGCGGCATACAGCAGTGAGAATCCCCCGTCGCGGCGTGGATCTTCCGGTTTATACAGCTCACCCAACAGGCAACTGATGTTGGATTTGAACAGACCGTAACCGCAGACGATGATCGCCAGCGACAAATAAAGGAAGGTCGGCGCGATTTCACTCGCCCCCAGCACCAGATGCCCAACGGCCATCAAGAATGCTCCCAGCATGACCGCCATGCGATTACCAAGCACTTTATCCGCCAGATACCCGCCGAGAATCGGGGTGACATAGACCAGCGAACAGTAAGCGCTGAACAGCGCATACGCATGGTTATCGTCGTATTTTAGCTGGTTGGTGAGATAGAGAATCAGCAGGGCGCGCATGCCGTAAAAGCTGAAGTATTCCCAAATTTGCAGTGCGACGACGTAATAAATGGCGCGCGGTTGAGAAGATGGTTTATTCATTGTGATTCCGGGATGGATGTCACACCGCAAAAGAAATCCGCGGCGTGAGTGTGTTTCCTTAAAGTTATAACTTCGATACAGATCTGATTATTTTTGCAATATGCTGTCTGATTGCATAAATATACATGAATCAGATCGAGTAAGGGTAAGCATTTTGCGTCTTAAAACGGCGTGATTGTTTCTCAATGTGTCGAAGAAATGGCTATCGACGAAGTGACGGGAGAACGCTATTTTAACGTAGTGCACATATGAAGAAGGGAGCGATGATGAAAAACACCGAACTGGAACAACTGATCAATGAAAAGCTGAACAGCGCGGCCATCAGCGATTACGCGCCGAATGGCTTACAGGTTGAAGGCAAAGAGACGGTGCAAAAAATCGTGACCGGCGTGACGGCAAGCCAGGCCTTACTGGATGAAGCGGTACGCCAGCAGGCTGATGCGGTCATCGTTCATCATGGTTACTTCTGGAAAGGGGAATCTCCGGTCATTCGCGGTATGAAACGCAATCGGCTGAAAACGCTGCTGGCGAATGACATTAACCTCTATGGCTGGCATCTGCCGTTGGATGCGCACCCGGAACTGGGAAACAACGTGCAGCTGGCGGCGCTGCTTGGCATTACCGTGATGGGGGAAATCGAGCCGCTGGTGCCGTGGGGAGAGTTATCAATGCCGGTGCCGGGGCTGGAACTGGCCTCGTGGATTGAAGCGCGCCTGGGACGTAAACCGTTATGGTGCGGCGATACCGGGCCGGAAAAAGTGCAGCGTGTGGCCTGGTGTACCGGTGGCGGGCAAAGTTTTATCGACAGCGCCGCGCGCTTTGGCGTGGATGCGTTTATTACTGGCGAGGTCTCTGAACAAACGATTCACTCCGCCCGCGAACAGGGGCTGCATTTCTATGCCGCCGGACACCACGCCACCGAGCGCGGCGGTATTCGCGCGTTAAGCGAATGGCTGACTGAAAATACGAGTCTGGATGTGACCTTTATTGATATTCCCAATCCGGCATAACGCATAAAACACGAGAGGGACGAAAGTGCAACGAGCGCGTTGTTATCTGTTAGGTGAAACGGCGGTGGTGCTGGAGCTTGAGCCGCCGGTCACGCTGGCATCCCAGAAACGCATCTGGCGACTGGCGCAGCGTCTGGTCGATATGCCGAATGTTGTTGAAGCAATTCCGGGTATGAACAATATCACGGTGATCCTGCGCGAGCCGCAGACGCTGGCGCTGGATGCGATTGAACGTTTGCAGCGCTGGTGGGAAGAGAGCGAGGCGCTGGAGCCTGATTCACGCTTTATCGAAATTCCCGTGACCTACGGCGGCGAGGGCGGCCCGGATCTGGCGGAGGTGGCGCGACACAGCGGATTAAGCGAAAAGCAGGTGGTTGAACTGCACGCTTCAGTAGAGTACGTCGTCTGGTTTTTAGGTTTTCAGCCGGGCTTTCCGTATCTCGGGGGCTTACCGGAACAATTACACACGCCAAGACGGGCAGAACCGCGCCTGATTGTTCCGGCGGGTTCCGTGGGGATTGGCGGCCCGCAAACCGGGATTTACCCTCTGCCGACGCCGGGTGGCTGGCAACTAATCGGCCATACGCCGCTGAAGCTGTTCGACCCACAGCGGGATGAGCCCATCCTGTTACGTCCGGGCGACACCATACGCTTTGTCCCGCAGAAGGAGGGGGTATGCTGAACATTATTCGCGCGGGTATGTACACCTCAGTGCAGGATGGGGGACGACACGGCTATCGTCAGTCCGGTATTAGCCATTGCGGCGCGCTGGACAAACCGGCACTGCATATTGCGAACCTGCTGGTGGGGAATGACGCCAGTGCTCCGGCGCTGGAGATTACGCTCGGCCAACTGGTGGTGGAATTTGAATCCGACGGCTGGTTTGCATTGACCGGCGCCGGGTGCGAGGCCCGTCTGGACGACCAACCGGTCTGGACCGGCTGGCGGCTGCCGGTGAAAGCAGAGCAGCGTCTGGCGCTGAAGCGCCCGCTCCACGGAATGCGCAGCTATCTGGCCGTGGCGGGCGGCATTGACGTGCCTGAAGTGATGGGGTCGTGCAGTACCGACCTGAAGGTCGGCATTGGCGGGCTGGAAGGGCGCTTGTTAAAAGATGGCGATCGGCTGGCGACAGGAAGGTCAGAACGCCAGTTCAGCGGCCCGCAGGGCGTTAAACAGCTGCTGTGGGGGAACCGGATTCGCGCGTTGCCTGGCCCGGAATACCAGGAGTTTGAAGCGGCCTCGCAGGAGGCGTTCTGGCGCTCGCCGTGGCAGCTTAGCCCGCAAAGTAACCGTATGGGCTATCGTTTGCAGGGGCAACCGCTGAAACGTACCACCGAACGTGAGTTACTGTCGCACGGGCTGCTGCCGGGCGTTATTCAGGTGCCGCATAATGGTCAGCCGATCGTGCTGATGAACGATGCCCAGACCACCGGCGGCTACCCGCGTATCGCCTGCATCATTGAGGCGGATATGTATCATCTGGCGCAGATCCCTCTCGGGCAACCGATCCATTTTGTTCAGTGTACGCTGGAGGAGGCGCTTAAGGCGCGTCACGATCAGCAGCGTTATCTGGAACAGTTAACATGGCGACTCAACGATGAACATTGATCTTAACGCAGACTTAGGAGAAGGGTGCGCCAGCGATGCGGCGTTACTGCAACTGGTGTCATCCGCCAACATCGCCTGCGGATTTCACGCGGGCGATGCGCAAACCATGCTGGCGAGCGTGCGCGAAGCGCTGAAAAACGGCGTAGCGATTGGCGCGCATCCCAGTTTCCCGGATCGGGAAAACTTTGGCCGCACCGCCATGACGTTACCGCCGGAAACCGTCTACGCCCAGACGCTGTACCAGATCGGCGCGCTGGCGGCGATAGCCCGCGCGGAAGGCGGCGTTATGCGTCATGTCAAACCGCACGGTATGTTGTACAACCAGGCGGCGAAAGATCCACAGCTGGCGGATGCCATCGCCAGAGCGGTACATGCCTGCGATCCGTCGCTGATTCTGGTCGGGCTGGCGGGCAGCGAACTGATTCGCGCAGGCGAGCATTATGGCCTGACGACGCGTCAGGAAGTTTTTGCCGATCGGGGGTATCAGGCTGACGGCAGCCTGGTGCCGCGAACCCAGCCGGGCGCGCTGGTAGAAGACGAAGAGCACGCGTTGGCGCAAACGCTGGGCATGGTGGAATCCGGTAGAGTGAAAAGCATTACCGGTGAATGGGCGAACGTTGTGGCGCAAACGGTATGTATTCACGGCGACGGCGAGCACGCACTCGCTTTTGCCCGTCGTTTGCGCGCGGCGTTTGAAGAACGCAGTATCAGGATTATGGCATAACCAATAACCAGGCTGACACAGTGCCCGAAGAGGCGCTGTGCAAATAAAAACAACGCAACACGACTGACAGGAACGGATCATGGGAGACGCAATTTCTCTCTGGCCACTGATGGGTATCGCCGTCATTGTGGCTGGATTTCTTTTACGCTTTAACCCGGTATTAGTGGTCATTATTGCCGGGATCGTCACGGGACTGGCGGCGCAGATGCCGATCGCCACGATCCTCGAAAAACTGGGTGAAGGGTTCCTCAATACCCGTAACCTGCCCTTTATTCTGCTGATTCCGCTGGCGGTTATCGGTCTGCTGGAACGTCACGGGCTCAAAGAGCGCGCGCAGGCGTGGATCGCGAAAATCCGCAGCGCCACGGCAGGACGTCTGCTGATTGTCTATCTGTTTGTCCGCGAAGCGACGGCAGCGCTGGGGCTGACCAGTCTCGGCGGCCATCCGCAAATGGTGCGTCCGTTGCTGGCGCCGATGGCGGAAGGGGCGGCAGAGAAAATACACGGGGAACTGCCAGGCACGGTTCGCTACCGGCTGCGGGCAATGTCAGCAGCCACCGATAACGTCGGGCTGTTTTTTGGCGAAGACATTTTCGTGGCTTTTGGCGCCATCATCTTTATGCACAACTTCATGCTGGAGTCCGGCGGGATTCAGACCGAGCCGCTGCATATTGCGCTGTGGGGGATTCCGACGGCGATCTGCGCTTTTCTGATTCACGGCGCGCGCCTGTGGCGTCTGGACAATTATCTGCAACGTGAAGTGGCGAAAGTCAGCGCGGCGATGAGCAAAGGAGAGGCGAAATGAATTTTCAACAAAGCTATCTCTATTGGCTGGCCGGTGTGGTGCTGTTGATTGTCGCCGTCATGTCGTGGCAGGACAAAGCCAATCCGCGTCGCCTGACGACGGGGTTATTCTGGGGCGTTTATGGCGTACTGTTCCTGCTCGGCGACTGGACTTATCAGCTGGTGGGCGACAAACGCATGGTTAACATCGCTGTCGGTGGGGCGGTGGTGGTGATGGCGCTGATTGCCGGTTTTGGCGGCGTGAAGCTGGGAAGCTATCACCAGCGAACTCGCGAACAGCGTGAGGAAAGCGCCAGTCGTCTGGGCAACCGCCTGTTTTATCCGGCGCTGGCGATCCCGGTGGTCACGGTGATCGGCGTGCTTATGTTCAACCATGTTCCCGGATTGCAGGAGGCGCTATTCGGGCCGGGCAATCACGCCACGCTGGTGACGCTGTTTTCCATGACTGCGGGGTCATTGATTGGTCTGGGGATGGCGATAAAGATGACGCATGAGAAGGTACACCAGCCGATTCAGGAAGCGCGTCGTCTGCTGGATTCCATCGGTTGGGCGTTCATTTTACCGCAGATCCTCGCCACGTTAGGGCTGTTATTTACCGCGGCAGGCGTCGGCAGCGGAATTTCGTATCTCACCCAGGAATATCTTGCCGTCGATAGCCGTTTTATCGCCGTGGCGGTCTACACCATCGGTATGGCGCTACTGACGATGGTGATGGGGAACGCCTTTGCTGCATTCCCGATTGTGACGGCGGGGATTGGGATTCCAATCCTGGTGCTGCAACATGGCGGGAACCCGGCGGTGATGGCGGCAATCGGCATGTTCTCCGGCTACTGCGGAACGCTGATGACGCCGATGGCGGCAAACTTTAATATCGTGCCTGCGGCGCTGCTGGAACTGCCGGATAAAAATGCGGTGATTAAAGCGCAGGTGCCGACCGGTATTGTGCTGCTGTTGGTTAACGTGTTTCTGATGTATTTCCTGATGTTTCTGTAAGGAGGAAGGATGAAGACGGTATTAATCACCGGGTTTGAACCCTTCGGCGGCGAGCAGGTTAACCCTTCCTGGGAAGTGGTCTCGCGTCTCGACAATGCTATTATCGCAGGGTGTCGCGTGGTGGCCCGCCAACTCCCTTGCGTCTTTGGCGACTCTCTCACCGTGCTGAATGCGGCGATTGACGCGTTATCCCCGGTGCTGGTGCTGGCGATAGGGCAGGCCGGAGGGCGCACGGATATTACCGTGGAGCGCGTGGCGATTAATATTGACGATGCGCGTATCCCCGATAATCGCGGCAGGCAGCCAGTTGATGAGCCCATCGTGGCGGAAGGCCCGGCAGCCTGGTTTAGCACGCTGCCGATCAAAGCGATGGTCTCGGCGATGCGCGAAGCGGGGATTCCGGCATCGGTCTCTCAGACCGCAGGCACTTTTGTCTGCAACCACGTAATGTATGGACTGTTGCATAAATTGCGCGATATTCAGGACGTGAAGGGTGGATTTATCCATATTCCTTATCTGCCGGAACAGGCGGCGGCACATCCTGGTGCGCCCAGCATGGCGGCGGAAACGGTGCGTCAGGCGTTGGAAATCGCCATTGTCACAGCGCTTCATGTGGAAACTGACATTGCAGTAACAGGCGGAGCAACTCACTAACAAAGGACAGAACTATGCCTGAAGGCCCGGAGATCCGTCGTGCGGCGGATAACCTGGAGGCGGCGATCAAAGGCAAACCGTTGACGGACGTCTGGTTTGCCTTTTCGCAGTTAAAACCGTATGAATCGCCGCTGATTGGGCAGACGGTCACCCATATCGAAACGCGGGGGAAAGCGTTGCTGACCCACTTTTCGCAGGGGCTGACGCTCTACAGCCATAACCAGTTGTATGGCGTATGGCGAGTAGTGGAGACGGGGAACATCCCGGCAACCAGCCGGGTATTACGCGTTAACCTGCAAACGGCGGATAAAACCATTCTGCTTTACAGCGCGTCCGACATTGAAATGTTGACGCCGGAACAGCTCGCCACCCACCCGTTTCTGCAACGCGTCGGGCCGGACGTGCTGGACCCGCGGCTGACGCCCAGTGATGTAAAAGCGCGTCTGCTCTCTGCGCGTTTTCGTAATCGTCAGTTTTCCGGGCTGTTGCTGGATCAGGCGTTTCTCGCCGGGCTGGGCAACTATCTGCGTGTGGAAATTCTCTGGCAGGTAGGGCTGACGGGGCAGCATAAGGCGAAAGATCTCAGTGACCAACAGCTGGAGGCGTTATCTCATGCGCTGCTCGATATCCCGCGTCTTTCTTATACCACGCGCGGTCAGGCGGATGAGAACACGCATCACGGCGCGCTGTTTCGCTTTAAGGTGTTCCACCGGGACGGCGAAGCCTGCGAGCGCTGCGGCGGCATTATTGAGAAAACGACGCTCTCCTCGCGCCCGTTCTACTGGTGTCCACACTGCCAGACGTAATCTGTCAACGCGCCGGGTGGCGGCTTCGCCTTATCCGGCCTACAGACCAGACCATCCAGCGTGGAAACTAGGCGGGGGAATACGTTTTGCGATATTGCAACGGCGTTTTACCCATATTCTTGCGAAAACAGGTAATAAACCAGGCGTACTCGGAGAAACCGACCTGTTCGGCAATCTCACGCACTGAGCTGTTGGTGTGCAACAGCAATTCACATGCCTGACGGATACGGCGCATCATCAGATACTCCTGAATGGTGCCGCCCGTTTCCTCGTGAAAGCGGCGTGAGGCATGTCCGCGCGAGCAGCCCATCTCGCGGGCGATATCGTCCAGCGAGCAGCGCTGGTGAAAATGAGTTTCTATCCAACGGATAATGCTGACCGAAAAGGTATTGTATCCCGTCGCCTGCTCCTGATGCGGCAGCAGGCTGATAATCTGCATCACCAGAAATGCGCTGTCGCTGACGCTGAACGTTTTGCTTTTTACCAGCGTTTCAAAACGGCTCAGCAGCGTTTCAATCACCGGCTGTACGTCGCCGACATCAAATACCCGCGCCTTTTCTCCCCGACCGCAGAGCTGACGCAGCAACATTTGCTGACGCGGAAAATCCCGCAGGTACTGCTCAATAATTGAGCCATTAAAATGCAGCGTTGTACGGTGATAAACATTACGATCGTCCTGCTCGACAAACACCTTATGCAGCTTTCCCGGCGGAAAAATAAAAATACGCCCCGGTTTAACGGTGTACTGCTGGTGCTCCATTAGCGCGATGCCAACTCCCTGAGAAACTGACAGGATCTCCACACACTGATGCCAGTGGTAGTAGTTGGCAGGCATATTCTTCATGCGGTTAAAGTAAATCGACTTATCGTTGAGGTTGATATTCTCAAGATAACTGCTGTCTTCCATTCGCTGCATTTCTGCCCGCCCCTCCCGCAATGTGAATAAACTTAAACTTTTATCACTCTAATCGAATTTTTGTCGCTAAAAGAGGATGAATGTTGTTATTCATCACCGACGTTGTCCGAAAATACGACAATTATCACATTTGTCTGTCCGTCTGAATCCTTATTATGCGTCCAACATTTATCAAATGAAACGAGGTTTCATTATGCGAATAAGGCAAGAATATGTCGGACTGGCGCAACAATGGCTGGCGTCAGCCGTCCCCCATTTGAGGCGAGGGAACACGCGTCTGGACGCCGGAGAAACGTCTGCACACTACCCGGCGGATGTCGCCGGAATGGAAGGTTTCTCCCGTCTGCTGTGGCTGCTGGCGCCGTTACTGAGCGGTGGCGAAGCCGATGATTTTCGCGAGACGTTTATCGACGGTATTCGTCACGGCTGCGATCCCGAACATCCTGATTACTGGGGCTCCCTGGCGGATAACGATCAGCGATGCGTCGAAATGGCGGCGTTTGGCCTGGCGCTGGCGTTACCGGGAACGGGGCTTTGGTCAGCGCTCTCCACCGACGAGCAAAACAATCTGGAGCGCTGGTTACGCCAGAGCGCCGACATTCAGATCCCCGATAACAACTGGCATTTCTTCCCGGTGCTGGTGCAGGTGGGGCTTAAGTGCGTCGGGCGGCATTACGACATGATGGTGATTGATAAGCATCTGAATGCCATTGAACCGTTCTGGCTTGGCAACGGCTGGTACGCCGATGGCGCCGGTAAGCCGCGCGACTACTACATCTCCAGCGGGTTTCACTTTTACAGCCTGCTGTACAGCCACTTTATGCAGGATGCTGATCCCGAACGTTGCCTGCGCTATCGTCAGCGCGCGCGTCAGTTCGCGAAAGATTATATCCATTACTTTACCGGTGACGGCAATGCGATCCCCTTTGGCCGTAGCCTGACTTATCGCTTCGTACAGGTCGCATTCTGGAGCGCGGTGGCATATACCGGGCTGGATGTGTTTAGCGTACCGGTTATCAAAGGGCTGATCCTGCGGCATATCGACTGGTGGCTGAGCCAACCGTTTATCGGCCCGGATGGTTTGTTCACGCTGGGGTACACATACCCGAATCTGGTGATGACCGAAGATTACAACAGCCCCGGTTCGCCGTACTGGGCATGTAAGGCATTGCTGATTCTGGCGCTGCCGCAAGAGAGTGCGTTCTGGCAGGCGGAACCCGCGCCATTGCCCGTGCTGGAGACGGTTCACCCGATAGCGGAAGCCGGGCAGTTTATTGTTCATGCGGAGGATAACCATCACGTCTGGATGCTGATGTCCGGGCAGTACGATCGCAATAACTTCGTCAATTTCGACGCCAAATACTGCAAGTTCGCCTATTCCAGCCACTTTGGTTTCACCCTTGAACGCGGTGTGTATGGTCTGAACCATGCCGCCTGTGACTCGACGCTGATGTTCAGCGAGCAGGACGGCTACTGGCGCGGGCGTCGCGAGTGCGATGCGGTGGAGATGACGCCAGCGTGGCTTCGAAGCGTCTGGCGCCCCTGGCCGGATGTCAGCGTCACGACCTGGCTTATTCCGCATGAGCAGGGGCATCTCCGGCTGCATCGCGTTGTAACCCCACGCACGCTCGACTGCGTGGAAGGCGGATTCGCACTGAATCGCCATCATCTGACGACGACCCGAATGGCAAAAAACGGGCTGACTCTCAGTACCACTTCCGGCGTGTGTCAGATCGAGGATTTGCTGGCTGAACGCCAGCCGCTGGTCGTCACCACCCCGCCGAACAGCAACATTCTGTATGCCTCTCCTGGAGAGATCCCCTGTCTCGGCACGACGCTCACGCCGGGCACTCACTGGCTGGCCTGTAGCGTTAACGCCACGATGTCTCCGACGCTGCCGCCGCCGGTAATCATGGCATTCGATCGTGTCAATCAGGTGCTGACGCTGAACTCGAAAACGCTGGAAATAAAATAATTGACGCTGATGCGGAGAAAATAATGATGAACCCTGTTCAGTCGACACGTTCGGCTTACATCAAGCTGAGTCTGTTTGTATTTCTGTTTACCTTTACCTGGGCGGCCAGTTTTGGCCTGTATGCTATCTGGCTGGGGGATAAAGCCGGGCTGGATGGCGTGGAAATCGGCACGGTGTTTGCCGTTAACGGCGTTTTTGCGGTGATTATCAAACCCGTTTACGGCTACATCATGGACAAAATGGGCATGAAAAAACACCTGCTCTATTTTGTCTGTATTGTTTCGGCACTGATGGCGCCGTTTTACATCTGGTGCTATCTGCCGCTGCTGCAAACCCATTTTGTCAGCGGAATGATTGTCGGCGCGCTGTTTTTCAGCCTCGGCTGGTATGCGGGCGTGGCGGCAGAAGAGTCGTATGTTGACCGTTTCAGCCGTCTGTATGACATGGAGTTTGGCCGTATCCGCATGTGGGCGGCGCTGGGCTGGGCGACGGCGTCGTCGTTTTCCGGCTATCTCTACAATATCTCCCCCAAAATCAACTTTGTTATCAGCACCGTTTCCGCGCTGTGCATGTTCGCGGTGCTGCTGACGCTGAAGGTCGATCACTTTGGTCAGGAAGAAAACAACGTTCTGTCGAAAGAGAAGATTGTCATTGGCGATGTGTTCCAGCTGCTGCGTAATAAAAAGTTCTGGACCTTCTCCCTGTATATCGCGGGCGTGGCATGGATGATGTTTATTGCCGAGCAGCAATTCTCTCGCTATTTCGTCACCTTCTTCAGTACCAAAGAGGAAGGAAACGCCATGTTTGGCTACATGAGCACCGCGCAGTCCGCCGCCGAGTTCTTCGGCATGATGCTGGTGCCCGCCATCATTAACCGCATCGGCGCCAAGCAGGGGATGCTCCTGACAGGGCTGGTGATCAGCCTGCGTTTGATTATCTCCGGGTTAACCAACGATCCGCTGATTATCTGCCTGGTGAAACCGCTGTATGGGATTGAAATTGCGCTGATTCTGGTCTCGGTTTTCAAATATATCGCCGAACACTTCGACAAACGCGTCAACGCCACGATGTATCTGCTGGGTTATCAGGCCATGATTTACGTCGGCTCTATCGTGGTGGCGCCGCCTGCCGGGTATGCCTATCAGAAGATCGGTTTTGAGCACACCTATCTGATTATGGGCATCATCGCGCTGATATTTACCGGGATCTCCGCCATCACGCTATCTCCCTGCTATCAGCATAAAAAAAACACCGCCATCCCTGCCCACGGGCAAGAAGCCATTCATTAAAGTAAAGAAAACGAGAGAATTATGTCTGCAACTATCCGTAAAGAAACGATTGTCCCTGTTGCGCTACAGCGCGGCGAGCGCGCTGCTATCGCGCAGAAAATTCGTCATGCGTTGCCGGTGATTTTAAAGGCTGTTGATCGTAACAGCGCTTATTTCGGCCAGCGTTTTCCCGACGCGGCATGTAAAAACGGTATCTATCCGATTATCGATAATCAGGAGTGGACGACCAGTTTCTGGACCGGGCAACTGTGGCTGGCATGGGAGTGGACAGGGAATGCCGCATATCGCGCGTTAGCCGGGCAGCATGTCCGCTCCTTTGGCGAACGTATCGCAAAGCGCGACCACACTAACCACCATGACCTCGGGTTTCTGTACAGCCTTTCCTGCGTGGCTGCCAGCAAATTGACCGATAACCGGGAGGCAATATATATCGCCCAGCAGGCGGCAGAAGTGTTGATGGAGCGCTATCACGACAAGTGCGGCATTATTCAGGCATGGGGAGAGCTGGATAACCCGGAACAGCAGGGGAGGATGATCATTGACTGCAATATGAATCTGCCGTTGTTGTATCAGGCCAGCGCGACAACGGGCGACCCGCGCTATGCACAGGCGGCGAAAAGCCATATTGAGCAGGCGCGACGCTATATTGTGCGCGAGGACGGCTCGACGTTTCACACGTACTATATGGATGTTCACACCGGTGAGCCACGCTTTGGCAATACCCATCAGGGGTTCTCCGACGATTCCTGCTGGTCGCGTGGGCAGGCATGGGGCGTGTATGGTTTTCTGCTGAACTACCTCTATACCGGGGATGAGAAACTGCTGGAATTGAGCCAGACGCTGGCAAACTATTTTATTAACCGTTTGCCGGAAGACCTGGTCTGTTACTGGGATCTGGCGCTGACCGATCCCAACAGCGAAAGAGACAGTTCTGCCAGCGCGATTCTCGCCTGCGCCTTACTGGAGCTGGTAAAACAGCTTCCGGCGACTCATCCCGATCGTGAAAGTTATGAGGCGCTGGCATTGCGAATGATTGAGCGGATGCTCGACGGCTATCTCAATCTGGAGCACAAAGAAGGCGAAGGATTATTAAAACATTCTGTTTATTATTTTAAAGGTAACGTCGGCGTGAATGAATGCTGTGCCTGGGGTGATTATTTCCTGATGGAGGCCATTACCCGCGCAACGTCATGCTGGAATAGTTACTGGTAATATCCCACTCCTCCTGTTGAATAATAATGCTATTCAGTTAGCAGGGGGAGATTTTATCTCTGTTTCTGCAAGGAAAATATAATGCAAAGTAAGAATATGAATACAGCCCTATTAGCGGCTGCACTGGTCATGCCTTCCGCCAGCGTTTTTGCGGACAATAGCAGTCATTCAACGACGGCGCCACAGGCAAAAGAAAAACCGTTTACGACGGTTTATTTTGCGCCACGCACACAGTATCGCACGGCCAGCGAGCGTTTTTTACAACGACTGATGCTGACAGGCGTGGTGCAGGACCCGAACAGTATTTTCGCCCGAATGTACTGGAGTTTTGAGACGGACTCCGATCTCGGTAAGAATATGGAGCAGTGGAAAAGCAGCTACGAAGAAGCAGAGTTTAACAAGCCGTTCCCGCTGGGCGAGAGCGACTTCTGGCTTGAACCTGGGGTTGTCTTCCATTGGGAGTCCGCCGGTTCACGTATCGATCCTTACCTCGGTATTGGTTATCACTTTGACCCAACGCTGGGTGCCGTTTTACGCTATCGCTATAATCATCAAAATCACGACAGCCAGACGCTACAGGGCGACTGGGACGACTCTTCGGAACATCGCGTTGATATTTATCTGACCAAATATTTTACGCCAGATTTTTGGGTGCAATATAATCCGACATATTACAGTAAAACGCATGGCGATAAATTTGAATATGCGAATGGTAAAAACCATACGCTGCAACATAATTTTGTTTTTAACTTCCATGCGACGCCACGTTTTTATCCCTTCTTTGAATTAGGTTATCTGGATGAATATAAAGATGGCGATGACACCAAAAACGAATACCAGATCAGGGTTGGGTTTAAATATAATTTAAATTAAACATTTTTATGCCTGCGGCTGTTTCGGCGCATAGGTTGAAATAAAACGGGCAACCGCAGGCCCGGTCAACAAAATGCTGAACAGCCGCAGGGTTTGCATCGCCATAATCAGCGCCATGTCGGCGTTGCTACCGGCGGCGATCACCGCCACGGTATCCAGCCCGCCGGGGCTGGTGGCAAGCCAGGCGGTGATAAAATCAATCTGCATGTAGTGGGCGAGTCCCCAGGCCATCGCCGCGCAAATCGCCATCAGGGCAAAGATGGAGGCCAGAATCTGCGGCAGCGGACGCAGCGCCATAAAAAAGACCTGCCTGTCGAACCCTAATCCGATGCGCCAGCCAATGGCCATATACGCAATCGCCAGCAGCCATTCCGGCAGTTCAATCACGATCATGCCGCCTGCATGAAGCCATGCGCCGACGATCATCGGCGCCAGCATAGTACCGGAAGGAATGCGCAATATGCGCCCGGCGAAGCCTGCAACCGCAGCCAGCAGCAGCGTGCTCCACAGATTGCCGCTCAGCGGCGGGAACCACTCATTCTGCTGGCTGACCGCTTCTGCGCTGTCGCCGAGGATCAGCCGCGTGACCAGCACGGCGGCGCCTGCGACAAACAGTACCCGCAGGTACTGCATAAACGCCACCAGGCGGATATCCGCGCCGTAGTCCTGCGCCATCGCCACCATTGCCGCCGCGCCGCCGGGGGAGGAACCCCATGCGCCGGTATTGCCTGGCAGTGAGCTGTAGCGCACCAGCAGCCAGCCGACCACCGCGCTGGAGAGCAGCGTCACCAGCAGAATGGCTAACACCACCGGCCAGTTCACCGCCAGCGTGGTGAGAATCGAACCAGTAAGGTTTTGCGCAATCATGCAGCCGAGAATGGCCTGCGCTGCGAGAAAAGTGGAGCGGGGGAGTCGCAGCGTAATGCCTTTCAGACTGAATGCGATACCGGCAATCATCGGGCCGAGCAGCAGCGCCGCCGGAAGGTGGATGCAGAGAAAAGCCAGCGAAAGAAGGAGTGATAGCAGGAACAACAAACCCCACTGCAAAACCGGCATCCTGTGCTCCCTGGCGATATCCAATCAAGTGTATCGATACAGCATAGAGAAAAAGTACGCTGAAAAAAATATCAGGCGTCAATAAAAGCGGGCTAAACCTATATCCGGGACAGGAGCCGTCAGGTGTACTGACGGTCTGCCACGAGCGAAGAACGGACTTTAAAGATGCCCACAGTTTAAACGTAGCGTGTTAAGATCGTAAAGAAGATGGTTTCACTCTTATTGAGAGTCGGCTAATGGAACCGGATACTTTAGCTCTATTGTTGGTGCATCGGCTAAATGCCTACCGGATCGGGCCATTAAATATCCCGCGATCTCTTCAGTAGTCAACTCAACATGCAACATATCTGGATTCTGGAACCATTCATTCGGCCAAAAAATAAGATCGGATGGATTACCGTCAAAATTTTTTTCGAGCAACGAAAGAGCAAAATCTTGTTCGGACTCCTTATCTTTGGCATGACACACAGTGTCAATTGTTTGAATCAATTCATCCCATGTAAAATCTGCGTACTGTTGCACTTGGTTAAAAGCGATACGGGTAAATTCTATAGCGCTAGTCCAGGAGGAAAAGTCTCTGAAATCTGAAAATGTACAGGGACATACTACCTGACTATTCCATTCATCAATCATTACCTTTAACGCAGAGTCTTCTTCATTTACACCTTCATCGATTTTTGCAAGTATCTGCCAGGCTTTATTTGACAGTTCTTTGATCTTGTTGCTACTGACTTTAGCTGGTCTCATTCGTTCAGGTAGAGGCATTGTTAGAATCCTTAAATAGTGGAAGCCCCTGGGATTTACGCCATCTTTTAATTTCTTCAATGATGCCTTGTGGGCTGTCCTCCCTGTCATCCGGGGGATAAAAAATCAAACCATTCCCTTCAGGATGATCCACGATTTTATCGAAGTGTTTGACTAGCCTATTAGAGTGAGATTCAAATTCTCTTCCTTTCAGATTGCCAGGGTTTTCAAAAAATTCATTCAGGAATTTTATGAATTCGGATTCAGTGTAGTCTTCGAGTTTTTGTTTAAAATGAATCATATGTTCACCTTTATAATAAGATGCTTTGCAGAGTGCTATTATTTGTTTTCTAAATGGTTATTCAACTTTTAAGACAAAAAGGTAACTGTTCTAAAACTATGTTTAACTTTTCAATTAACTCATTCTTATCCCATCCTGAGGATGTTTTTATCATAGGGTGATCCCAATCGCCATCCGATATAACCTGGATAAGAAACTCACCTTTCTCGTCAAGTGAGGGATACCAGCCGATGTCTATGGCAACACCATTATTTTGGGTTAGTTGAAACAAATCTTCATCTAGTCGAATAGCCTCCTCTGATACTGTTTTGGTAAAATCTATAGTAGATAACTCATCGTAAATATTCTTCACATTTTCAATGTGATAGACTTCCTCAAAAATAATATAATTAGTTTCCATTTCGTTAGCTTCATTACCTTTAAGGTCCTTAGAGTTTTCAAAAAACTCATTTAAAAACGCCAAAATTTCAGACTCAGTGTAATCTTTCAGGCAGTTTTTGAACATTCTAATATCTCTTGATATATATATTATTTAGAATCTTTAAATAACTCTAAGCCATGAGATGCTCTCCACTTTTTTATTTCCTTAAATATTCCCAAGGGTGAACATTCAATATCATTTGGTGTATTAAAAATCAGTCCATTACCAAGTGGGTGCTGGGTGACTTTGACTACATGTAGTTGTAGGTCATCGATAAATTTACCAAAATCCCTGGCATTTAACCCATGTTTATTCTCAAAAAAGTTAGATAGTAGAGCAATGAACTCTGACTCAGTGTAATCACTTATTTTTTTTCCATTATCTATTAGCATTTTTATGTATTCCTATATGTAAGCGAGGAGTGGTAATGTTTATATTATCCATATTAAACACTTCTCCGCCATGCTGGATTTCTTCTAAGTGATGAAGTTCAAAAGTCGTTCTGCCGCCTACCTGCTCTGAAGGAATAGGATATGGTGCTAACCCCATTCTTATCAGGGTTTGGTTGGATGGTTTAAAATCCTTCATAAGCTCAGGGCATTCTGACACCGCAAGCCAGAATTCTTCTCTGAAATGGTCAAAGTTGCGAAACGTTCTTCCTCGCAGCTTATCTGCCACCTGTGCAGGTATCGGCGCTCCCAGCCCAGAACTGGCGGCCTCAAGCCAACGACTATTTTCGGGTAAAATTTCGCCGTAACCGGTTGCCGTGCCGGGTTGTTTGCGCGGATCTTCACGAAGATAAACATATATCGGCTGAATGCCTGAATCTGCCGGGAAAACCAGAATGTAATCGTTAAAATCAGCGGCATCTGGTACCGGGAACGGGGGCGTGGTGTACTCGTCTTTCCCGTCCGGGATAGGGGTCACCAGAATAGTGGCCTGATCCAGCGGTATTACATCATTCCCGGTATGGGAAGGGGCATCGCCGGTATCGGGTTTTCCCGGCGTCCATGTGATCAACGGGCCATCAGCGCTCCCGGCGGGGGTAAATTCATAGCGCTTCGCGTTGGCATTCCACACCATGTTCGCGACGCGGACATTTTCATAGGGGGTACCTTCCCCTGTATGTACGCCATAGACCTGCGGTGCGCCGTGAGTGTCGGTACCCCAGAAAAAGCGTACCCGGGTGGTGGCGGTACTTCCGGTTAGCGCTTTCTGTCTGAGGGTCTCTTCGTACCAGTATTCATCACGCCCGGGAACGCGCGCGCTGCCTTCGCCAGCAGACGAAATATACAGAGCGGAAGCCAGGGCTCCCACATAAGGTATCGCTCTTGTCGCACTGAGCGTACCGCTAAGCGGCCACTCCCCCCACACCTGCGCCAGTCCGCCCAGAGCCAGCGGCATGGCTGAGGCTTCTGCGGACTGCGTATATCCGCAACAATCATCGACTGAAGATTGTGCAAAGATCGCCATCTGGCCGAAGTTTTCTGCCGGTTCTTCTGTGTTCCCGGCGTCCGTACATCCTTTCGCTTTCAGGCAGGATTTAGCATAGACCGGTGTGATTTTTGGGGGATGTTGGCTGGGGGGCGTGATTTTTATTGCCGCTGGTCTGGGGGAACTTACCGGTTGAGGGCGCTGCGGCATAAACAAGTGGTTATATTCAGCGGGAAATGCCAGGTAGTAAAATTCGGTATTGGCGATGAGGTGTTTGCAAAGAATATAATCATATGATACCGCAATCTCTTCGGTATCCAGCTCATTAAGGGCCACATGCGTTTGAATACTTCTCACAGAAGTATTTCTTAGTTGAATATAATAATAGCGTTCCCATCGGCCCGTTCTGTTTATTCGCCAGAAATCAATTTCAATGAACAGCCTTTCATTATTAGTGATTGCATTACAAAATAGCGGGGTGCTTTTATCGATTAATTTGCTGAATCTGAGTCCCTGAAGGTTAATACCTCTTCCTGTATTACTCAATGCGCTGAATAGCGAAAATACGAAGATCTCGTCTTCATGCCCTTTTTGCCAGCGATTACCTGTTGACGAATATGTTCCACATCCCGCCGAAATGTTTCCTTGTTCTTCACCTGTGATTCTCAGGTAAATAATATCGCCCATTCCATTTAGCCTTTACCTGCATCCAATTGTGTCGGATTAAAGATCTAATGGTTTTAAAGGTCAAATAATGCATTAGCTATTGATGCTATGTGAAAGGAAATAGCTATTTTTCGGCGGTGATATATTGGGAGTGACTGGAATAATAAAGGTTATATTGGCAAGATGAATATTGTTGCCAGAGTTTCAGTAAATAATAAAGGCCACCGGTGTTACCCGATGGCCAGGATGATTAACGCTTAATATCAGACTTGAAATCGCGCTTTTCGTAGCCGGTGTACAGCTGACGCGGACGGGCGATTTTCATGCCTTCGCTGTGCATTTCGTTCCAGTGTGCAATCCAGCCCACGGTACGCGCCATCGCGAAGATCACGGTGAACATGGAGGACGGAATGCCCATCGCTTTCAGAATGATGCCGGAGTAGAAGTCTACGTTCGGGTAGAGTTTCTTCTCGATAAAGTACGGGTCGTTCAGCGCGATGTGTTCCAGCTCCATCGCGACTTCCAGCAGGTCATCTTTGGTGCCCAGCTCTTTCAGAACTTCGTGGCAGGTTTCACGCATGACGGTAGCGCGCGGGTCATAGTTTTTGTAAACACGGTGACCGAAGCCCATCAGGCGGAAAGAATCATTCTTGTCTTTTGCCCGGCGAATAAATTCCGGGATGTGTTTAACAGAGCTGATTTCTACCAGCATTTTCAGCGCCGCTTCGTTCGCGCCGCCATGCGCCGGTCCCCACAGGGAGGCAATGCCCGCCGCGATGCAGGCGAACGGGTTCGCGCCGGAGGAGCCTGCGGTACGGACGGTTGACGTCGATGCGTTCTGTTCGTGATCGGCGTGAAGAATCAGAATCCTGTCCATTGCGCGTTCCAGCACCGGGTTAACTTCATAGTTTTCGCACGGTGTGGAGAACATCATGTTCAGGAAGTTGCCGGAATAGGAGAGGTCGTTGCGCGGGTAGACGAACGGTTGACCGATAGAATACTTGTAACACATTGCCGCCATTGTCGGCATTTTGGACAGCAGGCGGAACGCGGCGATTTCACGATGACGCGGATTATTCACATCCATCGAGTCGTGGTAGAACGCAGCCAGCGCGCCGGTGACGCCGCACATAACGGCCATCGGATGCGAGTCGCGGCGAAAACCGTGGAACAGACGGGTAATCTGCTCATGGATCATGGTATGGCGTGTGACGGTGGTTTTGAACTCGTCGTACTCTGCCTGGGTCGGTTTCTCGCCGTACAGCAGGATGTAACATACTTCCAGATAGTTAGACTCGGTAGCCAGTTGGTCAATCGGGAAGCCGCGATGTAACAGAATGCCTTCGTCGCCGTCGATGAAGGTGATTTTGGATTCGCAGGATGCGGTAGAGGTGAAACCTGGATCAAAAGTGAACATCCCCTTTGAGCCGAGACTACGAATATCAATAACGTCTTGACCGAGTGTGCCCTTTAGCACATCCAGTTCAATAGCAGAGTCACCATTTAGGGTGAGTTTTGCTTTTGTATCAGCCATTTACGGTCTCCTTAGCGCCTTATTGCTTAAGACTACTCAGTGAGATTTGCTTCGTTACATAAATCAACCGTTACCAGTTTGTTATTTGGCTCGCCGCTCTGCGAAAGAGGAGAAAACCAGGGTACAGAGCAATGGGCGCTTGCAGGTAAAAACAGTTAACTTATGGCGAATTAGCAACAAATCAACAACTTAGCAATCCGAATTATTAAACCTGACTATCACTAATAACTGTCCTGAATAAATTGGTCAATACCGCCACACTGTTACATAACTTATTAGCAGGTGAAAGAGTGACCCCATAACTTTTGCGCATTATATGCCTTTTCTGGTGTTGTTTGTAACAACTTTGTTTAATGTTTGTCAAATCAGATGATTAAAAATTAAATAAATGTTGTTATCGTGACCTATGTCACTGTTCGGGATAAAACCCGACAAACTATATGTAGGTTAATTGTAATGATTTTGTGAACGTCCTATACTGCCGCCAGGTCTCCGGAATACCCTGCAATCCCGAGCCACCCAGCGTTGTAACGTGTCGTTTTAGCAACTGGAAGCAGTGTTTTACATGACGCGCAGTTATAGAAAGGACGCTGTCTGACCCGCAAGCAGACCGGAGGAAGGAAATCCCGTCGTCTTTCTGGCTACAGGTAGATTCACCCTCTGTACCCGAAGTCCAAAGGGAATAATAAGAACAGCATGTGGGCGTTATTCATGATAAGAAATGTGAAAAAACAAAGACCTGTCAATCTGGATCTGACAACGATCCGGTTCCCAATCACGGCGATAGCGTCCATTCTCCATCGCGTTTCTGGAGTGATCACCTTCGTGGCGGTCGGGATTCTGTTGTGGTTATTGGGCACCAGCCTCTCTTCCCCTGAAGGATTCCAGCAGGCATCCGCCATCATGGGGAGCTTCTTTGTTAAATTTATTATGTGGGGCATCCTCACCGCGCTGGCGTATCACGTCGTGGTCGGTATTCGTCACATGATGATGGATTTTGGCTATCTGGAAGAAACATTCGAAGCGGGTAAACGCTCAGCCAAAATCTCTTTTGTTATCACTGTCGTGCTTTCACTTCTCGCAGGAGTCCTCGTATGGTAAGCAACGCCTCCGCATTAGGACGCAATGGCGTACATGACTTCATCCTGGTCCGTGCTACCGCTATCGTTCTGACCCTCTACATCGTTTATATGGTGGGCTTTTTCGCAATAAGCGGCGAGCTGACCTTTGATGTCTGGAGCGGTTTCTTCTCATCGGCATTCACCAAAGTCTTCACCCTGCTGGCACTTTTCTCCATCTTGATTCATGCCTGGATCGGCATGTGGCAGGTGTTGACCGACTACGTTAAACCTCTGGCCCTGCGCCTTGTGCTACAGCTGGCAATCGTTGTTGCGCTGGTGGTTTACGTCATTTATGGATTTGTTGTGGTGTGGGGTGTGTAATGAAACTGCCAGTCAGAGAATTTGATGCTGTTGTTATTGGCGCAGGCGGCGCAGGTATGCGCGCAGCGCTGCAAATTTCCCAGAGCGGCCAGACCTGTGCGCTGCTCTCCAAAGTCTTCCCAACCCGTTCCCATACCGTATCCGCACAAGGTGGCATCACCGTGGCGCTCGGTAATACCCATGAAGATAACTGGGAATGGCACATGTACGATACCGTAAAAGGATCGGACTACATCGGCGACCAGGACGCGATTGAATATATGTGCAAAACCGGCCCGGAAGCGATTCTGGAACTGGAGCACATGGGGCTGCCTTTCTCCCGTCTTGACGATGGTCGTATCTATCAGCGTCCGTTCGGCGGCCAGTCGAAAAACTTCGGCGGCGAACAGGCGGCGCGTACCGCAGCGGCGGCTGACCGTACCGGTCACGCGCTGTTGCACACGCTGTACCAGCAGAACCTGAAAAACCACACCACCATTTTTTCTGAATGGTATGCGCTGGATCTGGTGAAAAACCAGGATGGCGCGGTAGTGGGGTGTACCGCGCTGTGTATCGAAACCGGCGAAGTGGTTTACTTCAAAGCTCGCGCAACCGTGCTGGCGACCGGCGGCGCAGGCCGTATTTACCAGTCCACCACTAACGCTCATATCAACACCGGCGACGGCGTGGGTATGGCGCTGCGTGCCGGTGTTCCGGTGCAGGATATGGAAATGTGGCAGTTCCATCCGACCGGTATTGCGGGCGCGGGCGTGCTGGTGACAGAAGGCTGCCGCGGTGAAGGCGGTTATCTGCTGAATAAACATGGCGAGCGCTTTATGGAGCGCTATGCCCCGAACGCGAAGGACCTGGCCGGTCGTGACGTGGTCGCGCGTTCTATTATGATCGAAATCCGTGAAGGTCGCGGCTGCGACGGCCCGTGGGGGCCGCACGCGAAACTGAAACTCGACCATCTGGGTAAAGAAGTGCTCGAATCCCGTCTGCCGGGTATCCTCGAATTGTCCCGTACCTTTGCGCACGTTGACCCGGTTAAAGAGCCGATCCCGGTTATCCCAACCTGTCACTACATGATGGGCGGTATCCCGACCAAAGTGACCGGTCAGGCGCTGACCGTGAACGAGCAGGGCGAAGACGTGGTGATTCCTGGCCTGTTCGCGGTGGGTGAGATCGCCTGCGTATCCGTACACGGCGCTAACCGTCTGGGCGGCAACTCGCTGCTTGACCTGGTGGTCTTCGGACGTGCGGCCGGTCTGCATTTGCAGGAGTCCATCGCCGAGCAGGGCGCGCTGCGTGACGCCAGCGAGTCTGACATTGAGGCCTCTCTGGAACGTCTCAACCGCTGGAACAACAACCGTGACGGCGAAGATCCGGTGGTTATCCGTAAAGCGTTGCAGGAATGTATGCAGCACAACTTCTCGGTATTCCGTGAAGGCGATGCGATGGCGAAAGGGCTTGAGCAACTGAAGGTGATCCGCGAACGTCTGAAAAACGCCCGTCTGGATGACACCTCCAGCGAGTTCAACACCCAGCGCGTCGAGTGTCTGGAGCTGGACAACCTGATGGAAACGGCTTACGCAACTGCGGTATCCGCCAACTTCCGTACCGAAAGCCGTGGCGCGCATAGCCGCTTCGACTTCCCGGATCGTGATGATGAAAACTGGCTGTGCCATTCCCTGTATCTGCCAGAGACGGAATCCATGACGCGTCGTAGCGTCAATATGGAACCGAAACTGCGCCCGGCATTCCCGCCGAAGATTCGTACTTACTAATGCGGAGACAGGAAAATGAAACTCGAGTTTTCGATTTATCGCTATAACCCGGATGTTGATGACGCTCCGCGCATGCAGGATTACACCCTGGAAGGCGAAGAAGGGCGTGACATGATGCTGCTGGATGCGCTGATGCAGCTGAAAGAGAAAGATCCCAGCCTCTCTTTCCGTCGCTCATGCCGTGAAGGCGTGTGCGGTTCAGATGGCCTGAACATGAACGGTAAAAACGGCCTGGCGTGTATTACGCCGGTTTCGGCGCTACACCAGCCGGGTAAGAAGATTGTTATCCGTCCGCTGCCCGGTTTACCGGTTATCCGCGATTTGGTGGTAGACATGGGGCAATTCTACGCACAATATGAGAAGATTAAGCCTTACTTATTGAATAATGGGCAAAATCCACCCGCTCGTGAGCATTTACAGATGCCTGAGCAGCGTGAAAAACTCGATGGGCTGTATGAGTGTATTCTTTGTGCGTGCTGTTCAACGTCGTGCCCGTCGTTCTGGTGGAACCCGGATAAGTTTATCGGCCCGGCAGGCCTGTTAGCGGCGTATCGTTTCCTGATCGATAGCCGTGATACCGAGACCGACAGCCGCCTGGAAGACCTGAGCGATGCATTCAGCGTATTCCGCTGTCATAGCATCATGAACTGCGTCAGTGTATGTCCTAAGGGGCTGAACCCGACGCGCGCCATCGGCCATATTAAGTCGATGTTGTTGCAACGCAGTGCGTAAATAATAACGCCGGTAAGCGCAGTAAATGACAGTCCCGTAGGCCGGATAAGACGTTGGCGTCGTCATCCGGCATATATTGCCCGATGGCGCTACGCTTATCAGGTCTACGGGGCCACCACCGGTTTGAAATGCAGGAAACCTTTAAAAACTGCCCTGATGGTTAGACAGTTTCTAAAGGTTCCTTCGCGAGCCGCTACACAGAGAAGAGCTCGCAAGTGAACCCCGGCACGCACAGCAATGTGCGTGGTAGTATCCACGGCGAAGTAAGCATACAGAATGCTTAAGGGATCACGATGCAGAACAGCGCTTTGAAAGCCTGGTTGGACTCTTCTTACCTCTCTGGCGCAAACCAGAGCTGGATAGAACAGCTCTATGAAGACTTCTTAACCGATCCTGACTCGGTAGACGCTAACTGGCGTTCGACGTTCCAGCAGTTACCTGGCACCGGAGTCAAACCGGATCAATTCCATTCAAAAACGCGTGATTATTTCCGTCGTCTGGCGAAGGATGCCTCACGTTACTCTTCTTCGATTTCCGACCCTGACACCAATACGAAGCAGGTCAAAGTCCTGCAACTTATCAACGCTTATCGTTTCCGTGGTCACCAGCATGCGAATCTCGATCCGCTGGGACTGTGGGAGCAAGAAAACGTGGCGGATCTGGACCCCTCTTTCCACGATCTGACAGAGGCCGATTTCCAGGAAAGCTTTAACGTAGGTTCTTTTGCGATTGGCAAAGAGACGATGAAGCTGGGCGAACTTATTTCCGCGCTCAAACAAACATACTGCGGCCCGATTGGCGCCGAGTATATGCACATCACCAGCACCGAAGAGAAACGCTGGATTCAGCAGCGTATCGAATCCGGCCGCGCCGCCTTCAGCGCGGAAGAGAAAAAACGCTTCCTCAACGAACTGACCGCCGCCGAAGGGCTGGAGCGTTATCTGGGGGCGAAATTCCCGGGGGCGAAACGCTTCTCGCTGGAAGGCGGCGATGCGTTAATCCCGATGCTCAAAGAGATGATCCGCCATGCGGGCAACAGCGGCACCCGCGAAGTGGTGCTGGGTATGGCGCACCGTGGTCGTCTGAACGTGCTGGTCAACGTGCTGGGTAAAAAACCGCAGGATCTGTTCGACGAATTTGCGGGCAAACATAAAGAACACCTCGGCACCGGCGACGTGAAGTACCACATGGGCTTCTCGTCTGATATCGAAACCGAAGGCGGTCTGGTTCACCTGGCGCTGGCGTTTAACCCGTCGCACCTGGAAATCGTCAGCCCGGTGGTGATCGGTTCCGTGCGCGCCCGTCTGGATCGTCTGGATGAGCCGAGCAGCAATAAAGTGCTGCCAATCACCATTCACGGTGACGCCGCAGTGACGGGCCAGGGCGTGGTTCAGGAAACCCTGAACATGTCCAAGGCGCGTGGTTACGAAGTGGGTGGTACGGTGCGTATCGTCATCAACAACCAGGTGGGCTTTACCACCTCCAACCCGCTGGATGCGCGTTCCACCCCATACTGCACCGACATCGGCAAGATGGTTCAGGCGCCGATTTTCCACGTTAACGCGGATGACCCGGAAGCGGTGGCTTTCGTTACCCGTCTGGCGCTGGACTTCCGTAACACCTTTAAACGCGATGTTTTCATCGATCTGGTGTGCTACCGCCGTCACGGCCATAACGAAGCCGACGAGCCGAGCGCAACCCAGCCGCTGATGTACCAGAAAATCAAAAAGCATCCGACGCCGCGTAAACTCTACGCCGACAAGCTGGAAGCGGACAAGGTCGCTACGCTGGAAGACGCCACTGAAATGGTCAACCTCTACCGCGATGCGCTGGATGCAGGCGAATGCGTGGTGAAAGAGTGGCGTCCGATGAACATGCACTCCTTCACCTGGTCGCCGTACCTCAACCATGAATGGGATGAGAGCTACCCGAACAAGGTGGAAATGAAGCGTTTGCAGGAACTGGCTAAACGCATCAGCACAGTGCCGGAAGCGGTAGAAATGCAGTCGCGCGTCGCCAAAATTTACGGCGATCGTCAGTCGATGGCCGCTGGCGAGAAGCTGTTCGACTGGGGCGGCGCGGAAACGCTGGCCTACGCCACGCTGGTTGATGAGGGGATTCCGGTGCGTCTGTCCGGCGAGGACTCCGGTCGCGGCACCTTCTTCCACCGTCATGCGGTGATTCATAACCAGGCAAATGGTTCCACGTATACGCCGTTGCAGCACATTCATAACGGTCAGGGCACCTTCCGCGTCTGGGACTCCGTCCTGTCTGAAGAAGCGGTGCTGGCGTTCGAATACGGCTATGCCACCGCTGAACCGCGCACCCTGACCATCTGGGAAGCGCAGTTCGGCGACTTCGCCAACGGCGCGCAGGTGGTGATCGATCAGTTCATCTCCTCCGGCGAGCAGAAATGGGGGCGGATGTGCGGTCTGGTGATGCTGCTGCCGCACGGTTACGAAGGGCAGGGGCCGGAGCACTCCTCCGCGCGTCTGGAACGTTATCTGCAACTTTGCGCTGAGCAGAACATGCAGGTTTGCGTCCCGTCCACCCCGGCGCAGGTTTACCACATGCTGCGTCGTCAGGCGCTGCGCGGTATGCGCCGTCCGCTGGTTGTTATGTCGCCGAAGTCGCTGCTGCGTCATCCGCTGGCGGTCTCCAGCCTGGACGAACTGGCCAACGGCGCCTTCCAGCCAGCGATTGGCGAGGTTGATGAGCTCGATCCGCAAGGCGTGAAGCGCGTGGTGATGTGTTCTGGTAAGGTTTATTACGACCTGCTGGAACAACGCCGTAAAAACGATCAGAAAGATGTCGCCATTGTGCGCATTGAACAGCTCTACCCGTTCCCGCACAAAGCGGTTCAGGAAGCGCTGAAACCGTACGCCCACGTACATGATTTTGTCTGGTGCCAGGAAGAGCCGCTCAACCAGGGCGCATGGTACTGTAGTCAGCATCATTTCCGTGAAGTGATTCCATTTGGGTCTGCTCTGCGTTACGCAGGTCGCCCGGCCTCCGCCTCCCCGGCGGTAGGGTATCTGTCCGTTCACCAGAAACAGCAACAAGATCTGGTTAATGACGCGCTGAACGTCGATTAATTAAAGGATAAATAATGAGTAGCGTAGATATTCTTGTTCCCGACCTGCCTGAGTCCGTAGCGGACGCAACCGTTGCGACCTGGCACAAAAAACCGGGCGATAGTGTCCAGCGTGATGAAGTGCTGGTAGAAATCGAAACTGACAAAGTGGTACTGGAAGTACCGGCATCGGCTGACGGCATTCTGGATGCGGTTCTGGAAGATGAAGGTACGACGGTAACGTCTCGCCAGATCCTGGGTCGCCTGCGTGAAGGCAACAGCTCCGGTAAAGAGACCAGCGCCAAATCCGAAGAGAAAGCGTCTACGCCGGCGCAGCGCCAGCAGGCGTCACTATCCGAGCAGAACAACGATGCCCTCAGCCCGGCGATCCGCCGTCTGTTGGGTGAACACAATCTCGACGCCAGCGCCATCAAAGGCACGGGCGTAGGTGGCCGCATCACACGCGAAGATGTGGAAAAACATCTGGCGAAGGCACCGGCGAAAGCGGAAGCCAAAGCGCCGGAAGCCGCGCCTGCCGCACAGCCTGCGCTTGGCGCTCGCAGTGAAAAACGCGTCCCGATGACCCGTCTGCGCAAGCGCGTAGCCGAGCGTCTGCTGGAAGCGAAAAACTCCACCGCGATGCTGACCACGTTCAACGAAGTCAACATGAAGCCAATCATGGATCTGCGTAAGCAGTACGGCGACGCGTTTGAAAAACGTCACGGCATTCGTCTGGGCTTCATGTCCTTCTACGTGAAAGCGGTGGTTGAAGCGCTGAAACGCTACCCGGAAGTGAACGCCTCCATTGATGGCGACGACGTGGTGTATCACAACTACTTCGACGTCAGCATGGCGGTTTCCACGCCGCGTGGTCTGGTAACGCCGGTACTGCGTGATGTTGATACCCTCGGCATGGCGGATATCGAGAAGAAAATCAAAGAACTGGCCGTGAAAGGGCGTGACGGTAAGCTGACGGTGGACGATCTGACCGGCGGTAACTTCACCATCACCAACGGTGGCGTGTTCGGCTCGCTGATGTCTACCCCGATCATCAACCCGCCGCAGAGCGCAATCCTCGGCATGCATGCGATCAAAGATCGTCCGATGGCGGTGGATGGCAAGGTTGAGATCCTGCCGATGATGTACCTGGCGCTGTCTTACGATCACCGTCTGATCGATGGTCGTGAATCAGTGGGCTTCCTGGTCGCCATTAAAGAGCTGCTGGAAGATCCGACGCGTCTGCTGCTGGACGTGTAGTCACTTTTTAGTGTCACCTGCCCTGTAGGCCGGATAAGGCGCTGGTGAGATGCCTGATGGCGACGCAGCCGCGTCTTATCAGGCCTACAGGTTTAAAGATAACGATTACCTGAAGGATGGACAGAACACATGAACTTACATGAATATCAGGCAAAACAACTTTTTGCCCGCTATGGCTTACCGGCGCCGGTGGGTTATGCCTGTACTACTCCGCGTGAAGCAGAAGAAGCCGCTTCAAAAATCGGCGCGGGTCCGTGGGTAGTAAAATGTCAGGTTCACGCAGGCGGCCGTGGCAAAGCGGGCGGTGTGAAGGTTGTTAACAGCAAAGAAGAGATTCGCGCGTTTGCGGAACACTGGCTGGGTAAACGCCTCGTGACCTACCAGACAGACGCTAACGGTCAACCGGTCAACCAGATTCTGGTTGAAGCGGCGACCGATATCGATAAAGAGCTGTATCTTGGCGCGGTTGTTGACCGTAGCTCCCGCCGCGTGGTCTTTATGGCCTCCACCGAAGGCGGCGTGGAAATCGAAAAAGTGGCGGAAGAGACCCCGCACCTGATCCACAAAATCGCCCTCGATCCGCTGGCGGGTCCAATGCCGTATCAGGGCCGCGAACTGGCGTTCAAACTGGGTCTGGAAGGTAAGCAGGTTCAGCAATTCACGAAGATCTTTATGGGTCTGGCGACCATTTTCCTTGAGCGCGATCTGGCGCTGATCGAAATCAACCCGCTGGTGATTACTAAGCAGGGCGATCTGATCTGTCTCGACGGCAAACTGGGCGCTGACGGCAACGCGCTGTTCCGCCAGCCGGATCTGCGCGAAATGCGCGACCAGTCTCAGGAAGACCCGCGTGAAGCACAGGCGGCGCAGTGGGAACTGAACTACGTGGCGCTGGACGGCAACATCGGCTGCATGGTTAACGGCGCAGGTCTGGCGATGGGCACGATGGACATCGTTAAACTGCACGGCGGCGAACCGGCTAACTTCCTCGACGTAGGCGGCGGCGCGACCAAAGAGCGCGTAACCGAAGCGTTCAAAATCATCCTCTCTGATGACAACGTGAAAGCGGTTCTGGTTAACATCTTCGGCGGCATCGTCCGTTGCGACCTGATTGCCGACGGTATCATCGGCGCGGTAGAAGAAGTGGGTGTTAGCGTACCGGTTGTCGTACGTCTGGAAGGCAACAACGCCGAACTCGGCGCGAAAAAACTGGCTGACAGCGGCCTGAATATTATTGCAGCGAAAAGTCTGACGGATGCAGCTCAGCAGGTTGTTGCCGCAGTGGAGGGGAAATAATGTCTGTTTTAATCGATAAAAACACCAAGGTTATCTGCCAGGGCTTTACCGGTAGCCAGGGGACTTTCCACTCTGAACAGGCGATTGCTTACGGCACGCAGATGGTGGGCGGCGTAACGCCAGGCAAAGGCGGCACCACGCATCTGGGTCTGCCGGTGTTCAATACCGTGCGTGAAGCGGTAGAAGCCACTGGCGCCACCGCAACGGTTATCTACGTTCCGGCGCCGTTCTGTAAAGACTCCATTCTGGAGGCTGTCGACGCGGGCATCAAACTGATTATCACCATCACTGAAGGTATCCCGACGCTGGATATGCTGACCGTGAAAGTCGCGCTTGACGAAGCGGGCGTGCGCATGATCGGCCCGAACTGCCCGGGCGTGATCACCCCTGGCGAGTGCAAAATCGGCATCATGCCGGGCCACATCCACAAGCCGGGCAAAGTGGGCATCGTGTCCCGCTCCGGTACGCTGACCTATGAAGCGGTTAAGCAGACCACTGACTACGGTTTCGGCCAGTCCACCTGTGTGGGCATCGGCGGCGACCCGATCCCGGGCTCTAACTTCATCGATATCCTGAAACTGTTCCAGGAAGATCCGCAGACTGAAGCGATCGTGATGATCGGTGAGATCGGCGGTAGCGCGGAAGAAGAGGCGGCGGCATACATCAAAGAACACGTAACCAAGCCGGTTGTCGGTTACATCGCGGGCGTTACCGCGCCGAAAGGCAAGCGTATGGGTCACGCGGGCGCGATTATCGCGGGTGGTAAAGGTACGGCGGATGAGAAATTCGCCGCGCTGGAAGCCGCAGGCGTGAAAACCGTTCGTAGCCTGGCGGATATCGGCGAAGCGCTGAAAGCCGTAATGAAGTAATTCTCAAAAAGCAGCAATAAGGCCCGACTCCTTCGTGCGACAGGGGAATACCTGAAGCGCGAAGGATGCAGGGCTGGTCCGTTTTCGACATGGTTGGTCACCTTCTGGTGACCTTTTTTTTGCCTGTTTTGCCGCTTAACCGTGTTGAAAATAAGCATCTTGCTGCGGTAAACGTTTACCCGCGCTTATTGTTATTAATATCATCCTGCCAGCAGGTGACGAACAGAAAATTATCAGACACATAAACAGTCGCTTTCTGTTATGCCGCGTGTTAAATCCTCCTTAAATAAACCACAAATAATATTGATTCACCTCGCAACATTTTTTCTCCATAAAACAAGTTAACATGAAAAATTATTAAGAACTTATTAGCACTATTTGCCTGTAATTAACCGCGTTTAAATTGTGTTTATTGTCGGGGTTGAGTATTATTGCTTAATATTTAAACACTGGCAGTGTGCGTAAATCATGGAGTGGATCAATGACATTAGCGGAGAAAATAAAATATAACTCTCGGGGATAATCTGGAGGGGTTGCATTAATTTTTTATAAATTAAACTATTTTTGTACGCTGCATATGGAAGACGTTATGAGAGGAAAGATACCCAAGACCGAATTACTGGTGACTTTTGAAGTGGTGGCGCGTCACGAAAGCTATACCCGGGCAGCAGAAGAGTTGGCGTTGACTCAGAGTGCCGTGTTCCGGCAGGTGAATGCGCTGGAGGATTTTTTACATACCTCGTTATTTAACCATGCCAAAAAGCGAATTTTTTTAAATGCAGCCGGTAAGCATTATCTGAGCATTGTTAAAGAAACACTTAACAAACTTGAACGCGATACCAATACGATAATGACCTGGCAACCCACCGTTCAGGTCATTGAGCTGGCGGTGAACCCAACGTTCAGTACCCACTGGCTGATTCCGAATTTACGTGAATTTAATAAAATAAATCCTGACATTATCGTTAATATTCATTCGCTGGCGAATATTGGCGATTTTCTTAACCGTGAGTATGACGCCGCCATTATGCGGGAAGATTTTTGCTCGCCCTGGTCAGAGGTGGAGTATTTATTTGAAGAGGAAATTTTACCCGTATGCAGTGGCAGCCTTTTACCTCAGCCGAATCAAAAACTGACCGTAGAAGAGTTGCTCAATGAATTTCCCCTTTTGCATCAAAGTACGCGCATCAAAGGCTGGCAGGAATGGTTCGCGCTGTCGGATATCAACAGTCCGCTGGTGAATAAAGGCCCGCGCTTTGATTTATTGTCGATGCTGATTGCCGCCGTGCGTTCTAATCTGGGCGTGGCGCTATTGCCCCGGTTTGCGATCCAGCACGATCTGGATAACGGTGAGATGGTGATTCCCTGCGATGTGCCGATGCGTACAGGGAACCGGTTTATTATGACGTGGCGCGAAGAAAAAGCGGAATCCCGGTATTTACAGATCTTCCGTGACTGGCTGCTGCAAAAATCGGTAATCTCAGCGGTGGAGCGCTGATGCCGGATGGCGGCCAGTGGCCTTATCCGGCCTGCAAACGGTGAGAACTGATGCCGGATGCCGGCCAGTGGCCTTATCCGGCCTACAAACGGTGAGAACTGATGCCGGATGGCGGCCGGTGGCCTTATCCGGCCTATAAGCGGTGAGGGCTGCGGCCAATGGCCTTATCCGGCCTACAGGCGGTGAGGACTGTAGGCCTGATAAGCGCAGCGCCATCAGGCAAAGGCGCGGCTACCAGTCTATCCCGGCCTGCGCCTGAATGCCGCTATCGAATGCATGCTTCACCGGGCGGACTTCGCTGACCGTATCGGCGAGTTCCAGTAACTGCGTATGACACCCGCGACCGGTAACGATCACGCTCTGCTGTTCGGGACGATTCACAATCGCGGCGATCACGTCCTGGGTGTCCAGGTAGTGATAAGCCAGCATGTATGTCAGTTCATCCAGCACCACCAGATCGTAACGCGGGTCGGCGAGCATACGCCTGCCTTCCTGCCAGACGGCTTCCGCCGCCTGTATATCCGCTTCCCGGTCCTGCGTCTCCCAGGTAAAACCGGTGCCCATAATGTGAAACTCAACGCCAAGCGGTTGCAGCGTGTTGTATTCACCGTTATCCCACTGACCTTTAATAAATTGCGCGACGCCAACGGTTTTGCCGTGACCGACCGCGCGGGTCGCGGTGCCAAAGGCCGCCGTCGATTTTCCTTTACCGTTCCCGGTGAAAACAATCAGGACTCCTTTCTGTTCCGTGGCCGCTGCCACACGGGTGTCCACCTGTTCTTTCAGTTTTTGCTGCCGCTGGCGGTGCCTGTCAGTATTGGCTCGCGCTTCCATAAATGCTCCTTAATGTCCTGCCGGACAGGTCGCGCAGCGATGTTGCTGCTCAAACTGGCTGAAGAAGTTATTGCCTTTATCATCCACCAGCACAAAGGCGGGCAGGTTTTTGACCTCCATCATCCACACGGCTTCCATCCCCAGTTCGGGATACTCAAGGCAGCGCAAGCTTTTAACGTATTGCTGCGCCAGAAGCGCGGCGGCGCCGCCAATGCTGCCAAGATTGAAGCCGCCATGCTTGTGGCAGGCTTCGGTCACTTGCTGGCTGCGGTTGCCTTTCGAAAGCATGATCAAACTGCCGCCCGCCGCCTGGAAGGCGTCAACATAGCCGTCCATGCGCCCGCCGGTGGTCGGGCCGAGCGAGCCGCAGGCCTGTTTTTCCGGCGTTTTGGCTGGCCCCGCGTAATAAACAATGTGATTTTTCATGTAGTCCGGCATCGGTTCGCCGTTATCCAGACGCTCTTTAATTTTGGCGTGCGCGATATCGCGGGCGACGACAATCGGGCCGTTCAGCGACAGTCGGGTGCCGACAGGCAGCGTGGAAAGGTTATGCAGGATCTCGCGCAGAGGACGGTTGAGATCGAGCTGTACGGTCTGGGCGCTGTTTTCCACGCGCAGGGATTCAGGAATAAATTTTCCCGGATTGTGTTCGAGTTTTTCCAGCCAGATGCCGCGTTTGTTGATCTTCGCTTTAATATTGCGGTCGGCAGAGCAGGAGAGCGCCATTGCGATGGGGCAGGAGCCGCCGTGACGCGGCAGGCGGATAACGCGGATATCATGAGCGAAATATTTGCCGCCAAACTGTGCTCCGATGCCAAACTCGCGGCTGGCATTGAGCAGGATTGTTTCCAGCGCCGTGTCGCGAAACGCCTGGCCCAACTCGTTTCCGCTGGTCGGCAGGGTGTCGTAATATTTGGTTGAGGCCAGCTTCGCCACTTTCAGCGCCTGGTCGGCAGACAATCCGCCAACCACAAAAGCGATATGGTAGGGCGGGCAGGCTGCTGTTCCCAGCGAACGCATTTTTTCGATCAGGAAAGCGGTGAGTTTTTCGGGTTGCAGAATAGATTTGGTTTCCTGAAACAGCGCCGCTTTGTTGGCGGAACCGCCGCCTTTATTGACGAAGAGAAACCGGTATTCGTCACCCGGCGTCGCGCTGATATCAATCTGGGCGGGCAGGTTGGTTTGGGTATTCACCTCGGTGTACATGTCCAGCGGGGCGTTCTGGGAGTAGCGTAAGTTATTTTCCTGGAAAGTGATGTACACGCCTTTGCTCAGGGCTTCGGCATCGTCGCCGCCTGTCCAGACGTGCTGACCTTTGCTCGCCACAATGGTTGCCGTTCCTGTGTCCTGGCAGTTTGGCAGTACGCCTTTCGCCGAGACTTCGGCATTGCGTAACAGTTGCAGCGCGACGTACTTATCATTACTGCTGGCCTGCGGATCGTGCAGGATGCTGGCAATCTGCTTCAGATGCGCGGTGCGCAGGAAAAACGAGGCTTCATAAAATGCCTGTTGGGCCAGCAGAGTCAGCGCTTCAGGCGCGACTTTGATAACCTCTTCACCGTCTAACTCCGTTACCGTAATGTGCTTGTCGCTGAGTAATTCATATTCCGTCGTATCTTTGCTTTGAACAAACGGTTCCTGCCAGACAAATGGTTTAGACATATTAACTTCTCACCTTTAAGTTATTTTTGCCGGACGGTTGTCCGGCCTACAACAATGCGCAAACCGTAGGCCGGATAAGCGTTAGCGCCATCCGGCATCGCTGTGGTATCAGGACATCGCCACTTCTGAGTGTTCGGTTGCCGGGCGCTCCTGTTCCGGGGTTTTGACCGGCGCTTTGCCACGGCAGCCTGCGCCGAAGTGCTCGCCTTCCCAACGACCGACAATCGCCGCACCCATCGCATTACTCATCACGTTGGTGGCAGAACGGCCCATATCGAGGAACGGATCGACGCCCATCAGCAGGATCAGACCGGCTTCTGGAATGTTGAACTGGTTGAGGGTAGCGGCGATAACCACCATTGACGCACGCGGCACGCCTGCCATTCCTTTGGAGGTCAGCATCAGAATCAGCAGCATGGTGATCTGCTCGCCCATGCTCAGTTCAATGTTGCACGCCTGGGCGATAAACACGGTGGCAAACGAGCAGTAGGCCATTGAGCCGACGAGGTTAAAGGAGTAACCGATAGGCAGTACGAAGCTGGCAATCTTGGAAGAGACGCCAAACTTCTCCAGTTTGTCCAGCGTACCGGGGAAAGCCGCTTCCGAGCTGGACGTGGTAAAGGCCAGCAGCGCGGGTTCGAAGATTGCTTTGGTCAGACGACTGATGCACGGCCCGACAATCATTGTCGACAGGCCAATCAGGATCGCCCACAGCATCCCCAGCGTCAGGTAGAACTCGCCCATGAAGATCCCGGCGCTGACCATCACGCCCAGACCGCGTTCAGCAATCAGACCGGAGATGGCGGCAAAGACGGTCAGCGGCGCAAACAGCATCACGTAACCTGTCAGCTTCAGCATGACGTGCACCAGCGAGTCGAGCACTTTAACAATGGCGGCGCCTTTTTCACCAACAGCGGCCAGGCTGCAACCGAGGAAAATGGAGAACACCACAATTTGCAGGATCTCGTTGCGCGCCATCGCATCGATAATGCTGGTGGGCACGGCGTGCGAGATAAAGACTTTCAGCGTGAAGGGTTCAGACTGCACGGCGGCAACCGCGCCTGCGTCGTGTGCCACAAAGTTAATGCCTGCGCCTGGCTGGAACATATTGACGATGACCAGACCCAACGCAATAGACAACAATGAGGCGCAAATAAACAGGAAAAAGGTTTTAGAGAATATACGTCCCAGCGTTTTGGCATCGCCCATTTTGGCGATCCCCACCACTAACGTTGAAATAACCAGGGGGGCAATAATCATTTTTACCATGCGCAAAAATATGGTGGTAAAAATAGAGATGTCCTGGGCGTACGATTTTGCTGTTTCAGCCGATGCCATATTATTAATGGCCACCCCGGCAATCATGCCGAGTATCAGGCCTAATATGATCATTTTGGTTAAACTTATTTTTTTCATGTTTGCTCCATCGGATAATGGTTGGAGAATAATGTGTAGGGCAGCGCATACCCGAACGCAGACAACCGCTCAGGCACGCGCTTGTTATGACCAACCGCATGAATAATCAGGAAAACAGTGATACAGCAAAATCCTGTATCCTGATGTCTGTTGTTGTATTGTTATGACTACAAGTCGAAGGTAATACTTAATAGCGGCGCGTGTTGCTGCGCGCCATAAACATCATTGTCACCAACGTTGCCGGAAATAATATCGCGCGGCATGACAATTTTTACCGCATTTGCCGGATCAAACCAGACAATGCGATGAATAAAATCAGGCTCGACGTTATATAAACGGGCAATAAGCTGCGGCGTTAATTGTTCCGATGCTTTTACCCGCTGATAGTCTTCCCGGGTTTTAAACAAAATATCTAAAACCAGTTCGTACGGTCCGGCGTTTTTGGAACGAATCACCTGCGCCAGTGAGCAAATAGAGTGTTTCATGCCTGAACTCCTTCCGGCGTCACCTGTTCGAGGTGGAAATCAAATTGCAGCGCGTCGCTCGCTTCAATCAGGTGATAGATTGAAAACTCATACACTGGCCCGCTTTGAATGTCGGAAGGCGAGAACGGGAAGGCGAGGTTGCCCGCCGTCGCAATCCGGTTTTCATAGCCATAGTGCAGGAGGGTGGAACGCACCAGCGAACAGACGCTGTTGGCGATATCCTGCGTCGGCGCGACCACGTCGAGTAATATGCCCAGTTCGTGCCCGGCGCTCTGCATCGGTTCGTGATTGCCCATCACCCCGTTCTTACCGTACAGATGGAACGTCATGCGGATGCTGTCATCATTCAGCGAGAGGTTACGCGCCACGCTGGTCTTCACCTCTTCGAGAATGGTGTCAATGCTGGCAATCATGATCGGGTCGCGCGTCCCGGCGATGGTCAGACAGCGGAAGCCCACCTGACGCGCGCCTTCCAGCTTCAGCGCGTATGGCGTCTCTTCGTGACGGGAACCGCTGACGTAGACCTCGCCCTCGTTGACCGCTTTGAAGCTGCACCCTTTCAGATTCAGCACGCCGCCCGGCCCCGGCAGGTAGTACGGATCGGATTTCTCATACAGGGTGTGCGCCGCCGCAGAGGTTTCGGTGAACTTGCGCTTTGGATTGAACGTCTTAAGCGTAAAGCCGTTATCGTCAATGATCCCCATTGCGCAGTCGGAACCGGAACCCGGCGTCGCGGCGATGGCCGCGCACTCAAGGATCTTGCCGCAGTGCAGCGCCAGACCTTCATCAAAGCCCTGCATGATCGGCAGCGCCGCGAAGCAGGCCGGATCGTAAGCGCGTCCGCCCAGCACCACCTGCGCACCGGCTTTCAGCGCTCGCTGGAAAGGTTCGATGCCCATTTGCGCTACGATATAGGTGCTTTGGTCGATCGCGTCGTGGGTCAGTTCCGGGACGAAATCCAGCGCGGTGATTTTGCCGTTATCCAGCGCCTGGTGAACGATCGCTTTATCAACATCTGACGGGATAAGCGCCATCGAGAACGACAGTTTCTCTTCCTGCGCAATCTCAAGGATTATCTGGCGACACCACTCCAGATGCGGCGCCGCGCCGGAGCCTCCGGCAGTGCCGATCACCACCGGGATGTCGTTTTTTACGCCTGCGGTGATCATATAGCGCAGATCGCGTTTCACTCCCGCCCTGTCGGTAAAGGGTTTCCCTGCCCCCAGGTAGTGGGGGCCAGGATCGGAGGAACCGGCGTCAACGGCGATCAGATCCGGCGACTCCTCCATCGCTTTGCGAAAGCTCTCTTCCGGGAAGCCATAACCCAGAATGGCCGTCGGCGATAAGATCTTAAATGTGCGTGCCATTTCTCAATCCTTTGTCTGCAACAGCGCGATGGTGCGGTTCATCTCGTTAAACACGATGTTGAGACCTTCATCGAAGCCCATACCCGGTTTCACCAGCATCCGCATCGGGCGCGCGGCCAGTGCGACATGTACGCAGGTGCGGGCGCTGATCTCGGTTTCGTTACAGGTGCCGCCCTGATAGGCTTCCATCCCGTGTTTGTTGCAATAGAGCACGGCGTCAACGATGTTGTGAATGCCGCCGAGATCCGGGGTTTTGATCTGCACCATGTGGCAACTGCCCGCGTCAGTGAAATCGACGATGTCCTGATAGGTGTTACACCATTCGTCAGCGACAATTTTCACGCCGGAACCGAGACGGGTCAGCTCTTTGGTGATGGCGGTCAGCAGACGGATCTGATCCGGTTTGTTACCGGCATCCACCGGGCCTTCAATGTACAACGGCAGACCCTGCGCTTCTTTCTCCAGGCTGGCGATGTACTCCGCGCAGCGTACCGGGTCCATATCGAAGATCAGGCCGATGGTGCCGTAGACATCAATATGCAGCGTCGGGTGATAGCGGGGGCTGGTGCGCAGGCTCAGGATGCGGTCGGACAGCCAGCGTACATACTCACGCAGTTTCTCGCCCTGAAAGCCCAGTTTCTCTTCCACGTTGTTGATCAGCGCATGCGGCAGCACGTCAACGCCTTTGAGGATCATCTTATCGACGGCGATATAGCGATCGTCGCCGCTCTGACCAAATAACGGAATCGCTTCCGGGACGCACGGCAACTGCCATTCATCGCAAACCACTTCTGCTTTCAGACGACCGGACGCCAGCGCGGTGGCGTCGAGCAGCGCCTGCGACAGGCCGTAACGCACGGCGGTGTGCAGCAGATTGCCGTCAATGCGCAGCTTGTCGAAGAAGCGGGCGTTCGGCAGGAATGCATCGACATCACGACCTTCCAGCAGCGGTTTAATGTGATCGTTCAGGAACGGAATAAAGTGCTCCGCCAGGAACAGCGGGTCACGACCGCCAGCGCCGGAATACTGCACGGCGGCGCAGTCACCGACCGCTACCGCGCCATTTTCCAGAATCAGCTGTACCGAGATGCACTCGCCCGCCTGACGCACAGAGGTAAAGCCGGGCGTGACCGGCGCGCCGGTATAAATGAATCCATCATGACCCGCGCCGTTTTTAATCGCCTGCTGATCGTCGAAATAGAATGAGGAGTAGCCAGCGGTGAAAAGGGCCTGTTTAATTTTCATTATGGTCTTCCTATTAATTGACTGTGGGATACCGCGTTGATGTCATCAACAACCATCTGGAATGAGGGCTTGCGTCCTTCAAAATGGGCGCGCTCAGCGACGTAATCGTGGTGCAGGGCGAGGATATCTTTCGGCAGCGGAACCGCACCGGCTTCAAGGATGCGAATGGCGCCGGAGTTATCGCGAACCGGCAGGATTTTGCCTGCGTTACAGGAGGCCGGGGCGAAAGGGACGTCCAGCACGCCAGCTTCAAAAGCCAGCACCGTGCCGCGCGCCACATCGCCGTTACCCAGCTCAAAGACTTTTTTCAGCACCGCACGGACTTCGCACTTAATCAGTTCGACTTCCTGTTCCACGGCCGCGCACGGCGGGAACTTCTGGTCGCTGACCATATTGAGCATCTGGCGAGAGGCTTTAAGCCCCTGGGCGTTTGCGGCGGCCGTTGGGATACCGAAGGCTTCGTGCGGACTCTTGGTGATCACTTTGGTCGCGCCGGACATACCCGCCACCGCCGCGCCCCAGGAGATAATGGCGAACGCTTTGGATTCATCTTCCGGGAAGCCGCCCATCCACTGGTGGAAGACGGTGCTCAGTTCGTAATCATCAAAGCCGTAGTTCTGGAAATATTCGTGGGACAGTTCGCGCAGTGACTGAATGGCGGCGATATCCTGCGTCAGGCTGCCCACCTGGCCATAGCCGACGGTAATCGACTTCACGCCCTGTTCCAGCGCCAGCAGACCTTCGATGATGGCGACAGCGTGGGACATAAACGGCGGGATCAGCGTGCCGGTCAGCGGGCCGAACGGCTCGCGGTTAATACGGATGCCGTGTTCTTCATACATTCCCATCAGACGGTCGCAGTACTGCCAGTCGCGGATTGATTTTTCCAGCGTGACGCGCTTGGCGTAAGGAATGTTGTAGGAGATGCCGCCGCCTTCATAGCTGGTGAAGCCGCTGGCCATCGCGATTTCCGCCAGCAGTCGCGCATCCGGCGTACCGTGACGAACCTGAATGGGTTTTTCCAGTGCTTCCGTCATCCGGCGGCAGGCAGCAACGCCGTGGTTGACAACCGGCAGGCCGTTCAGCTTAGAGGTGCCTGCTTCGATGGATTTTTGAATACCGATCGCCGCTTCTTCGTAACGGTTCAGACGGGTATAGGCATCGATGGTGCTGGGAAGCAGATCGCACTCTTCCTGCAACGTTTTGAGCAGCGCGATGTGTTCATCCATCAGCGCCACGCCCGCGCGCGGCTGGCTGAGCGTTTTGCCTTCCTGATCGGCTTTTAACAGGGCATGAGAAAAGCGTTTTTTCTCTGGAATGGTTTGCTGATACTTCACGCCATCTTCAAAATTCTCGACGTCCTTGCCGGTATGCCAGGTTTGCAATACCTGATGCCGCTCGGTCATGAATTCGTCATGGGTTAATTTTTTATTTCGGAGTTCCATTCGTAGCTGCCTTAGGTTTTATAGGGTTAAACATTGAATACTGGTGCGAGCGGCGAGCTGCGGGTACAGCCTGGCGACATTCGCCAGCAGAGGAAGCAAGCCTTTTGAATCGCGGTAATAGTCAAACTGCCCGGGTAAGAGAATGCGTCTGCCGTCATCGTCCAGCTCGCGGTATTTCAACCAGCGATGGATGTCGAACTGACTGGCGCGGGAGAGCCATCCGCCGGAACCGACAACTTTGCGAACGGTGGTGAGGTCGCGCCCCATCTGTAAGTCGACGTTGCCCACGCAGGTGCAGACCTGCTTTTTGGTGCCCGCGTGACGTTCGCTGGCATAACCCACGCACAGCCCAGCCAGCAGGGCGTCGAAGAATTTCTCTTCGTCGCTGCGAGGGAGGTAATCGGGGTGGGACACCAGGTGGCGCAGATAGCCGTAAAACGCCTCCTGACGCTCAGGCTGTTGGGCAAACACGACGTTTACCATCTCCTGGGTGCTTTCTCCGACCACAAGGGCAGAGACGCGCATCCCGAGATCGCCTTCAACGGTGCGTTTGACGAACGGTTCCGGCACGCCATGCAGCACGGTATCGGGAGAGAGCATATTGGCGCAGGCGGAGTACACGTCGGTGGTGGCGCCGCCCATATCGATCAGCATGAACTCTTTCCATGCGCTGTCGATGTCGCTGATGGCTTTAACCAGCTCGTAGACGGTCCACGGCGTTGGCATCGGCTCTTCGCCGGTTTCGCCAACAATCACGTCCAGCCCTTTGCCTTTCACGATGCGGGACAGGAACAGATCGCAAATGGCCTGGCGGGCGGCATACGGATTCGGGTGATCGAGGTCGGGCAGAATGTTGTCTACCGTGGTCAGATCTTTATGCCCCAGAATGGCCTGTACCTCATCCTGAATGTCACGGTTTCCGGCATAAATAATCGCGCAATCCAGATTTGAGTTCGCCAGCGCGCGCGCATTCGCCAGGCCGTAGCTTTCTTCGCCGCCATCCGTACCGCCGGTAAACAGCAGGATGTCCGGCGGCGAGTTTTCTAACGCCTGGATGTCATGGCGGTTGAGCTTATACGCGTAATATTGCGCGATCTTCGCCCCCGCTGAGTGGGCAGTAACTTTTGCGGATTCCAGCGTGATAGACGGCACCAGCCCCATAGCGGCGACGGCGAGCCCGCCTTTTGCCGATGAGGAGTATTTCAACTGCACTTCGCCGCTTTTCAGCAACGGACGAGCATCGGCGACATTCAGCACCTGATTCAGACTGGCAAAAAAACCGTCTGCCAGATGGTATGTGGTGGTTGGCGTCAGGACATGGTTCACCAGGGTTAACGCATCCCCCTCCCTGGCGAAGAGGGCGGCTTTGGTCCATGTCGAGCCGATATCGACAGAGACGATTTGCATCAGATGGCCTCTTCAAGGCAGCGCTGTTCAACACCATGACGCCGGTTAATGTCCCCGGCCATTAACCGGCACACATCTTCCAGATCATGACTTGGCGCAAAGACGCGGTTAAAGCCCATCTCTTTAAACTTCGCTTCCACGTCGGCAAAGTCATGTTTACCCACCACCAGATTGCCGCCGACATAGAGCAGAATGTCACCAATACCGCGTTCGATGCAGCGTTCACGTAAACCGAGGCAGTCGATATCGCCGTGGCCGTAAATGGATGACACGACAATCGCATCGGCGCCGGTTTCGATTGCGGCATCAATATATTCATCCTGGCTTACCATGACCCCCAGATTGATTACGCGAAAATCATGGGCAGTAAAAACGCGATCCAAAACTTTATTGCCTACTGCATGGCAGTCAGCACCAATGACGCCAATAACAAGTGTTGATTTTTTCATGAGTAATCCTCTGTAGAGCTGATGAACAAAAGGTAAGAGTCTTCGTTTAATATTGCGCACTCAGGTTTCTGCAACCTTTTAATAGTCATGGAGTGTCTGTGCAGGCGGGAAGGGATGCAATTGATCTATTTTCAAAATATCTTTCTTAAAAATAATGTTCTTAATTAATCATTAGAAGGGTGTTTGTTATCAATGAGTTATTATTGATTGTCCAGCTCTGGTTAATTTAATTGGAACAGGGAGTTAATAAATAATATGCTGTGTTTGTGATCGCGGTCTTATTTATTTTTGCAAACGGTTATTGAGAGATAAATATAATACAAAGGCAAAACTGTGAGTTAAATAACGGAACGGAAATGGATGTTTCTATAGGAACACGGTTCATTGTTAATGAAAGGATAAATATGATAATAATTTGTTCTTTCTTACCGGGCGGATTATTTGTGAGCCCGGTAGCATATTGTCACAATACCGTGAACAGAAAACATGATCAGCGCTGTTTTCTGCGCGCGATCAACGTAAATTTATAATCATCAGTATTAAACGCATTACGGCTATATTCAAATACCTGACCGTCTTTCAGAAATCCGCGAGAGACTTTCTCCAGGATCGGTTTACTTGCGCTGATCGCCAGCGTGCGGCTCATTTCTTCGGTTGGCATGATCGGGATCAGCTCCTGCTCGCTGCGATCAATGACCATCTGCTTCACCTCTTCAATAAAGTGATACTTGGAATTTTCCATCACCTGCCAGGTCAGGTCGGGAAAGAGCGCCAGCGGCATCCATGTCTCTTCGAGAGCGACGGGTTTTTGCTTAATGTAACGCACGCGTTTTACGTGCCAGACCCGGTTGTTCTCCGCCAGTTGTAACTGGTTGCGCAGAAAGTCGTCCGCCGGGATCACTTCAAAAACCAAAACGTCACTGTGGGTGTCAACATGGCGATCGGCGAGTTTTTCGTAAAAGCTGGTTAACTGGTAAATGTCGTAATTGACCCGCTCTTCTTTCACATAGGTCCCGCTGCCCTGAATGCTTTCGATGATCTGCTGTTCGGTCAGTTGCTTGAGCGCCTGGCGTACCGTGACCCGGCTCACGCCAAACGCATGCTGCAATGCCTGCTCGGTGGGTAACGCGTCGCCTGCTTTCAGTTCGCCACGTTCAATCTGCTCGCGGATTCGGTCGGCAATCTGTCGGTATAACGGTTTTTGGCTCATCTTTTTACTTTTGTATGAATGAATTAATACGACTTCGTTGATTATGCCCGATCAATAGCTCTTGTAAATAATACAAATTAAATACAAATTATTTTGCGTAAGTGAAAATGATCACATAAATGTATTGTTTCATCTGGCACAATTTCTGAAACATACAATGACAGTGTGAGGACTATGATGAACCTGACGACGTTAACCCACCGCGATGCGTTATGCCTGAACGCCCGGTTTGGCAGTCGTGAAGAGGCTATTCACGCGTTAACCCAGCGGCTTGTGCAACTGGGGAAAATTTCAGATTCCGATGCTTACCTTGAAGAAGTCTTTTTGCGTGAAAGTCAGGGGCCAACGGCGTTGGGAGAAGGGCTGGCGGTGCCGCATGGTAAAACGTCGGCGGTTAAAGAAGCGGCATTTGCCGTGGCCACCCTGCGCGAACCCATGATGTGGGAAGGGGTTGACGGGCCGGAAGCGGTGACGCTGATTTTTCTGCTCGCCATTCCGCCAGGCGAAGCGGGAAGCACCCATATGCAGTTGCTGACCGCACTCACCACGCGACTGGCGGATGATGACACCCGCGCGAGGATTCTGGCAGCGACCACGGCGGATGAGCTACTGTCGGCGCTGGACGACCAATATCAGGAAAGCGCTTTTCAGCCCTTACAGGATGCGCCGACCATCGTCTGCGTAACGGCGTGCCCGGCGGGGATTGCGCACACCTATATGGCGGCGGAGTATCTGGAAAAAGCGGGACGCAAACTGGGCGTGAACGTGTATGTGGAAAAGCAGGGCGCTAACGGAATTGAAGGCCGTCTTACCGCACAGCAGCTGAACGCGGCAAAAGCCTGCATTTTCGCCGCAGAGGTGGCGATAAAAGAGAGTGAGCGCTTTGCGGGCATTCCTGCGCTGTCGGTGCCCGTCGCCGAACCTATCCGCCACGCCGAAGCATTGATCCAACAAGCGCTGGCGCTGGAACCCGCGCAGGGCGATCGCGCGGTTTACCAGGAAACGGCAGCGCCTAAGAGTCTAAAAACGGAGTTAAAACAGGCGCTGTTGAGCGGCATCTCGTTCGCCGTGCCGCTGATTGTCGCCGGGGGAACCGTACTGGCCGTGTCGGTGCTGCTGGCGCAAATGCTCGGCTTGCAGCATCTCTTCGATCAGGAGAACTCCTGGCTGTGGATGTACCGCAAGCTGGGCGGCGGGATGCTCGGCATCCTGATGGTGCCGGTGCTCGCGGCTTATACCGCCTATTCGCTGGCGGATAAACCCGCGCTGGCTCCCGGATTCGCCGCCGGCCTTGCCGCCAATATGATTGGCTCCGGCTTTCTCGGCGCGATCGCGGGTGGCTTGATCGCCGGATATCTGATGCGCTGGGTGAAAAACCATCTTCGCCTGAGCAGCAAATTCAACGGCTTCCTGACCTTCTATCTGTATCCGGTCATCGGCACCTTAGGCGCGGGCAGCCTGATGCTGTTTGTGGTGGGCGAGCCCGTTGCGTGGATCAACAACGCGCTGACCGCCTGGCTTAATGGGCTGAGCGGCGCCAATGCGCTGCTGCTTGGCGCGATTCTCGGCTTTATGTGTTCTTTCGATTTGGGCGGGCCGGTCAATAAAGCGTCTTACGCGTTCTGCCTTGGGGCGATGGCGAACGGCGTCTACGGCCCGTATGCCATTTTCGCCTCGGTCAAAATGGTGTCCGCCTTCACCGTAACGGCATCAACGATGCTGGCGCCGAGGCTGTTCAAAGAGTTTGAGATCGAAACAGGAAAGTCGACCTGGCTACTGGGGCTGGCGGGCATTACGGAAGGGGCAATCCCGATGGCGATTGAAGATCCGCTGCGGGTTATCGGTTCTTTTGTTCTGGGGTCAATGGTGACGGGCGCGATTGTCGGCGCGATGAACATTGGTCTTTCGACGCCGGGCGCAGGCATTTTTTCACTCTTTCTTTTGCATGACGCCGGATACGGCGGTTTCGCCGCCGCCGCAGGCTGGTTTGGCGCAGCGTTAGTGGGGACAGCGATATCGACCACTATCCTGCTGTTCTGGCGTCGTCATGCGGTAAAGCAGGGCAAGTATCTGACTAACAATGTGTTGCCATAAACGAACTAACAGGAAACGAAGATGAAAGCAGTATCTCGCGTTCACATTACGCCGCACATGCACTGGGATCGTGAATGGTATTTCACCACGGAAGCGTCACGTATTTTGCTGGTCAACAATATGGAGGAGATCCTGACCCGCCTGGAGCAGGATGCAGAGTATAAATACTATGTCCTTGACGGGCAGACGGCGGTGCTGGAGGACTATTTCGCCGTCAAAGCGGAAAATAAAGCGCGGGTAAGAAAACTGGTGCAGGCCGGAAAACTGATTATCGGCCCGTGGTATACCCAAACGGATACCACGCTGGTATCCGGGGAGTCGATCGTGCGTAATCTGATGTACGGTATGCGCGACTGCCAGGCGTTTGGCGAACCGATGAAAATTGGCTATCTGCCGGATTCGTTCGGCATGTCGGGGCAGCTTCCGCATATCTATAACGGTTTCGGTATTACCCGCGCCATGTTCTGGCGTGGTTGTTCGGAACGCCACGGCACCGATAAAACCGAGTTTTTATGGCAAAGCGCGGATGGCAGTGAAGTGACGGCGCAGGTGCTGCCGCTGGGCTACGCGATTGGTAAGTACTTACCGGAGGACGAGGCCGGGCTGTGTAAACGTCTCGACAGCTACTTCGATGTGCTGGAGCGCGCGTCGCTGACCAAAGAAATTTTGCTGCCGAATGGCCACGATCAGATGCCGTTGCAGCAAAATATCTTTGCGGTGATGGATAAACTGCGCGAAATCTACCCGCAGCGTAAGTTTGTGATGAGCCGCTTTGAAGAGGTGTTTGAACACATAGAAGCCCGCCGCGAGCAGCTTGCCACGCTGAAAGGCGAGTTTATTGATGGCAAATATATGCGCGTTCATCGCACCATTGGTTCGACGCGGATGGACATCAAAATCGCCCATGCGCGCATTGAGAACAAAATCGTCAACATTCTTGAGCCGCTGGCGACGCTGGCCTGGACGCTGGGGTTTGAGTATCACCACGGCCTGCTGGAGAAAATGTGGAAAGAGATTCTGAAGAATCACGCCCACGACAGCATCGGCTGCTGTTGCAGTGACAAAGTACACCGCGAAATTGCGTCCCGTTTCGAGCTGGCTGAGGATATGGCCGACAACCTGATCTGTTTTTATCAGCGCAAAATCGCCGACAACATGCCGCAGAGCGATGCCGACAAACTGGTGCTGTTTAACCTGATGCCGTGGCCGCGTGAAGAGGTGATTAACACCACGGTACGCCTGCGCGCCAGCCAGTTCTCTCTGCGGGATGATCGGGGCAACGCCATTCCTTATTGCATTCGCCAAGCCCGGGAGATCGATCCCGGTTTAATCGACCGCCAGATTGTGCATTACGGTAACTACGAGCCGTTTATGGAATTTGATATCCAGATCCAGCAGATTATCCCTTCAATGGGCTATCGCACGCTTTATATCGAACCGAACGCAGCGGGCAATGTGGTGAGCCCGACGGTTTCATCAGACGCGCTGCTGGAGAACGCGTTCTGGCAGATTACGGCGAATGATGACGGTACGCTGAACCTGCGCGATAAAGACAGCGGCGTGCGTTATCAGCGCATACTGGCGCTGGAAGAGGGGTCAGACGATGGCGATGAGTACGATTACTCCCCCGCCAGAGAAGAGTGGCTGCTTACTTCGACGACGGCAAAACCGGAATATGAAGTGATTCATGACGCGTGGCAGAGCAGGGTTGTCATTCGCTATACCCTGGCGGTTCCGGCGAATCTTGCCGAACGCAGCGCGCGGCAGCGCAACGGAACGTTAGGCGTGGAGATTGCCGTCACCCTGAGCCATAACAGCAGACGCATTGATGTTGAGGTGGCGCTGGATAATCAGGCTGACGATCACCGCGTGCGGGTGTTAATCCCCACGCCGTTCACGACGGATGTTGTGCTGGCGGACACCCAGTTTGGCGCAGTGACGCGTCCGGTACAGGACAGCGCGATGGAAAACTGGCAGGAAGAGGGGTGGAAAGAGGCGCCGGTACCGGTCTGGAATATGCTGAACTATGCGGCGCTTCAGGAAGAGAGAAATGGCCTTGCGCTTTTCACGGAGGGATTACGTGAATTTGAAGTTATTGGCGAAGGGAAGAAAACGTTCGCCTTAACGCTCCTGCGTGGGGTGGGGCTGCTGGGGAAAGAGGATCTCCTGCTGCGGCCAGGGCGGCCTTCCGGCATCAAAATGGCGGTGCCGGATTCACAAATGCGCGGAATGCTGCGCAGTCGGTTTAGCCTGTTCAGCTATAGCGGAACGCCTTTTAGCGCCGGTGTCGCGCAACAGGCGAAGGCGTGGCTGACGCCTGTTCAGTGCTATAACAAAATTCCCTGGGATGCGATGAAACTCAACAAGGCCGATGTTTGCGTACCGGAACATTACAGCCTGTTAACGATGTCGCCGGTGGGCTGCCTGTTAAGCGCGCTGAAAAAAGCAGAGGATCGCGATGATGTCATCCTGCGCCTGTACAATCCGTCCGAAACAACCTCATGTGATGCCACCGTTGCCTTCGGCAGAGCCGTTAGCGCATGTACAGAGACCATGATGGATGAACAGGCGTGCCCTGCGAAAGGAGAGGGCGCAAGTGGGGCTGGCCTCTTTCTGCCGGGGCAGTCCCGAACGTTTAGCTACACGCTTGCCTGAATCTCAGACAAACAGATTAAAGCCACGCTTAGCGTGGCTTTATTGTTAACGGAATAATAACAATCCGGTGTTAATTTCAATGGGCTCAAAAGTAAAATATTTGTGATTATTTCATGGCAAATTGACCCTGTGGAAAATTACGCTGAAGCGTCTACGCTAAATAGTTGCAGACGGCAAAAGAATGTCGTCGATGATAACGTTAAATGAAATGCTGTTTTTTTATATATACCTTTCTATTAGATAACCGCCAACACCCTCAGAGATACATATGTGCAACATTGTTTTCACTGTGTTTACGCATTGTATACACCGTTAACGAATTTTGGTGTTTTTGATTTAAATCAATGTTTAATGCTTGGAAAAAGATGTCAAAACACGATAAATTGTCGCCGATCAAATTGGCCTTAAACCGGTAAATTAGCTATAAATTGATCAATGTCGAAAAATGCAAATTTGACTCAATAAAAACCTGTTTATTGTAGGGATTTTACGGCGTAATATATTTGCGGGATCAATTTAGGTTTTTTATTAACATGTTTGTAACTTTTTATCATTGCTGTTTCCTCTGATGATGAAACGGCAACGGTGAAGGGGAGCAAATAAATTTTATTGGGGCATGCGTGTGACCCTTTCTAACGGGGTTCACTCTCGGAGTCTTCATGCGATGAGCAAGGAGTCATGATGTTAGATATAGTCGAACTGTCGCGCTTACAGTTTGCCTTGACCGCGATGTACCACTTCCTGTTTGTGCCGCTGACGCTCGGTATGGCGTTCCTGCTGGCCATTATGGAAACGGTATACGTCCTTTCCGGCAAACAGATTTATAAAGATATGACCAAGTTCTGGGGCAAGTTGTTTGGTATCAACTTCGCTCTGGGTGTGGCTACCGGTCTGACCATGGAGTTCCAGTTCGGGACTAACTGGTCTTACTATTCCCACTATGTAGGGGATATCTTCGGTGCGCCGCTGGCAATCGAAGGTTTGATGGCCTTCTTCCTCGAATCCACCTTTGTAGGTCTGTTCTTCTTTGGCTGGGACCGTCTGGGTAAAGTCCAGCATATGTGTGTCACCTGGCTGGTGGCGCTGGGTTCCAACCTGTCTGCGCTGTGGATACTTGTGGCGAACGGCTGGATGCAGAACCCTATCGCATCGGATTTCAACTTCGAAACCATGCGTATGGAGATGGTGAGCTTCTCCGAACTGGTGCTTAACCCGGTTGCGCAGGTGAAATTCGTTCACACTGTGGCGTCTGGCTATGTGACCGGTGCAATGTTCATCCTCGGTATCAGTGCTTACTACCTGCTGAAAGGCCGCGACATCGCGTTCGCTAAACGCTCCTTTGCTATCGCCGCCAGCTTCGGTATGGCTGCTGTGCTGTCTGTTATCGTGCTGGGTGACGAATCCGGCTACGAAATGGGCGACGTGCAGAAAACCAAACTCGCCGCGATTGAAGCAGAATGGGAAACCCAGCCAGCGCCTGCTTCCTTCACCCTGTTCGGTATCCCGGATCAGGAGACGCAGGAAAACAAACTGGCTATCCAGATCCCTTACGCGCTGGGTATTATCGCGACTCGCTCCGTCGATACGCCGGTCATCGGTCTGAAAGACCTGATGGTGCAGCATGAAGAACGTATCCGTAGCGGGATGAAAGCCTACGCGCTGCTGGAAGAACTGCGTGCCGGTTCTACCGACCAGGCCGTTCGCGACCAGTTCAATAACGTGAAGAAAGATCTGGGCTACGGTCTGCTGCTTAAACGCTATACGCCGAACGTCACTGACGCGACCGAAGCGCAAATTGAGATGGCGACCAAAGACTCCATCCCACGCGTTGCGCCGCTGTACTTTGCGTTCCGTATCATGGTTGCGTGCGGCTTCCTGCTGCTGGCGATCATCGCGCTCTCCTTCTGGAGCGTCATTCGTAACCGCATCGGTGAGAAAAAATGGCTGCTGCGCGCGGCGCTGTACGGCATCCCGCTGCCGTGGATTGCTGTAGAAGCAGGCTGGTTCGTTGCCGAATATGGTCGTCAGCCGTGGGCGATCGGTGAGGTGCTGCCAACCGCCGTGGCGAACTCGTCACTGACGGTCGGTGACCTGCTGTTCTCCATGATCCTGATTTGCGGCCTGTATACCCTGTTCCTGGTGGCGGAGCTGTACTTAATGTTCAAGTTTGCACGCCGTGGCCCAAGCAGCCTGAAAACCGGTCGCTATCACTTTGAGCAGCCCAATGTGGCCTCTCAGCCGGCACGCTAAGACAGGAGTCGTCAAATGATCGATTATGAAGTATTGCGTTTTATCTGGTGGCTGCTGGTTGGCATTCTGCTGATCGGTTTTGCGGTTACCGATGGCTTCGACATGGGGGTGGGCATGCTCACCCGTTTCCTCGGTCGTAACGACACCGAGCGTCGAATTATGATCAACTCCATCGCCCCGCACTGGGACGGTAACCAGGTGTGGCTGATCACCGCCGGTGGCGCGCTGTTCGCCGCCTGGCCGATGGTTTACGCTGCGGCGTTTTCCGGTTTCTATGTGGCGATGATCCTCGTGCTGGCGTCCTTGTTCTTCCGTCCGGTCGGTTTTGACTACCGTTCCAAGATTGAAGACACCCGCTGGCGCAACATGTGGGACTGGGGCATCTTCGTGGGGAGCTTTGTGCCGCCGCTGGTTATCGGCGTGGCGTTCGGCAACCTGTTGCAGGGCGTACCGTTCCATATCGACGAGTATCTGCGTCTGTACTACACCGGTAACTTCTTCCAGCTGCTGAACCCGTTTGGCCTGCTGGCAGGTATCGTCAGCGTAGGGATGATCATTACCCAGGGCGCGACCTATCTGCAAATGCGTACCGTGGGTGAGCTGCACCTGCGTTCCCGCACGACGGCACAGGTAGCCGCGCTGGTTACGCTGGTGTGCTTCGCGCTGGCGGGCGTATGGGTGGTTTACGGTATTGATGGTTATGTCGTGACTTCCGCGATGGATCATCACGCCGCATCTAACCCGCTGACCAAAGAAGTCGCGCGTGAAGCCGGTGCGTGGATGGTGAACTTCAACAGTACGCCGATCCTGTGGCTGGTTCCGGCGCTGGGCGTGGTTCTGCCGCTGCTGACTATCCTGACCTCCCGTATGGAGAAAGGAGCATGGGCATTCCTGTTCTCTTCTCTGACTCTGGCCTGCATCATCCTGACTGCCGGTATCGCAATGTTCCCGTTTGTGATGCCTTCCAGCACCATGATGAATGCGAGCCTGACCATGTGGGATGCGACCTCCAGCCAGAGAACGCTGAACCTGATGACCTGGGTTGCGTTGGTGTTTGTACCGATCATTCTGATCTACACCAGCTGGTGTTACTGGAAAATGTTCGGCCGCATCACTAAAGAACATATTGAAAGCAACACCCACTCTCTGTACTAAGTAAGGAGCTAAAAATGTGGTATTTCGCATGGATTCTGGGAACGCTTCTTGCCTGTGCATTTGGGATAATCACTGCGCTGGCGCTTGAGCACGTAGAATCAGGTAAAGCCGGACAAGAAGACAGCTAATGACCAGTATTATCGCAACGTTGTATGCGGTAATGGATAAGCGCCCATTACGGGCGCTTTCCTTTATGCTGGCGTTAGTGTTGGCAGGCTGCATCTTCTGGGACCCGACGCGTTTCGCGGCGAAAACAAGCGAGCTGGAAATCTGGCATGGTTTTCTGCTGATGTGGGCCGTCTGTACGGGCGTGATTCATGGTGTAGGATTTCGTCCTCGCGCCGTTCACTGGCAGGGGATCTTTTGCCCGCTGCTCGCCGATATCGTGCTTATTGTTGGTCTGATTTTCTTCTTCTTTTGAATAAGAAGTATCCTTAAAAATTTATGGGTTTTCATAAGCCCATAAATTTTTACTCTCCCTTAACTTCCCCCCATTCCCAAGCCTCATCCGCGCGCGTATAGTAGCAACGTTTAAAAGCGTTAACTTTTTTTGCATTACCGGGATGTACAGTGAATATATTTCGATGGCCGGTTCGTGTCTATTATGAGGATACCGACGCCGGTGGTGTGGTTTACCACGCCAGTTACGTCGCTTTTTATGAAAGAGCACGCACAGAGATGCTGCGTCATCATCACTTCAGTCAGCAGGTGCTGTTGGCTGAACGGGTTGCCTTCGTGGTGCGTAAAATGACGCTGGAATATTATGCGCCTGCGCGACTCGACGATATGCTCGAAGTCCAAACTGAAATTACGTCAATGCGTGGCACCTCTTTGGTTTTCACGCAACGCATTGTCAACGCAGAGAACAACGTGCTCAACGAAGCGGAAGTTCTGATTGTTTGCGTTGATCCACTCAAAATGAAGCCTCGTGCGCTTCCCAAGTCTATTGTCGCGGAGTTTAAGCAGTGACTGACATGAATATCCTTGATTTGTTCCTGAAGGCAAGCCTTCTGGTTAAACTTATCATGTTGATTTTGATTGGTTTTTCAATCGCATCCTGGGCTATCATCATCCAGCGGACTCGTATTCTTAACGCTGCGGCGCGCGAAGCGGAAGCGTTTGAAGATAAATTCTGGTCTGGAATCGAACTGTCTCGCCTGTATCAGGAGAGCCAGGGGCGTCGTGATAGCCTCGCGGGTTCGGAACAAATCTTCTATAGCGGGTTCAAAGAGTTTGTGCGTCTGCATCGTGCAAACAACCATGCGCCGGAAGCGGTTGTTGAGGGGGCGTCTCGTGCGATGCGTATCTCCATGAACCGTGAGCTGGAAACATTAGAGACGCACATTCCTTTCCTCGGCACCGTGGGTTCCATCAGTCCGTATATTGGTCTGTTTGGTACGGTATGGGGGATTATGCACGCGTTTATCGCCCTCGGTGCGGTGAAACAGGCGACGCTACAAATGGTGGCGCCGGGTATCGCGGAAGCGCTGATTGCAACGGCTATCGGTCTGTTTGCGGCGATTCCAGCGGTTATGGCCTACAACCGCCTGAATCAGCGCGTGAACAAACTGGAACTGAATTACGACAACTTTATGGAAGAGTTCACCGCCATTCTGCACCGTCAGGCGTTTACCAGTAGCGAGAGCAACAAGGGGTAAGCATGGCCAGAACGCGTGGACGAGGTCGTCGCGATCTCAAGTCCGAAATCAACATTGTACCGTTGCTCGACGTACTGTTGGTGCTGCTGCTGATCTTCATGGCGACGGCGCCGATCATTACCCAGAGTGTGGAAGTCGACCTGCCGGACGCGACCGAGTCGCAGGCCGTCAGCACCAATGACGATCCGCCGGTCATTATTGAAGTTTCCGGTATTGGGCAATACAGCGTGGTGGTTGAGAAAGACAGGATGGATCAGTTGCCGCCAGAGCAGGTTATTGCCGAAGCGAAAAGTCGCCTGGAGTCCAATCCGAAAACGGTCTTCTTAATCGGTGGCGCGAAAGACGTGCCTTACGATGAAATAATTAAAGCGCTGAACTTGTTACACAGTGCGGGCGTGAAATCGGTTGGCTTGATGACGCAGCCTATCTGATCTTCTGCGTCTCCGGGACGTAAAGATAGCAAGTAACAGGCGCACAGTTTTTGGGAACCGAGAGTGTCAAAGGCAACCGAACAAAACGACAAGCTCAAACGGGCGATAATTATTTCAGCGGTACTGCATGTCATCTTATTTGCAGTGCTGATCTGGAGTTCGTTCGATGAGCATATAGAGGCTTCAGCCGGGGGCGGTGGTGGTTCTTCCATCGACGCCGTCATGGTCGATCCCGGCGCAGTTGTTCAGCAGTACGATCGTCAGCAGCAGCAACAGGCGAGCGCGAAGCGTGCGGCGGAACAGCGTGAAAAACAGGCGCAGCAGCAAGCTGAAGAGCTTCGCGAGAAGCAGGCGGCTGAACAGGAACGACTGAAGCAACTTGAGAAAGAACGTTTAGCCGCGCAGGAACAGGCGCGCGAGCAGGCGGAACAGCAGAAACAAGCGGAAGCGGCCGCGAAGAAAGCGCAGGAGCAGCAGAAACAGGCTGAAGAAGCGGCGGCGAAAGCCGCAGCGGATGCGAAAGCGAAAGCGGACGCGCAGGCTAAAGCAGCGGCGGAAGCGCAGAAGAAAGCGGAAGCCGAAGCGGTAAAAGCGGCTGCTGATGCGAAGAAGAAAGCCGAAGCTGAAGCGGCAAAAGCCGCCGCCGACGCGAAGAAAAAAGCGGAAGCCGAGGCGGCTAAGCAGGCTCAGGCAGAGGCCGCGAAGAAAGCTGCGGCAGAAAAGGCTGCTGCTGAAAAAGCGGCCGCAGAGAAGAAAGCTGCCGCCGACAAAGCCGCCGCTGAGAAAGCGGCAGCAGCAAAAAAAGCTGCTGCTGAGAAGGCTGCTGCCGATAAGAAAGCTGCGGCAGATAAAGCGGCTGCTGCGAAGAAAGCCGCAGCCGAAAAAGCCGCTGCCGCATCTGGCGTCGATGACCTGTTGGGCGATTTAAGCTCCGGTAAGAATGCGCCGAAAACCGGCGGCGGAGCGGCAGGAAGCAATGCTTCTCCTGCGGGGAGTGGTAATACTAAAAACAATGGCGCATCAGGCGCGGATATCAGCAACTATGCCGGGCAGATTAAATCGGCCATTGAAAGTAAGTTTTACGACGCATCGTCCTATGCAGGTAAAACCTGTACGCTGCGTATAAAACTGGCGCCAGACGGCCTGTTGCTGGATATTCAGTCTGAAGGTGGCGATCCCGCGCTTTGTCAGGCAGCGCTTGCTGCGGCCCGACAGGCGAAGATTCCAAAACCACCAAGCCAGGCGGTATACGAAGTGTTTAAAAACGCACCTCTGGACTTTAAACCGTAAGCTAAACTTTCCCCGTCACGGCGGGGAAAGAAACGCTACGGGAGTCGCTGGGTTCTGGTAGTTTTGTGTATTTGAGTTTGTTAACATTCTGCTAAATTATCGTGGGCTTTCCGCCCGGATAAGGGAGATATGATGAAGCAGGCATTACGAGTAGCATTTGGTTTCTTAATGCTGTGGGCAGCGGTGCTGCACGCAGAAGTACGTATCGAGATCACCCAGGGGGTGGACTCGGCGCGCCCGATTGGCGTTGTGCCATTCCAGTGGGCAGGGCCGGGAGCTGCGCCTGAAGATATTGGCGGCATCGTTGGCGCTGACCTGCGCAACAGCGGTAAATTCAATCCGTTGGATCGTTCTCGTCTGCCGCAGCAGCCGGGTACGGCGCAAGAAGTTCAGCCGGCGGCATGGTCTGCGCTGGGTATTGATGCGGTTGTTGTCGGCCAGGTGACTCCGAATCCTGACGGTTCCTACAATGTTGCTTATCAGCTGGTTGACACTGGCGGCGCACCGGGTACTGTACTGGCGCAGAACTCTTACAAAGTGAACAAGCAGTGGCTGCGTTATGCTGGCCATACTGCAAGTGATGAAGTGTTTGAGAAGCTGACCGGCATCAAGGGCGCATTCCGCACCCGTATCGCTTACGTTGTGCAGACTAACGGCGGCCAGTTCCCGTATGAGTTGCGCGTGTCTGACTACGATGGCTACAACCAGTTCGTGGTTCACCGTTCTCCGCAGCCGCTGATGTCTCCGGCGTGGTCTCCTGACGGCTCTAAACTGGCCTACGTGACCTTCGAAAGCGGTCGTTCCGCGCTGGTTATCCAGACGCTGGCTAACGGGGCTGTGCGTCAGGTTGCGTCGTTCCCGCGTCACAACGGCGCGCCTGCGTTCTCGCCGGATGGCAGCAAACTGGCGTTTGCGTTGTCTAAAACCGGTAGCCTGAACCTGTATGTGATGGACATTGGTTCTGGTCAGATTCGTCAGGTGACGGATGGTCGCAGCAACAACACCGAACCAACGTGGTTCCCGGACAGCCAGAACCTGGCCTTTACCTCTGACCAGGCCGGTCGTCCGCAGGTGTATAAAGTTAACGTGAACGGCGGTGCTCCGCAGCGTATCACCTGGGAAGGTTCGCAAAACCAGGATGCGGATGTGAGCAGCGACGGTAAATTTATGGTAATGGTAAGCTCGGCGAATGGTCAGCAGCACATTGCCAAACAAGATCTGGTAGCGGGTGGCGTACAGGTTCTGTCGTCAACGTTCCTGGATGAAACGCCAAGTCTGGCACCTAACGGCACTATGGTAATCTACAGCTCTTCTCAGGGGATGGGATCCGTGCTGAATTTGGTTTCTACAGATGGGCGTTTCAAGGCGCGTCTTCCGGCAACCGATGGTCAGGTTAAATTCCCTGCCTGGTCGCCGTATCTGTGATAATAATTAATTGATTAGTAAAGGAATCATTGAAATGCAACTGAACAAAGTGCTGAAAGGGCTGATGATCGCTCTGCCTGTTATGGCAATTGCTGCATGTTCTTCCAACAAGAACGCCAGCAATGACGGCAGCGAAGGCATGCTGGGTGCAGGCACTGGTATGGATGCGAACGGCAGCGGCAACATGTCTTCTGAAGAGCAAGCGCGTTTGCAGATGCAGCAATTGCAGCAGAACAACATCGTTTACTTCGATCTGGACAAGTACGATATCCGTTCTGACTTCGCGGCAATGCTGGATGCGCACGCTAACTTCCTGCGTAGCAACCCGTCTTACAAAGTCACCGTAGAAGGTCATGCGGACGAACGTGGTACTCCTGAGTACAACATCTCCCTGGGCGAACGCCGTGCTAACGCTGTTAAGATGTACTTGCAGGGTAAAGGCGTTTCTGCTGACCAGATCTCCATCGTTTCTTACGGTAAAGAAAAACCCGCAGTACTGGGTCACGACGAAGCGGCTTACGCTAAAAACCGTCGCGCCGTACTGGTTTACTAAGAGAATTGCATGAGCAGTAACTTCAGACATCACCTGTTGAGTCTGTCGTTACTGGTTGGCATAGCGGCCCCCTGGGCCGCTTTTGCTCAGGCGCCAATCAGTAGTGTCGGCTCAGGCTCGGTCGAAGACCGCGTCACTCAACTCGAGCGTATTTCGAATGCTCACAGCCAGCTTTTAACCCAACTCCAGCAACAACTCTCTGATAATCAGTCCGATATTGATTCCCTGCGTGGTCAAATCCAGGAAAGCCAGTATCAATTGAATCAGGTTGTTGAACGGCAGAAGCAGATCCTGCTACAGATGGACAGTCTGAGCAGCGGTAGCGCAGCGACGCCGTCGGCGGGCGGCGAGCAAAGCGGGGCGGCAACCGCAACACCTGCGCCTGGCGCGGGCGCGGCGACGTCAGGCGCGCCGGTACAAAGCGGCGACGCCAATACCGATTACAATGCGGCAATTGCTCTGGTGCAGGATAAGTCCCGCCAGGATGATGCGATTGTGGCGTTTCAGAACTTCATCAAAAAATACCCGGACTCAACTTATCAGCCGAATGCCAATTACTGGCTCGGCCAGTTGAATTACAACAAGGGTAAAAAAGATGATGCCGCATTTTATTTTGCCTCGGTAGTCAAAAACTACCCGAAGTCACCAAAAGCGGCTGACGCGATGTACAAAGTCGGCGTCATCATGCAGGACAAAGGCGACGCGGCAAAAGCCAAAGCGGTTTATCAGCAGGTTATCAGTAAATACCCTGGCACTGATGGCGCAAAACAAGCGCAAAAACGTCTTAACGCGATGTAATGCACACCACGCGACCAGAAATCGCGTTATTTCTGGTCTCGTCGTGCGATTCCTAAGCAGTTGAGTGATCTACATCGAAATTTTTGTTGCGCTGAAATCTGAAATCAGTAATATATGCCGCCGTTGCCAGGGGATATCAAACAAACCGAAAGCAGCGCAAAAGTGGGTCGTTAGCTCAGTTGGTAGAGCAGTTGACTTTTAATCAATTGGTCGCAGGTTCGAATCCTGCACGACCCACCACTAATTTAGTTAGTAAGCAGTATCCAGCGTAGTATCGGGTGATTAGCTCAGCTGGGAGAGCACCTCCCTTACAAGGAGGGGGTCGGCGGTTCGATCCCGTCATCACCCACCACTCGGGTCGTTAGCTCAGTTGGTAGAGCAGTTGACTTTTAATCAATTGGTCGCAGGTTCGAATCCTGCACGACCCACCAGT